>CAZMDC010000123.1:0-1618 GCA_964565055.1 uncultured Polaribacter sp. | reverse complement strand
CATCATCTTGAGTAAATCCTCTAACTCTTGTTAAACCATGCAATTCTCCACTTTGCTCATATCTATATACTGTACCAAATTCTGCAAATCGTTTTGGTAAATCTTTATATGAGTAAGGTTTAAAGTTATACACTTCACAGTGATGAGGGCAGTTCATAGGTTTTAATAAAAACTCTTCATCCATTTTAGGAGTTTTTATCGCTTGGAAACTATCTTCACCATATTTTTCATAATGACCAGAAGTTACATATAGCTCTTTCTGACCAATATGTGGCGTCATTACCATTTCGTAACCTGCTTTTTTCTGTGCAGCCTTTAAAAAGTTTTCTAATCTTGAACGTAAAGCAGCACCTTTAGGTAACCATAAAGGTAAACCTGCACCAACTTTTTGTGAAAACGTAAATAATTCTAATTCTTTACCAAGTTTTCTATGATCTCTTTTTTTAGCCTCTTCTAATAATTCTAAATATTCTGTTAGCATTTTCTGTTTAGGGAAACTAATTCCGTAAACACGTGTTAATTGGTTGTTTTTTTCATCACCTCTCCAATAAGCACCAGCAACATTCATTATTTTGATAGCTTTAATGAATCCTGTGTTTGGGATGTGCCCTCCTCTACATAAGTCTGTAAAACTGCTATGATCACAGAAAGTGATATCGCCATCTGTTAAGTTTTCGATTAACTCAACCTTATAAGGGTTGTTTTCTTCTTTATATAATGATAAAGCGTCTGCTTTAGAAACTTCTCTCATTTTAAACTCGTGTTTTCCACGAGCAATTTCTAAAAACTTCTTTTCTATAGCAGGAAAATCATTTTCAGAAATGGTATCATCACCTAAATCTAAATCATAATAGAATCCATTTTCAATAGCAGGGCCAATTGTTAATTTTGCATTTGGGTGAAAACTTAATATTGTTTCAGCTAAAACGTGAGCAGAAGAATGCCAAAACGCTTTTTTACCTTCATCATCATTAAAAGTATATAAAACCAAAGATCCATCTGTGGTAAGTGGGGTAGTAGTTTCAACTGTTGTATTATTAAAACTTGCAGAAATTATACTTCTAGCAAGCCCTTCACTTATACTTTTAGCTACATCATAAGGAGTGCTGTTTGTTTCAAACTCCTTTATACTTCCATCAGGTAGAGTAATCTTAATCATTTATTATATATAATTTAGTTTGCAAAGATATTAGAAAACAATATTCCCTACAATATATATAAATGAAAACCTTTTACTTAATAGTTAACCATGTTCTTTTAAGTTAGCACACCCTTTTTTTAATAGTTTATATTTAATTTTAGTTCTATTGTTCATTTTATTTCTGTGGACTTCTATTTAATGTTTCTTACAAATGATATTTAATTTATGTTTTTTATCATCTACAATGTTATTTTAAAGTTTTAACAATTGATTTTGGTTAATTTTGAAGTGTATTAATTAAATAGAAAAAAAAATTTATTTTTTTTAATTTGTAAGGTTCTTGTTTTGTTGGGTTTATGTATTTTTTTGTTTTTTTTTAAAAACAAATTTCAAAAAAGGGTTGTGAGATTAAAAAGAGGTTGTATATTTGCACCCGCTAACGGAAATAGCGAAAAAGTTTAGAGAGATTTTGGAATG
>CAZMDC010000122.1:0-1624 GCA_964565055.1 uncultured Polaribacter sp. | reverse complement strand
TTTTCGATTTCCTTCATGCTAATGGTAAACAATTACTAGATAGTATTGCAATTCAATGTAATATTCCTACGTATCAGTTATCATCAATTTTAATACAAATGGAATTAAAAGGTGTACTAAAACCTTTGCCTGGTAAAATTTTTGAAGTTGTCTAAACAGTTAAAAATAAATGTTTGTTGTTAATTCCCTTTTATTTTTTACTTTTAAAAAAAAAACAAAAATGAAAAAAACTACAAAACTAATTACGTTTCTCATCTCTCTTATTGTTTTATTAAGTTGTTCAAAAGAAGATATTAGTATTAACAAAGTCAATCAAGAAAATCCACTCGAAAATATAGGTATTGAGCATAATAGATTTATGTTGGAGTTTACTAATCATTTGGAAAAGAGTTACGAAAGTGAAGAATGGGATAACATAGAGTTTTTATCTGTTGATCATAAAAAGAAATTCTCTGAGATTATGAATGTTACTTTTAATAATCTTTATCCAGAATCAGGTTCTACTATTGAGCTGCAAATGGAAATTTATGATAAATTAGATTTGAATGAATGGTATGATGGTGATAACAGAACTGGACTCGATATAGCAAAAGAAGTTTTGGTAGGCAATTTAGCTTCAGATATTATAAAAGCTAAGAATGTACTAAAGAAAAACACAACTTCTAAAGATGCTGAATATACAATAAACTTTCTAGAAGAAATATATACAGTAGCATCCAAAAACCTTTCTACTAAACAAGAAACTTTTGATGAAATAAATAAAGTTGTTAAAAAACACGAGAACTTAATTTTGAGTGAAAGCTGGTTACCCCAAGAGACCTATGCTTTAGGTTCATTAGCTATTGGAAAATATTCATCAGAGTTTTGGAATAATTACGATTATTCTCATTATGCTAATAAGTCAAATAATAAAACTTCTTTAAAGAAAAAGTTAGAAGATCCTGGAGATGGTTGGATTGTGGCTGCTGATGTTGCTGGTTATGTTATAGGCGGTGCTATTGGTGCAGTTATTGGGATTGAAATAACTATTTTTTCAGTTGGTATTGCTCTTCCTGTAGGCCTTACTGCTTTTATTGCTGGAAAATTAATTGGTAGTTTTATGGCTTCTTCAGCTGCTTTAACTGCACAGGCTATTTTTAATGCTTGGAGTGATTATCTGGGGCTATAAATACTTATTGATATGAACAAATTAACAAAAAATATTCCCTTTAAACTAAAATTGTTATTACTAGTATACTTCATATGTTCTTTAGGTATGAGTTTGGTTTTTTATTTAGGTTATGACAATAGATTAATATATTTTTCAATTTTATTTTTATTGGTTGTTATTGCAAATTTTTTAAGTTTAAAAGTATATACAGGAAAAAATATAACACTAAAACTTATTTTATTTACAATAATTCCCTCTCTAGCATATTTAGTTTTTATCTGTATTTATGGTCAGAATTATTTTGTTCGTTACAAGGCATTAATAAGCCTTCCATTAATCTATCAAATCATTCAAATTTTAACTTATGTAAAGATTGGTAAAACTAAATAGTATATATCTTTTTTGCTATTTATTCATTACAAATGGAATTAAAAGGGGTTTTAAAACCTTTGCCAGGGAAAATGTTTGAATTGA
>CAZMDC010000121.1:0-1651 GCA_964565055.1 uncultured Polaribacter sp. | reverse complement strand
AGAATTTTGTCTGCTTTTAGAAAAAAGAGGGTTGTGCATCAGCTACCAATGTTGTGTGTAGTGCTTTCACATTTTTCTTTTAATTCATTGTTCGAGTATGTTATTTCATAAATCCATTTTCTTCCCTCATTTTCACGTTCTCGGATAAATTCCTCTGTTTTTTCGATACAGATGAATTCAGTACTTTTTGGATTAAATAAGTAAATCTCATCTTGGTCAATTTCAATTAAGTCAATCCAATTGTCAATTAATTTTTCTTTCGATATTTTAATCAGTCCGAAATTATAATTCATAAGGAAAATATAAAGTTCAGAGTCTGCTATTAGGTCAAGGAAACTCTTTATGATATTTTCAATCATCACAGAGTTTTCAATTTCGGTTTGAAAGTATAAGTTCTCTTTCCATTTATCATTTGGCCAATCGTCTGTTTTAGATTGGAAAGAATCAGATTTCTCAAAACTTAAAAATTCAAATGAGTTTTTCGGTAATATTGAGTTCAGTTTCGGTTCGAGTTTTGTCCGTTTTTCTTTCCGTTCAATTTCCCATCTCAATTCTGCGATTCTATTTTTTTCTTTATCTGTCATTTGAACCTTTCCGTTTTTCCAGCATTACACACAACGGTTTTGTATAAGATTAGTTGCGTGGTTTAAACAATAAAATTGCAAGTACAAACCAAATAGAAAATCCGCGAGGATTTTCGTAAGTAGGCTTGTACTAGCAATTAATTTTATACGGTGTTATGGGCTGGTTTTTAATTACTTATTTTAACTAAATGATTATTCCATTCAGCTGGAATTTCGTTCATAGCGTAAACTTTTAGTTCATCTTTTTGTACACTGGCAGTAGATTGTACTAAAGTTTCATTTAAGAATTCAGTTTCTAATTTATACATTGCTCCAGTAGCAGGGTCAACGATTAGCATTCCAATAACTCCTCCTAAAAGTAAGTTTCCAAAATACCATCCGTCAAGTTTAAATTCTACTGGAACGGTTTTAGTGTCATAGCCATTTTTAGTAAAAGTTACTTGATATCTTGCTTTTCCAAAAAAACCACTACCAGATTTAAGTTTTAATGTTGCAGGTGTTTGTCCAGAGAAAATCTCTATACCTTTTTTGTCTTTAATAACAATTTTTGCTTCACTAGGTGCACTATTGATTGAAATGGGATAACTACTTTTACTTACAATAGAAGCACAACTTGAAAAAAGGAATGTTGAAGCCATAAAAATAGCCATCATTTTGAGGTAAGATTTTTTAATCATTTTTTAATTATTTAAATTTTCCTACTCTTAAGGTTTTTCGGTTACACCTCGTTTTTTATAGTGATTTCTGAACTTCACTTTTCTATCTAAATTAATGTTAGCAATCGAGATTATTTTACGGTTTTCCGTATTTTCTTAAATTATTTTCATTTTTTTTTTGAATCATTCAAATTTCAGATGTTTGTCCTGTAAACTTGCCCATAACTTCTGGCTAAACATCAGTGGTGTTTATATACCCTTTATCTAGCGAGTTGTTATTGTTTTGATTATTAGTGTTTTGTGTCTCTAAAAATTGATATAGAGGGTATTTTATTTTTGCAAGAGATTTGGTACTAACATGTGTATAAATCTCTGTTGTTTTACTACTACCATGTCCTAGTAATTCTTGTA
>CAZMDC010000120.1:0-1684 GCA_964565055.1 uncultured Polaribacter sp. | reverse complement strand
TATCCCTCATTTATTTACGGGATAATAGGAGTAAAAGTAACTATATAACAAGTTGGCAACAAGCGAAGCGTGCAATTAAAAAAGTATAGAATGAAGAAGATATTAGTTTTAATTTTATGTTTAATCGGACAAAGTGTTTGGACTCAAATTACATTGACAGAAAACAATAAATCGAATAATAAAAAAATTGTAGTAGAAAAACAAGAAGCTATAAATTTTAAAAAAGAATTATTAACATCTGAAAAAGCTAAAATATTCATTGGAGAAAAAGGCTTTTTCGCACCAAAAGAGACATTTTTTGAGCCATTTTATATTGATGAATATAAAGTTATAAAAGGAGATAATAAAAGTTCCTTAATTCCATCAAAAACTATTAAATACAAATTAAATAAAGATGAATTTACAGAACTAATATCAAATAAAAAATTTGAAATAATTGATATTATTAGTGCTAAAAAATTAGGAGAAAATATTTTATTATTTAATGAAAAATATAAAAACAAAGGCTTTATTAAGAAAAAAAGTCTGTTAAGTTCTTCTCAAATTAGAGAAATTAAAGATTTAGGCAGGGAAACCTATTATGAGAATAATTTTTATTTTAAAATAAAATTAATTGAAAGTGGTTTTATAATTTATGTTCACCCAAATTCCTGTAATCAATTCTTGATTTTAGATAAATATTTTAACCATTTAGAAAAATTAATTGGAGAAAAACTTATTGTCTTATCTGATTCTGAAGACTACAATGCTAATAAAGTTATAAAGTTAAATTCAAATGAAAAAATATTAATTGAGAAAAAATCAATTTTCAATGTTAAAAAAATCACTTATTATAATTTTAATGAAATTTATCCTTATTCAAATTATCAATTAGCTTTCGTATTGGATAATATTGAACTTGGAGAAATTATCTACCCAATTAACACTAAATCTAATAATCCTTTTTCTAAAATACCAATATCAACTGCTTCATATACAGATTTTAAAAAATATAAAGAATACAAAAAAATAAGACAAATTGATTCTGTAAAAAACAAAATTAAAGCTGACAGTTTAGTTTTATTTAAAAAGGAAACAGAAAAAAAGGAATTAAAAAATAAAGAAGAAAACATCAAAAAATACGGAGCAAAATTCGGAAAGTTAATAAATGAAAATAAAGTAGATATAGGAATGTCGAAAGAAATGGTAATAAAGTCAATTGGTAGTTTATTTAAGGAAACTCAAATAATTGATGAAAGTGGAACATTTACTATTTGGGAACATCCTTTATTTGACTTTCAAATACATTTTAAAAATAATAAGGTTATAAGAATCATAAAAAAATAATATGCAAAATAGTGAAGCAAGAGATTTAGCAAAAACGACTTCTGAAAAACAAAAACAAAATTGTGAGCATAATTATGAAAAAGAGTATTTTTTAAGTACTTCAACTGGAGACTATGTTTGTAATAAGTGTGGAAATTGTATAACAGAAGAAACTTACAAATCGAAATAAAAGCCAGTTGCCAACACCGTGTAAAAAAAATTGCTAGTAAAAGCTTACTTACGAAAATCCTCGCGGATTTTCTTGGTTTGTATTTTATTTACTAACTTCATTGCTTAAATCACGCAACTTTCCTTACACAAACACGTTGGCATTCATTGAGGCGGAACGTTAAAAATGAGACTTATGAGTAATTTATCA
>CAZMDC010000119.1:0-1690 GCA_964565055.1 uncultured Polaribacter sp. | reverse complement strand
ACGAAAGTTTAGCATTGTTAAAAACAGCTATGGAAAAACTAAACCTTTCTGCAAGAGCTTACGATAGAATTTTAAAAGTTTCTAGAACTATAGCAGATTTAGCAAATTCTTCAGAGATTTCTCCAAATCACATTGCTGAAGCCATACAATACAGAAGTTTAGATAGAGAGGGTTGGCTAGGATAAAAAATAAATAGTTTTCAATCTAAATATTGAAGTTTAATTTAAAATATAATTCTTCTGGTGTTTTTCTACTTGTAACCTTATTAAATTCCTTTATTAATTTATATCTTTCTTGTGAAGTAATATTTTTATCTTCTATAGAATTTAAAGCTTCTATTTTTGCTTCTAATTTGTTAACATTAAGAATAAATTTAAACCGTTCTTTATTCAAGTTAGGAACATTGTAGACGTTAACTCTATTTATAAAGTACTCATGATGTGTCATATTAATATCATTTCTACTTCAAACAAAAATGAAATTAAAGAATTGAAAAAAAAAATGTATTTTTAAATAAAACTATGAAAAAGAACTTAACAATATTTTTATTACTCATTTCATTGTCATCTTTCTGTCAATGGAATTATAAATCTTTTGATAATGAATTTGATGGAGACTATAAACTTGGTTGGGTAATTGGCACTGGAGGAGAATACCCTTATAATAATGCTCATTTAAACATTATTAGCTACAAGGAAAGTTCTAAGATAGATATTTATATTTCTGAAGCAGGCTACTCAGGATGCAGTAATCTTTTTTTATACTTTACTTTTGATGAAAATAATGAAATTTATGTTTCAGAGTCTGTAAATTCAGGCAACAATAATGATGCTTGGTTTTTAAAAAGACTAAAAAAAATTCAAATATCACAACTGTTAGAGAATTTTAAAAAACATAATAGAGTTAGTGTCCGAGTTGGTAGTTCTTGTGGCTATAAAGATTATAGGTTTTCATTAAAAGGTGCAACTAAAGCCATAAATTATGTTGTTAGAAAAGAATATTTTATAAAACAAAAAGAAAGAGAACTTAGAAGAAAAAAAATTTCAGCAAAAAATAATAAAATAGAAGACAGTATTAATAGACTAAATAAGATTAAAAAAAATAAAATCGATAGTGTATTTAATGCTAAAAAACTAAAAAGATACATCAAGTATAAAAATATTATGGACAAGTACTCTGAATCAAAGTATAAATTTTATATGTCATATCAGAAACTACCTTTATATTCAGGCTTTCCTATAAAAGTTTTAAATATTTATTATTCTGAAACTAACTCTTTTTTTGTAGTAGATAAGAGTTTCAAAAATAATGACTATGTTAAGGTTGTATATATTTCCAAAAAAGGTTCTGTAGAATATTATTTGCCAAGTTTTAAAATACCAAGAGAAATAAGTAGAGAAAAAGTAAATGAATTTATAAATAATTATGAATAAAATTACTACACCTTATTTAAATACAGTTAAATAGTAAATAAAAAATTGTATCTTTAGATTTGAAAGCAAGTATATTCTCAATCACAAACAGCTTTATCTTCATTTAGTAAAAAACACTACATCTTTTTAAAAACTATACTACTACTTTTAATATAATATACTAGTATATTTATCTATATATACTAGTAGTTTTCTAAACTGTATACTAACCCAAGCAATAACGAGTAAGGATAGAATACAAGACGATTGCTTATCTA
>CAZMDC010000118.1:0-1781 GCA_964565055.1 uncultured Polaribacter sp. | reverse complement strand
ATCAAGGTTCCATAAAATTAGGTGATATAGATGTTCTACAACAAAAAAATGAATTAAGACAAGTTTTAGGGTATTTGCCTCAACAATTTGGCTTGTACCCAAAAATATCTGCAGAAGTACTACTAAATCATTTTGCAGTATTAAAAGGTGTCATCAATAAAAATGAACGTCAAGAATTGGTAAAAGCACTTTTGCATAAAACTAATTTGTATGAAGTAAGAAAACAAAATTTAAAAGGTTTTTCTGGAGGTATGAAACAACGTTTTGGAATTGCACAGGCTCTAGTAAACAACCCTAAACTATTAATTGTTGATGAGCCAACTGCAGGATTAGATCCTGTAGAAAGAAACCGTTTTTACAATTTATTAAGCGAATTAGGAGAAAAAACAGTAGTCATTTTATCAACTCACATTGTAGATGATGTTAAAGAGTTGTGCACAAATATGGCAATTATTAATAAAGGGCAAGTTTGTTTAAAAGGCAAGCCTCTCGAAATTTTAGAAAGTTTAAAAGGTAAAGTGTATCAAAAAACAATTGAAAAATCAGAATTAAACGTATACAAAGAAAACTTTCAGGTGATCAGTGAACGATTATTTCTAGGAAAACCCACCATTCATATCGTAAGTGATACGAACCCAGGAGAGGGTTTTACTGCCATTAATGCAGAATTAGAGGATGTGTATTTCTCAGAAATTTTCAATGTTACTAACGCTAAATCTATATAATTATGTGGTATGAAATTTTCAAGTTCGAAATACAATATCGAATTAAACGACCAGACACTTACGTGTTCTTCTTATTTATATTTCTGTTTTCAATTATTGGTGTAGATTTTGTTTTTCAAGGTTCAGAAATGGGACTTTTGAAAAGAAATTCACCTATAGTGATAGCCAAAACTATGGGAGCTATAACTGGTTTATGTATGATTTTGGCTTCAATGATTATGGGAGTTTCTGTGTTGCGCGATTTTGAGTACGAGATAGAAGCACTACTGTTTTCTACACCTATCAAAAAAAGAGATTATTTACTAGGTAGGTTTTTAGGGGCATTTACTGTTTTACTGTTTGTATTTACAGGAATTATTTTGGGTATGATGTTGGGTGAATTTATGCCCTGGATTAGTCCAGATGAACAATTGGCTTTTAATGCATTTGTTTACATAAAAACCTTTCTAATGGTAACGTTACCAACGTTGTTTTTTGGTGCAGCATTGTTTTTTGTAACAGGAGCTTTAACTAGAAATTTAATAGTTGTATATACTCAGGGTGTTATTTTGTTTGTAGTGTTTTTGTTAACCAAAGCAATTACCAATGATTTTTGGCAAGCTATTTTTGATCCATTTTCATTAACAACAACAAGTTATATCACAAAATCTTGGTCGGCCTTAGAAAAGAGCACTCAAGAACTTCCATTTATTGGAGCATTATTATACAACAAATTATTTTGGGTTTTATTAGGAGTAATTGCACTAATTTATGGTTATAAAAAATTTAACTTTAATATAGTTAAAGAGAAGAAATCTAAAAGAAAGCAAGTTCAAAAGTTGATAGCTAAAAGTACTAATTTAGTTGGTGATGTGGTGATTCCTAAAGCTAAAAAACAATATGGTTTACCATCTAAATGGACACAGTTAAAAGAGTTTTCGTGGTTTTACTTTATTAGTATTTGTAAACAACCTTCATTTTGGGGAATTGTTATTTGCGGAATGATTATCATTTTAGTCAATTCTGTAAATCTTGGAACTGTATATGGAGTTGATAGTTATCCTGCAACCTATTTTA
>CAZMDC010000117.1:0-1838 GCA_964565055.1 uncultured Polaribacter sp. | reverse complement strand
AGTTCTCCTCTCTTCTCTTGTTAAAGTTAATATTGTAAAATAAAGGAGACCGTTAGCCACAATAAAAACCTACCATTCAAAATATGTCATTTGAAAGAACAATTAAAGTAGCTTTTGACAAAATATCAGGCGAAATTCTTGAAGCAAATGAGGTTTTCGAAACTGCGAAAAGTGGATTTGAAGTCCGAAAACAATTTCATAAAGACGAAGTTGAATTATACTGCTGTGAATGCACACAGAAACTTAATGTTTCAACAAGTAAAAATGACAGACTTCATTTTAAACATCAACCAAAAGCAAAATATTGTTTTCTAAAAGATTCAAAGTTTTCACCAAAAGAAACAGACGAATTAACAAGAATTTATAAATCCAAAGAAAGCGACAGACATAAAGAATTAAAAAACAAAATTGCTCAAAGAATATCAAAAATAAAAGGTGTTTCAGCAATAAACGTAGATGATAAATTTATTATAAACGATAACGAAAAAAGAAAGCCAGATGTCTTTTGTGAATACAAAGGCAAAAAATTAGTTTTTGAAATTCAGCTTTCAGATTTATCATTAAGATATATAATTAGTCGTTACGAGTTTTATAAACGTAATGGAATGTATCTAATATGGATACTTGACAATTTTGATGTTCAAGGTCAAAATCAAACAGAAAGAGATATAAAGTATTTAACAGAATATCAAAACTTCTTTAAATTAGACGAAAACACGAATGATTTTAGACTTCTTTGCACATATAAATTTCCTTTTTTAGTTGAAAATAACAAGTTACTGACCAAATGGATTGAAAAATCAATTAGTCTTTCACAATTAAAATTTGATAAAGAATTATATCAAGCTTATTTTTTCGACTTCAAGAAAAAATTAGAACTTAAAGAAAAGGAAAGACTAATCAACATTGAGAAAGAAGAAAAAGCTGAAACCGAAAGAAAAAAAGCAAGAAAATTAAACAATGCAAAAGAAAAAGCTCAAGAAATTATAGCTGATTTAAGGTATTTATGGAAAACTGAATCATTTTATTTTAAACCAATAAAAGATAGAATTTTTGAATTAAACGAATTTGAGTTAAAGATACTTAACGAATCAAAAGCATTTAAAGATGAAGAAAATCAACCTAAAATTCATAAATGGTTTTCTATAGCAAAAAGAAACAATTACCACTTTTTAGAATTTATGCTTGACTGTCACTATCTTGAAATTGATGTGAATAAAAAGTCTAAAGAGCAAAAAAGTCTATTTCAAACATTGTTTGAAAATAAAGAATTAGAACACGGAAAGTATTTATCGAGATTAATACTAAAAAGAGGTTATGTTTTTACAAAAACTGACGAGCCAATTATTCAAAATTGGTACTCAACAGAAAAAGAAAAACAATCTGAACTATTATTACATTATCTATCTAATAAACTAAATAGCAAATATTTAATAGACAAGTTATTTGAACATCGAAATTTAATTTGTACAATTGAGAGTGCAAAGAGAAATGAAATTATTGGTTTTGGTTTTAAACCAAATCAATGGATTGCTTTTGCAAATAATGCAGTCCATTCATATAAAGAATATTGGGATTACATAGAAATAGCATTTAAACATTACGGAATATGGGACAAACTAATCGAATTAGATAAGAAAGGAACTTTTAATAAAAAAGTAACTGCATTTTATGAAGAAAGACCAAAAGCGAAATTTGATTGTGATTTGCTTTTTCAAATTTTATATCCCGAATTGAATAATGAAAATTACTGTGGCTAACACCGTATATAATCCATTGCTATTACTAGCCTACTTACGAAAATCCTCGCGGATTTTCTATTCGGTTTTTATTTGCTA
>CAZMDC010000116.1:0-1851 GCA_964565055.1 uncultured Polaribacter sp. | reverse complement strand
TTTCCTAGCTTCTCAAAGATGAAACCATTTTTTTAGTTTTCCAAAAAAATCGTTGTCCAGATTGTACTACCCATTTATGGGGAGGCTGCTGTATCCCCATAAATGGGTAGCCTAAAATGGAAAGTGAAAATCGGTTTACTTGTTTTTTACAGTTTCTAAAAGGTTACTTTTTGGGAGTTTAAACCAATAGATATAAGAATTAAAATTGGCAGGAACAGTAAATATTTATGCATCTAATAATCTTCTTTTTAGTTTTAAGCAATCTTTAAAATTTATTTCCAAAAATACTTTTCTTAGCTTTATTTACTAACTTTTTAAATTCTTTAGATGATATTCTTTTACCTCCTTTTGGCTCTTTAACAACAATTTTTTCTTTTGGGTTTAAACTAATTTTAGTGGCTTTAAAAATTATTTTACCTATTTCTAGTTCTAAAATTAAACCTGGTAAACCATATTCTCCTTTTGGTCCAAATCCAACTGGTATTTCTGGGGTGTACCAAGCAATTATTTTACCATTAGAACGTGTTGCTTTGAAAGCTTTATAGTTATTTATAATCTTAGTCTCTTGGGTTAATTTCCATTCAAGCAATTTGTTATCATATATGAAACACTCTCCTAAAGTTTCACAGTTTTTAATTAAATAGATTTTATTTTTTTGATCGTAATAATAAGTATTGGAACCACCTGATGATACTTGACTAATTCTCTGCCCAATTTTATTAATATCCGTGCTAAGTTTGTCTTCAACAGTAAACATCCCTCTCGTACCAGAAAAATATAAATTTGATTGGATAACTCCTGAGTACAAATAGGTTTGATCTAAACTCTTTAAAACTACCTTATTTTTAATTTTAGGTCTTTTATTAGTCATGTAGTCTTCAATCGCTTTCTTACCAATTTTTGACTCGTAATTTACAATTCCGTAATTTTTTTGTTGACTATATGCACATGTAAAAAAGAAAATGGAGTAAATAAAAAGAATTTTTTTCATACGAATCATTTATTTCTATACCTTGAGTTTTGCTCAAGAGTTTTTCTAACAAGAAGATCATATTCTTGCTTGGTAATTTTAGTGCCCTTTTTTGGCTTTTTAATTAATTTATTTTTAGGAGATAATTCAATTTTTGAAACTTGGATGAATAAACTGTCTTCATAAAGCTCAATAATCAATCCAGGCAAGTTGAAATATTCCTTAGGTCCAAAATTGAAAGGAATCTCGTTAGTGTACCAAGCAGTTATTTTTCTTTTACTTTTACCTCTTCTGGTATCAATTTCATATTCTGTTGTTGCCTTAAAGCAGAAATATTTACCAATTTTTTTCCTTTCTTGAGTTAAGTTCCATTTTAATTGAGGCATCTCAATTAAAAAATAATCTCCTGAAAACTCATGCTGTTTTATTGCTTTGTTTTCTTTTAAGTTTGTATAATATTTTCCATTACCAACTTGTATATCTGCAAGATTTATACTGCCTTCATCTATACCCATTTCTTTTTCTTTCTTAAATAAGGATGATTTAGTATTGAACTCTAATAAATAACCAATACTTTTTTGGCTATTAAATACTTGGTTAAGTAACTTATTTACTTCAACAGAATCTTTCCTATCTAACTTAAGAGCTCTGGTAAGAATTTTTGCTTCATAATAAACTTTACCACTTTGACTACACACTAAAACAGTATACAATAGAAATAATTGAGTAAATAATTTTCTCATTTTTTAAATTTTACAGAGTACATCAAAAAGAAGATAATCTTTAACTGAATAGTTAGACCTAGAGAACAGAATTAATTTTTTACACCAAACTTTTTCGTAAAATCTGTTTTTAAAATATTCTCATATTCTTTTTTGGTA
>CAZMDC010000115.1:0-1940 GCA_964565055.1 uncultured Polaribacter sp. | reverse complement strand
AACCATACTTTATTTCCATTTTTGTTTCTGCTACACAATAAACCACTCCAATTTTTACCTTGTAAAACAGTAGTATTTATGTTTATGTAATACTCTGGTGTAAAATAATCTTCCAAAATTACTCGATAATTTTCGTTGAGTAATTCTTTTTCAGAGTAACCAGATTTATTGCAAAAGTTTTTATTAACTTCGATGATATTACCATTTACATCTGTAATTAAAATTATAGATGCAGCACTTATTAGCTGGTATTGTTGCTCTAATTCTTTGGCAAAGACATTGCGTTCATGAGAAACTTTCATTTCTTGAGTTACGTCCCACTTTGTACCATATAAACTAATTGCTTCTCCCTTGCTATTAAACTCTATTTTTCCCTTAGCTCTTACAAAAATTAAATCTTTTGAATCTTTTTTGATTACTCTAAAAATACTATCAAAATCTTCAAAATTATTTCTAGAGTATTCAAACTCCTCTCTCACCCGCCTTTTATCATCGATATGAATACCAGCAAAACAAGCTTCAGAAACACTAGAAAACTCTCCTTTATTTACACCAAATAAATTGTAAATAGTGTCATCCCATTCTTGTTTGTCTGTTTTAAAATCCCATTTCCAAATACCTACTTTCGACATTTCTGCGGCTAGCTTATATTGTTCTATAGATTTTAGTGCTTTTCTTAGTTTTTTAGTTCTTTTTTTAACCTTTTTTTCTAAAGTTGTATTTAGTTTTTCTAATTCACTTTTAAATTCTACTCGTTTAGAAATATCTCTTCCTTCTGGAAGGATGTAAATCACTTCGTTAGATGCATTACATACAGGTTTAAGTGAAAAATCTATGGTCAAAATACGATTGTCTTTACCAACCACTTCTACTTCATATCTTACAAACTCTCCTTTTGCTGCTTTTTTAATAAAATCTTTAAGTGCTTTTCTGGTTTCTGTCTCTTTAGAATTTTTCCACCATGGAGCGTTATATACTTTGCTTCCTACAATATCTTCCTTTTCAAGTCCTGTAAAATCTAAAGCAGTTTTGTTAATATCAATAAATGTACCGTCAGGCTCTAGAAAACCGATAAAGTTAAAAGTATTGTTAAAGATTTCGTTAGTGATTTTTTCACTTTCTTTAAGTCTATTATCCTTGGCAATTTTATTACTTATATCTTCTCCCATAGAAACAAAATAGTCTCCCATAGGAATACTTTTCATCTTAAGGTGTTGTTTGGTAGGCGCAAAATAAGTTTGCCATACTTCTGGTTGGTTAGTTTTTGTGATTTTTTCTACAATTGGCAAAAATTCATTAGAATCCCTTTCTCCAAACAATTCTATTCCTGTTTTACCAATAACTTCTTCTTTGGTTTTGTTCCAAGATTTAAGAGCAGCAGGATTAACATCTACCAACTGCCAAGTATGTATTGTACCATCATTGTTTCTTATGATTTTCCACAAGTGTATTTCTTGTGATGCGTGGTAGAAAATAGTATTGAATTTGTGAATATTTTCTTTTAACTGATCTTCAAGACTTTTGCGTTGTTCTTCCGAAGAATGATTTATTCCTACATTATCTAACGACATTGTAAATTATGGTTGTTTTTAAGATACCTTTAACAACAACAATATACACAAAATATTTAAAAAAAAATCGTAAAAAAAAACAACCTATAATTGCTGAGAATAATTATTTAGAAATTACATGTTTAGGTAAGTAAAGTGTCATTGATTGTATAGTAATATTGTCTAAATGCCCCATCTTTTTTTTATCATTTGTAATAAGATGCATGTGAATAAACCTATCATGATGTGTAAAAATACCTTGATGTTCTCTAGAGAAAAAGCCTACAATTTCTACGTCTTCATTTTCTAAGTTGTAATTTACTTGTCCTTGATGTGCTTCTTTTGGAGAGCGAACTTTTGTGCCTTCAGGTAAATTTTGAATATGAATTG
>CAZMDC010000114.1:0-1959 GCA_964565055.1 uncultured Polaribacter sp. | reverse complement strand
ATAGGCTAAAACCAACAATAAATTATACACGGCTTAACTTAGTTGCTAGTGCTTTATTTCAACAATGCAAAAAAACGAATGCTTAAATTTAATAAAGAAAATAGTTGCTTTTTAACTCAGTTCTTTGTTGTGTGTAGTTTTTTCTTAACTATTTTTATGATAAGTTATACATTTGTAAAAAGTATTTCCATTTTCATCTATTTTCTTTATGTATTTTAAAGTCGGGTTTTTAATTTGTTCTTTTTTTAATTCTCTTAAATCACCTCTGAATTCGAATTTTTGTTTAAAAGCATAAGGACGTTTACTCTGACCTTTGTAAATTACATCTACTTCGTAATTTTTAATAAATTTTTTATTTTTTCCTACTAATTCTTCAATCCATTTAAATTTTTTTTGATTCAAAGTTTCTAATTGAGCTACAATATTTATTGTTCCAGAATTACCACCTAAAAAATGTGCTATTAAATGGCCTCTTTGGTCAATTTTTTTTTTCCCTCCAATATTTTCTATTTTTAGGTGTTTTTTATATGAATTTGTTAACTCTTTTCTTTTTGGGTTATTATTAGTTATAGTTGCTGACTTTGCGTTAGTAACTCTTTTAAATCTATCCGTTTTAAAAATAGTATTATCTACTTTATAATTTGTACTTGGAAAGATTTGTGCATTCAATAAAGGATTTACCTTTTTTCTGCCTATTAATGCATAAGTTGTTATACTCTTATTTGTTCCCTTTGAAACAATTGAGCCCAACATCTCTCCAGATTTACTATAAATTTTTGTAGAATATTTTCCTGCTATTAAATCAAATCCATTGTCTAAACTCCATTTTTTTAATTCTGAACTTATAACAACTTTTTTAGCAATCTTACTTGCATTTTTATCTAAATCACTTTTTTTATAAACGACTTCTAATACATCATCAGATATATTTTTAACAGCTTTTACTATTTGAGAGTTTATTAATTTTGGGAAAAAAATTAATAATGCAAGTGTTATAATTTTTTTCATTATTCTAAATTATTTTTTATTTGATTTTCCACTTGTTCTAATATGTTAGTTTCAATTTTTTTTTTTAGTTGATTCTCTGTTAAATCTTCACTAAAAAACATACTTAAAACAATAAGTAATATTCCTAAATAGCCACCACATTTTAGAGCTAGTGCTCCAGTATTATTTACCTTTTCGTGTCTTTGCTTGCTCCATCTAATCCAACCACCCCAAGTAAACATATAAAAAACATAACTAAAAACTACTATATAAGCAATAATAATGCTTCCAATTAGTTCGGCTAACCATTCTAATAAGTATTCAAATATATTTGCAATTATAGACAATCCTATTTTATGAGAGTATAAACCAATTTCTTCTTTTCCCGAAATATAATTTACATTTATTTGATTTGGGTCTTTATCTAAACTAATGTAGGCTTCTTCTAAATTTTTTTTAACCATATTGGTAACTTTTATGCTATCATATACGGAATACCAAACACGAGTAGATTTCTCTTTCATAGTTTCTTTTCCTAAAGAAAAATAATCTCTTACATTTCGCCAACCTAAAAATCCAGAGTTTTGATTTATAGAATCATTAAAACTATCATATGTTATGCTTAAATATTCGTTAACTTCATTTTGAGTTTGATTAATTGTTATTTGAGAAATAGTTTCTTTTGAATTATCAATTGTTTGTTCTTCATCACTACAACTTGACAAAAAAATAGTTAACAAAATAAAAAAACTTAATCTTAAAAAAATCATATTTTTTTTTTCATATTTTTTGGAACGCACTCTTAAAATTACACCCAACGTGTTTGTAAAAGGTTAGTTGCTGTAGTTAAGTAATAAAGTTACTAAATAATTACTGACAAAGAAAATCCGCGAGGATTTTCGCAAGTATGCTTTACTAACAATAAATTATACAGACTTAACTTAGCCTCTAGTGCTTTATTTCAACAATGCA
>CAZMDC010000113.1:0-2001 GCA_964565055.1 uncultured Polaribacter sp. | reverse complement strand
TAACTGAAAGTTTAGTGCTTCGTAATCGCCTACTTTTCATATACTAACCGTTGTAGTGCATTTGAGAAAAAAAATCCGAAAAATCAAGAAAAATTTGTAACTTTGAGATTATGAATAAGTCAACAATATATTCAATAGGACACGGAAATAAAAAGATAGAAGATTTCATAAACGAACTAAAATCTTTTAACATCCATTTTTTGCTTGATATTAGGTCAAAACCATATTCAAAATGGAATCCTCAATTTAATCAAGCACAACTTGACAACGAATTAAAAAAACATCAAATTACCTATGTTTTTGTTGGAGAAACTTTAGGAGGTTTGCCTTCTGACAGAAGTTGCTATGATTATGATGGTAAAGTCGTTTACGACTTAATTAAGGAAAAGGATTTTTTTAAAGAAGGTTTAAAAAGATTAACTACTGCAAATGACAAAAAAATTAATCTTGCAATAATGTGTAGTGAATCAAAACCAGAGGAATGTCATAGAAGTAAATTAATTGGACAAGAATTATTAAAAGAAGAAGTTTCGTTAAATCATATAGTTTCAGCCAAACGAACGAAATCACAACTATCAGTAATGAATGAATTAACAAAAGGAAAAGGAACAGTTGACTTATTTGGCAATGAAATGGACTTTACTTCCCGAAAATCATATTAATAAATGGAATTTTTCACAATAGGAGTTTACAACTCAACAGAAACAGAATATTTTAATAAACTAACGGAAAACAATATTGATACCTTTTGCGACATACGACAACGTAGAGGAGTTAGAGGAGCAAAATACTCTTTTGTAAACAGCAATCGTTTACAAGAAAAACTTAATGATTTAGACATTAAATACGGACACGTTTTAGACCTAGCACCAACTTCAGAAATTAGAGATTTACAAAAAGAAGCAGATGCTCAACAAGGAGAACTAAAAAGAGATAGAAACAAATTAGGAAAAATTTTCACTATCGCTTATAAAGACAGAATTTTAGGGAAATTTGATTTTGATTCTTTCATCGAAAAACTTGATGAAGTTGGAGCAAGTAGAGTTGTTTTATTTTGCGTAGAAGAAAAACCAGAGGCTTGTCATAGGTCAATTGTAACCAATAAACTGGAAAAAATCGGATATAAAATCACTCACTTATAATGGACGTAATTATTGTATCAAAAACACATATGTCAAATTATGCTTGTGTTGGAGCAGTTACAGGAAATGGTAGATTTGTTCGTCTTTTAGATGAAGATGGATATAATCAAGATGGTGAAACTTCATTAAAAATAGGAGATGTTTGGACAATTGAATATCAAGAACGCACAGATAAAACTGCACCACATATTGAAGATATTTTAGTAACTAATATGACTTTTAAATTTTCTTTTAAAACAATAAAGGAAATGGTTAAGTATTTAAGAGAAAAACTAAATGTAAAGATTTGGAACGGAAGTACAGAAGTTCTATTTGATGGTAAAATTCAATGGACAAGTGGAGGAAGTGGATATATTTCAGAAAATGGAGGAATTCCAAACAATAGTGTAGGATTTTGGATAACTGACAAAGATTTAACTCGAAATGATTTTAAAGAAAAAGTAAGATATAGTTATCCTATTAGGTGGAGAAATATTTCATTTGTTGGTTATCAAAACCCAGTAGATAAAATTCCTGCAAACACTTTATTACGAGTTTCATTAGCAAGATGGTGGTCACCAAATGAAAACGAAGAAAGATGTTATTTACAACTTTCAGGATGGTATGATTTACCTGACACACATCAAAGGAAAAGAGAAATTGAGGAAGATGATGACCTTCCGTTCTGAAAAAAAACGCACCACAACACCGTATAAAATTAATTGCTGGTTTTTGCCTATTTACGAAATTCCTCGCAGACTTTCTATCTGTGATTTATTTACTAAATTTAGTGCTTAAACTACGCAACTAATCTTATACAACAACGTTGTGCCTAATTTGCGAAAACACGAACTAAAAAGAAACTAACTGAAAATTATTT
>CAZMDC010000112.1:0-2004 GCA_964565055.1 uncultured Polaribacter sp. | reverse complement strand
TACAAGAAAATCAAAGTCTCACAAAGCAATTAGGACAAAATGCAAGGAAGCTAGCCGAAACAAAATATGATAAATCAATTCTTTGCAAAAAGTTTGTTGAAACAATAAATAAATAGTAAAATGTATACCAAAATCATAAAACCTGTTTTTGATTTCGTAGGATCTTTTTCTCTTTTATTACTTGTTAGTCCTATTATTTTTGTTTTAATAATTGCGCTGTTTATAGCTAATAAAGGAAAGCCTTTTTTCTTTCAACTACGCCCTGGTAAGAATGAAAAGCTTTTCAAGATTATCAAGTTTAAAACAATGACTGATGAAAAAGATGCACTAGGAGCTTTACTACCAGATTCAAAACGATTAACTACTGTCGGAAAATTTGTACGTAAAACATCGTTAGATGAAATTCCCCAACTCATCAATGTGCTTAAAGGTGACATGAGTTTTGTAGGGCCTAGACCATTATTAATTAAATATTTACCGTATTATTCAGATCGAGAAAAGTTTAGACACACTGTGCGTCCCGGGATTACTGGATTGGCACAGATTAATGGTCGAAATACATTAAACTGGAATAATCGATTAAAATTGGATATTTATTACGTTAAAAATATATCGCTTTTATTAGATATTAAAATTATACTTTTAACAATAAGAAATGTATTAATAAAAAAAGATGTTGTAGTAGACACCTCACAAAAGATGAAAGACCTTAATGAAGAAAGAAAACATAACTTATAAATTAATTGATAGTATTAAAGATATTGATGATCTTTTGTTTTTACATAAGTTAATATATATAAATACTCCGTTTGAGAATAAATTAATTTATTTTGATAAAAATTACAAACAATTTCTGGAGAATCTAATTCTTAACAAGAACAACAAAGTTTTTTTTTATGGTTTGTATAAAAATGAAGACCTTATCGGATTTATTCAATTTCGTTTAATTGAATCTTATTTATTTTTAAATAATATTTCCTTGGATAACAAATTCAGAGGGAAAGGTCTCGGTAGTTTGTTCTTAAAAAAATCATTAAAGAACTTTGAATTTTATTTTCCTATCAAATTTAAGTTAGATGTATTTAACAAAAATTTAAAAGCAAAATCTTGGTATAAAAAAATAGGATTAGAGCAAGAAGAAAAATTATTTTGGTATCAAAAAAATATATCTATATCTGTTAACCAATATCAAGATAAACCAAGTTTTAAATTTACTCTTGATCAAAATGGTTTTGAGAGTATTTTTGATGGCACCTCTAAAATTGCAACTGTAATAAATAAAAAAAATCTTATTGTTCATAATAATGAATATCTAGATTTAATTAACTACTCAAAATACGACAATGCTCTCTTTACTAGCAAAATACTACTGCCAAGTAAAGAATATTATTTATTACTAGATATATCCTATAGATTAAGTTCTCAATTGAAAAAAGTAATGACAAACCTAGATAACTAAATTATGAAATTTGATATTCTCAACATAAATAACCCTAGATGGAGTAAATTAATTAAGGCTTGTAAAATATATGATTTTCACCATACTCCATGTTACCATGCTTTAGAAAAAAAAGAAAAAGAGTCTCCTCTGCTTTTTGTTGCTGAAAGCACTCAAGAAAATATATGCTTGCCACTTATTATAAAAAAAATACCTAAAACGCAATTATATGATGCAACCTCAGTATATGGGTACGCAGGGCCTATAGCAAATAAGCCGATAGACCAACTTTCAAAAAATTTAATCATTTTTTTTAAAAAAAATCTCTTAGATTTTTTTATAGAAAACAATATAATAAGTGTTTTTTCGAGATTACATCCTATTTTTAAGCAATCTAATTTATTTGAAAAATTTGGAACTGTAATAGACTTAAATAAAACAATAGCCTTAGACCTTACACTCAGCCCACAAGAACAAAGAAAAGATTATAGGAAATCTAACAAGTCTGAAATTAATCAATTAAAAAATAAAAAAGGATATACAGTTACAGAGGCAACCAAAGAATT
>CAZMDC010000111.1:0-2087 GCA_964565055.1 uncultured Polaribacter sp. | reverse complement strand
CTACAGGTCTTTGTTTTAGAATAAGTTGTTTGTTTTGCATATTTTAAATTTTACAATAAAGATAATGCCTTTTAGAAACAAAAGAAAGCGTATCTTTTTGTAGTTTTAATAATTATAAAGTAAATCAATTTCTTGATGCAGCTTTTCTTTAGGCAAGTATTGTTTTTCTAAATTAGGATGAAATGGTATTGGTGTCTCTAAGCTTGCTACTCTTTTTATTGGCGCATCTAAATATTCAAAACAATTTTCAGATATAAGAGCAGAAATATCACTTGCAATTCCGCCAAACAAAGAATCTTCTTGCACAATTAGCACTTTACCAGTTTTCTTAACGGAGGTAAATATTGTTTCTGTGTCTATGGGTTGTAATGTTCTTAAATCTATGATTTCTGCATTTATTTCAGGTAATGTATCCATAGTTTCTAAAATCCAGTGTACAGAAGCTCCATAACCTATAATAGTTAAATCTTTTCCGTTAGAAATTATATTAGCTTTCCCTATTTCTAATGAAAAATTACCTTCAGAAACATCTTGATAAACAGATCTATAAAGCGCTTTATGTTCAAAAAATAGAACAGGATTAGGATCGTTAATTGCTGCAATTAATAAACCTTTTGCATCTTGAGGAAATGCTGGATAAATTACTTTTAACCCAGGAGTTTTTGTAAACCAAGCTTCATTAGTTTGGCTATGGAAAGGACCTGCTCCAACTCCTGCACCACAAGGCATTCTAATAACTACGTCTGCATTTTCTCCCCATCTGTAGTGCGATTTTGCTAAAAGATTTACAATAGGATTAAACCCTGATGAAACAAAATCTGCAAACTGCATTTCTACAACAGCCTTCATCTTATTTACAGACAAACCGTAAGCAGTAGAAATAATTATGGATTCACAAATAGGAGTATTTCGTACTCTGCTTTTACCAAATTCTTCTAAAAATCCGTCAGTAATTTTAAAAACGCCACCATATTCTGCAACATCTTGTCCCATAATTATAAGATTTTGGTGCTGCTTCATCCCTTCTTTTAATCCTTCAGAAACTGCATCAACAAAACGAATGTTTCTTTTGGTTGCAGAAGGGCTTGTAATGGTAGGCAAATATTGTTTATAAACATCTGCAATTTCTTTTTTTGTATCTGGTATAATAGATTCCTCTTCAAAAGCAATGGCAAGATGTTTATTTATTTCACCAGTTATTTCTTTTTTATAGGCTAATTCGATTTCTTCCGATAGAATTCCTTTATTTTTTAAAAACTCTTGATAGTTTTCTATTGGGTCTTTTGCAGCCCAAAAATCCATAAGGTCTTTCGGAACATATTTAGTACCACTTGCTTCTTCATGCCCACGCATTCGAAAAGTTTTAAATTCCACTAAAATTGGTCTAGGATTTTTTCGAATACTTTTTGCTAGGTTATTTATTTTAGTATAAACTTCTACAATGTTATTACCGTCAATAATATGGCTTTCCATTCCATAACCTACTCCTTTATCTGCTATGTTTGTGCAATTAAATTGTTCGGAAATAGGTGTTGACAATCCATAGCCATTATTTTCTACACAAAATAAAACAGGCAAACTCCACACAGAAGCAACGTTTAAAGCCTCGTGAAAATCTCCTTCACTTGTAGCTCCTTCTCCTGTAAAAACAGCGCAAACTTGATTGTTTCCTTTTATTTTATTTGCCAAAGAAATACCATCTGCAATTCCTAATTGAGGGCCTAGATGAGAAATCATACCAACAATTTTATAATCTTGTGTGCCAAAATGAAAACTTCTATCACGCCCATTTGTAAAACCGTTTGATTTTCCTTGCCATTGCGAAAATAAACGATACAAAGGGATGTTTCGTGTAGTAAAAACCCCAAGATTTCTGTGCATTGGCAAGATATATTCGTTTTTATCTAAAGCAGAAGTTACCCCAATAGCAATAGCTTCTTGCCCTATACCAGAAAACCATTTAGAGATTTTGCCTTGACGTAATAAAATAAGCATCTTTTCCTCAATCAAACGAGGTTTAAGCATTCTTTTGTACAATTGCAATAAAGTAGTATCATCTAGTTGATTGGTTAAAGAATACTCAATTT
>CAZMDC010000110.1:0-2087 GCA_964565055.1 uncultured Polaribacter sp. | reverse complement strand
CTACAGGTCTTTGTTTTAGAATAAGTTGTTTGTTTTGCATATTTTAAATTTTACATTAAAGATACTGCCTTTTAGAAATAAAAGAAAGCGTATCTTTTAGTAGTTTTAATACTTATAAAGTAAAATAATTTCTTGGTACAGTTTTTCTTTAGGCAAGTATTGATTTTCTAAATTAGGATGAAATGGAATTGGTGTCTCTAAGCTTGCTACTCTTTTTATTGGCGCATCTAAATACTCAAAACAATTTTCAGACACAAGAGCAGAAATATCACTTGCAATTCCGCCAAACAAAGAATCTTCTTGCACAATTAGCACTTTACCAGTTTTCTTAACGGAGGTAAATATTGTTTCTGTGTCTATGGGTTGTAATGTTCTTAAATCTATGATTTCTGCATTTATTTCAGGTAATGTATCCATAGTTTCTAAAATCCAGTGTACAGAAGCTCCATAACCTATAATAGTTAAATCTTTTCCGTTAGAAATTATATTAGCTTTCCCTATTTCTAATGAAAAATTACCTTCAGAAACATCTTGATAAACAGATCTATAAAGCGCTTTATGTTCAAAAAATAGAACAGGATTAGGATCGTTAATTGCTGCAATTAATAAACCTTTTGCATCTTGAGGAAATGCTGGATAAATTACTTTTAACCCAGGAGTTTTTGTAAACCAAGCTTCATTAGTTTGGCTATGGAAAGGACCTGCTCCAACTCCTGCACCACAAGGCATTCTAATAACTACGTCTGCATTTTCTCCCCATCTGTAGTGCGATTTTGCTAAAAGATTTACAATAGGATTAAACCCTGATGAAACAAAATCTGCAAACTGCATTTCTACAACAGCCTTCATCTTATTTACAGACAAACCGTAAGCAGTAGAAATAATTATGGATTCACAAATAGGAGTATTTCGTACTCTGCTTTTACCAAATTCTTCTAAAAATCCGTCAGTAATTTTAAAAACGCCACCATATTCTGCAACATCTTGTCCCATAATTATAAGATTTTGGTGCTGCTTCATCCCTTCTTTTAATCCTTCAGAAACTGCATCAACAAAACGAATGTTTCTTTTGGTTGCAGAAGGGCTTGTAATGGTAGGCAAATATTGTTTATAAACATCTGCAATTTCTTTTTTTGTATCTGGTATAATAGATTCCTCTTCAAAAGCAATGGCAAGATGTTTATTTATTTCACCAGTTATTTCTTTTTTATAGGCTAATTCGATTTCTTCCGATAGAATTCCTTTATTTTTTAAAAACTCTTGATAGTTTTCTATTGGGTCTTTTGCAGCCCAAAAATCCATAAGGTCTTTCGGAACATATTTAGTACCACTTGCTTCTTCATGCCCACGCATTCGAAAAGTTTTAAATTCCACTAAAATTGGTCTAGGATTTTTTCGAATACTTTTTGCTAGGTTATTTATTTTAGTATAAACTTCTACAATGTTATTACCGTCAATAATATGGCTTTCCATTCCATAACCTACTCCTTTATCTGCTATGTTTGTGCAATTAAATTGTTCGGAAATAGGTGTTGACAATCCATAGCCATTATTTTCTACACAAAATAAAACAGGCAAACTCCACACAGAAGCAACGTTTAAAGCCTCGTGAAAATCTCCTTCACTTGTAGCTCCTTCTCCTGTAAAAACAGCGCAAACTTGATTGTTTCCTTTTATTTTATTTGCCAAAGAAATACCATCTGCAATTCCTAATTGAGGGCCTAGATGAGAAATCATACCAACAATCTTATAATCTTGTGTACCAAAATGAAAACTTCTATCACGCCCATTTGTAAAACCGTTAGATTTTCCTTGCCATTGCGAAAACAAACGATATAATGGGATGTTTCGTGTAGTAAAAACCCCGAGATTTCTGTGCATTGGCAGGATATATTCGTCTTTATCTAAAGCAGAAGTTACCCCAATTGCAATAGCTTCTTGCCCTATACCAGAAAACCATTTTGAGATTTTTCCTTGCCGTAATAAAATAAGCATCTTTTCCTCTATCAAACGAGGTTTAAGCATTCTTTTATACAATTGCAATAAAGTAGTATCATCTAGTTGATTGGTTAAAGAATACTCAATTT
>CAZMDC010000109.1:0-2095 GCA_964565055.1 uncultured Polaribacter sp. | reverse complement strand
CAGATAGAATTTCATTTTATAGTTATGCACATGTACCTTGGGTAAAAGGAGTAGGGCAGAGAGGTTTTAACGAAGCAGATTTACCAAAAGACGAAACCAAAAGAGCTTTATATGAAATTGGCAAAGAAAAATTTTCTGAATTAGGTTACGAAGAAATTGGCATGGATCATTTTGCATTAAAAACAGATAGTTTATACAAAGCAACAGTTCATAAAACATTACACAGAAATTTCATGGGTTATACATCCAATAAAACCCAGTTAATGGTAGGTTTAGGGATGTCTGCAATATCAGATTCTTGGTATGGTTTTGCACAAAATGTAAAAACGGTTAAAGAGTATCAAAAATTAGTTTCACAGGGTGAAATTCCTGTATTTAGAGGACATATATTATCAAAAGAAGACCAAGTTATTAGAAAACATATTTTAAATATTATGTGTAATTTTTATACTTCTTGGGAAAAACCATCAGAGAAAATTGATAATATAGAGTTACATCTTGAATTATTAAAAGATTTAAAAAGTGATAATTTGGTAATTCTTAATAATAATTCTTTAGAAGTTCCAGAAAAGGCAAGACCTTTCGTGAGAAATATATGTATGGCTTTTGATAAGAAGTTGCATAAAAAATCAATAAAATCTAAGTTGTTTTCTTCAACTATTTAAAAATATAGTTGATAATATTTTGTAATTAAATAAATATTACTTAATTTTATTTAATAATATTAAATTCCCCCTATTATGAAAAGCAACTTAAACAAAGTTTCTGATGATGTTTTATTCGTTTCTAGACTAAAACAAATTTCTCCAAAATTACTTATTCTTTTATCAAGCATTTGGTTCTTACTAGAAGTAGTTATTTACTAAATTTAGGTAATTTGCTTATTTCAAATTGTTGAAAATGAGCGTATTTTTGATTTTAAATATAAATACCCCCATATTTATGAAAACTAAAATAGAAGTAGAAAGAATTTCAGAAAATGAATATTCAATCTCAAAATTGAAACAAATTTCTCCAAAGCTATTAATATTATTAACTAGTATTTGGTTTTTATTAGAAGTCATTATTACATAATTCAATTATTTTAATTTTTAGAAATTATTATTTTTATAAAAAAAAACTCAAGTTATCTTGAGTTTTTTTTTGATTTAATTTTAATAAAAGACAAGAATATGATATTTGTCATATTTTAAAACTACACGCAAAACTATCTTTGAACTATCAAACTATCAGGCAAGATATGAGCGTAATTTACCTACTTCTAACACTAAGTATTCTAGTGGCAATTGTATTCTTTATTGCATTTATTTATTCTGTAAAAAAAGGTCAGTATGATGATTCATATACGCCTTCTGTAAGAATATTGTTTGATGATGAACTTGTAAAACAAAATAAAAAAAATTAATTAAAAACGAAGATTTAATTATGGAAATGCAACAGTTTTATTATGACAATAAAATAGTCAAAAAGTTTATTTATGCCACTCTTCTTTGGGGTATAGTAGGCTTTTCAGTAGGTTTATTGTTAGCCTTTATGTTTTTGTTCCCAAACGTAACAGATGGTATATCTTGGTTAAGTTTTGGACGTTTAAGACCATTACATACTAATGCAGTAATTTTTGCATTTGTTGGAAATGCAATTTTTGCGGGTGTTTATTATTCGCTTCAAAGATTGTTAAAAGCGAGAATGGCCAGTAATTTTTTAAGCAACTTTAATTTTTGGGGTTGGCAATTAATTATTGTTGCAGCTGCTATTACACTTCCATTGGGATATACATCTTCAAAAGAATATGCAGAATTAGAGTGGCCAATAGATATAATGATAGCTTTGGTTTGGGTTGCTTTTGGAGTTAATATGATTTGGACAATTCTAAAGCGAAGACAGCGTCATTTATACGTAGCTATTTGGTTTTACCTAGGTACTTTTGTAACAGTTGCTGTATTACATATTTTTAATAGTTTAGCTTGGCCAGTTGGTTTCTTAAAAAGTTATTCTGTTTATGCAGGAGTTCAAGATGCACTTGTACAATGGTGGTATGGTCATAATGCTGTAGCATTTTTCTTAACAACACCATTCTTAGGATTGATGTATTATT
>CAZMDC010000108.1:0-2157 GCA_964565055.1 uncultured Polaribacter sp. | reverse complement strand
TAACAACTCGCTAGATAAAGTGAATATAAACACCACTGATGTTTAGCCAGAAGTTACCTGCAAGCGAAAAAGTACACCCAAATAAAATGAAAGAAACACAATTATTAATCGAATCTATTGAAAATAATAATCTGTGGGAAAAAGAAATAGAAATAAGCAGAAATGAGTATTTAAAAGTAAAAGGAAGTATTGATACTAACCTATATTTTATCAAAAACGGAAGTTTAAGAATCTATTTAATAGATGAATATGAAGAACACACAATTCGATTTGGTTACCAGAATAATTTTATAGTTTCACTTGACAGTTTTATAACTGAAAAACCATCTGATTTTTACATTCAAGCAATAAAAAAAACGAACTTAAAAGTCATTACAAAAAAAACATTTAAAGAATTAATTAATCCTAATCCTGAATTTCAAAATATTTGGACTAAAATATTGGAAAAATTAATTTTACAACAATTAGAAAGAGAAAAAGACATTCTAACTTCATCACCAATTGAAAGGTATAAACGAGTATTTAAAAGAAGTCCTCAACTATTTCAAGAAATTCCTAACAAATATATTGCTGACTATTTACGAATGACACCTGAAACCTTATCTAGGATTAAAAAATCTTGATTTCAATCAATGTTTATGGTTTAAAAAGACTTGACTTTTGTTGGAAAATATAATTATGAAGTTTAAAACAATAGAATTAATAGCAGAGTTAATTGAAAAAACAAGAATTAACATCAATAAGGTTGAGAAATTTAGAGAACTATCTGAAAAAGAATTAAACTATAGAGAAAATACTGAAAAATGGAGTGTTTTGGAATGTATTGAACATCTGAATCTATATGGAGATTTTTATAACCCTGAAATAAGAAAAAATATTGAAACAAGCCATTCAAAACCAAGTGAAACGTTTAAAAGCGGAATAATTGGAAACTACTTTGTCAATACAATGCTTCCAAAAAAGAAATTGAATAAAATGAAGACATTTAAAGATAAAAATCCTTTAGGTAGCAGTTTAAATAAAAGTGTTATTGATAGATTTATTAGTCAACAAAAAGAATTTCTTGAATTAATTGAAAAATCAAAAAATATAAACTTTGCCAAAACGAAGACAGCAATTAGTATATCAAAACTAATAAAATTGAAATTAGGAGACACTTTTAGGTTTATTATTGCTCATAATGAAAGACATTTAATACAAGCCGAAAATGTAATAAGAAAAGCCAGCAGGTAACAATGTATAAAAATAATAGCGGTTTTTGTGATAAATTCAAAGTGAGTATCTTTGTACAAAGTTTAGTGATAAATTGAAAGGTCTGTACCTCTAAATCCGCTACTATTCTTATACTAACCGTTACCACACATAAGAAAAACCAACCTATGAAACTATTAACAGGATTTTACATTTTTGTTTTAATTACAAGTCTTTTAACAATTAACAACAACTTGAATAATTTATTAAATCCAACAATTATTATCAGTTTAATCGGAATTGCATCAGCAATATTATTTTTTACGAAAAAATCGAGTTTTTATTTTTTAGCGGTTATTTGGATTATTGCTCAAATTCCATACTTGATAATTGGAGAATATACTATTGATTTTTCTCAATTTCTGAATTTTCATTTTTCTCTTAATATTGGCTCTGCATCTTTAGGATTAAATGCTCAAATATTTTTGTTGTTTTTTATAAAACCAATTTTACTCTCTGAATTTCTATTTCAAAAAGTGACTTTCAAAGCATACACTGAAAATGATAAACTAAAAAGAGAGAATGAATATTCTTTTATCCCAACAGATATAATAGGAAAAAAATTAGTTGGTAATTCTGAAATTGAAATTGAAAACGAAATTTATTCAAAAGTAGCGTTTGAACCTGGAAAAAGCGAAAAAATTAAAAAAGCCGGAATCACATTAATTCCTTCAAAAAAAAATGGAAAAATAAATGCAACAGTTGAATATAAACTGAATAATAACGTGTGGTAACACCGTATATAATTTATTGCTAGTTCTAGCCTACTTACGAAAATCCTCGCGGATTTTCTATTCGGTTTTTATTTGCTAAATTAGGTGCTTAAACACGCAACAAACCATATACAAACACGTTGGCATTCATTAACCACGAAAACAAAAAAAACTATGTTACCATTTATTATTG
>CAZMDC010000107.1:0-2164 GCA_964565055.1 uncultured Polaribacter sp. | reverse complement strand
AATGTAGCAACTTGAGTTCACCTTTAGGTGAATTGTACATCATCGGTCTTGTATAAGATTAGTTGCGTAGTCTAAGTAACTAATTTAGCAAATACAAACCGAATAGAAAATCCGCTAGGATTTTCGTAAGTAGGCTAAAACTAGCAATTAATTTTATACGTTGTTAGGCAAAGTATTTTTAATATTTAGTGTGATATCTTTTAAAATACGTCTAACTTCCTTATAGTTCTTGCTTTCTAAAAAAAGAAAAGATTCATACTTTAAAATAAACTTTTTCTCCTTGTTACTGTGTACTAGATTTTTTCCTCTTTTTTTAAAATCAATTTTTTTTGCTTCTAACTTAGCATATTCATTATTGATTTCGTCTTTGTTAACATCAATGACAGAACATCTATGTGAATCATCATTTCTTATTTCTCTTAATTTGGTTATTTCTTGTTTATAATATATTTTTTTGTCAAAAAAGAACTCTTTTTCATATAGATAAACTATTAAATTTATATTCAGTTCACTTATTTTTTTAAAATTATTTTTTGCATTATCAAGATTTTTATATCTCTTCTTAAATGATGGGTTATTTAATAAAAGGTGTTCAAGTAAGTCAATAAATTTGAATTTTGACCAGTAATAATAATTTAACAAGTTTTCTATTTGATGAAAAGCAGAAGTGCAAAAGGATATAAATTTATCGTTTTCAGTTTGATTGTTTAATAATGGTATTTGTTCCATTTTATGGTTGTCACTAATTAACTTCTCTTTTACGGCTTTATTTTTTATAAAACTATAATCTATTAAGTTATTTAATAAAGTATATTTTTCTACTAGTTTTAAAGAGATGTAATTTTCGGCGCCCTTTATTTGTTTAATAAATGAAATATGCCCTAATAAGACATTCTTAAAAGGATATTCTTTCTTTTCAATTGGTTGATGGTTTCTAAAAATACGTTCTGCGTAATTCAACCCTCCTTTTTCCCAGTTGTTGAGCATTGCTCTAACTTTTTGTAAATATTCTCTTTTAATATTTAACTTTTCATTTACTACCAATCCTGTAACCTGTTGCCTTTGCATAGAAGTTTGCAGTCTTGTTTTATTGTTGTTAAGTTCAAAGTTTTCGGATTGAACAATTTGTTCAACCTTTTTAATAAAACTAGAGTTAAGGATATTCTGATTACTTGAAAATGTTAAATCATCGGCATATCTAGTGTATTTAATATTTAAACCTAAACATTCTTTTGTTAATTTTCTATCTAATCTTTGTGTTACAATATTGGATAAAATAGGAGAAGTTGGAACCCCTTGGGGAAGATGATTTTTAAAAGTGCAAATATTGGCTATTAGAAAAGATATTCTTTCTCTTTCATCCTTCAAGTTGAATGGGTTTAATTCTAAAACCACTTTTATTCTTCTAAAGTTTATTGATGGAAAGAAATCTTTAATATCTAAATTTAAAACATATTTTTTATTAATGTGAGGTTTTGCATTCCTTATGATTCCTTTTCCAAACAAAAAGCCATTTGAACTGTAATGTGAATATGGTTCGAAAATAACTTGCAATAAAAAATTAATTAGTTTTTGTACCCTTTTCAAGAGTTCATCTGGTGATTCAATTTTTCTTTCTTTTCCACTTTTTTTGGAGATACTGAACTCTTTATATCTTTTGTCTTTAGTTATTGATAAATGGTATAAATACTTTGAGTTAATTGGTGTGAATTTCTTTTTATCTAGAAGAAGAGTGTTATTCCTCTCTATAAAATTTAGAAGTGAAGCAAATTCATTAATGGAACTAATATTATTAAATTTTTGAACTACTTTTTCTCGGGAAATTTCATCTAAAAAGATACCAGGCATATTCTCTTGTGTATGAACTTTAATAAGTTATAAATCATAATTTAATTAATAAGAATTAAAAGCGAGATTATATTATAAATATATTAGTATTATAAATAATTTGAACTTAAAAGATATAATAATTAAAAGTTAATCTAAAAAGAGTCAACTTCATTTAAATCCTCACTTTAGGATTGACATTACGATATCGTAATGCATAATCAATATTCTGGTATCTTTATTATTACTATTTTTTTAGATGGTTTTGGTTATATTTTGCCTAACGGTCTTGTGTATGGCTCGTTGCGGAAAATCAGCTATGATTTTCCGCCGTAAC
>CAZMDC010000106.1:0-2223 GCA_964565055.1 uncultured Polaribacter sp. | reverse complement strand
TATAAGCGTTTGTACGTATTTGTAAATATGTAAAACCGTTTATGCTATGGTCATTGCTAGGTTATGGTTAAAATTTTATTATATTTAGAAAAGTGCGTATATATATGTGTTGATATGTAATTGCCTGCGGCACGTAGAATCGCGTTTTGCAAACGCTTCCTTTCTACTAATTACATATCAACGTCCACTGTATGTTGCACCTCGCCAATTAGTCGTATATTTGGTCGAGCCTACGAGAACTCCGAACGAAACTACACACAACAACGTGTATAGCCAATGAGGCGCAACAATGGCTCTACGCGAGGCGCGCCTCACTACGCCATACACAGTGGGCGTTAGGCACAATTAGAAAAAATGGCAGATAAAAAGAAAAACAGCTATTGGATTGCGATTATTGGAACTTTAGCAGTAATCTTAATAATAGCCTCTTGGATTTTCACATACAATCATTTAAAAACATTACCGAATGAGGAAAGAGGAACATTTGGAGATATGTTTGGTTCTATAAATGCTTTATATTCTGGCCTTGCATTTGCTGGAATAATATTTACAATCCTGCTTCAAAGAAAAGAATTAAAATTACAAAGAGAAGAATTAAGTGATACTCGAAAAGAATTTGAAATACAAAATAAAACATTAAGACTTCAAAGGTTCGAGAATACTTTTTTTAGCTTATTGACATTGCATCATCAAATTGTTGATTCAATTGATATTGATATTGAAAAAGCACAAAGTATAGCAGGATTTATGCGCCTTAAAGATGCAATTGAAAATGGTCGTCCATTCGACAGAATAATACTAAAAGGAAGAGACGTATTTAAAGAAATGTATGAAAAAATGTTGCCTGAACTGGATAAGAAAGAAACTCTGAATGAAGACTATTTAAAATGTTATGAAAAAGTTCAGACTGATTTTGGTCATTATTTCAGGAATCTATACAGAATAATAAAATTTGTGGACGAAACGGAATTTCATACTCATTCTGAATTAGGGACTTCACCAGATGATAAAAAATATATTGATTTATTAAAATATAGTCTTCCAAATCATAATACCAAATATAAATACACGTCAATGGTACGAGCACAGCTTTCGGATTATGAATTGTTATGGCTATTTTATAATTGCTTGAGCGAAAATGGAGTCGAAAAATTTAAACCTTATATCGAAAAATATTCATTGCTAAAAAATTTACCAAAAGATAAACTTCACAACCAAGAAATTGTGAATGAATACAACGAATCAGCATTTGAAAAGAAATAACTGTGCCTAACAACGGCTATAATTCATTGCGGCTGAAATTCCTATCGGAATTTCATTGCAATTTTGCTATCTTTCGGCTTCGGCGGAAAGAATCCTGCGGATTTTTCCGCAACGTATCATAGCCAAAACCGTTAGCAAACATATGACGAAACCAATCTGCCGACTTTGCAAAAAAGAAAAGGACTTAATAAAAAAGTCCCATATTATGTCGGAGTTTCTTCACAAAGATATGTTCGACGAACATCATAAATTAAGAGCTTTTGACCCTAAAGAATTTTTAAAGAAAAATCCAAGAATTTCAAAACCATCATCAGGCACTTATGAAGGCGGACTCTTATGTAAAAAATGTGATAATGAAACAATTGGAAAATATGAAACTTATGCTTCAAAACTTTACAATGGGAAGTTAAACAAAAACGAAAAAATAAAGTGCCATTACTCTTTATCTATAGACGGAATAAAGACACTTGAACTTTCGGAAATAAATTATAGTTCTTTCAAATTATTTCTGTTATCACTTCTTTGGAGAGCACATATTTCAAGTAGAGACGAATATACAGAAGTTGACCTTGGACCGTATGCTGATAAAATTGCAAATTGTCTTCTAAACGAAGACCCTGGAAAAGATACTGACATTATAATATCAATTACCAAGTTAGACCCTGATGCAAATTTTTCGACTTTCATTGGACAACCTAGAAAACATAAAATTGGAAACTCGACATCATATTCAATTATAATCAATGGATATATCATAGTTTATCATCTCAAAGAAAATAATCTAACTGAAAAAATTAATCATCATCGACTTAAAGAAGACGGGACAATGACAATATTAGAAGTGCCAAAAGGAAAGGTTGAACCATTTGTAATGAAGTATGTTGGAGTTGCAAAATAAAATACGTTTGCTAACAATGTATAACCGCAATTACGGCGGATTCGACTACGTCCGAATCCACT
>CAZMDC010000105.1:0-2297 GCA_964565055.1 uncultured Polaribacter sp. | reverse complement strand
TGCGTAAATTTAAAATCCAAAACGTGGCTTCACATAGCCCTGCGTTGTGTGTAATGCGAAAAAACATCAGAAATAAACAAGAATAATGATATTTAACATCTACTATATTAATTTCCCAAAAGTTTACGAAATCAAAATGATGTTGAGCAATGTCATTGCATTAAGTAAAGAAAAACAAACAGATAGTAATGACGGAAAAGAAGTTGATTACAGAGGAAAATTAGGTGTTAATTTTCTAAATATTTTCAATATTGCTGGAGCATCACTTGATGGAGAAGCTGGACGAAAAAATATTAAATCGGATTCTCAAAAAGTTCTCGAAACCTTCGAAATAAAAACAACTAAATCTATAATCTTAAACGAAATTATAGAAAAAAGTAATTTGATTACAAGCTTTAATGATGTTAAAGAAGGAAGTTTGATTAAAATTGACAATGTAAACCTAACATTGGAAAATGAGCCTGAATTAAGAACTGTAAAATTGTTCACAAGCGGTTCTTTTAAGGGAATGAATATCCCAGGTGCAAATGGTTTTGATATTAATAATTTGTTCAACTCAATGTTTAAAGATTATGCTTACAAAATGAAAGGCGTAATTGCAGAAAGTGAAGATGAGTTATTGGTTAAAATTCCATTGACATTTGAGAGTGAATTTGAAAGCTCATATAGTGTTGATGATTTATTTATAGGTAAAGTTTCCATTGTTGGTTTATATAAAGGTAAAATCAAAATAGATTCCCTTAAAAATTCATTAGAATTTTTTCAAGAAATTGGCTCTATGCAAAATATGATATCCAATAAACAGGAAGAAATTAAAGAAATACAGGACAGCCAGTACACTACTAAAAAAGAAAATACAGACTTTCTTTTTGCAAGTTCAAAAGATGGAGATAAAGAGTTTCATTATATCGATTTGTTGGCAATTATTCAAAATGTCTCAATTCCAAATTAATGAGAACACAACTACTGCTTTTTGACAAATTATACTTTGACTTCTATAAAAAATTAAAATCTGAAGAAGGCATTGAAATTATTAGTATTACGGAAGGGTTTTTGAACTTTGATAAGATTAATGAGTTCAACGAATTTACTCAAATCGTTGATATTTCATCTTTAGTAAGTTTAGAAAGAATACAATATAATGCAGAACTTGTATTGCCTAAATATCCTTCCGAAACAATTTTCATCGCAGATAAAAAGCACAAAGAACTAGTTGAATACGAATTAAGATACTGTTTTGAAGAATTTATTGATATTGATTCAATAGAAGACATTGACGTAGAATACAACATCGTTGACAATACAGTAAAATCCAAAAAATTAAAACATAGGAAAATAATTGACCTTGATAGTGACGAAATCAATGATTTTATAGATTCATTTTCAAATCATATTTACGGACACGAAAAATTTAAAGATGATTTTACAGAACTAATTAGGAATTTTAGAGTATTTAATAAATTAGGAGAACACAAGATACTGTCATTATTTTTGATGGGAGGCTCTGGTGTTGGTAAAACAGAGGTTGCAAGAGCTATACACAAATCTTTAGGTGGTAAATCAAAACTTGCAAAAATCAATTTTGGAAATTATAGTAGTGATAACGCATTAAATTCACTTATTGGTAGTCCAAGAGGTTACATTGGTAGTGAAGCAGGAGAATTATTTATAAAAGTTAAAGATTCAGATATTGGTGTAATCCTAATTGACGAATTTGAAAAATCTAACTCTACTCTATTTAACTATTTTTTAGATGTACTTGAAAGTGGGAAAATGGTAAGTTCAATGGCAGAGGAAATTGACCTTAACGGATTTATAATAATTTTTACATCTAATATTAGTAAAGATGAATTTCCCAAAAGGATATCACCTGAATTGAGGTCTCGATTTGATTACAAGGGTTATTTTATGCCTTTATTTCACAGCCACAAAGAAAAGTTCGTTGAATTTAGAATAAAGAACATAATTGAGAAATTTAATAAAAACTTTGAATTTGATTTACCCGAAAATATTGCAAATGATATACTTTATCGAATTAATGTTGGACAATATAAAAATATGCGAGACTTGAACAAAAAGATAAAAGATACATTCGTAAAATTTGTGATGGAATTATTAGTTCAAAATGAGGATTAAAGCACTACACACAACAACGTATATAGCTCATAGCTAATTAGTTGCTTAATCAAAGTTAAGGTATATTTGGAAAGTCGCCAAATTTTTAAATTTGACGATTTACAATAAAAAGATAAATAGTAAAATTTAAAAATCTGGCTTGTGCTCAATCCGAAAATAAT
>CAZMDC010000104.1:0-2362 GCA_964565055.1 uncultured Polaribacter sp. | reverse complement strand
ACAAAGTTAAAATAGAAGAAAAGCTAAAAGAAACGCAATTGCGTTGGCAATATGCATTAGAAGGGTCAGAAGATGGTGTCTGGGATTGGAATTTAAAGTCTAACCAAGTTTTCTTTTCTAAAAATTGGAAAGCAATGCTTGGTTATGAAGAACATGAAATAAAAAATCATGTTAATGAATGGAGTAAATTGATACACCCAGATGATTTAGATAATGCTGTAACAGTTATAAAAGAATATTTAGAAGGCAAAACAGAACAATACAATAATATACATCGCGTAAGATGTAAGTCTGGAAACTATAAGTGGATTTTGGATCGAGGTAAAGTTTTAGAAAGAGACACAGATGGTAATCCAACACGTTTTATTGGAACTTATACAGATATTACAGAAAGAATAGAAATTGAAAGAGAACTAGAATTAAAAAACAAAGAATTAGAACAATTTAATTATATAGCATCTCACGATTTGCAAGAACCTCTTAATTCTATACTTTCTTTTGCAAAGCTGTTAGAAAGAGATCGTGATAATTTAAGTGATATAGGTAAAAAGAGTGTAGACGTAATTAGTAGCTCTGCTTCTCGAATGAAGAGTTTTATTGTTTCTTTACTAGAATTATCTAGAATTGGCAAACAAACACAAATGGATTGGGTTAATATTTCTGAATCTATTAGTAATGTAAAAGAAGACTTAAGCAGTTTAATTAGCGATAAAGAGGCAACTGTTTTATATCTTGGAGAAGATTTAACTATTAAAGCATATAAACATGAGTTGAGCAAATTATTTCAAAACCTCATAGCTAATGCTATTAAATACACTGAAAAAGGAGTAAAACCAAACGTAAAAATTAACGTTAAAGAAAAAATAGATAAGTATATATTTTCTGTAAAAGATAATGGAATAGGTATTCAAGAAAAGTATTTCGAAAAAATATTTGAAGCATTTAAAAGACTACATTCCAATACAAATGAATATTCTGGTACTGGAATAGGATTGGCGTATTGTAAAAAAATTGTTGAGTTGCACAAAGGAGAAATTTGGCTAGAATCGGAAGTAGGTAAAGGATCTACTTTTTATTTTTCTATACCAAAATAACATTACTCATGATGATAAGGTTCGTTTCTTAAAATAGTAAAGCCTCTATAAATTTGTTCTACTACAAATAAACGTATCATTTGATGCGAAAAAGTCATCGCAGAAAAAGATATTTTACCTTGTGCTTTAGCATAAACTGCTTCAGAAAAACCATAAGGACCACCAATAACAAATACCAATTGCTTTAGCCCAGAATTCATTTTCTTTTGCAAGTATTTAGAAAACGCTACTGAGGTAAATTGTTTTCCTTTGTCATCTAGTAAAATGAGTTGATCTGTATTCTGAATTTTAGATAAAATTAATTCTCCTTCTTTTTCTTTTTGTTGCTCTTGGGTTAAATTTTTAGCTTTTTTTATATCAGGAATAATTTCTAAATGAAACTTTATATAATGCTTTAACCTTTGTTCATATTCATCAATTAACAACTGCAATTGTTTTTGGTCTGTCTTTCCTATGGCTAAAAGTTTAATTTTCATAAATCAAAATATCGCTTTCTTTTTCCATAACCATTTACAAAAGGTTCAACCATCTTTAAGTTATTAGTATTTTCATTAAATTTTTTTAACTTAATTTTTAAAACTTCCCAATCTTTAGTCAATATTTTATTTATAAGTTTAATTTCAGGTCTTTCTCTAGATATAAAAACTTCACCGTTATTTTTAATAACTAAAACACCAACTCGGTTTCTTAAATATTCAAATAATTCGTTAAATATTCTATTCGTATAGTTCCAATTTATTCTAGAACTGTGTTTTATGTTGTATTTTTTTAAAACGTGTAAAATAGTTAAGTCATTTTGTTTTAGTAATTTTTTAGAGTCATTTAAAATCCTAGTCTCCCATTTTGTAAAGTTTTTATCAAACAGCTTCTTATTAAATTGTTTTATGTTAATAGTATCAAAATATCTAAAATTATATTCAAAGTTTGAGAGTTCATTGCAAAAATTAGCTATACTTTCTCTGAAATGGATCATTAAAAATTCTTTTTCAGGAATTTTATAATGAATTCTAATTTCATTTATTAAATCACCAGAAATTTTACCAAAACTATAAGTTTGAAAAACTTTAGAAAAAGATTTACCTTTCTCTTTATATTTTTTACAGAAAAATTGACTTCTATTACATTTTACTTTATAAGATATGCTATCTATTTCTTCTCCATTTTCGTCTAAATAAATTGTTTGAGATTGTAATAGGGAGGTAAAAAAAACACAAATAAAAAAAAGAGAAATTTTAAACTTCATATTAAATATTTGTTCAAAAATAGTA
>CAZMDC010000103.1:0-2376 GCA_964565055.1 uncultured Polaribacter sp. | reverse complement strand
TTAAACCGCTATTATTTTTATACATTGTTACCCACTGGCTTTATCCACAGTAATTAAAAATCTTTGATAAAAATTCACTATATGAATATTCAATTCTTGATTTTATCTCTCTGTTGTAAGTAACTTCATTTTTCAATTTAAATTCATCATTAGAAATTACGTCTGTAAGGTTGTCAGTTAGCTTATCAACATTTAGAGATAATTCAGAGTGTAAGTCGTTATTAATATGTTGTACCAAATCCAAAAATGACTTTCGTAATTCAGATTGTTCTTTTTTTATAAAGTTGATGATTTCTATTTTCTCATCATCATTTAAATCATTACCATTTATCTTGCTTTTAATGCTATTAATTTGGTCATAAAAGTTGAAAACTAAATCTATTTTTGGTTGTATTATAATTTCTTTAAACCATTGAAGTTTTATGTTTTTTCTTCTATTAATTTCTGTATCCTCATCGGATTTATTGTCTTTGTTTTTTTGATAAACGAATACATAAAACCCTAAAACGAGAGTTAAAAAAGCAATTATTATGTTCGAGAGATTGCTTAGAGTTTCAAGATTAAGCCAACTACTTTTTTCTATACAAAGTAAAACCATAATTTTATTTTTTAGATAAAGCATTTTCGTTACGCAGTATTCTATCTACTGCTTCTTCTAAATCCAAAGTGATATCATACCTCTTGCTATCTGAAGTAAATTTCACCTTATTATAAAAATCCTCTTTTCCAAGTGACTTTACAACGTTGGTTAAAAACTCCTCTAAAAATGATGGATTAATAGACATAATATCTGTAGGAATGACAATTTCTACTTGTTCGTTCTCATTTACTAAAACATCTATTTTGGTGTTTTTGCGTACTGAAATTCCTCTTTCTCTACCTGTGAAAACTTTAGACCCTTTTGTTCTGTGATTTTCTAAATCAATGCTTGCTTTAATCATATTTTATATATTTTCTGTGTTTTCATAATCAATCCTAATCTTTACTGAAATCATAGTACCCGGAAAGTAGTTTTCTTCATATTTAACAAATCTACTATCAGGTTTTTCTTCTATATTCCCATCGGAATTAAAAGTCATCATTTTATATTTTTTACCCTCCTTACCTCTAATTTTTTCAATAGGTTTATAAGTTCCATCAAATATTATTCTTGTGTGTCCTGTTGTTATAACCATCTTAGAAATCTTATCATCAATGTCTTTCCCTTTTAGATTGTAAAAACTTTCAATAAACCTTATCGCTCCATTTCCTCTATCCCAATCAGCAATCCTTGTTACTCCATCCTGCAATGCATATAATGTCCACAAGGTTTCTTCTTCGAATTCACGAGATAAGAAAAGATTCCTTTTAGTAAACTTTTTGCTTAACTCTTTCATCTGATTTTGGACTTTTATATTCTCACAAGTATCATTTTTAAAGGTTTCGTAAAACGTATTACCAAAGTTTAAAATAGCAAGATTAAATATTCCAAATTTCTCGTTTTCTGTTTCTGGTTTTTCAAAGTATCCTATTGAATATCTATTCGTTGTGTCTGAATGTTCATCCGCATTTTGTATTACTTCCCCAATGACTTTATAAAGATTCGTTTCGGCTGGTCCCGTCAATGTTTTGTTCATTGCTTTCAAACAATTAATGATATAATCTACTGTAAGTGTAATATCAATTTCACGTTGACTAGGAAGGTTAATATTTTTTTTACTTCCAACTCTAATAGGAAATTCTATAATGTTTTCATATTTTATTTTGAAGCCCCTAATATTAGTATAAGCACCGATTGAAAATAATATCTTTTTGATATCGTAATTGTCAAAATTTATAGGGCGTATTTTTTTTACTTTAATTGTATGTCTACCATTTGTCGATTCATTGTAGTAGTTTATAAATTCTCCGAGAATAATATCCATACACATAGATGCACCAACATCAATTTGCTTACACATAGAATAATCTATGTAAATTTCCTCAAATATTTGATTATGTAAAGAATTAAACAATTTCCTTAAAAAAACCATTGTTTCTCCATAGTTTTCTATAATGGAAAATTTTTCAGGAATTATAAAATTGTTGTCAGAAAAATTTGAAGATTCCTTCGCAAAACTGTCTTTTTTAGAAAGAAAATATTTTAAAGATTCACCATATTCAGGTTTTTTTAGTAATCTGCTTTTTTGTAAAAAATGATGTAATGGGAAGTTTACAAATTCTGCATCTGGATTATTTTTTCTGACATCAGATTTAAACTTTTCAAATCCTCGTTTGAGCTTAGAAAGTTTTTTTTGTCTTCTTTTCTTTTTATGATGAGATGACTTAAGTCGTCTTTTATAAATGTCATCCTTTTTTTTCATTCAGAAGTTCTGTTTTTTTAGCTTGTGGGTAACG
>CAZMDC010000102.1:0-2427 GCA_964565055.1 uncultured Polaribacter sp. | reverse complement strand
AGATTATACGTAATTAATAAACAAAATCCTAGATTTAAACAAAGACAAGGGTAATGGCAAGAATAGCAGGTATTGATATCCCAAAGAACAAAAGAGGAGTTATTGCTTTAACTTACATCTTTGGAATAGGAAACAGCAGAGCTAAAAAGATTTTAGCAGAAGCAAAAATTGATGAAAGCATTAAAGTTCAAGATTGGACAGACGATCAAATTGCAGCAGTAAGAGAACAAGTAGGAAACTTTACAATTGAAGGTGAATTACGTTCTGAAGTGCAATTAAGTATTAAACGTTTAATGGATATTGGTTGTCAAAGAGGAATCCGTCACAGATTAGGATTACCTTTAAGAGGTCAAAGAACGAAGAACAACTCTCGTACTAGAAAAGGTAAGAGAAAAACAGTTGCTAACAAGAAAAAATAAGTTAGAGATTAAACTAGTTATATGTAACCTAGTGTGCCGTATGTTATGCATACAATTTACTAGTAAGCAGTAACTGAACACAAAAAATTATGGCAAAAGCAAGTTCAAAAAAACGTAAAGTTGTAGTAGATGCTATAGGAGAAGCTCATATTAACGCTTCTTTTAATAACATTATTATTTCTTTAACCAATAAAAAAGGAGACGTAGTTTCATGGTCTTCAGCAGGTAAAATGGGATTTAGAGGTTCTAAAAAGAACACTCCTTATGCAGCACAATTAGCAGCAGAAGATTGTGCAGCTGTTGCAAAAGAAGCAGGATTACGTAAAGTTAAAGTATATGTAAAAGGTCCAGGTAACGGAAGAGAATCTGCAATAAGATCTTTACATAATGCTGGTGTAGAAGTAACAGAAATTATAGATGTTACTCCAATACCTCACAATGGGTGTCGTCCTCCAAAAAGAAGAAGAGTATAATTATATTTTAATAAAACAGGAATTTAGATTATCGAAGGATAAGCCTTAATTCATAATCCCTGTTTAAAACAAACAAAAATGGCAAGATATACAGGTCCAAAAACAAAGATTGCTCGTAAATTTGGCGAAGCAATTTTCGGAGATGATAAAAACTTCGAAAAAAGAAACTATCCTCCTGGTCAGCATGGTAATGCAAGAAGAAGAGGAAAAAAATCTGAATACGCAACTCAGTTAATGGAAAAGCAAAAAGCGAAGTACACTTATGGAATCTTAGAGCGTCAATTCAGTAATTTATTTAAAAAAGCACAAGCATCTTCTGGAATTACTGGTGAGATCTTATTGCAATTATGTGAGTCTAGATTAGACAATGTTGTATTTAGAATGGGTATCGCTAAAACAAGAAGCGCTGCAAGACAACTAGTATCTCATAGACATATTACAGTAAATGGAGATATAGTTAATATTCCATCATACAGACTTAAAGAGGGAGATGTAGTTGCTGTTAGAGAAAAATCTAAATCTTTACAAGCAATTGAAGACTCTCTAGCTTCTAACAACAATGTTTACGAATGGTTAACTTGGAATGCTGATAAAAAAGAAGGTTCTTTTGTAAAAGTGCCAGAAAGAATTCAGATCCCTGAAAACATCAAAGAGCAATTAATAGTAGAATTATATTCTAAATAATAAATTATTCATATTGGAATTTGGCCAAAGGGTTTAGCTGTTCTTCTTCAAACTTTTAAACCGCGCAACCAAATAACAATTAAAACGAAGAAATACAATGGCAATTTTAAATTTTCAAAAGCCCGATAAAGTAATAATGATAGAATCTACAGATTTTACTGGTAGATTTGAATTTAGACCTTTAGAGCCAGGATTTGGTTTAACTGTAGGTAATGCTTTACGAAGAGTGCTTTTATCATCATTAGAAGGTTTTGCAATTACATCATTAAGAATTGATGGGGTAGAGCATGAATTTTCTACAGTTAGTGGAATAGTAGAAGATGTTACAGAAATCATTTTAAATTTAAAACAAGTACGTTTTAAAAAACAAATAGAGGATACCGATAGAGAAACTGTGTCTATTTCTGTATCTGGTCAAGATCAATTAACTGCAGGGGATCTTCAGAAATTTATTTCTGGTTTTCAAGTGTTAAACCCAGATTTGGTAATCTGTAATATGGAGAAATCTGTAAAATTAAATGCAGAGATAACTATAGAAAAAGGTAGAGGTTTTGTACCTGCAGAAGAAAATAAAAAACAATCTGCACCAATAGGAACTATCTTTACAGACTCTATTTACACACCAATCAAAAATGTAAAGTACTCTATAGAAAATTATCGTGTTGAACAAAAAACAGATTACGAAAAATTAGTTTTTGATATTGATACAGATGGTTCTATAAATCCTAAAGATGCCTTAACAGAAGCTGCTAAGATTTTAATACACCACTTTATGTTATTCTCTGATGAGCGTATTACTTTAGAGGCAGATGAAATTGCACAAACTGAAACATATGATGAAGAATCATTAC
>CAZMDC010000101.1:0-2439 GCA_964565055.1 uncultured Polaribacter sp. | reverse complement strand
GGTTTTATGCAAGGATACTATGTTAAACCTCGGGAATCTCTTAAAATAGAGTGTAACCAGCAATAATAGAAAAATTTGAGTATGAGCTTTCAAAAATAGAATCAAGAAATAACTCTCTAGTGTTATACAATCTAAATTCTAAACTTAGGTTTTTACCATACTTATATCCTACTCCAACAGCAAAATAATTTTTTGTGTTTACTTCAGTGTCAAAAGTTGGGATTAATTCATAATCAAGTTTTGAGTCAGAATGAAGGTGTTTGATAGTATACAGTGCGTTTATAAAAATTTTTGAATCATCATTTAAATAAAAGTAATGCCTTAGTCCTAAAGGAAATTCTATATAGCTATAATCTACTTCAACAGATTGAATATTTAATTGTTTTTTGCCATTATAATAATGGTAAGTAGGCTCAAATATAAGACTCCATTTGTTTTTATTGAAAGGAAATAAAAGTTCAGTTTCTATCCCAAACCTAAAGTTAGTTTGATTTCCAAAATTAACATCTCTATCATTATTGACTTTACTTTCAACGTCAAGAGAATTAAAGTTAATTCCGGGGCGTAAGGTTAAATTGAATTTTGTTTTTGTTGGTTTTTCCTTAAATACTTTAAAAGGACTATTTATACATTCATTATATTTTTTGAAATAATCAATTAATTCATTTTTATAATAATCTGTGTTGAGAGCGTCTTTTTCTGTAATTGAGCTACATTTTAGATCATTGAATAGTTGTTGTTTGTATTGGTTGTTTTCGTTTGTTGTTTGTAGGTTTAGAAGGTATTTTTTGTAAAATAACTGTTTTGGCAACTCATTATCAATACTATAGAAAAATTTATAATAATTGTTTTTATCATATAAATATAGAGATGCTTTTCCTTCAACTAATGATCTTAAAAAAATAGTGCGTTCTACGTAGTCAGGCTTTGGGTTATAATCTAAGTTTCTTTTGTTTGATGGTTCATAAAAGAGATCCATTTTAACGGTAAATTTTTTAAACTTATATATTTCACCTAACGAAAACTCTTTGACAGTTTTTACTGTGGCAATTTTAGGCTTATCGTTCTCTGATAGTTTGTATTCAAATTGTTCAGGGGAACTTCTCCAGTTTAAGTTATTAATTAAACATGTTACTTTATTACCGTTGTCATTAATAAAATATCCTTCTTCATAATTTTTTTGAGCAAAGGTTATTGAGCAATAAAGTGAAGTTAAAATAACTAGGAGTAGATATGTTTTTTTCATCGGAAATGTAGTTAATTAAAATATAGTGTATCCAGCAATAAATGAAATATTGTGGTATTCACTGTAGATGTAATTGTAATTAAACAATGCTTTATTGGTAAAGTATCTAAACTCAAAGCTTAACCTTTTACCGTATTTAAAACCTAAACCAATAGCTAAACTTCTATTTGTGTCTACTTCAAAATCATTTTGTGGTATAAATTCGTAATCTAGTTTTGCGTCTGAGTTTAAATCTTTTACAATATACAAGGCGTTTACAAAAACTTTTGATTTATCATTTAGGTAGAAATAATGTCTTATGCCTAATGGTAATTCTAAGTATGAGTAATCTATATTTACAGACTGAATATCTAGTTGTTTTTTTGCCTTAAAGTATTTGTAAGTGGGTTCAAAAAGTAAACTCCATTTGTTGTTATTAAAAGCCAAAACGACTTCAGCTTCAATGCCAAACCTAAAGTTTGTTTGTTTGCCAAAATCTACATTTCTATCGCTGTTAATTCCGTTTTCAACCAGAAGGGAGTTGATATTAATTCCAGGTCTTAATGTAAGATTAAAAAAAGTACGGGAAGAGTTTTCAAAGGTTTTAAAAGAGCTGTTTGTACATTCATTATACTTTTCAAAAAACTTGATTAAATCATTTTTAAAATACCCTATATTCAAAACATCTTCTGAAGATATACTTTCACATTTAAGATTGTTATATAGCTCTTGTTTATATTGATTATTCTCTTTGATTGTATAACTATTAAGCATATATTTCTTATAAAACAATTGTTCTGGAATTTCTTGGTCTAATGAATAGAAAAATTTCCAATAACTAGATTTGTCGTATAAATATAATGTGGCTTTTCCTTCAACTAGTGTTTGAAGAAACAGTGTTTTTTCAACATATTTAGGTTTAGCTTCATTGTCTAAATTCTGTTTGTTTGCGTGATCAATATAAAGGTCCATTTGAACTGTAAACCTTTTATATTTAAAATCTCCTCCAACTGAAAACTCCTTTACGGTTTCAATCGTTGCAATTTTCTCATTATCATTTTCTGTAAGTTTATATTCAAATTTAGTTGGTGAGTCTTTCCAACCTATGTTTTTAATTAAACAAGTGGTTTTTTTTCCATTGTTAGCAATAAAGTAACCCTTTTCAAATTTTGTTTGACTATGACAAATAAAAGTTATTAATAATGTGGTAATTG
>CAZMDC010000100.1:0-2465 GCA_964565055.1 uncultured Polaribacter sp. | reverse complement strand
GTATTAGAAACTATTGCAGCACGTAAGGAAGAAGTAATTAAAAAGTATTTGTAAGATGTATAATATTACAAATATCAAAATTAACTCATAAAAATGAGAATTTTTAAAAACCTTTAAATGCACAGAATAAATTAATTCAATTAAAAAAAAAAGCTTATGAAATTAGATCATTTATATTCACTAAGAAGAAATTTTACGGTAATAGGCATTACTGGGCGGACAGGTTCTGGTTGTACAATCATAGCTGATTTGTTATCTAAATCATATTCCAATTTAGAAAAACAAGGGTTACGTAGTTTTACTGATGAAAAAAGTTTAAATGAACTATTTACTAGGAAATATAATATTATAAAGAATTTTGTTTCAACCGATAATAATTGGACTCCGTTTGATGTCATCAGTTATAAAAACGTACTATTGCTTTATTTATTCAATAAATACGGTGGTAATAATTATAAATTAAATAGAATATTAAAGGATTTTTTTAGAGAATCTAAAAAAGAAGATAATCATAATGCAGTCTCTACTGTAAATAAAGAGATAAAAAAAATCCACAATAAATATTCAACACTTATTGAAGAAATTAAGTCAATTGAAAATTTAGGAAAAATAAAGCAGGAAGGTGATTTAATCTTACTTAATAAAATTTTCTTTGGAGAAGAGTTTAGAAATTTTAGTAATGAAATTTTTAATGCTTTAGAATCTGCAGGTTATTACCGTAGAACAAATTTTCTACACCGTATTGCTTGTAATATTAGACAGTCAGGTGATCCTAGTATTTCAAAAGGTAAAACAGTTGAAAATATTTATCAAATAGCTAACGTAATTAACCGTATTATCAAGGCTAGAAAATTTGTTAATGATGGAAAGCCAACCAGAATTGTAATTGATTCATTAAGGAATTCTTTAGAGATTATGTTTTTCAGGGAAAGATATTCAGCTTTCTATATGCTTGCTACTAAAGACGTAATGGATAATTCTAAAGAGAGAATTTTAAAACGTTTACCTAAATCAATTAAAGATCCTAATGATAGGGAGGTATTAGCAGAAAATTTACTAGAATTAGACGAAATAGAATACAAAACTGGTGATTTTGCGAAAGGTTTATTTTCTTCACCTGATGTCGAAAATTGTATTCAAAAAAGTGATTACCATATTCTTAATTTAAAAGAATCAGACATACCTTCTTTTATTAAAAAATACGATCCACCATTTGGAAAATTAAATTTTTTGACTAGAGAAGAACAGTTGTTAAAGCTTGTTGCTTTAATTTCTCAACCAGGTCTTGTGACTCCTAGTTCAGTTGAAAGATCAATGCAAGTAGCAAATTCTGCAAAATTAAATTCTGGTTGTATTTCTAGAAATGTAGGTGCAGCAATTACTGATAATAATTTTTATGTTAAATCGATAGGTTGGAATGATGTTGCTAAAGGTCATACTCCTTGTAATTTAAGAGAAGTAAATGACATAATTAAACCGAGTGATACTGAACAACTACAAAAAAGTAAACACTACAGTCCTTTTGAAAAAGGAGACGTGTCTTCAAAATCATTCTATAAATATAAGAATGAAAAGCCAAGTAAGTTTAATGAAGCTTTAAAGGATTATTTTGAGGTTTCATATGAAAAAAACGGCTCTGATCTGAAAGGGAAAAATTGCGCTTTTTGTTTTAAAACTGTTCATAATCATTACGAAGGTGAAGCAAATCAGGTTCACACAAGGTCTCTACATGCAGAAGAAAATGCAATGTTACAAATAACTAAGTTAGGAGGGCAAGGGGTTGAAAACGGTATATTGTTTACCACTGCTAGTCCATGTGAATTATGTTCTAAAAAAGCATATCAACTTGGTATAAAGAAAATATATTTTATAGACCCTTATCCAGGCATTTCTAATGATCAGATTTTAAAAGGAGGTCAGGAACTTACAAAACCAAAAATGATCCCATTTTCAGGTGCAATTGGTATAGCTTATCATAAATTATATGACAGCTTTATGTCCTACAAAGATGAGGTTTCAATGACCTTAGAACTAAATCAACAAAACAAAGTAGGTATCCAATTTAAAAGTATTTTAAAATCATTAAAAAATAAAGATCAAGATATTAGTACCTTATTAGAACAAAATCCAAGTTTTACAGATAATGATGTTATAGAATTTTTAAAAAAAGCTATAAATAATAATGGTGTATAGTTTCTTACAAAAAAGAAAAAGCAATGACAGAAGAAAATATAAAATTCAACATCCTAAATTTCAATTGGCCTCGTAAACTGCTTACGTTTTATGTTTCATTAACCAAAACAAAAGAAGCACATACCATATACTACAAAAAATATCCTGATAACATTTCCGAAGTTTTTAGCAATGAGGAATTAGAGGAAACAGAGGAAATTTATACCACTTTTACAACGCCAACAGAAGGCTTCAAACCTTTAAAAGTAGACTGTAATAACTACAACCTAAAT
>CAZMDC010000099.1:0-2490 GCA_964565055.1 uncultured Polaribacter sp. | reverse complement strand
TATAACCTAGTTCTTTATTACTGTACAGCTAACTTTCTAACACGAAACTGGCGTTGTATTAGCTTCTCTGGCAGCTTCAAGGTTAGAAAATACCTGCATTGCTTCCTTTGTTCCAAATAGTCCTTTCTTTAAGGCTTCCTTGGCTTTAGAAACGCTGATTTCTTCTAAGCTCGGCATAGTAGATTCATAGTTATCATGGCTTCTTAACTTTATTTTACCATGATTTACCGAACTATTGATTTTCTTGTGATTTTCAGATTTTAAAGATGCTCCTTGACATAAAGGTAGCCTTAAGATATTTTTCATATATACCTTTTATTTAAAATATTAATAAAAAGTAAGAATTTGTTTTGTCAATTAAACTGGTTAATTCTTACGGATTGTACAAGGCTTTAAAACGTCTTAAGTTCCTAGCTTAAGGCGTTTTTTTATACCTTATGAAATGAGTGTATCAGGGAAAAATGAGATTATCAACTTTTTTTCGAGATAATTTCGAGTTTTTATTTTTTTAGGTTATATCTATTGATTATTTCCGTAATTTTAGACTGTTTTACTCTGCAACCAGTAAATACTATCCCTCTGCGTCCGATATCTTCTATTATTCCATGTTGTTCTAGCTTAGCGAGAGCATTTTTTATAGGTGTATTAGTCACGTTAACCATTTGGCATAATTCTTTTATACTAATAATAGAATATCCATCTATATTTACTCTAATTAACGCTTTTAGTACATTTTTTTGAGTCTTGTTAAATAAGGCATAGCTATCAATAGCCTTATCAATTAATTCTGAATTTAGAAAATCAGCCATATGTCTTACTAATATAATGATATTTTTTAATACTCATTGTGCCATATAATTGTTTTCTAGTTTTTTTCAATATTGATTTGACTAAACAAAAAAAACAAGTTAGCGTGTCATATGTATTTTTATAAATACAATTACATCTAGTAGGTTATTATGAAAAAGTAGAAAAAAGTTAACCCGAGAATCTGAACAATTCTTTTAACGGAAAGTAGAGAGAGTTTTTTAAAGAAAAATACCCACAAAAACTCAAGACCTGAACGATCTTGAGAATATAGTGGTTTTGCCTAATAGTCAAGTGTTTTTCTTTAAAAATTACAAGTTAATAATAATTTTTAAGGAATATGGCAAAACAACAAACTTATACAGAATCGTACCCAGACCAGCTATGCAAACTCTACTCATTTAAGGAAGAAAAAGCCCGTTATAGAAAAACGTATATGAATTGGGATAAAATAAAAAGAGCTAATAGTAATGCTATTCGTAAAAAAGCAAAATATTTAAGCAAAGATGCTCAAGCTATTCTTGCTCCGGTTATACAAAGATTAAAAAAAGGCGAGTGTGTGTTTCTTAATCACAAGTATATTTCTACCATCACCTTATGCGGAAGAAAACAAAATACAAGGATTATAAAACAGTTAGAATCCGTCTTAAATATTACTTATCATAATTCTATTACTGTTGATGGCAAAAACTATCGTTACAGTTATGAATTTAATTTTAAACACCATACAATTCAAGAGGACGAAAAACAGTTAAATAGTGAATTCATTAAACATTCTGTCGGGACATCTAAGCCTCAACAAAATGCTTCTCTCTCTATATATAAAGAAAATAAGAATATTGAAGATATAGATCTGGAATCTAATTTTTTACAAAATTCTAAAAGTTTTATTTGCCCTAAAAAACCTACTAAGTTAAAAAAGCGACTTTCTAATGAGAGGAAAAAACCTACTAACGCCGAGCTTAGGGGAAGAATTTATCGTTTTTACCAGTACAAAGAGCCGCAAAACTTAAAATACCATTACCCGTTAACTAAGGAAGATGGCAGCAAGTTACAAATCCTGTCAGGGCGAGAATTTAGCCTAAATGCGATGAATGAAATACTCCTTGATATGTCAAAACGACTGGATAACAGGTTTTGCTCCAAAGCTCAATTTATGGCGTATTTCGGTAAATGTCTGAGGTTTGAGATGCGCGATAGCGTAAAAACCGGCAACGATAACTTCCGCATAAAAGCTAACGTACATCGGGAAGAGGTAAAGAAACCTAAGATAATCAATGAAGTGGTAGTAAGAGCATATGACCTGGAGAATAGAACCACCGATGGTTTTCAACTATTATCAGTTACTCTTGAAAATTTATTAGTAAAAAGTAAGGCAATCATGGAATAACTGCCTTACCTACCTGAAAGTTGTCTAAACTGAATCATGGGAACTTGTACTGTAACATGATTTTAAATTTTTACCAACAAAAAAAGTGACCGCAAAATACGATCACTTGTAAATAATTTAGGACTTGATAAAAAAAAGCGTGACCAAAATAACTGATGGTCCAGTCCTATGGTATTAAAACTTTTATTCAAAAGCAAGCAGTTAAATTGGAGTAGTTTAGATTTAATCTTACATTTACTAAAATAAATTAATTATTAAATGGAGATTAAACATGAACTTAAATCAAAAAATAA
>CAZMDC010000098.1:0-2518 GCA_964565055.1 uncultured Polaribacter sp. | reverse complement strand
TTGTAGAATATACAGAAGCTCCAGGAAACGAAGTTTTATTACACGTAAGTGAATTGGCTTGGGAACGCACAGACAATGTATCTGACGTAGTTAACATGGGTGATATTTTAGATGTAAAATACTTTGGTTTAGACCCAAGAACTCGTAAAGAAAAAGTATCTCGTAAAGCTATTTTACCAAAACCAGAAGGTTTTAAAGAAAGACCTCCAAGAGATAACAATAGAGGTAGAGATAACAGAGGTAGAGATAATCGTGGACGTGATAACAGACGTGATGATCGTAAACCAAGAGAACGTAAAGAGGATTAATTTTCTTTTTTAAGCATCACATTAAAAACCTGTTTCATACAATGAAACAGGTTTTTTTATACCAAAGAATGAATGCACAGTAAGCACAACTACCCTACAGCCCTTCTCCCCTCTTTATAGGTTTTTACACCTGCTTTTAACACACGCTTCAGTTTTTTAGAAGGTTGGTAGTTTATATGGTATTTTTTTATATTTCGCTTTGGAGTTAGGTCTTTTTCAGTATCGCTGGCAACCCCAGAAAAACCCATTTTAAAACGTACCATTTCACCAAGATCTACTATTTTACCATCTTAAGAAAAAATTCTAGTTTTATACCTAATGCAATAAGCACAGCTCTAACATCAACCTCATTTAAACTAGACTCTTCACTTATTTGTTTGGCAATATACTCTAAATCTATAGTGCCCGTATTTACAGCCTGCAAAATGTATTGTACTTTGTTATTTTTAATGGAATTGTTTCTTTTGGTAATTCTATAGCGTAATGACATGTAATATGGTTTATTTTTTGTATCTTTAAATATGGCTTTTTTCTACACAAAATAACAGCTACCTTACATTATTCTACTATTTTACACAATTTATACTAGTCTATTTATTAAAATATACTACAATATCTTATAGTATATACTAGTATATTGTAAAATTACCTACTGATGTATGCAACAAAACCTTAATAGCAATGCAACAAAACTTCCTTATGTTTTTAGTAAAACCACCTTATGTTTTTAAAACATCTTCTGTAGGTTTATAATGATACGCTTTTTAAGAATACTTTGTAGGTGTATTTGTATTGTATAAACGATTTCATCAGAAAAATTTACCAAAGCAATTCATTCAGGTTTTTCTCTTTATGTACAAAAGGGGCAAGTGCCTATTAATTAACAAGTAACATGAATACTTACCCCAAAAAACAATCCATATTTCATTTATTTTTACTATTTTTAAGGTGCTATTGAAAACTTATGAAAAAGTATCCTACATTATTTTTAGAACAAAAAAAGCATCGCAATACTTCTAAACTCATCATTAAGTTTGCTTATGACGATGATTTGATTGCTATTGTTAGAAAAATAAATGGTGCTGCATGGAGTAAAACTTTACAGGCTTGGCATGTACCAAACACCAAAGAAAACTACGCTACAGTACTTGATACTTTTAAAGGAATAACTACTGTAAATACCAGTAAAATTAGTAAAATCATCCCTTTTAAAAGGGACTTAACCAAGGAGCAAAAAATCCTTTTAAATAATTTTTACTTGTATTTAAAAGGAAAAAGATATAGTAAAAGCACAATAGATACATACACTTTTTTTATTGCTGATTTTATAAACTTTCATACCAAAACGCCTTTACAAGAACTTACCAACAGACATGTAGAACTTTTTATTGAAACCGTGTTTATAGAACGTAATTATGCTGTGAGTTCTCAAAGACAATTTATTAGTGCATTAAAGGTTTTTATTGTGTTTTATCCGCATACAAAAATTAATGAATTGAGTTTAGAGCGGCCAAAAAAATCTAAGAAATTGCCGAATGTTTTATCTCAAGAAGAAGTATTAGAAATTATACGCTGCACTCAAAATTTAAAGCACAGGGCTATTATTGCCTTATTGTATTCTTGTGGTTTGCGTATTAGTGAGTTGATTAATTTAAAGTTGATTGATTTTCATATTGAGCGAAAGCAATTGGTAGTAAAGAGTGGTAAGGGTAGAAAAGACAGGTATGTAAGTTTGGCGGATAGTTTTTTGCCTTTACTTTCTAATTATTATTATTCTTACAAGCCTAAAGTATATTTTGTTGAAGGGCAAAAAGGTGGCAAATATAGTCCAGAGGCTGTTAGGCAGTTTTTACGAAAAAGCTGTGCTAAAGCAGGTATTAAAAAACCAGTATCGCCACATACGTTGAGGCATAGTTATGCCACGCATTTGTTAGAAAATGGTGTTGATATACGCTATATACAATCGTTATTGGGGCATGCAAGACCAGAAACCACGATGATTTACACCCATGTGAAAAGAAAAGATTTGATGGAGATACAGAACCCTTTAGATATTGCATTACAGAAAATAAACACTACCGATAACCAAAACGAAAAACTTTTGTTATCCCGTAAAATTTAATCAGAAATCAATATATTTGATTTAATATAACCAGTTGTAGCCAATGTAAAAACAACCGTACCAAAGACTGAAAGGAAACTTTAGACCA
>CAZMDC010000097.1:0-2632 GCA_964565055.1 uncultured Polaribacter sp. | reverse complement strand
GATGCGTCATTTGTACCATAAACCTCACAAACTGCTCTTAACTCGGTGTTGGATCCAAAAATTAAATCGGCTCTAGAACCTGTAAATTTAAGTGCATTCGTTTTTCTATCTCTACCAATAAATTCTTTTTCATCAGCATTTACAGCTTTCCAAGTGATAGAAAAATCTAATAGATTTTTAAAGAAATCATTACTTAATGTTTCTTTTTTATCTGTAAAAACACCATGTTTAGAACCATCGTAATTGGTGTTTAAAACACGTAAACCACCTATTAAAACTGTCATTTCAGGAATTGAGAGTGTTAATAAATTTGCTTTATCAATCAATAAATCTTCTGCAGCTATTTTTAAATCGTTATTTATATAATTTCTAAAACCGTCTGCTATTGGTTCTAAATAACTGAAAGATTTTAATTCGGTTTGTTCTTGAGTAGCATCTCCTCTTCCAGGAGTAAAAGGAACATCGAAAGAGAATCCAGCATTTTTTATAGCTTTTTCTAAACCTACAGAACCACCTAAAACAATTAAATCAGCAATAGAAACATCACCTTTAAAATCATGTTGTATTGATTCGTAAACGTTTATGACTTTTTGTAAAGCTTCTGGATTATTTGCTTCCCAATTTTTCTGAGGCTCTAAACGAATTCTAGCTCCATTTGCTCCACCTCTTTTATCTGAACCTCTATAAGTTGATGCTGATGCCCAAGCTGTTTTTACTAAATCTGAAACAGATAATTTACTTTCAGAAATTAATTTCTTCAAAGTTTCTATTTCATTTTTAGTTAAAGTATATTTTACTTTAGGAATTGGATCTTGCCATAATAATTCATCTTGAGGCACTTCTGGGCCTAAATAACGATCTTTAGGCCCCATATCTCTATGGGTTAATTTGTACCATGCTTTTGCAAAAGCATCTTCGAAAGCTTTATGATCTTTATGAAAACGCTTAGAAATCTCTAAGTATTTAGGATCCATTTTTAAAGCAATATCAGCTGTGGTCATCATTAATGCTTGTTGCTTAGTTGCATCTCCAGCTCTAGGAGCCATCCTTGCTTTCGAAGCTTTAGTTGGTGTCCATTGATGAGCTCCAGCAGGACTTTTGGTTAATTCCCAATCGTAATTTAATAAAACATCAAAATAATCTGCATCCCATTTTGTAGGGTTTGGAGTCCAAGCACCTTCAATTCCACTAGTAATAGTATCGTCTAAAACACCAGATTGAAAAGAGTTTTTCCAACCAGTACTCATTTCTTCAATTTTTGCTCTATGAGGTTCGTTTCCTACGTATTTATTTGGATCTGCAGCTCCATGTGCTTTTCCAAACGTATGACCTCCTGCAACTAGAGCTACAGTTTCTTCATCATTCATGGCCATTCTATCAAAAGTATCTCTAACATTATGAGCAGAGCCTAAAGGATCTGGATTTCCATTTGGTCCTTCTGGATTTACATAAATCCAACCCATCATAACTGCTGCTAATGGAGATTCTAATTCTTCATTTGAATAACGATCATCATTATCTCCCCAATTAGTTTCTTTTCCCCAGTAAATATCTTGTTCTGGTTCCCAAACATCTTCACGTCCACCAGCAAAACCATAAGTAGGAAAACCCATAGATTCTAAAGCGCAGTTTCCTGCTAATATCATTAAATCTGCCCAAGAAATCTTATTACCATATTTTTGTTTTATTGGCCAAAGTAATAGTCTTGCTTTATCTAAATTACCATTATCTGGCCAACTATTTAAAGGGGCAAATCTTTGTGTTCCAGAACTTGCACCACCTCTTCCATCAATTACTCTATAAGTTCCTGCACTGTGCCAAGCCATTCTAATCATAAACCCTCCATAATGCCCATAATCTGCTGGCCACCAATCTTGAGAATCTGTCATTAAATCTATAACTTCTTGTTTAAGCTCTTTAAAGTCTAAACTATTAAACGCTTTTTTATAATCGAATGTTTCTCCTAAAGGATTTGATTTTGAAGCATTTTGACGTAAAATATTTAACTTTAATTCATTTGGCCACCAATCTTTATTTGTGGTTCCACTTCCAGCAGTTTGTTGAGGTACTCCATTTAAAAAAGGACATTTATTGGTATCTTTATTGATGTCAAAGTTATCGGTATTCTGCATGATATTTGTTTTTTTAGATTACACTTCTCAAAGCTACAATAATTATTTTAATAATATTTATCTATTCTAATTATTTTGATATCAATTTAAATTATAGTGTTTTCATGGTTATTTTCAAATAATCAAAGTTTATGCTACTATAAATTAATTAGTTTATGAGTACTTTTTAAAAGTGTATAATCAAAATATATTTGCAGTGTAATAAAAGAAATATTAATCAAAAAAAATAAATAGAACATGGCAACAGCAGTTGGTAAAAAATTTCCAGATTTAAATGTAAACGCAATGAATGAAATAGGTGATACATTTAAAATTAATGTATTAGAAGAAGCAGTAAATAATAACAAAAAAGTACTTTTATTTTGGTATCCAAAAGATTTTACTTTCGTTTGTCCTACTGAGTTACATGCTTTTCAAGAAGCTTTACCAGAATTTGAAAAAAGAAATACTATTGTTATTGGTGCTTCTTGTGATACTGCAGAAGTACACTTTGCATGGTT
>CAZMDC010000096.1:0-2638 GCA_964565055.1 uncultured Polaribacter sp. | reverse complement strand
CTGATGAGATAAAGAATATATAAACACCACTTATGTTTAGCCATAAGTTGTAAGCCATTAGAACGAACCCATAAACTTGAAAAATAGACTATATCCAACTTGGGAACAATTACGAGAACAGAACAATCCATTAACCGATGGAGAGAAAACACTTATTCAATATCTTGATACATACCTTCCTTTTGATGATAGCTGGAAAGAAAATGATTCACTTTTAAACTACAAGGGTTGGTTAATCTTTGCTCAACCATTCCTTAATGGCACAAGACCAGATATAATAATTTTTAATCCACAAGTAGGAGTCGTTATATACGAAGTCAAAGATTGGAATTTAGATAACTACGAATGGAAAAAAGGAGAAGGGTTATTTGTAAATGATGGGAAAGGCTCTTATCCTATTAAAAGCCCTATTGACCAAGTTAATCATTACAAAGAGAAGTTAATTGGACAACTCGTTCCGTCAATAGGCGAATCGATTGATAGAAATAAGAAAAATTATGGTCTAATCAAAACAGGTGTCTACTTTCACAAGGCAACCACAGCAACTTGCCAAGAAAAATTAGGAACAAAAATCAAGGACTTTAAATATTTTCCGTTTTTTGGAAAAGATTGCTTAACACAAAACAGAATTAGAGAAATAGTTCCTGACATAAACATTTATAAAAGCAACTATTGGCGACAGGAATGGAATGAAGATATTTTATTCTGGCTTAATCCACCCTTTCATAGTATAGAACAAGGGACAATTTTAAAGCTAAAAGGTAATCAAGAAAAAATAGCTGAACCTAAAAGCGGACATTATCGAATTCGTGGAGTTGCAGGAAGTGGAAAAACACAAGCGTTAGCATATAGAGCTGGAAAATTGGCATCTCAAGGATTTTCGGTTCTAATTATATCATTCAATATAACACTTTGGCATTATGTTAAAGATATGATTGCTCGTTCACCTTTTGCTTTTAGCTGGGGTTTATTCACTTTTACGCATTTTCACGGATTTTGCAAAGACAAATTGAACGAGTTTGAGAAAAAATGGCCAAAATCCCCTAAAAGAGAAGATTATCACAACAAAGTAGATTTTGAACAAGCTTTAGAATATTTTTTTAAGACTACAGTACCTAATGCCGTAATTGAAGCAATAAAGGGAAAAGAATACCAGAAATATGATGCTATTCTAATCGATGAAGGTCAAGATTATTATTTCGATTGGTACAACCTATTAAATAACTACTTTCTAACTTCGAGAGACGAAGTAATGATAGTTTGTGATAAAAGGCAAAACATTTTTGAAAGAAATTTAGATTGGTTAGATAAACGTACAAATAGAGAAGGATTAGCAAAATTTAAGGATGATTACATTGATTTGACCATAACCTTTAGATTGCCTAAAAAAGTGGCACAAATGTCAAATGAATTTAGTGAGTTATTTGAATTAAATCAAGAATTAAAAGTTGGCAAACTATTGGATAATCCTATATTACTTCATTCAAATCATATTGTTTGGCTGAACATCAATTCATCAGAATGGAAAAAATATATTAGTGCTTCTTTCAATCGCCTAAAAAAAGAAGGCTATAGTGCTTCAGATATGGTTATTCTTCTTCCAAGTCATAAATTAGGTAAAGAAGCTGTTCAGTTTTTCAATGAAAAGAAAATTGGAACAAATCACGTATTTGAAGAAGACATTGAATCACGTTATCATCCTCATAAAAAAGCGTTTTGGATGGGAGATGGAAGATTAAAGATGTCAACAATACACAGTTTTAAAGGTTGGGAATTGTTAAACATTGTTTTGCTTATTCCAGAAAGAGCACCTGAAAGCAATAGAAAATTAGATGCAATTGTGTATACAGCTGTAACTCGAACAAGGGAAAATTTAATCGTTTTAAATTGCAATAAAAGGTACAATGCATTTGGAGAAAAATTTCCTAAAAAATGGGATGAACAATAAATAACGGCTTACAACATTGTATAAAAATAATAGCGGTTTAATCGCTAAAAAGAAAATGAAATTTATAAATTAAACAACAGTAACTAACCGAAAAGTAAGTGCATAAAACCCGCTACTATTCTTATACGTTACCGTTAGCAACAAGCTGAAAAATGAACTCACAAACAATAATTACGATTTTATCAATTACACTTCCTTTAATTGGAGGTGGAGCTGGATATTTATTGAAAAGCAATATTGAGAAAAAAAAGGAACTCACAAATGAAATCACAAAAGAAAGACGTGAAATCTACCAGCAATATGTGAATTTGATAATCGGACTTTTTGCCAACTCAAAAGCAAATAAGAAAAACCATCCGAATAAAATGCTGACTGATTTATATGAGTTTTATAAAAAATATGTTCTTTATGCTTCGCCAAAAGTAATAATTGCCTTTTCAGATTATTTCCAATTTATGTATGCCCAAAATGACGATGAAGAAACGGACTCAAAGCAACACCTTTTGTATATGACAAAAATAATGGCTGAAATGAGAAAAGACCTAGGATTGAAAAATAATGAACTTGGTGCAAATGGAGAAATGCTTATGAGAGCATTGATAAAAGATTATGACCGAATAATAAAATAAAGCCAGTTGCTAACAATGTATAACCGCAATTACGGCGGATTCGACTACGTCCGAATCCACT
>CAZMDC010000095.1:0-2749 GCA_964565055.1 uncultured Polaribacter sp. | reverse complement strand
TTCGAATCCGCTCGGCACCTCAAAAAGCACTCTTATTTAAAGGAGTGCTTTTTTTTATTGAAGAATTTTTAATAAAAATATTGTTTTTTCTTAGATTACTAAATACAGTATAAAGTACTATTTCTTCTTTGTTTTTATGGTACGCTTTTCTTTTTACATAAATTAATTTGTGTTTACTATTAGGTTTTCCATATTTGGTAATTTCTTCCATCATTTCTTTTACATGAGCATAAGGTATGTTGTCGCCATCTATTAAGACTGCGATATATGAATTTATATTTATTTCCTTTTTTTTATTTAATAAAATTTGGGCAGAATTTATGTGCTATTTTAACAACGAAGATTACTCAAGAAAAAAATACTAGAATACTACTATAAAATAATTCTAAGAAACCAATAGAATAGATTTAGACTTATTTATTAGGTATAAATTCTTTACTTTACACTGAGAGAAATAATTAACTAATCTTTAAATTCGATAAAATTGTTAGGTAATGGTATTATAAAGTTAACTAAGAAGGAGTTGCAATTGTTTCTATTAAACATCATTTTGCCTACACTGTTATTATTTGTATATAGTTGTACCAATTCTAAAAAAGTTTATTCGAAGAAGATACAACTTTCCAATCATTTTAATCAGAAAGACTGGTTAAAAGCGTATAAAACAAATTCACCATTGTTGGTAGATGGGTATAGCAATGATTTTATCTGGGATAATATACCTTGGTACGATATGAATAATGTTTGGATGGGGCAAACTGTAGATTCCTTAGACTATTATGGGCAATTTAAGTTAGCTTGGGACCGAGAATATTTGTATGTTTTAGTAAAGGTTATAGACGATTATTTACAACCCACTTTAAAAGATGGTATTGAAAATTATTGGAAAGGAGATTATGTAGAGGTTTTTATTGATGAAGATCTTTCTGGAGGAAATCACCAATATAATCACCAGGCATTTGCATACCATGTTTCTACAGAAGGGCATGCCATAGATTTAAGCACTTCGAAAAAAGCAATATTCTTAGACGACCACGTTTCTGTAAAACGTTCTACAAAGGAGAATGTTTATACTTGGGAAATGGCAATTAAACTTTTTGATAATCAGTTTAATGAGCTAGACTCTAGTATCGTTCCAGTAACCATTTACAATAATAAAAGAATTGGTTTTTCAATTGCTTATGGTGATAACGATGGTAAGCAAGTTCGAGAAAACTTTATGGGTTCTAAAAAAACACATGGAAAAAATAATGACGAGGGCTATGTTAATTCAGATGTTTTTGGCACCTTAATTTTTGTAAATGATTTACCAGATTAATATGTTACTTTTTAATAAGCCTATATTATAAAAATAGGTTTATCGCTTTATTTATCTTTTATCGGAATCCAAATTTCTTCTTCAGAGTCTGGGTGGTTATTTTTATATTTTTCTCCTAAAATCTCAAAATGAGGTCTATTGTCTATTTGGTATGGCGAATTCGGTATCCACTCACTAAAAATATAGGTATAAATGCTGGTATCTGAACTAGAACCTTTATAGTTAAAGACAGCATATAAGCCTTTCTGTAATACAAAAGACTTCATTTTCGATGGTATGTTGCTAAAGTCTTTTACTTCTACAGTAGCCCATTTTTCAAATTCGTTTTCTGCATTAAAATTATCGAAATACGAAGCATTATAAATTTGCATGGAAATTTTATCTTCTGAGCACCTATTGTTTATTTCTTTTATTCTAGGTGCAAATTGTCTCCAAAGTTGGCCTGTTTTATTTTCTGCCAAATTCATAGTAAGTGCATAACCAACTAACTTTTTTTCTTCTAAGGTATCTATTCTTGGTTGCATAAACGCTTTAATTTTCTTTTACGAAGTACCTTAAAAAAATGTAGAATAACAAGATTTGTTTTTTCTCATTGATTTATTACAATAGATTCTAAGCGTGTTTGCTATATAAATTGAATATTTTTTTGTTCAGGCACATTGTACAGGGTATCATATTTTATGCAATATTATCTTTTTCTTTCGTTTCTTCTTCAGGTAAAAATCTACCGATTAGTATTGGAGTAATAATACATATAATACCAAGTATCGAATTCCAATTATAGTCTGGTATAAAATTCATTATGATTAGGTAAATGCCACAAAAAAAACAGGAAAAGATCATATTATAAAACATAAGGCTTCTAGATATAAATGCGTCAAGAGGCAATTTTGCATGCGTCCTGTTATTTTTATGCATCCCTCATGTATAATCTTTGCTTACTTACAGAGTTAAGATTTTAGCACACTAGTATATTGTTAAATAAATACTAGTATAAATAATTAAATATATTAGAATATATTTATAAAAATTGTAGGATATTTAAAAGAAATAGGTGTTTTTGTAAGGAAATGGCTACAATTAAAAGTACAAAAATTAAAAGAAATAGCTGTAATATTTTTTCATTTTCTATCTTATTTTATCTAAAGTAATAGTTTTATTCTCTATCCTTTTTCTTAAGTAAAATTTTCACAATTTAGTTTTCCTAGCTTTTACACTTTTATTAACTATTAAAAAGCTTTATTTTTAACATATTTGTAAACTTTCAAAAAAAGTAAATTATTTAGATGAAAATATATCCAATAGAAACCGGAAACTTTAAGTTAGATGGTGGTGCTATGTTTGGGGTTGTGCCCAAAACATTGTGGCAGCGAACAAATCCTGCAGATGCAAATAATTTAATAGAAATGAGCATGCGTTGTATGCTTATTG
>CAZMDC010000094.1:0-2970 GCA_964565055.1 uncultured Polaribacter sp. | reverse complement strand
ATTTTTAAAAGGGATTATGTTTATCTGAGGCATATCAACCAGTTTTTTACAACGTTGTTGTGTATGATTAGTTGCGTGTTTTAAGCACTAAAGTTAGTAAATAAAACACAGATAGAAAGTCCGCGAGGACTTTCGTAAATTGGCTAAAACCAAGCAATTAATTATACACGGTGTTGGCAGTAGGCTTTATTTTTCAAGTCCATCCTTTATTGATTTTGTTTCAAAAATAGAATGCATTTGACAAGTTCCGCTTTCGGGATTATTGAAATCAAAATCATTAACTCTAATTGAGTTATCTATAGCTACATCTAAATGTGGCTTTAATTTTTTATAAATATCATTATTTTGTTTAGTATAATATTTTTGAGTTTTTTCATAATCAGGTAAATGCTTTTTCAATTGCTTAATAGCATTCTCACAATTATTGAAAAATTTTCCAGTTCTTTCAAAATGAAGTAAAATCCAAAATTCTACACAAGGATTATTAATTATTACTTCTATGTTATCGTATTTGGAAGAGATTTTTTGAATGTATTCCTTTAGGTATTGAATAGGTGTTTTAGCTCCTTTTTTAAGCTCTCTACTTTCTTTGATTAAAACATCAAAATCCAATAACCAAAATACCTTATCATATTCTTTAGAAGATTCAATTACTTTTTTAAATTGGTCTTTAAGTTTTTTCTTTTGAGGAATTTCAGGTTTTAAATCCACTCTTAAAGAACGTTCATTTCTTTTGAGCATTTGGATATACCAAAACTCACATTCTCCTTCAACAATGAAAGCGTATCTAGGTTTTCTTTTGGGTGTATTTCTTTTAGTTCTCATACTCAAAATTCAGGTAATAATCTCCAAGGTTTGGTGTTCCACCTAATTTTCCAGCTTTATAAGCATTTAAGACGTTAGTTGTATCTCTAACAATAGAACTATCAAAATCTGACAATGAATATAATTGAGTAGAACAGGAATCATCTTTGTCTGTAAACCAAATTATGTCATTTCTGAATAAATCTTTATTATTTAATATTTCTCGATTATGAGTTGTTGCAATAATTTGAGATCTTTTAGAATTGACTAAAAAAGATAAAAGAAAATGTATGTATAAATCAGGATGTAATGAATCTTCTAATTCATCAATCGGAAAAGCTATACTCGAATTAACTAGTAAGCTCAATAATCCAGCAAAACCGTAATATCTTTGAGTTCCTTGTGACTCTAATTTGAAGGGTAGTGAGTATTTCTTTCCATCAATTGTGTGTTCAAGTTCTAATTTTTTTAAAGGATTTGATTTAAGTTTTTCAATCATATCTTCTGGCATCTCAAGCGCCTCTAAAACTTTTAACATTTTGTCTCCAACCACTTTTTCCTCTTCATTTATTAGAATATCAGAAATGTTAAAATCAGCTTTTTTAAGGATATCGACTAATATTTCCTTTTTTAATTTAGATTTTTCTATTTCAGAAGTGATGAATCCGTCAAGTTCAGTTTTAGTTTGTACTAAAGGATTTAGGTATTGAGAAAACCAGTCTGTTACTTCTTTCAAGTGGAAGAGTTCAATATTTGTTTTTAGAAAACCTCCTAAAACCGTGTTATTCCATAAAGTGTTGGCTTCAAGATTTTTTTCAAAGGTTTTATCTTTTTTTATTTTACTACCGAAAGTGATTTCAGTGAATTGTTTATTTAAATCAGTCGTTCTTTTAAAAACACTTGCTTTATTTGGGTCATAATATTTCAATTCTTCACTTAAAATGGCTTTCTTACAATACTGTACTTCATATGAATATCTAACCTTATTTTGAATAAAGTCAATTGAAAATGTTGTACTATTATTTAGTGAATTTTTATCAAAAAGAAATGGATTAAAACCTAAGGTATCAGTTTTCTTTTCTTCAGGCTCTAAAACCAATTCTCTAAAATAGTTTAGAGCTTTTAAGATAGTAGTTTTTCCAGATGCATTTGCTCCATAGATTAAGGCAAGCTTTAATAGTCTAATATTGTTGTCTGTGTGAATGACGTAGTAATCCTCTAAATCATTTGATTTAGTTGCTTCAAAAGAAAGTGTTTGCTTTTCTTTTATTGAACCAAAATTCTGTACACTAAAATTAATTATCATAATTTTTTAGCCTTTATTTGTAAATGTTTTACAAAGATAAGGCAAAAAATGGTTTTAGTCGATATTAATTGCGGTATTTCTTAGCTTACTGCCAACTGATTTGTACAATAAAAGTACGAGTAAGTATGCGAGATTTTTCCGCAGGAAAAAGTGAGTTAAAAATAAAGAGCAAAGTATTTTTAATGTACGTTGTTCTTTAAAGTAAAAATTATGCAAGAAGAAAAACCAGATATAATATTTCTATATGTTTATTATTGGATATTAGTAGTAGTTATAATTAATTTAATAATTTTTATTTTTTAGAACTAGTTATATATAAATCAAACATACTGTTTATATATTATTATTTACGGATAACAGTAAGTTTTCTTCTCGTTTAGTATTTTTCTTTAAATGTAATAAAATTGTATTTAAAGTACTTTGTATTGCTAAGAAATCTTTTTTTTTAAAGGATGCTTAAAAGCATAATAGCTTATGGTTTCTATACCCAAGCAATAATTAAAATATGGTATAGTTAAGCTATTTATAAAGCTCTTTTCTATATTCGATAAACTTATATCTAAATGATTACTTATTAACTAATAAAGAGGTATCAATAATAGCCTTCTATTTTAAAATGTTTTAAAAGTAAGTTTTAATCTTTTAGATGTATTTATTAAATGAACATAACCTTTGGTAAGTTTAATAATTTTGTCTTTTTAAAAGCACTTTAATGATAGAAAAATAGTAGCAATTAGACGTTGTTATAAAGCTTTGATTATCAGTTATTAATAAAAGTTAAAATTGCATGCGGACGCAACTTTTATTGCGTACTGACGCGACTAAAGTTGCGTCAGTACGTATTTTTAGCTCTGCTTTGT
>CAZMDC010000093.1:0-2971 GCA_964565055.1 uncultured Polaribacter sp. | reverse complement strand
TCTCCTCTCTTCTCTTGTTAAAGTTAATATTGTAAAATAAAGGAGACCGTTGTGCATAATGCGAAAATTGAACTGAAAATTAAACATTTGAACTAAAAAAGCCAACAGCACAAACAGCACATTTGGTTTTTTTGCCAACACAAAAGCCAAAGCTGAAAAAACCAAAAGAGCTGTTTCTTGCCAACGCTCGAACTGAATAAGAATGGAAAAAATAGAAAAAGGTTCTCAGTGGAGAAAATGGGATTTACATTTTCATACACCGTCATCATATGATTATGGAGACAAATCTGTAACTAATCAAGAAATCATAGATACTCTTTTTGCGAATGACATTTCTGTAGTGGCTATAACAGACCACCACGTTATGGACGTTGAAAGAATCACAGAACTTCAAAGTTTAGGACAAGCTAAGGGAATAACAGTTCTACCTGGAATTGAGTTCTTGTCTGATTCCAGAGGTCGTGCACCAATACACTTTATTGGAATTTTCTCAGAAGATTGCAACTTAACTCATATTTGGGGACAAATTGAGAACAAAACGAACATCTCGAAAATTAAAGGAGAAGGAGCAAAAATTAATGAAGTTTATTGTAATCTCGAAACCACAATTGAACTTATTAAAGGGCTGGGTGGTCTTACAAGTATTCACGCTGGTGAGAAATCAAATACAGTTGAAAACATCACTCATTCATTACCACACGGAGAAGCCCAGAAAACACTTATTGCAAAAAGCGTTGATTTTTACGAACTGGGCAAACCCGAGGATAAAGAAGGTTACCTGAATGTTGTATTTCCTGCTATCAAGAAGCATATTCCAATGATTATATGCTCTGATAATCATAATATTAAAAAGTATGTTTTAAAAGAAAACTGTTGGATTAAAGCTGACACCAATTTTGAAGGTTTAAAACAAGTTGTTTATGAACCAAAACAACGAGTAAGAATACAATCATTGAAACCTCACGAAAAAGCGGGTTATCAAGTAATCGATTCAGTGAAAATATCACATAGTGACTTCCATTCACAAACAATTCACTTTAACCAAAACTTGAATTCAATTATCGGTGGACGCTCAACTGGTAAATCAATCCTATTGGGTGCAATAGCAAAGAAGCTTAATAGTGATAAAGAAGTAAAATACGGAAATGAAGAATATATAAATTTTGTAAACGAGGTCGTATCTAACTTAGTTGTTACGTGGAAAGATGGAACTGTCAATGACAAAAGAGACATTGAATACTTTCCACAAAGCTATATGTACACATTAGCAAGAAATAAGAACAAAGAACTAGATAACCTTATAGAAAGTATTATAAAACAGGATAGTTCGAAAAACCAGCTGATTTCAAACTATGAAACCTTTAGTAGCGAAAACAACACTGATATAACCAATAAGATCAATAAAATTTTTCAGTTACAAGAAGATTTGGTCAAAAGACGTAATCTATTAAAGGAAAAAGGAGACAGAAAAGGAATTGAAACCGAAATTGAAAAACTAACAAAAGAGTTAGCTGAACTTAAAAGCAAATCTCAAATTTCCGAAGACGATTTGGAGAACTATTCCAAATTAAGAACTCAAAAAGACTCTTTATCAAAATCTAACGAGTTTTTAGAAGATGAAATATCAAGAATTGAAAATCTTAAAGAAAAGTTTTTCATCAACAAAGAGATTGATTTTGAACTTGTTTCAATTTCCGAGAATAACCGAAAAGAAATCAAGCGAAAATTTGATGAATTAAAAGCGAAATTTCAACAAGAATGGGAAGCGGAAATAGATAAAATCCAAGCTACCAACTCTTCTGTCAGACAAGCGAACGAAAAAGCAATTGAACAAATAAATAAAAACCCTATTTATATCAAAGGTTTGGAAGCTTTTCAGAATAATACTCAGTACCGAGAAGTAGAGAGAAAATTAAAAATTCAAAAAGACAAACTTGCGGACATACTTGTAATTAAGGGAGAAGTTGACAAACTAAAAGAACAAATAGAATCCTTCAAAAACTCTATCAAGGATGCTCACAGAGAATATTTAAACAAAATTGAAGCATTCAAGGAGGATTTAAGCGTTTCAAGAGATAAACTTGAAATCAAAGCATCTGCTAAACTTAATAAGCGTGGATATAAAGATTTGTTATACAGTAGTATCAATCAACAAAGTTATCACGGACAAAACATAGTTGGAGTTGAGTTAGAAACCAACGAAAACTATTTTACCTCAGTTAACCAACTATTTGACAAACTCTTAGAAAAGAAAGTAACACTCAAAGGTCAATATAGTCATAACTCACTTTGTCAAAAGTTAATGGCAAGCAATTTCTTCGAGGTATCATACGAAATAGTTTATGATGACATTTTCAATCAGATGTCTGAAGGTAAAAAGGCTTTTGTTGTTCTTTTACTTCTTCTTGATTTTAGTAATAAAGACTGTCCGATTTTAATTGACCAACCTGAAGATGATTTAGATAACAGAGCTATTTATAAGGACTTAGTTACATACTTAGTTAAAAAGAAAAAAGAACGCCAAATTATACTTGTAACTCATAATCCGAATATAGTAGTCGGTTCAGATTCAGAATTAATTATTGTTGCCAATCAAAACGGGAATGATTCGCCCAATAAAAACGGAATTAAATTTCAATATGTTTCTGGCAGTTTAGAAAATACGCGTGAATTTGATGATTCTGTAAAGATTACTCTTGATTCTAAAGGTATTAAAGAACACGTTTGCGAGATACTTGAAGGTGGAAATGAAGCCTTCAAACAAAGAGAAAGAAAGTATGCGATTGCAATGGAATAGCCAACGCTCAAAGCCATACACATTTGCAATTCACACCAGCCAATGCTTAAGCCAAAAATTGCAAAAGAGTATGTCTTTCGCCAACGCTGAAACCAAATTGAATGCAAAAAAGCCAGTGTACAACATTGGTAGCTGATGCACAACCCTCTTTTTTCTAAAAGCAGACAAAATTCT
>CAZMDC010000092.1:0-3029 GCA_964565055.1 uncultured Polaribacter sp. | reverse complement strand
GTAGTTGCGTGGGTTAGCACTTAACTTTGCAAGTACGCACCAAACTGAAAATCCGTGAGGATTTTCAGAAGTAGGCGAGAACAAGCAATTACTTATAGCCATTGTTATGTGCTGGCTTTTTTTAGTTCGTTCGGTAAATATTCACTGTATTTCGATTTTAGGTAATCTAAATTGTGTTGGTTATCCATCAAATTCAAATTCAGTTTATCTTTTACAAATTCGTATCTCGTTTTTGCTTCTGTCAAAATGTGTCCCCAAGTCAAAACATACACATCATATAAATCTGTTGCAACTACGTGTCCATATTTCCTATCCGTTTGTTCTAGTTCCGGTTCAATATCTGGTTTTATATCTTTTGTTATTAATAGAAATTTCCATTTTGTTTTCTCTTTTGGAAACCTTTTGTCGTTAGATATTCTGGAAGCGTATAGTTTAATTTGCATTAATTCCTCAACACCAGCATCTACTTTAGGTTTCTTTAATTCGATAATCAAGTTCGTTTTGTGTCCAGGTAAACCTTGTGGAAATTGTCTCCAAAGACAAACGTCTGGAATGATTTGCAGTTCTTCGTTAGATTCACTTGCAACCACTTCTTCGAAGTCAGTTCTTCCCAAATGTTTTAAATATTCTTTCAAAACATTTTTAAGTGTTACATCGTCTACACCATAAGTGTACTCATCTCCAAATAACCAAGTTTCATTCACTAATATTTTGTGCAGATGTTTTCTTTCTAAAACGTTTTTATTTAAATCTCCGTTATAAATAAGTTCTTCAAGTCCGTTTATGAACCTTAACCTATTTTTAATTTCTGTCATAGTATCGATTATACTTGACAATGAAGTTTCTTCTAAAATCTCAACAAGTTCTTCTCTTTTTTCGTCAGGTAATTCAATTACTTCTGTCAAAATCTTTTGTAAGGAATTAGAATCTTTTTCTAATGCTTCTTTAATTAGAGAAAGAGTGAATTTTTTACTCCTATCGTCTTGACTTTCAAAATCAGGAAGGTATTCATTGACTTGAAGAGCGACTATATCAAAAACTTGCCTCTTACTTTCTTCTACAATGGAATCTGCATTTTCTTTATAAGGATAAAGTCCTTTTGTTTTTAATTCGTTAATAAATTCTCCAGAATATAAGTGAAGTCTTTTTCTAACATATTCTCTAGCAAATTTCTTTGCTTCTCCATAAGCTCCTTGAAGTATGTCGTCAAAGTTTTCTAAATCGATGCGATTTTCTCTATGTAGTTTTTCTACATAAACAGATTGAATAAAAATCGAAATTGGAATTGTTGAACGAATTCCAAGGTTTAATTCCTTGAAAGGAACTCCTTTGGTATTACATAGATATGTTTTCTTTTTAATATCAAAACTCCATTCAATTACTTTAATCACAAAGCGATATGATAATTCGCCATCTTCAACAAGAAAGTCTGTTTCGTCCGTGTTTTTAATTAGAGATTCAAATTCTAACTTATTACCGTTGAAATAAATATTAAAATCATTGTAGTTTATCCAATAGGAAGCGAATTTTTGTTCTATTTCCTTTCTGAATTTTACATTAACTGCTTGATTTACATTTTCTTGATTTATGTTTTGAATCTCGACTTTGAAACCTGTTTCTTCACTACCTTTTGGAAGGGTTTTTAAATCACTAAAATTTGAATGAGATAAATTATTTCTATCAAATGTTACGGTAAATTCTTTTAACGATTCTCCATTTTTATAAACACTTGTGAACTTTACTAAATCTCCTAAAGCAAGTGATTTATATCTTCCTTTTCCCTCTTTTCCGTGATAATGTCTTCCACTTGGACTAGTTGTCTTTATTTTCTTTTCTGAACCACCTAATCTACCAAATACATCTTGTGCCTTTGAATATTCAATTCCTAGTCCATTGTCTATAACTGTTAGGTTTTCAAAACCTCCTAATTTGTTTTTAGTGTATTCAATTTTAATTTCAGTTGAGTCAGCATCAAGAGAATTCCATATAAGTTCGGAAATAGCAGTTATTCCACTTGCTCTTGTTAAAGATTCAATGTGGTCTTGTTCAACTCCAACATCAATTATTTTTGGCATATTCTATGTTGTTTGGTCAGCTTGCACATAACGGTCTCGGCTATGATTTCGTTGCGTTGATAATTCCAGTGGAATTTTCGACCGTAGAAATCCAGCCGTTTAAAGTTAAACTAATTTTTGGTTTGGCCATAGCCAAGCAATGAATTATAGCCATTGTTGGCGAACGTATTTAAAGAACTAATTCTAATAATATTAATTTTCTAACTAGTTGATCATTTAAATCGGCTTCATTTAGGACTAAATCGCAAAACATTTCATTACTCATAATTCCTTTTCGGTCAGAAAAATGTTCAAAAAATCCACCTAATTTTCTAATGTGGTTAGTAGCGATGATATATTTTCCATCATGGGCGTTGAACATTTTTCTGTTCATAAACTTTTCAATTATCGAATCTCTACTCATTGTAGAATCTATGTATATATAATGACGCTCATATTCGTAAATAGTATTGTCAGGTTCCGAGAACATTAAGTTTTTCTTTCGTAGTTTAATATAAGGCCTATCGATATCTAGAAATATCAAAGAATCTTCTTCTACTTTATCGTAATTGCTATTTGGTAAAATCCAGACAGAGTCAGGATAATAATAAATTTCATTTTCTAAATCACTCCCGCGAAACCTGTCCAAAATTTTATTCGATAAAGGAATCCAATTTTCTGTAGTTCCATTTTTATAATCTGTTAAGAAATTTATGTAACATTGATTTAAGTTTGATTCTGGATATTGCTTTTTTAAAAATTCATTTTCGAAATCACTAAGAAGTGAGGTCAGAGTTAAACTGTTTTCCTTTCCCATAATTTTTTCAAATTCTGATATATTTTTCTCAGATGAACAACTGGAAAGAAGGGACAAGATTATGATTAGGCTTATAAATTTCATTCTGGGTTAATATGTTTGCCAACTCTAGGGTTAAACGTAGTTCTGATTAGAGAATGAAAAGATAATAAATTCCA
>CAZMDC010000091.1:0-3081 GCA_964565055.1 uncultured Polaribacter sp. | reverse complement strand
CTTGTATCATCAATAAATACAAGGCTTTTGTTTTTTAGTTGATAATATAGTTGATATTTATCCTGTTTCTTCCCTTTGGTATAAATATTAAAATAAATACCCGATTAATGGATGTGTTTTTCAGCAATTTGAATAAAAAAAGATTAGCTCATATTAAATTTGTATTAGATCATGCACTTATGATAATATTACGAAAAGGTGAGAATAAAATACGGACATCTATACCGTTGACCACAACATTCGCTTTGCAAAAATTATTATTGTACTTAGATATATACAAACTATCTGAATTTTATATATTTATGTAATCATGGCGAATTTGGATAACCGCCATAATTAAAATAATGATAACAGCAATATGTATATTTGGTTGTTGTGCGTCATTTACGGAGCACGTTAACTAAACGAAAAACATAGTTCACTCATTCGAGTTTTTTTGAAAAACAGAATTGAAATATTTTTGAAATTTAAAGAAGAAAAATGAGAATATTTCTATTTCTATTATTGCTGACTTTGACTTTCGGTTGTGCAACTCGGAATATAAAATACGACCGAAATAAAATATTGAAAAAATACGCAACGGAATTTGACATTATATTAGATTCCGAGAAAGTAAATCTGGAAAATTTATATTTAGACAAGGATAATATAAAAGTAACTTCCATTGACCGAAGAGCAAAAACTGTAATAATTGAACAATTAAAAAAGCCTGAATTAATTACCTTGAATAATATTTATTTAGACAGTTTAAGTAAAGGTCGTATAGGTTGGAATAAAAAAGAAATCGGATTTATAATAATTGATGGAATTTTATTGACAGACAAAACTACAGAGGAAATAAAACTTGACCCAAATGCGATTAAGGATTTCCGAATACAGAAAGGCGAAGACTCGAAAGACAGTCGAATTTTTAGAATGGATAGAGATTATTTAATAATAACAACGAAATAAAAAAACGAATGCACAACAACGGTTATAGTTCATTACGGCTGAAATTCCTAATCGGAATTTAAAGCCTTTTTGCTAAATTTATGGTTACAGCGGGATGATACTCGCGTACCATTCCGTAACGAAACCATAGCCAAAACCGTTGGCAAAAATTATGAAACAAAATTCAGACAATAACTCAAAAAGATACTTCATTCCTAAAGTTGAGGAATACTTTTCTGAATTTGTTGAATTTTATGGCGGAAAAGTAATTGAAAAACTTGACGAAAATTTAGCCGATAGACCGAATGCGGATTATCTTTTTGAACAACCTGATTTAATAGCTGAATTGAAGTGCTTTGAGAAAGATGTTTTTGATGAGAAGGATGAATTTCCGAAATTAGAAAGATTGCTTTCTAAATGGACAAGCAAAAAAATGATAACTAACGCCCAATTGCGTAAATATACTTTTCGAGGTAAGCAATTACCAATCGAATGTCAAAAAGATTTAATAGAAGTTGCTTCCAAAACCATAGAACGTGCTATTCACAAAGGCAACAAACAGATAGAAACGAGTAAATCAACGTTTGGAATACCAAATGCAAATGGTGTTTTATTTCTTGTTAACAATGGGAACTACTTTTTCAATAACAATCAGTTCTTGGGTATTATTAACAATATTCTTGGTCGTAAATATAGAAATCCGTCATTTGATGTAATAGTTTATTTGACAATTAACCAAACAAGTCAAATTCCGACAAGCCAATACGATTATACGGTTTGGGTCCCAATCTACACACGAATTGACAAAAATGGAGAAACTGTAAAAGATGAAAAACTATTCAATTTTATAAATGATATCGGCAGGAAATTTGCTAGCTTTTATGAAATAAAAAGTGGAGAAAAAATAAAAGACCGAAAAGAAATAAGTGATAGCGATAAAGGAATTGAAGAAATTAAAAAGCATCAATATGTTCCAAAGAAAATAATCTACGGAAAATAACTTTTGCTAAAATCATGTATGTAATTTGAGAAAACTAGACCCAAATAATAAAATTTGCATATATCTTGACCAATTTGTCGTAAGCGATATAATCGATGGAAAAAATCCATTGTGGAATGAAATAAAAGAACTTTTAAAACTCAATCACTCACAGGGAAAAATATATTGCCCGCTTTCTATAGAACATATTTTAGAAACAGTTAAGAAAGATTTGAATGGTGCTATAAAGCACGATTCTTACTACCGAAAACTCTCAGATAATTATCTTTTAAAAACAGAACCTTTTTTAACTTCTCAACTTATATCTTCTCTGATTCGAAAAAACAAATTCACTTTAAATACTTTCCTTAAAACTGAAAAAACAAAAAGTATTGAAGAGATATATTCTCAAATAAATGAGAACAATCAAATTTTTGACGAAAGTGTAACATATAAACTTTCATCACAAAATGATTTAAGAAAAATGCTTAACCCTAGAAAAAGTAACAAATCAGAACTTCAATTTATAAATACAATAAAAACAATTGAAGTTGAGAATTTTAAAAATCGTTTAAAAGAATATATTAAAGCCAAATCGATAAAAATAAGACCTGATAATTATGGGAAACATCAATTTCCAAATTGGACTGACCAAATACTCTTTCAACTGACAAATAAACATAAATTCAAAGAGAAACAATTTAAACAGTTACTCATAGAATTAGAAAGAAATGGATTTAATAGAATACCGACCTTAAACACGAAATTTTCATTAGGAGCTTATTTAGCTGTTAAAAATAAACAAGAAAATACAGGAGACCACATAGATATAATGAGAATTTCAAGCAATTTATTTTCTTCTGATATTTTCTTTACTGACAAAAAACGTAAATACGAAATTTGTGATTTAGGACTTGACAAGAAGTATAATACGAAAGTATATTCTGGAGTCAAAAACGACTTAATAGAAGTAATTAAGTTTTTAAAAGAAATATAAAAATTACATACAACACCGAGTATAATCCTATTGCAAGCTTTCAGCCTACTTAAGAAAGTCCTCGCGGACTTTCTATCTGTGATTTATTTGCTAGCTTTCGTACTTAAATCCGTAAGAAAATAAAAACACAACGACTATATCCTTATCTTTATAAAAGCATATTATTAACTAAAAA
>CAZMDC010000090.1:0-3292 GCA_964565055.1 uncultured Polaribacter sp. | reverse complement strand
ATTGGAAATAAATCGACCAAAGGAGGTTTATGCTATTTCAACAATGCAAAAAAACGAATGCTTAAATTTAATGAAGAAAATAGTTGCTTTTTAACTCAGTTCTTTGTTGTAGCACGTTTTTAAATAATTTTATTTTATTAATCGATTTACATTAAGCTTATACATTTTGCCTATTGGAATTTTATGATCCTGAATAAGTATTCTATTGCCTTCAATCAATTCAATTTTATCTATTGAAATAATAAACGATTTATGTACTCTTATAAATTGATTTACAGGCAAACTATGAGTAAAGGATGTTAAGGTTTGATGTGAAACGATTATTCTATCAATCATATTTATTTTTACATAATTTCCATAGGCTTCTATAAATAGAATGTCATTAAGCTTAATCTGATAGTATTTTTTATCTTCTTTTATAAAAATTTTAGCGTCTTCATTATTTTCAGAATTTTGTATTGATATGGATTTATTAGCCAATGCATCAGAAACTTTACTAACAGATTTTACAAAACGACTAAAATTAAATGGCTTTAATAAATAATCGTCAATATTCAACTCATAACCTTCTAAAGCAAATTCTTCATAGGCTGTGGTAATGATTATCTTTGGCTGATTAGAAAGTGTTTTTAAAAACTCTAAACCAGAAAGTTTAGGCATATTAATATCTAAAAAGATAAGGTCAATAGAATGTTTATTTAAATACTCAAGAGCTTCAAAAGCATTATAACAACTTTTTTGAAAGGATAAATACGACAGATTACTCGCATAATCTTTTATATTATCATGAGCGGCAGTTTCGTCGTCTACAATTATATATTTTATCATTACTTAATTATTTCTAAGGTTGTTGTATAGCTATTTTCTTCCATACTATTACACAGTTTATGGCTATTTGGGTATATTAAATTTAAGCGATCTTTTAAATTTTTCAGTCCAATGCCTTCATTTTCTGAAGTGTCTTCAGCATCATAATTATTTTTGACAGTGAAACTTATTTTAGTATCATCTTCAATAAGTTTTACATGAACAAATGCATTTTCAGTTGCCCTTTCAACACCATGCTTAAAGGCGTTTTCTAATAAGATGATAAACAGTAAAGGCGCTATACTAGCATCTGAATTCTTAATCGTTTTTTCAAAATTAACATCAATATCTTTATGGTATCTGGCCGTTTGTAAGTCAATAAAATTTATTAAATAGCTTACTTCGTCTTTTAGTTTTACACTTTCTTTACCACTATCGTAAATAGTAAATCGCATTAAATCAGATAGCTTTAAAACGTAGTCTTGTGCTGCATCTGCATCTTTCTTTATTAAGGAATATAAATTGTTTAATGTATTAAAGAAAAAATGAGGATTTATTTGATTTTTTAAAAGCATCAGTTCTGCTTCTAATTTATCACTTTTAAGTTTCTGAATGCCTTTTCGGTATTTAAAGATCCAATAGAAAATCAAATAGAATATTTCAATCGACAAAAGAATTCTAATCGCATTAGTAAAAAATCCATCCGTTCCTGTAGTTATTTGAACTCCGTATACTAATAAGGGAATACTAATTCCGTAGAAAAGATATTTTAGGGTTGGATTTGTAGCTCCAAATTTTTTCTTTTCAGTTTGAAAGAGAGAATATAAAAGTGTGTAAAAGACTGTTAATCCCAATAATCCAGATAGGACTGTAAATATTTCGCTTTGGGCGTTTCTTAAAATCACCATTAATACAAGGATGATGCCTGATACAATTGCCGATGTTTTAAATAGTTTTTTGTGTGTCATGTTTTTTAATTGTTTATGATTTTGACACAAATCTATATTGCATATTCAAGGTTACAATTTTTATTTTATGAACGTCTCTTATCATATTGTAAACGCATTAAATTTATTGATAAAGATACTTTAAATATCATAATGAGTTGATTACCATTTGATACGTTAACTTCATCAAAATAATTCTAAATGACGAATATTCAGTTCTAGGTTTGCATCAAATTTAAAACTAAATACATATGAAAACTTTAATTACAATTATTACAATCGCATTATCAACTTTATCCGTAAATGCACAAATGACAGCTGAAAAGGAGCTACAAAAAACTTTAGATGAATCTACAGCTATTGCTTTGAAAGAACATAATGTTCCTGGTATGGCAATCGCAATTATTAAAAATGATCAAGTGATTATTAAAAAAGGATATGGATTTTCTGATATAAAAAGCGGAGAAACACCTAGCAGTACAACAGGATTTAATATTGGATCTATATCAAAAATGTTTACTGCTTGGGGAATTATGAAATTAGTAGAAGAAGGAACACTTAATTTAGACACTCCTGCTTCAAATTATATTTCAGGATGGAACTTGCCTACTAGTGAGTTTGATGCTAATAAAGTAACCATTAGAAATTTATTACAGCATACAGCTGGTTTATCTGTGCATGGTTATAATGGGTATGAATCTAAAAATGAATTAACATCCATTAGGCAATCGCTATCTGGAACTTCCAATCCAGATGAAGCCGTAAAGCTTATTATGGAGCCTGAAAGTAAATGGCAATATTCTGGTGGAGGTTATTCTATTTTGCAACTAGTTATTGAAGAGGTGACTGGTAAATCGTTTGCAGACTATATGCACAAAAACATATTTAAACCTTTAAAAATGAAGCATACGAGTTTCGATATCAATAAAAAGATATTAAAAAACTCTGCTAAAGCGTATGATGAAGAAGCAAAGGAAATTCCGTTGCGCCTTTTTAATGCGCAAGCAGCAGCGGGTTTACATACAACCATAGATGATCTAATTCTATTTGCAAAAGCATCATTTTCAAGAAATCCTGTATTATCTAAAAAAAGCATTTCACTTTTAATTGCACCAACTGAAATATCAAAAGGAAATTACGGAATGGGTTATATGGAGATGAATCGTTTTGGAGATTTCACATTGAACGGTCATGGAGGTTCTAACGAAGGTTGGCATTCTGGTTTCATGCTCGATTTTAAATCAAAATCTGGTATTATTATACTTACCAATGGCTCTAATGGAAGGAATGTCTTATTTGGAAGTATGGAAGAATGGGCCAAATGGCATGGAAGTAACTAATTGTATTTCTTTTATTTTAACAGTGAATGACTAATCTAGAGGCATTCACTGTTTTTGCGCGTAATGTGCTACAACGGTCTCCTATAACCGTCAGTTACGAGTTTAAAGTTACTGGTTTTAGGTTAAGCACGGACACTCGCAATTCCGAGTGGATTCGGACGTAGTCGAAACCGCCGTAATTGCGGTTATACATTGTTA
>CAZMDC010000089.1:0-3312 GCA_964565055.1 uncultured Polaribacter sp. | reverse complement strand
ATTTACTAACTTTAGTGCTTAAACCACGCAACTTTTATTACACAAATACGTTGGCAGTAATTTAAGAAAACGAAAAACCTGAATGAAAATAAAGTTACTATTTATAATTTCCTTGATATTTTTTTCTTGTCAAAAGAACAAAAAGGAAGAACAGAAAAGGGAATTTACTAATTTCGTTGAAGAAAAAGATAACAAACAATTTTTCTCTGACTACTTTTTCAAAATCGAATCACCTTGTGAACTTAAGAAAGACTTTAGTAATGTTCAAGAAAATTTTTATACATATCGTTGTAATTCCGAAAATAACGAAACAGTATATTCTTTTTCAATCAAAGACCTAAAAAACGACTTGAGTGAGTTTAAAACTGACCTCGAAAAAAAATTGTTTTCAAGTAAGTTTTTAGACAGCTATAAAAAAGAACTAAACGTCAATAATATAAAATATTCAGAACCTTACATATACGGTTTTAAAGCATTAGAATATACAATTTCGACAGGTAACATTTTTAATAAACAAGCCATTTTTGTAAGTAATGGTTTTGCATATACATTTAATATTACTGCTAACAAAAATGAAATAGACAACTTATTTTCAAATTATATAAATTCATTTGAATTATATCATAAAAGTCCAAAATATTCCTATTCCATAGAAATTCCTAAAGGTTATAGTCAAGAAAAAATTGTAGGAAAAAATGTCGATTTAAAATATGTAAACGACAAAGGCTATTCTATTGTTCTTGTTGTCAAAAAACTACCACAAAACGAAAAAGCTTCGATTGATGATATGCTCTCATTATCTGATGATTTTTGGATAAAAATGTCGCCATATTCAGATATGAAAATCATAAAAAAAGGAACTGTATTTGTAGACAATACAAAAGGTTTTTTTATGTCATATACAGCGAAAGAAGTAATTGACAAAGACCCATTATATTACAATAATTATATGTTTATAAAAAATGGATTTATCTATACTCTAACTACAACTTGTAAACAAGAAGATATTTATGATATGCGTTCTATCTTTTTTCGAGTTTCAAATTCGTTAAAATTTCCAAATTAATATGATAAAGAACCATTACCAAATTTTGGGAATAAGCAGAAATGCGGATAATACGGAAATTAAAAAAGCTTATAAAAAATTAGCAGTAAAATTTCATCCCGACAAAAATAATGGAGATAAATATTTTGAAGAACGATTTAAAGAAATTCAAGAGTCTTATGAAATTTTAATAAACCAACAAAAGAAAAGTGAATACGACAGTATTTATGATTCTTTTTTCTCTAACAAACAAAAAGAAAATTATAGTCAATCACAATCGACATACAAAAACACGAGTACATCTTATTCAAATCAAAAAGAAGCAAAACGAAAACAAGAAGAAAAGAAAAAAGAAGAAGCTGAAAAAAGGAGAGTTTCTAATATCAAAAAAAATGCTGAATTAGCATTTGAAGACAAGGCTTGGATATTTATTGCAAATTTCACAGTTATAGGCTCAATCATAGGCTTATTTATGTTTATAAAGTACAGAGCTGAAGGTTATAACAAAAAATCAAGTCAAGCTTGTGGAGTTTCTGTTTTAGGTATAATTATAGGGTTAGTTGTAACTATAATTTTTGCTTTAGGAAATAAATAACAAATGAAGAAAATAAAAGACTTAAAAATTAAAGGAGCAAATTTACATTTTACATTTTGCCACCAAAAACCAGAGAGGTCATTTTTTTGGAAAGGCAAACAATTCCCATTATGTTCAAGATGCACAGGAATAAATTTAGGTTATTTCATTTTACCTTTTTTCATTTTTGGTGTAATAAAAATACCTCTTTTATGGACTATTCTAATCATTATACCAACTTATATTGATGGAGCAATTCAAGCGTATTTCAACATAGAAAGTAATAACACAAGAAGATTCGTAACTGGCTTAATGAGTGGAATCGGAACAATGTCTTTAGTTTCAATAATCGGAATTTATATAGGAAATCAAATATTAACATTAATCAATTAAATTTAAAATTATGTCAGAACAACTGAACCCAAAAGAAAATCCAAATGACAAATTAAGTACAGGATTACAAGTTTTATCTTTTTGCATTCCATTAGCAGGAGCAATCATTTACTTTAGTAATAAAAGTGACAGTCCAAACAAAGCAAAAATGGCTTGTCACGCTGCATTATGGGGATTTGGACTTGGAATTTTACTTCAGATAATAGCGACAATAGCTGGAGCTGGAAGTTAAAAAACTACTGCCAACAACGTATAAAATTAATTGCTGGTACAAGCCTACTTGCGAAAATCCTCGCGGATTTTCTATTTGGTTTGTACTTGCAAATTAATAGCTAAAACCACGCAACAAATCTTATACAAAACCGTTGTGTTTCATACTGCCAACCGCATATTTTAGCACTTTCGGTTTTTGCCAAAGCTAAATTCCAACGCCTAAAAAACCAAAAGAGCTAAAATTTCCCAACGCTCGAATTGGATATTTCAATTAAAACATTTAGATTTGTCAAAAAATGACAAGTCTTATGAAAACCACATTTGGAGAATACATCCGACTTTTACGAAACGAAAACGAATTGACTTTAACTCAACTTGCCGCTAAACTAAATTTAGACTCTGCGAATTTGAGTAAAATCGAAAATGGAAAACGAGATTTTGACGAAAAACGTTTACCAAAACTTGCGAAAATCTTTAAACTTAATCTTACAGAACTGAGGAATGAATATGTGACTGACCAAATTGGAAAGCATATTTACGAAACAAATTGCACAAAACAGCTTTTACAAGTTGCAGAGGAAAAAGCAGAATATCGCAGAACACTTAATAAATCACTTCAAACACAATAAAATATGAAAATAGTATCTTTTTTCGCAGGAGCTGGCGGACTTGATTTAGGCTTTCAGCAAGCTGGTTTTAATGTTATTTGGGCAAACGAATATGACAAAGAGATTTGGGAAACTTATGAAAAAAATCATCCAAACACGATACTTGACAAGAGAAGTATTGTGAATGTTCCAGCTGAGGAAGTTCCAGAATGCGATGGAATTATTGGAGGACCACCTTGCCAAAGTTGGAGTGAAGCTGGTGCAGCAAGAGGAATTAAGGATAAAAGAGGTCAGTTATTTTACGACTTCATAAGAATATTAGAAGCTAAACAACCTAAATTCTTTTTGGCAGAAAATGTTAGTGGAATGTTGATTTCTAAGCATACAGAAGCCTTAGAAGGAATTAAGGAACTTTTTAGAAACGCAGGAATAGGATATGAACTTTCTTTTCAAATGCTTAACGCAGCTGATTACAATGT
>CAZMDC010000088.1:0-3464 GCA_964565055.1 uncultured Polaribacter sp. | reverse complement strand
TTGTTTACTAAATTTATGGCTTAAACACAGCAACTAATCTTGTACAAACACGTTGCCAAACATATGACCAAACCAACAAAATTTAGTGATTTATTCAGAGATTTAGTTCATTTAGCAAATAAGGAAACTGAAAAACTTTCGAATAATTCTGACTTGAAAACTAATCCGTATTATATCGGATTTGGAAAACCAAACTCGGATGTTTTAATTGTAGGACAAGAAAAAGCTATTAAGTCTGACAATTTAAAGCAAATAAAAGCGGAATCGTTAGAAAACCCAAAACATTGGAATTATTTAGTCGAAAATGAAATTGTAGATATTGACTACAAATTTTATTCAGACTATCATTTCAAAAATCCTATGCATCCTTATGACGGAAAACCAACGAAAGGAAATACTTGGTTGCAATATCAAAAATTAATAAATTTTATCTATCCTGACTTTAATAGCGAAAAATGGAATAGTTTTTTGCAAAATTCGTTTATTACAGAAATTAATCATCAAGTTTCACCAAAACAATTAGGAAATCAAAAAGATGAAAATAGAGAAAGAATTAATAAACACGATTTCTACAAAAGTTTCAATGTTACAATTTTAGCAATAGGAAAATATTTAAAAAATAGCGAAATTGAAGACCAATTTAACGTTAGATTTAATGAAGATTATTCAGAATCGAGAAAACGACTTTTAGTATTTAAGAATGAATCTGAAAATAGAATTTTATTGAATATAAGACAATTAAGTAACGACATTAGTATTGAATATTTAGAAAGAATAGCCGAAATATCAAAAAAATACGTTTGGCAACACCGTGTATAATTCATTGCTAGTTATAGCCTACTTACGAAAGTCCTCGCGGACTTTCTATCTGTGATTTATTTGCTAACTTTAGTGCTTAAACACGCAACGAAATCATACACAAACACGTTACCACACATAAGAAAAAACTGAATGTACATAATTGACCGAGAGAAAAATAGAATATCTAAATTGAAACAAAAATCATTTTCTGAATTGAAATTTAGAGAACGAGAACATTTGCAAGAGTGGATTGCTAATAACCCAACTTCACTTGGAGAAGAATTACTAATAATTCAGAAGGAGTTTAGTGGATTTAGCGAAACCAACGAGAGACTAGATTTACTTGCTTTAGATAAACTCGGTAATTTGGTAATCATTGAAAACAAACTTGATGATTCGGGAAAAGATGTGACTTGGCAAGTAATAAAATATGCTTCTTATTGTGCAAGTTTAACTAAGCAAGACATTTTAAAAATCTATCAAGACTTTTTAGGAACTACGGCTATTGCCCAAGATAAAATATCTGAATTTTTTGATAATAGAGAAATTTCAGAAATTCTTTTAAATCAAGGACTTAATTCGCAAAGATTGATTTTGGTTGCAGCTAATTTTAGAAAAGAAGTTACATCATCTGTACTTTGGTTAATGAACTTTAAAGTTAGGCTTCAATGCTTTAAGGTAACGCCATTTGAATTAAACGAGCAATTGTTTTTAAATGTTGAACAAATATTACCAACAAAAGACACAGAAGATTTTGCAATAAGCATTGCGACAAAAGCCCAAGAAGAAATTGAGGTACAAGAAACTTTAAAAAATAGACATCACATAAGATTGAAATTTTGGGAACAATTTATTAATGCAAGTAATCAAAAAAATAACTTGTTTTCTAACAACTCACCTTCAAAAGAAAATTGGATAGGCAAGGGAATTGGAATGAGTGGAGTGAATATCAATTTAGCGGCAAGCAGTTCTTATTGTAGGAGTGAAATAATATTCAATCGTGGTAGCAAAGAAGAAAATAAAGAACTATTCGACTTTGTTTACAAAATGAAAGATAAAATTGAAACTGAATTTGGTGCAGAATTGACTTGGGAAAGAATGGACGAAAATGTTACTTGTAGAATTAAATACCAACTTGATGGAGTTAATTATTTTGAAGAATCAGATTGGCAAAAAATGAATGACTTTTTAATAGACGCATCAGTTCGTATGGAAAAATCATTTAAGGAACCGATTAAGAAACTAAATAATTACTCGAAAAGAAGATAATTACGTGTGGTAACAATGTATATAAAAAATAGGCGAAACAGTAATAAACTCAAGACTTTTGGCTCGTATCAAAGTCCGTGCTTAACCGAAAGTTCAGTGCTTCGAAATCGCCTACTTTTCATATACTAACCGTTGTACGTAATTAAGAGAAACATTATTATCATGGATTTTTGGAGTAAATTTTGGCCTGTATTTGCATCTAGTATTCTCTCAGGTGTAATTCTTACTTTTATCATAGGTGTTGTTATTTCTCGTTTGAGAAGACCTAAGATTAAAATCTGTCTTTCAATCGGAACCAATTTTAACGGTCACAGATTGATGTTTTATGCTATTAATACAGGAAAAGTTGGTCTTATGCCAAATGAGATGCAATGGAATATTTATTTTCCCATGAGAATAGAACCTACAGAAAATTTCAAAAAAAGCATAACTAAACTAGTTTATAAAAATAAAGCTTATAATAACGTTACAGGTTTTAATGAAAAGTCAATATTACCAGGAGACTCTCACCTTTTGATTCATATACCTGTTAAAGTCAGAGATTTTAAAATTAAAAATCCTAAATCATCAGATATTAGCTCTGAGATTATAAAAAAGACATTAGGTGATTTTGAATGGATAGATGAAGCAAAGTATTACTACTCTTTAACTACTACAAGAGGGCAAAAGAAATATGAAAAATTCTTCTGGGATTATTTTAAGAGAAAAAACTATATAGAGGATTCTAGTTTTATAAAAAGACCAATCTTTGAAGTAACCGAAAAAATAATATAAAACATGAACGATTTCATTTGCGAAATAGATTACCAAGAGCTTCGTTACTGGATAATTTTATTTTTTGGAATGCTTGGAGGTATAATTTCCATTCTAACTTTTAGGAATACTTTAAAACAACGCAAATTAGAAAATACCTATAAGACAATTGATTTTTTAAGAAGACATATAACAGAAAAACAAATTGATCGTTTTATTGAATTATTTCAAGCGAACAATTTTCTTAGTGGTGTGAAAGAAAATGAATTCAGATTTTCAAATGGTTACACTGATAATATTGAAAATATGTTTTCTGAAGGAGGCTGCGGAAATGGGGATATTCATAACCTAATCGAATTATTTAATTTAATTTCTCCAAAACTTGGAAATTTAAACTTTGAATTAATTTGGTTTGAATATGGACAGATAATGAGAACTCTTTATAGATGGACTTCTTATTTATCCAATATTAGAGGGAATGAACATCTCACATTTTACAAGAAATTTAATGAGTTTATGAAAGAAAATGAAAAAAGATTACTTTTTAAACCTACTAAGCATTACACTTATATTGAATAAACTACGTACAACAATGGTAGCTGATGCACAACCCTCTTTTTTCTAAAAGCAGACAAAATTCT
>CAZMDC010000087.1:0-3493 GCA_964565055.1 uncultured Polaribacter sp. | reverse complement strand
TTGTGATTCCAGTAGTTTATTCTTTCATAAAAACATTTTCTTATGAATAAATATAGTGAAACTTTTGGAATTAACATTAGTAAAAATGTCTTTGATTGTTATGGTAGTATACAAGGTCATTTACAGTTTAAAAATGATGAGTTAGGCTTTAAAAAGTTTCATAAAATACTACCCAAAAACTCTTTAGTAGTTATGGAAGCTACAGGTTATTATCATTACAGGTTTGCACAGTTTTTATACAAGAAAGGTGTTTGTGTTTCAGTTGTAAACCCTTTGTCTATAAAGCGATTTATACAAATGAAGTTAGCCAAAGTAAAGACAGATAAAAGCGATGCCAAGTCAATTTGTAATTATGGATTAACCCAAGAAGTTCCATTGTATAATGCGCTTACAGATGTTCAAAGTGAGTGTTTGCAGTTGTTTCGATTAATGGATAATTATCTAAAAACAAGAACAGCTGTAAAAAACAAAATTCACGGAGAAGAAGTACTAGGAATTCCGTCAAAGTTTGTTTATCGATCTTTACTTAATACTAGAAAATATCTAGATAAGCAATTAAATGCTATAGATGTAAAATTACTGACATTAGTAAAAAAAGATCAGCAAAAGCAATTGACCTTATTACAGAGTATTCCTGGAATTGGGTTAAAAACAGCCTTGTTTTTAATAGTAGTTACAGATGGTTTTACGAAGTTTGAAACCGCTTCTCAACTGTGCAGTTATGCAGGAATAACGCCCACAATAAGAGAATCTGGCAGTAGCGTTCGTGGTCGAGCCAGAATAAGTAAAGTTGGCAATAGAAAATTACGAAACTTACTTTTCTTATGCTCTTTTAGTGCCTACAAACATAACAAAGGATGCAAGGACATGTTTGAACGAATTACAAACAAAGGTAAAAGTAAAAAACTGGCGTTAATAGCAGTTTCCAATAAACTATTAAAACAAAGTTTTGCGATTGTAAAATCAGGTATTTCTTATGATGAAACTCACGTTTCAGTATTAAAGGCGAAGTAAAAAATAAAAAAGAATAATGATAATTATGGCTTGTTGAATTGGAAATAAATCGACCAAAGGAGGTTTATGCTATTTCAACAATGCAAAAAAACTAATGCTTAAATTTAATGAAGAAAATAGTTGCTTTTTAACTCAGTTCTTTGTTGGCAGTAGTACTTTCATTCATATTCATTTTTTATATAAGTCTGAAACTTTTCCAAAAACATCCTTTTCCATTCTTAAAAAGTACATCTTATTTTTCAGATATATTACAAATTGTCCTCCTTTCATATTTTTAAAAACCTCAAGTGTATAATACTCTATTTTAATTTGTTTGCCTTCTTCATTTTTAGCCATAATTATTGGTAATTGACCAAATAATTCATTGAATACTGTAATATTAAAATCAAACTTCAACTCGATATAAATTTCCTTTTTTGAGTTAGTCTTTCCTACACCAAACACAATTTTATCTGGTTTGAATGAAATAAAACCTTTTCTATCATAAGAAAAACTCCCATTTGCATTTATTCTACTGTAACTTTCAATTTCTGACATATCATATTGTTCTGAAAATTCAGCTACAGTTCCTTCAAAAACTTGAGCATTAATAGATAATATTGAAAACAGAAAAAATAGTGTCGTTAATTTAGTAATCATTATTAATTATTTTATTAAGTTCATTTTCCATTATACTTGTCAATCCAGAGTAATTCACTTCATTATCATTTCCACTAATCTTTGTCATTATTAAATATTCATATCCATCTTCAGGTTTGATTTCTTTCTGACCTAATAAATTATTTTTCGGTTTATAAGGACTTTCTTTTGTTCCAACAATAATACATTCTTTTCCTGTGAGAATGTTTATTACTTTATCTTTTTTCTTAAACTTCATAGTTTTTGGGTATTAAAGGCAACGTGTTTGTATATGGTTTGTTGCGTGTTTCAAGCACTTAATTTAGTAAATAATTACCGACCAAGAAAATCCGCGAGGATTTTCGTAAGTAGGCAAGAACTAGCAATAAATTATATACGGTGTTGCCACCAGTTATTTTATCAGTTTTATTATATTCGGATATATTTTTTCAATTTTTCCACTGTTAGTTCGAATAGCGAATATAATTGGTAATAATAAGTTTGTTAGTGTCAAGAATGCAATTAGATATAACATTATACTAAAATACTTTGGATTCGTTATCAAGATAATCATTATTACAAAACTCAAGATCGACCAAACAATTTGAAAATTTAAAACATTTTTGCCTAACGTATTTAATCCAATTACTTTTTCTTTCTTATTAACCCATAAAATTAAAGGTATTATTATATTTCCGAGAGGTATTACTAAAAAAGCTAAAACAGACAGATGAAATATTACCAAATAGCTTTTGTCAGTTTGTTTTCCATAATCTAAAATATCTTCAGCATTTATATCAAGAACCGAACAAATTAAATTCAAGGTTTTACCACGAGGTTCATTTTCATTTTTTTCAATCCGTTGAATTGTTCTTAAGTTTACTTTTGCAGATTCAGCCAAATCTTCTTGTGAAAGTCCTTTTTTCTTTCTTGCTTCTTTAATTTTTTTTCCGATTTCGTTCATAATTAATTTTGGTTTGTATTTATGACAAAACTACTTATGAATTCATTATTTTGATAACGGTTTAATTGCGACATTTTTACGACATTTTTGTCAATCTATTGATTTAGTTCAGTTTTTTAATTGGTGGCAACGTGTTTGTACAAGATTAGTTGCTTTGGTTAAGCAATAACGTTAATAAATAATTACAGACAAAGAAAATCCGCAAGGATTTTCGTAAGTAAGCAAAAAGTAAGCAATTAATTTTGTACGGTGTTGGCATTTCGTTGTTTTTATTCAGATTACTTATTATTCGGCTTAATACTGTTTTCGTTTTTCGAGCGCTTGAGTGAATTCGGTCAGCGATTTATTCCGCAAACTTTTTTAATTCCGATTGAGTAAGCAATTCCGCAACTCGCTAAATTCCGTATTCAATTTGGGTTTTATTTTTCAATTCAGTTTTCAATTCCGCAATTTTTTTAATTCCAATTGGATGTCTAATCTCTCAACTTACTAAATTCGTTGTTAAATTTCCTTTTTGGTTTGTTTTAGTTTTAATTTCAGTTCTTGAATTTCTCTATTTTTATCTTTAATTTCCATTTTAGAATAATATAAGCTTGTAATTAAGTAAATTATAACAAGAGCATTTCTCAATCCATTACTATTCCATTCGATTGATTCACTAAATTTACTTACAATTAGAGAAATTCCAAATAAAATAATTGAAACATCAGAAATAATTTTTATAGCTTTTTTCATTCTTTATATTTTTTGATTTATATTTCGTTTCGTCAATGAATGCCAACGTGTTTGTGTATGATTTCGTTGCGTGTTTAAGCACTAAAGTTAGCAATTAAATCACAGATAGAAAGTCCGCGAGGACTTTCGTAAGTAGGCTATAACCAGCAATGAATTATACAC
>CAZMDC010000086.1:0-3514 GCA_964565055.1 uncultured Polaribacter sp. | reverse complement strand
GTTCGTAATAAATCGTTTATAGTGATGACTTTTTTAAGTCCGCTAATTATGGTAGGAATGGGTGCTTTGGTCTATTTCTTGATGAAAAAGAACGACGAAAAAATTAAAGAAATTGTATATGTAGACAATTCAGGGTTGTTTTCTAAAGACGATTTTAAGGATACAAAAACTTTACATTATAAAGATTTTACATCCTATGGAATTGAAGAAACTAAAAAGAAAGTTGAAGAAGGCGATTTTTACGGAGCTTTAATAATTCCACAACAAGACAGTCTAGAAATCTTAGCAACTTCTATAGAATTTTATTCTAAAGATTCTCCTGGAATGTCTGTTATGAATTCTTTAGAAAACAAAATAGAATCGAAAATAAGAAATGAGAAACTCAATAATTTTGGAATTGATATCGATAAAATAAATGCTTCAAGAGTACAATCGGATATTAAAATGTTTAATTTTTCTGGAGAAGAATCCTCAAAATTAATTAATGGTTTAAAAATTGGAGTAGGAGCCATTGCAGGATATTTATTAATGATGTTTGTAATTGTTTACGGTTCTTCTGTAATGCGAAGTGTTATTGAAGAGAAAACGAGTAGAATTATAGAAGTTATAGTATCATCTGTTAAACCTTTTCAGTTGATGTTGGGTAAAATTATTGGTAATGCTTCTGCTGGTTTATTGCAATTCTTTATTTGGGGTATTATAATTTTTATCATTACAACTGTTGCTTCTTCCGTTTTTGGATTAGATGTTGTAGAAATGCAAACTTCTAATATTTCTGCAGAACAAATGGAATCTGCTAAACAAGCTGCAGGTGCAGATAAAATGCAATTGATAGTTCAAGAAATTTTAAGGCTTCCAATTTTAAAAATGTTTTTACTATTTATCTTCTATTTTTTAGGTGGTTATATGTTGTATAGTTCATTATTTGCTGCAGTTGGTGCAGCTGTAGATAACGAAACAGATACGCAGCAATTTATGTTGCCTATAATGTTGCCTTTAATTTTAGGAGTTTATGTTGGTTTTGCAACCGTAATTAGTGATCCTCATGGACCAATTTCAGTAGCTTTTTCTTATATACCTTTAACAAGTCCAATTGTAATGTTAATGCGAGTTCCATTTGGAGTTTCTTGGTATGAATTGGCAATTTCCATGACCTTACTTTTAGTTACATTTGTTTTTATGGTTTGGTTGGCTGCTAAAATTTATAGAGTAGGTATTTTAATGTATGGTAAAAAGCCAACCTATAAAGATTTGTATAAATGGTTAAAATATAAAGGATAAATGCAAGAGACTTTAGAAAAAGTTAAAGAAACTATTGTAGAAGAAACCACTTCTATTTTAGATTTTAAATTTGTTTTTAGTGAAGAAATTAGCATAACCATAAGAGGTTTGCTGTTTGTAGTTGTTGCTTTAATAATTACATCTTTTGTTTTAAAACTTTTTAGAAGATTTGTAACTAGAAAAATGCCAAATAATGATAAACAGAAGTTTGTTACTGTTTTTGGCTATATAAGATGGATTGTTTTTCTCATTATTTTCTTAATAGCTATGCATACTTCAGGTGTTAATGTTACAGCTGTTTTTGCAGCATCAGCAGCACTTTTAATTGGAGTTGGTTTAGCTTTACAAACTTTGTTTCAAGATATTATCTCAGGAATTTTTATCTTAGTAGATCAATCTGTGCATGTGGGTGATATTATAGAACTTGAAGGTAAAGTGGGTAGGGTTTTAGATATTCGTTTACGAACCACAAGAGCAGTTACTGTAGATAATAAAGTTTTAGTTATTCCAAATCATTTGTATTTAACTAATATTTTGTTTAATTGGACAGAAAACGGAACAGAAACAAGAGAAGTTGTAGATGTTGGTGTAGCTTATGGTTCTGATGTTGAGTTGGTTAGGAAAATATTATTAGAGGTTGCAAAAGCACAACCTACAGTTTTAGATAATCCTGCTCCTGTAGTACTTTTCACAGATTTTGGAGATAGTTCTTTAAACTTTAGGGTTGCTTTTACACTAAATAATAGTTTCGAAGTTCGTTTTACACAAAGTAACATTCGTTTTGAAATAGATAAAGCATTTAGAGAAAATAATATTACAATACCATTTCCACAGAGAGATGTACATTTAATAAAACAAAAAGAATAAGATGTCTAAGATATTAATAATAGAAGATGAAGATGCTATTAGAAGAGTTTTGAAAAAAATTATTTCTGAAGAAAATGATACCTATCAAGTAGAAGAAGCAGGTGATGGATTGTTGGGTATAGAAATGATTAAAAATAATGATTACGATTTAGTTTTATGCGATATTAAAATGCCAAAAATGGATGGTGTTGAGGTGTTAGAAAAAGCAAAAAAAATAAAACCAGAAGTGCCTTTTGTGATGATTTCTGGTCATGGAGATTTAGATACAGCTGTAAATACTATGCGTTTAGGAGCTTTTGATTATATTTCAAAACCACCAGATTTAAATCGTCTTTTAAACACAGTTAGAAATGCATTAGATAAAAAAGTTTTAGTAGTAGAAAATAAAAGACTTAAGAAAAAAGTAAGTAAGAATTATGAGATGATTGGCGAAAGTGAAGCCATTTCTCATATCAAAAATATTATTGAAAAAGTTGCAGCTACAGATGCAAGAGTTTTAGTAACTGGTCCAAATGGAACAGGTAAAGAGTTGGTTGCACATTGGTTGCATGAAAAGTCAGATCGTTCAAAAGCACCAATGGTTGAAGTAAACTGTGCTGCAATTCCATCAGAATTAATTGAAAGTGAATTGTTTGGTCATGTAAAAGGATCGTTTACTGGAGCAAATAAAGATAGAGCAGGAAAATTTGAAGCTGCAAATGGAGGAACTATTTTCTTAGATGAAATTGGTGATATGAGTTTATCTGCACAAGCAAAAGTACTACGTGCACTACAAGAAAATAAAATTAGTAGAGTAGGTTCTGATAAAGATATTAAAGTTAATGTTAGAGTTGTAGCAGCTACCAATAAAGACTTAAAATTAGAAATTGAAGAAGGGCGTTTTAGAGAAGATTTATATCATAGGCTAGCTGTAATTTTAATTAAAGTTCCAGCTTTAAATGAACGTAGAGAAGATATTCCTTTACTGGTAGATTTTTTTACCACAAAAATATCTCAAGAACAAGGTACTCCTAAAAAAACATTTTCAACAGATGCTATTTCTTTACTACAAAAATACGATTGGACAGGTAATATTAGAGAACTTAGAAATGTAGTAGAACGTCTAATTATTTTGGGAGAAAAAGAAGTTTCTGCTAACGATATTAAATTATTCGCAAGTAAATAAACTAAACTTTTAGTAACAAAAAAGAGGAAATACAGATTGTATTTCCTCTTTTTTATTATTGATGTATTTCTGCTTATTTTATGTCAAACCTATCTAAGTTCATCACTTTTGTCCAAGCAGCAATAAAATCTTTTATAAATTTTTCTGATGCGTCATTTGTACCATAAACCTCACAAACTGCTCTTAACTCGGTGTTGGATC
>CAZMDC010000085.1:1668-3539 GCA_964565055.1 uncultured Polaribacter sp. | reverse complement strand
GATTATTTAAGAGTATTTGGTGGGGTAAATATAGAAAATGAAACACGTGGTAGTTTAGACAAATTAAACACTACAGCAGTTGTCGGTCTTCGCTATTTAACACCTTACTTATTCAATTTAGATGTTCGAGTAGATAATAAATTAAGACCAAGAATTGGATTAGGACGCAGTATAATGATTTTTCCTAAACTGTCTGTTTTCGGTTATTATGAATATCAAATAGATTTAGGTTTTGTAAATACTTTACCAACAAATAAAGATTTCACTTCAGAAACAGTTTGGAGCGCAGGAGCAGAATATATGCTATCAAGAAATTTCTCTTTAATGGCGAGTTACGACAATCGTTTTGGCGGTGGTGGTGGATTATCAGTAAGATTTTAAGAATGAATAGTAGTAAATCAAATATAAATTTAAAAACAAATAAAATGAAAGATTTAAAAATTAGTGTAGTAGTAATATTATTGTTAACGGTTTCTTTTACCAATGCACAGAAAAAAGAAAAAATGAACCACGGAGATATGAAAATGGATCACAGTAAAATGAAAATGCAAGACGCAAAAGCTGAAGCAATTTTAACCGCTTATTTCAATTTAAAAGATGCTTTAGTAGCAGATGATGAATCAAAAGCAAAAGAATTGGGTGCTTCATTAGAAAAAAGTTTAAACAGTCTTGATGTTTCTAAATATACGGATGCTCAAAAATTAGAATTAAAAGATATTATTATTGATGCTAAAGAACACGCAGAACATATTTCTAAAAGCCCAATAGCACATCAAAGAGAACACTTTAAGGTTTTAAGTAAAGACATTATAGATATGGTTGCTATAACTGGTGCTTCTAATAAATTATATGAGCAATATTGCCCAATGTATGAAAAAGGAAGTGCTTGGTTAAGTATGAATAAAGAAGTGCGTAACCCTTATTATGGCAGTAAAATGCTTAAATGCGGAAAAGTACAAAGAGAAATTAACTAAATGAAAACTGTTAAAATCATATTGTTGATTTTATTGGTCGCTTTTGTGGGAATACAATTTATTCCCACAGAACGTAACCAAACTGATATTGTACCAGTAACCGATTTTATGTTGGTAAATAATGTGCCAAATAATATAAAAAATAAGTTGCAAGTATCTTGTTATGATTGCCATAGTAACAACACTAAATACCCTTGGTATAATAAAATACAACCAGTTGCTTGGTTTTTAGAAGAACATATTAAAGATGGCAAAAAAGAATTAAATTTTAGTGAATGGGAATCATTATCAAATCGAAGAAAAGCCAGCAAATTACGATCAATTATTAAGCAAATAGAAAGCGGAGAGATGCCATTAAATTCTTACACGTTAATTCATAAAGATGCAAAGTTCTCAAAGGTGGAAACGAATGAAATGATAAATTTTATTACACAATTAAAAGATAGTTTATAAATAAAAAATTGGTAAAAGATACTTGAACTTGAGAGGAAGTCTTATTTTTTTTGGTTGATTGAATACAGTCTAACTCTCATTTTTGGGTATTTTTTTAAAAAGAGACTAAAATGAAAGAATGTTGTAAAAACAGTTTTCAAGACACAGAAAATAAGTCTAATGTAAAAAAATGGTTCAATTATATAGTATATGTAATACTATTTTTAATAGTTGGTGGTGCATTGGTACTTCAATTATTTAGTTAATAAATAAGTTAAAATGCCTAAAGAAAACACTGTGGAAAAATCTAAAAGTACAGACTTTTATAAACAGCTATTTAAAAAAGTAGCACTTACTACGATTATGGTTATTGCTTTATCTTTAAGTTATACCTTATGGATTGTTGTAGATTCTGATAGTAAATTTCTACCTTTCTTAATTGTTAGTTTGGCATTTTTTAAAACC
>CAZMDC010000085.1:0-1568 GCA_964565055.1 uncultured Polaribacter sp. | reverse complement strand
GTAATGAAAGCTTATAAAGATGCAATACAAAATTTAACAACAGAAGGCACTTTTGAACTCTTTACACCAGATGCTATCATATTCGAACAAGGTAAATTAGAAGGTACATACAAAGAATATATATCTCACCATTTGGGACCAGAATTAGGCCATTTTAAAAGTTTTATTTTTTCTGATTATGAGATTCAGACAACTGTAAATTCGTCCTATGCTTATACAACTGAAAATTATATCTACACAATAGTTCTAAAAGGTAATAAAACCAAGGACACAAAAGAAAGAACCATTAAAAGTAAGGGAGTAGCAACATCAATATTGCAAAAAATTGATGGAAAATGGAAGATAATTCATTCTCATACCTCATTTAAAAAACTAAAAATCTAATTGATTATGAAAAATATTTTAGTTCCAACGGACTTTTCAAAAACTTGTGATAAAGCAGCTCATTTAGCAATTGAAATTGCCACACTTTTTGATGCTGAAATTCATTTTTTACATCAAATACATACACCAGTAGACTGGGTTAAGTTAAACAAAACAGACGAGCATAATTATCCTGATACTCAAAAAGCGATTGGCATTGCCAAAAGCAAGTTAAGAAGTCTTGATAAAGATGCGGAACACAAAGGTTTAAAATCGAGGACTTTCTTGGAGTTTATTTCAGATGTAAAAGCAATTTCTGCACATTCTCACAATTTTCATCACGACTTCATAATAACAGGTAGTAAAGGCACACAAGAAGATTTCTCAAAACAATTTTTTGGGAGCAATACTCAAAAAATTATTAGAGATATCCACGTCCCAATTTTAGTTGTTAAAGAAGAGGCTACACTATTTCCTTTTAAAAACATTGTTTTTGTTTCTGATTTTAAGGAAGATATGTCTAATGCTTTTAAACAAGTTGTTAAAATAGCCGAGAAATGTAATTCAAAAATTCACTTATTAAATATCAATACAAATAAAGATTTTAATAATATTAAAAATGGTATAGTGCCAATAAGAGAATTTTTAACAAACTTTCCAGAATTAGAAAATTATGAAATGCACGTTTATAATGAATCTACCATTTTAAAAGGCATAGAAACTTTTCAAAAAGATAATGAAGTAGATTTAGTAGCAATGTATACACATAATAGAAGTGGTTTATCTAATATATTCTCTAAAAGTATTGCAGAAAACATCACAAATAACTCGAAAAAACCTGTGATGACAATTCATTTATAAATAAATTAAAATAATGAAAAGCTACGACACTCTTTCTGAAGCAATAAGCACTTTACAAGCAAACGGATACACGTATAACCTAAATATGTGCCCAAAACATATAGAATGTAACTCATTAAAATTAAAATTACATCCAGAAGATTTTGATGTAGATGAAATGCATCGTTTTGAAGGAATGAGCAGTACTGATGATAACAGCGTTCTTTACGCTATTTCATCTAAAAATGGAATTAAAGGATTGTTGGTAGATGCTTATGGTGTATATGCAGAAAACATTTCTGAAGCAATGCGAAAAAAACTAAAATAAATAAAATGAACATACTAAAAAAAACAAACCAAAAACT
>CAZMDC010000084.1:0-3685 GCA_964565055.1 uncultured Polaribacter sp. | reverse complement strand
CCGAGTGGATTCGGACGTAGTCGAATCCGCCGTAATTGCGGTTATACATTGTTGTACTGCGTTTTTTTATTCAGTATTATAATATTCATCATAGTGATGTTTAAATTCCGACTTCATTAAGTCAGATGTGATTCCGCCAAATTGTATTTCAAATCCGTCGCTTTCCATTCCGATTACATATGCTCCCCAACCTTTCAATTCATTCCGTTCAGAGTTGAACACTTTAAGTTCAGGAATTATCATTGTATTTATAAACTTGTCATCGGGATAATCGTCATTAATTCCAATTCCGTTTTTTACGCAATGTTGTTTTATCAATTCATATGGTGAGTTTACGTTGTGAAATTTTAGTTTGCCAAAAACAACTCCCATTGGTGTATCTGAAAATTCGAATTCAGTTGTTCCAATTTTCACTCCGCTTAATTCTATGTGATATGTTTTTTTCAAATGCAGTACAACGGTCTTGTATATGAAAAGTAGCGTCTTGATATTTTATGCTTTTCTCTGGGTATAAAGATATTAAAAAAGCACAAACCATTATGATTTGTGCTTACTTAGCTATTTTTTATATACGTTGTTAGCAAACGTTTTATTCTATTTAGTTTGTAGTGAAAGTAGCTGTACTATTTCCACCATTTGTTGTAATACCATCTGCGTATTTTACATAAGGTCTAAAGTAATAAAGGGTATTAGACGTTAAACCAGTAACAAACTCAGAATATATTGTTAAGAAAATATTTCCTTGCATATCTGGATCTAAAGTTATAGAACTATTAGAAAAATCACTATTTAAACTGTATTCGAAACCAATTTCTACTGGAGATTCTTTTTCTATGGCAGTAACTTCTAATTCAGGTGTAATTCCATCAGAATTTTGAAAGAACAAATCCGGTCTGATTGTCATGGCAATAGAACGTGTACTACTAGCATCTATAGCTGTACTTACTTGAATTTCGTTTCCATAGAAATAAGTACCATCACTCATTTCAAAAAAGCCTCTAATATAAACGGTTTGTCCTGCGTCTAAGTTTCTAAATGTTGCATTTACAGGGTTAGAGCCTAATGCACTTTCTGTATTATTACTATTAACAACAGGAATAGATGTCGTTCCGTAAACGAACCCTCTGTTTACTACATCACCACCAAAGTTTGGAGAATCTGGATCCACATATTCGCCAGTAACTATAATGTCTGTAGTTCCATCTCTGTTAATAAAATAATCAACATTACTATCAGTAATAAAAGATCTAGTATCTATTGGCTCCATAGAACTATCATCGCTTGAACAACTAAATGTTAAGGTTAAAGCTAATAAGCAAATTACTGTTTTGAAAAAATTTATAGTTTTCATTTTTATTTAATTTTAATTATTGTTTTTTGTAATTAAAGATTAACGTTTCTTCGTTTTTTTGAAGAATTAAATTCAATCTGTTGTTTTGGTTTTTCTAAATATTTTTATCAATGTATAAATTGTAATGGTTTGTAGAAGCGGAAAAATAATGAGTAGATCTACTCTAAAGATGTTTTCATCTTTAAGATAACTCCACTCTGTTACAAATAACTCCCATGTTATAAAAAGAACCCAAGCTAAGCTTATAACTATCAACATCAAATTATTAGTTTTCATAACTCTTGATTTATTGATGCAAAGATAATGTCACCATTAACAATAAGAGTCTTAAAAAAAGAAGATTGAGTCTAGAAAACGGTTTTCTGGACTTATTACAGAATATTAGACTTGCATGATTTTAAGTTAAATTGTTGTTTTTAAAAGATTTAGGGGTTTTGGAAGTGTGCTTTTTAAAAACACTATAAAAAGTTGCTTTTGAACTAAATCCTGAGTCAAAAGCTATTCCTAGCATGTTTAAATGGTTATTTGAAGAATCTAACAATAATTTTTTTGCTTCTTCTACACGGTAATAATTTACAAATTGATTGAAGTTTTTATCTGATTCCTCTCTAATGAGTTCAGATAGGTTTCGTTGTGGTATTTTAAGCTTTATGGATACGTCAGCCAAAGATAAGTTGGGTTCTAAAAACATTTTTTCGCCAACCATTAATTCAATTAGTTTTTTATAGTACGTCTTGTTAATGATTGATTTATTCTTAGAATTTTCATTAAAGCTACTTTCTATATTTTCTTTTTTAGTAATTGAATTTTTTGAAACAAAAAGTTTAGGTTGTCTTAAACCGGAAATCCCTATCCAGAAAATAAAAATCACATTGACTGATGAGATAAATGGATACATATAGTCTGTATAAAACTTTCCTTCTACAAAAATTGTAGATATTATTATAAGTATAAAGAAAAGTAAGAAAACCATAACACCCTTAGCCTAAGTAAGCAATTTTCCTTCCGTATTTGAATAATAATCTTCAACATTCTTCTTTTGTTTGTTAATGAATTTAATGGTCAAAATTGCGTAGTATATTGAATATGGATATGATAAAATCGCAAATAAAAATATTCCATCAGAAAATTTTTCAGAATTATGTATTCTCAATTTTGTATCTAAGTTTAAAACAAAAAGTATTGCAAAAAATAGAAACTCTATTATTCCTGGTAATAGAATAAGTAAATTTTTCTTTTTAGTTAGTGGGCTATTAAAAATCCTTTTAATGTATAGATAAAATAACGGAATTGTTAAATATCTAAAATCTAATGGTAGATATAATAATGAGGGTTTAAATTCAAGAATATTTAAATCTCCAAGAATAGAATTTAAGAGTTCTGCACTATAAGCTAATAGAAATAAACCTAAAAATAACTTAGGTTTAATTCGCTTACTTTCAACTACTAAGATCAACCCTAGAAATACACCTTGAACTAAACCTAATATATCAATTAAACTTATTATGTTATAGTTAATCTCCACTTATTTAATTATATTTTAATTCTTAGAGTTAAACCAAAAATAGAAATTATTAATATGATGTTATTTATTATGTACACGATGAGTTTTTAAATGTTTGCTAACGGTCTCGTATAACCGTCAGTTACGGGTTAGTATGCGTTAATTTTCGGTTAAGCACTGACGTTAGCAATTCCGAGTGGATTCGGACGTAGTCGAATCCGCCGTAATTGCGGTTATACATTGTTACCTGCTGTTATTTTTTCTTAACTTTTTTACCGTTCCGATATTCAATCCGCATTTCAGTTCCGTCATCGTTCAGACAGTATTCAATTCCGTGTTTTTTGTTTTTTTTATATTCACAGCGATAAATTAGTTTGTCATTCTCGTACTTCTCAATTAGGGTTTTCTTTTCGTTTTTATGGAAGTGTTTATGTTCAGTTGTCGGTTTATTCAGTCCGTAATTCGTTTCCTTACGTTTTGTTTGAGTATCCGAATAATATTCAGTTTCTCTTGCAGGTGTTGGTTTTTCAGTTCCGTTGTAATAAGTGACAGATTTAGTCAGTTTTCCGTTGTCAAAATATTCCTCGTAGACTAAATGTCCATTTTTTCGAACGTGTTGAGCTTGTCCAGAAAACAATTTATCGTCCGCAACTTTATAAGTCAAATCATTTTCAACATATAAATCTTTCATTCCGACTTTTTCTTGAGCAGAAAGTTGGTTTAAAAAACAAACAAAAATGATTAGCAGAATGTTTTTCATAATTGCAGGTAACGATCTCGTATAACCGTCAGTTACGGGTTAAAGTACGCAAATTTTTCGGTTTAGCACA
>CAZMDC010000083.1:0-3746 GCA_964565055.1 uncultured Polaribacter sp. | reverse complement strand
CAAACCAAAAGACAGAGGATTTTTGCTTTCGCAACAATCTGGGTTTTGGTTTGTGGGACTAAAAGCTTGTTATTCCTATCCGAGATACATGATTAGCATATTTGTTCCCTACCATATCCATCATTTCTTTATTAAAGGAAAAAATAACCTCCCCCAAGCAATTAGCATCAGGTTTGGCACTAAAAACGTAATTAAGATTTAACCAAATTTGCTTATTTGTATCCTGGATTGAAAAGTCACAACCACCAACATGATAACTATATTCTGGCCTATTTTCCATATCTATATTTTGGGAAACAGAAAAGCTTGGTGTTAGAAAACCAAGCATATATTTATTTTTTCTGGGTTTTTTATTCGAAAAATCACATGCTGAACTTATTTCCACACATACAAATGTTGAATTATTTCTAATTTGTTTTTTAAGATTATTAGATTCTTTTTTAAAGGGTATAAAAGAATTGAACCAGCCATTGATATTTTCATCTTTTATATTTAACCAATTTAAAAGCCCTTTCTTAGACTTATCTAGTTCAATAACAACACCTCTATAATCTTTTTCAAATTCACCTTCAGCTATATGATATACACTATTTAATTTAGCTTGGTTGAAATCACTTGGGAACACTAAATCCTTACTATAATTAGATTTATTAAGACTTTCAAGTAAATTATCTACATTCAAAGTTGACGATTGTTCTAAAAACTCTTTTACTATTAATTGGCTTAATCCCTCATATACACCTTTTAAAGGGTTCTCTTTAGCATAACTATATCCTAACACATTTGTTGCTATTTTAGATAGAACTTTATCTATATTGTCGAAATACTCATCGTTTTCACTCCATCTAGAATCTTTAGGAATAATATCATGAAGTTTATCTATAGTCTTTGCTCCTGCTAAACGTGCATTTTCTTCTAATTCAAAATAAAATTTAATTTTATCATTTTGAAATATCTCCGAAAGCCTTTCAGTTAAGGATACATTCTGTATTTCAGATTTAGCAATACACCCAATATAAAACGGTTTAGGTAATTCTATTTCCCTTTCTTCAACATACAATTTAAACCCTTCTATAAGAGGCGAGTTATTAGTCCAAAAAATTAGAGCAAAAGGACCATTTTCTAAACTTATAAAAGAATTAATCGCATTCACTAAATCATTATAAACACCTGTATTTGCCTTATAAAAATCTTCATTTGAAAGCTCTCCTTTCTCAATTACACTCTTATGAGTTATGTTAATGTCAAAAAAGGCTAATCTAACATCATTAAAATTTAAATCATAAACGCCTTCTTCGTATAAAAATGGACGGCAACCTAAACCTATTTTTAAAAATTCTTTTGATAATTGATCTAATTCTGTTTGTTCATCATCAACAATAATGATCCTATTTTGTGGTGTAATCATAATTTATACTTTTGGAAAAACTAATGCTAAACAAGCACCATTATAAGCCTTTGGAATTTCTAAATCATTAACATCTGGAAAAATTAACCTGCCGCCTGACATTTTCATTACCAAATCGACAAAATATAATCCTAGACCAATTCCATTTTCTTTTTTGGATTTGAAAGGTTGAGTTAAATATTCAGGTTCCATATGGAAGCCTAAACCATTATCAGCTATTATTATTGCAGGGGAATCATATGTTATTAAGTCAGTAGTTATAATCAGTCCTGGTTTAAATTTATCTCCTTCTAAATCTTTTTTAGCAGAGGTCCAATAAATACTATTGTCTATTATATTACCTAAAGCTCCAATTAATAGATTAGTAGCTCCCTTAATATTAAAATCATCTGATTCTTTTGTCAGTGGTGGTGAAGAAAATATAATGTTATGATACTTAAATCTATTTTGGTTCATTTTTTTTGCAATCTCAATCAAACTGGCAGCTGAAGTTTTGGTACTCTTATTTTTTCTTAAAAGAGGCGAGAGGCTTTCAAGGATTCTTAAAAGATTTGAAATCCTATTTTTAATTTCTTCAACTTCAATTCTATCAGACTGAAGATCTTTGCTTATATATTTAACCTCTCTTTCTACTTCATGAAATGCAACGCCTAGATTTAAGCCAGTCATACCAGAATTAACCATGACATCTCTCATATTATTATAATCTTTTTCAATTTTTTTAATAATAGGAAAGATTTCTTTTTCAATCTTTTTTTCTCTTACAACCTCTTCTAACTCTTTGATTGTATCTCCAAACCCTACTTTCTTTATAGGTTTTGTTCCTTCGATATATTCATCTATTAACTCTTTATCCTTTAATGCTGTTTTTTCGAAAAAGCTAAATATGTTTTTTGTTAAGAGCTGGAACTTATTGAATGTATAGTTTTCAATAAACCCTTCTCTATTTGTTTTTTCAATTAAACCGTTTTCACTTAATGATAAATCTAATTCTATATAACCTATCGTTACTTTTTTTCCAAAATGATCACCTGCTCTCTGAATTTTAGTATAATCCAAATCTAACCAATCATCATAAGGCTCACCATAATTATATACTCTTATATCGTCTCTAAAAATTCTTACACCTTTATTCTCCTTAATAAAAGTTTTAATAGCACTCACCTGTCCTGGAAAATACCCCTCTAAAATGGAACTATTTTGATTAAACACAAAAAACTCACCTTGTATTGTACCTATATTATCCAAGTCTGTGTTCCTTAAGTATTTGTTATATAATGGCTTTCCTTCTGAATCAAAACCATCCAAATCTTTATACAAATCTCCTATTAAATAATTCTTCTCAATTTGGTTTTTTATGTTGTTATTTTTAGGGATTTCCAATGAGCTATGAGGGTTAAATACATAACTCCATTTTAATTGAGCAAATTCATTTCCATCATCACTAGATTTTGAAACCTTGAATTTAAACTTATACAAACTATTCTCTAAAGAATCACTAGGTTCTACAATATCTTCTATCCAAGCACTATGGCTATCATTACACTTTATTTCAACATTAAAATTATTATTAATCTCCTTGAAAGGGTTTTGGATATTTTTTATTTTTCGAACTAAATCTCTAAAGGCTTTTTTTGACCACCTTTTAGTAGTTAATTGACTTAATATTATTCTTGTGCCTTGACCTTTATCAAAATTTAAATTAGGAACGGTTTCTACTTCAACTTCTAATTCTTGAATAAATTCTTTTGAATTAATCAATTCCGTCCAATTAATTTTAAATTTATTAGAAAACATTTCCCCGCTTTGTTGTGTTTCTAGTTCAATTTCTTTTGCTAGTTTATGAACTGCCAACCTTCCCACTCCTTTATTACCAAATGAAACCCTTTTATATTTTTCACTTACTTTTCTGTTCTTTCCTCTTTTGAAATCAGTACCAATAGTCAACCAAACATTTTCAATAACTTTAGGTGACATACCACAGCCATCATCTTCAATTATTATTTTTTGATTTTCAGTATTTAAATCAATAAAAGTAACAGTAACATTTTCTGCATCTGCATCATATGAATTTTTTACTAATTCAAATATTGCCAAACTATCACTTCCTATTAGCTCTTCCCCAAGCAAACTTAAAATATGACTTTTGGCTTTTATTTTATGCTTTTTTTTATCGCTCATAAATTGTTTTTTATTGATAATGCAATTTCTTTAGCCATAAGTGGTGGTACTGCATTACCAATTTGTTTAAATGCTGCTGTTCTTCCTCCTTCAAAAAAGAAGTCATCAGGAAAAGATTGGATTCTAGCTGCTTCTCTTACAGATAAAGATCTAACTT
>CAZMDC010000082.1:0-3856 GCA_964565055.1 uncultured Polaribacter sp. | reverse complement strand
TGTAGCAACTTGAGTTCACCTTTAGGTGAATTGTACATCATCGGTCTTGTATATGAAAAGTAGCGGATTTTAAGCACTAATTTTCAGTTTAACAATGACCTTTAATTTATTCATTTTGTTTCGTTTAAGCGATTAAACCGCTATTTTTTATATACGTTGTTGTACACTGGCTTTTTCCCGTTCAAATTGTCATTCAGCGTTGGCTAAAGACATACTCTTTTGCAATTTTTGGCTTTAGCTGTTGGCTGGGGCGAATTGCAAATGTGTATGGCTTTAAGCTCGGGCATCAATTTCTGTCATTAGGTTTCTATGATAAGCCAAATATGCTTTTCTCTTTTCGTTTAAAATACTCCCTTCGAGTTTATAATCTTTCCAAAATTCTTTTACCTCATCTGATATTCTATTTGAAAACAACATTTCTCCATCATCTGTAAATGATATGTATTTTAAATCAAACAAAGAGTCGATTGTTCTACTTAACAATAGTCCATTATCTGGATCATATGCTTCGTTATCATCTGATTTTATGAATGGTTTAATATGGCTAGCAATTAATACAGGATAGTCTAATTTTTCTAGATAACAAATTCTCTTATCATTGAATTTGTCCTCTGATTCTTGAAATAATTGTTTTTTATATAGTAAATGTAGATATGGATTTCTTTTTTTAGATTCTTGTTCTAAATCTTCTCCAAATATTCTTTTAGCATCTTCTGTGAAATATAACTCGTTTTTAACGAAAACAATTTCATCCAATTTGTTTAAAATATTATTGAGATACCCAATTTGATTATATTTTCTTTCAATAAACTTTGATTTTGTGGCGGACTTTAAATACTTGTTTAATTCGTTTTTATCTAAATAACCTTTTCCAACTTTTTCTATATCTACTAGCATTAATGCGATTATTTCGGATTTAGATAATTTACCATTTTCAACTAATGTGTTAATTAGAAAATTTAGTTGATGTAAATCCGATTCGTTTTTTACACTTCTGTTAAAACTTGAATTATCATATACAATTTTTGAAAATATTGTTTTTCTTTTACGATTTGTTTTTGCCTCAAGATAATCTTTTGTTAGTCTATGATATGATTGTAGTTTTGGGTTAACAAAACCTAGTTTAACACATTGATTTATTGCTTTTCTTGTTGAAGCTAATTGATTTTCAATTGTTGAAGATTTAGGTACTTTTGCTACAATTTGTTTTTGCAAATCTTGGTAATCAGAAGATTTATAAGTGTAAGAACCTGATTGATTTAGATTATCAATTTTCTCTACGACAGTTTTAAGTGTGGTTAAAAAACTAGAATCATTAAAATCTGTATATTCTAGAGTTAGTTTCCAATACTCTTCATAGTTCTGCTGTGGCATAATTTGCTTTAATACTTTGTTTATAATTTTCATTTTTTACAATAAATAAAAATTCCTTATTCTTTTCTTTTTTGTCTTTACCAGTAATTTGATAGTTGTGTTTTCGTTCAATTACTTCAACATTATTAGAATATTTACCCAATAAATAAAGTAGTTCATCTTTACTCGGAAAAGAAGAGTTATTGTAACTCAAATACCAATATTTGAAATTATTTAGTTTAGAAAATAATTTATCAAAAAGTTCTATCGCAGAATTTTTATTTACAAAATTGTTTTCAAAAGGTTTTGTTACTTCTGATGTTATGAAATCATCTACTAAACCATAAAAACCAAAATAATTATTCATTGTTCCTGTATAAGGTGGGTCTAAATAAATAATATCAGCTTTTACGTTTTCTAACAAATTAAAAATATCATCATTGAAGGCAATATTATTTTTATCGTTGTTAAATACAGCTTGGTTGTACTCATTTAAATTTTGAAGAAAATGATGTTTAAATGATTGGTTGTGATATGCTCTTCTTCTTTTATATTTTTTATAGCTGTATTCTTCATCTCTTAATTGAACTATTTTATCCCAATTTAATGTAAATCTAGAGTAGGGCATTTTACGAATCATAGCTCTTCTCATTAAAGCAAATGCTAATGATTTTTTGACCTCTGATTCAAGTAGTTCAATGTTATGCCTATACAAATCAAGTTCTTTGCATTCTTGTGGGAAAAAATATACTTCTGAATAATTTTTAAACATAAACCCTTCAAAAGGTTCTCCTTTAAAAATTATCTCTATATCATTCTTGTCAAGTAGAATGTCATTGTTTTTAACCAATGCGTTGGCAATATGATAATTAATTTTTAAAATATCATTTGTGTAAATTTCTAGTCCTCTACATTTTGCTTCATAGCTTAAAGAGCAACCGCCAGAAAAAGCATCAAAAAGTGTTTTGGCATCTGTTGGAAATTGGTCACATATCCACTTTGCAATTTTTTCTTTATTGCCTATATAATTTACTTTGGGATATTTAAACATTTTCACTCATTTTAATAATTTCACTTGCGATAGCTTCTGCCATTCTTGGTGGAACAGAATTTCCTACTTGTTGTTGTTGAGAAATTTTTGTGCCTTTGAATTCAAAATCATCTGGGAAAGATTGCAGTTTTGCCAATTCACGAACAGTCAATGCTCTGTTCTGTTCATAATGAAATATTTTTCTCATATCTCCTGTAACTGTTACAGAAGGTTTATCGCTTGAATATTTTATATATTTTCTAACATCACCTGATTTTGGTCTAATTTGTTCAGGTATTTCATTTCTATCTCCACCATCTGAAACAAAGCTCATTTTATGTAACATTTGTTCTGAATGAGACATTGCAATATGATTTGGAATTTTTGATTCTTGACCAGATTTCAACTTTGGATAAGATGATAAAGCCTCTTTTACAGTTACATATTTGTCAACTTCCTTTTTAGGGAAAAGTATTTCTTGATTGTTTTTAGTTCCAATGAAGATTACACGCTTTCTCACTTGTGGAACTCCATAATCTGCGGAATTTAAGATTTGACATTCAACTTTATAACCTAGATTTTCAAAATCATTTATAATTTCTTTTCTAGTATTTCCTTTATTATGGTTGTATAATCGAGCAACATTCTCCATAACAAAGTATGAAGGCTCAACAACTTTAACTACTCTAACAAATTCTTTGAATAGTTTATTTCTTGGGTCATCAATGAATTTTCTTCCAATATTTCCAGCGATACTAAATCCTTGACAAGGTGGACCACCTATAACAACATCAATTTCATCATATTCTTTTAAGTATTTCAATTCGGCATCTGTAACATCACAAATATCCTTTTGTATTAAATTATGACTTGGAAAATTATGATTGTATGTTTCACAAAAGCTAGGTTCAATATCTACTGAAAAGACATTTTGAAAACCTTTATTGTCAAATCCAAGCGAAAAGCCTCCAGCACCAGAGAACAGGTCAATATATTTTAAACTTCTGCTCATAGTTCTAACTTTCCTTGTTTAACATTTGTGTTGCGATAATAATTTGCAGTGTCTTCCGCAACAGAAAATACTGATTCAGAGCATTTATATTTTAAAGCTTCTTTTACAAATTTGTCAGCAAAAAATAAATCGGTAACAATTTGTAAATCAGTTTGAAATAATTCAGCAAGTTTTTTCAATTTAGATTTACTGAATTTTTGACTTCCGTTTTCAATTCTGCAAATTGCACTTGTATTGATTCCGATTTTAGTTCCGAGTTCGGTTTGTGTCCATTCTCGTTTTTCTCTTTCAGTCTTAATATAATTTCCGAAACTTGTCATTTGACCCATTTTTAGCAAATGTAGAAATAAATTGCGATTTTTGTATCAACTTTCAGTTTTATTTTCAATCAGCGATGGGAAAAGGCAAGCTCTTTTTATTTTGTGAGGTACGAGCAAAATGAAATGTGCTTGACTGTGCGG
>CAZMDC010000081.1:1828-3856 GCA_964565055.1 uncultured Polaribacter sp. | reverse complement strand
AACTACCACGTGTTTCATTTTCTATATTTACCCCACCAAATACTCTTAAATAATCGTGTAGATAGCGTTCATAAGTAAATTCTCCTTCCAAATTTTTGTTCCATCCGTATTCGAAAGATGCATTAAATTGATTTCTTAAATTAGAAGTTGTTAAATTAATTGCTGTGTTATTTGAAGCAATATCTGCCAATCCCCAAGAATACCATTTATCTGTTTCTGCGATAATTTTTGAAGCTGGAAATTCATCCATTCTTGGATCTCTTGGGGTGTCATAAGACATTACTCTTGCCATACCACCCATCATATGGTAAAGAATATGGCAATGGAAAAACCAGTCGCCAGCTTCATCTCCATTATTTCCATAAAACTCTAAAGTTACTTTTTGCATTGGTGGCACATTTACTGTATGCTTTAATGGTGAATAATCACCATTTATATTAATTACTCTAAAAAAGTGACCGTGTAAATGCATTGGGTGGTGCATCATTGTAAGGTTATTGAACGTAATTCTTGTTACCTCTTTATTATTTATTTTGATATTATCAGCTTCAGATAATGGCACACCATTCATACTCCAGATATAACGATTCATATTTCCTGTAAGGTTTAATAAAACTTCTTTTACAGGAACATTTTTATCGTAGTTGGTTTTCTCTGGCGACTTCAAATAATCGTAGTTATATTCAGCAAATAGATCCATTCCTTCCATTTTCATTGCTGGCATAGTATTCTCTTTTTTCATCTCCATTCCTGTCATATTAGAATGGTTCATTTTACTCATTGCCATAGTATCTTTTGGTTTGTTCATATCCATCCCAGACATTTTGGAATGATCCATCTTCATTTCTCCATCCATTTTATCCATCTGCATACCATATTCAGCTTTTATTTTAAATCGTTCATCTTTACTTGGACGATATTTTAATGCGTGTGCACCCATTTTCATATCCATTTTTGCCATTTTCATCATCATTCCAATTTTGTCTGGCTTCGGAATTTCTTGTGCTTTTAAAACTTTACCAGTTCCCAAAAATGCGGATGCTGTTCCAGAACCATCTTGTGCTGTAATTTTGAATTCTATTTTTCCTTCTTCTGGAATAGTTACTATAAAATCATAAGCTTCTGCTATACCTATAAAGGTTTTATTCTTTTTAACAGGTATAACATCTAATCCATCCGCAGAAACCAACAGTGGATCTTCGCCACCAAAAGTCATCCAAAAAGAGGTTGAAGCACCACCATCAATAATACGTAACCTTACTTTTTCGCCAGGTTTAAAATCTGGATACTCAATGTTTTCTTCCCCATTTATTAAAAACGCTGGATAATATACATCTGCAATATCTGCTCCTTCCATACGTTGTCTCCAGAAATTAAGTTGTGCACCAAATGCTCCACGAGCAATCACTTTATTTAATGGTGTAGCTGTTCCTTTTTTGATACCATACCATTCGTTACCTCTTTTCAAATTTTTAAGAACACTCATTGGTTTTTCGTTAGTCCAGTCAGATAACATCAATACCAATTCTTTGTCATAGTCCAACGTTTTTTCTTTGGGTTGAATAACAATGGAACCATAAACACCACTTTGTTCTTGCAACATCGTGTGAGAATGGTACCAATAGGTACCAGATTGTTTTATTGGGAATTCGTATTTCTGTGTATGCCCAGGTTCTATAGGTGGTGTATTTAAGTATGGAACACCATCATAAAAATTTGGCAATAAAAGTCCGTGCCAATGCACAGAGGTTTCAACACTCATTTCATTTTTTACATAAATAACTGCATATTCTCCTTCTGTAAATGCTAAAGTTGGCCCAGGAATTGTTCCATTAACGGTCATTCCCATAACATCTTTTCCAGCTTTATTTACAGTTGCTTCACGTAAAGTTATGGTGTGTTCTCTTACTGGAAGGTTGTTTATATTTCCTTCTGTTACTTGTTTCTCTTGTGCAAAAACTATGGTAGTTAAAGCAATAAGAAAAATTGAAATTATTTTAGTTTTCATTTTATTATTCATTTTATAAG
>CAZMDC010000081.1:0-1728 GCA_964565055.1 uncultured Polaribacter sp. | reverse complement strand
TTATACAGCGATTACAAACCATATTTTTTATGTAAAGAATATTTTTCATAATTATTATTTATTAATGCCTAATAAGGAAGAAGTATTAACCAACCAAATTATATTTCCTTCCCATACTAGGGCTTATCTTAAACTATCATTTAACATATTCATATATTTATAAAGCACCATTTTTTCTTTTGAAGATAAAATTGCATCACTATGAATTAAGGTATAAGAAGACAAAGGCATTTTGTTATCTCTTATTTGACTCATAATTGATTTTAATTTACTTTTCTTTCTTCTATTTGAATATTCTGTCCATTTACTAAAATCTAATTCTTTTTTTCCTTCTTGTATGTGACTTTCTAAAAACAAAGCTATAGGCTGAACTTTATTATACCAAGGATAATTAGTATTGTTACTATGACAATCATAACAGGATTTTTGTAATATTCTGCTAATATTTTTAGGAGTATTGTTTACCAACAAAAAATCAGTTTTTGGAATATTTTTACTTTGGTTGAGCGTTGTGGGAATAAATTGTATTCCCACAAAAGCAACCAGTAAAACCAATGTTATGATTTTTACAATTTTCATTTAATTTATTTGCTTTTTTACACTACCACATTTAAGCATTCTTGCACCATAATATGGATTCTTTATGTCCTTGATTTCACTCAACCAATAACCTCCATTGTTGTTGTTAGCCATTGGACAGAAGTCTTTGTAAAGTGTTTTTTCTGTGCCTAATAATGCTACTAAATCAATAATATCTGTACTTAGAGAAAGAAAATGTTCTCTTTGATGCTTTATATCACTTTTTACAATATGTTCTGCGTGTTCCTTGGCACTTTCCATTATTTCCATATATTCTTTGTGATTTTCAGTTGATAATTTTGCCATATCAAAAACTGAAAATGCTTCCACTAGTGCAGTTCCTCCTTTTGCAGCGTTTTCTTTATTGTCAGAAGCTAAACCATTTTTAATTTCTATATAAGCCTCAATAATTAATGCAGTTGTGATGTTCTTTTGATTATTTACCTCAATTGTTCTTACTTCTTTTTTAATTGATTTTTTATGATGACCATCTGTGTTATTATGTTTCATCATAGAATGAGCTTCACCTTTCATTTCTGTTTGATGCTTCTTGTGATTTTTACATTCTTTTTTACTGTCTTTGCAAGAAATTGCAATTGATAAGATTAATATTGCTACTATAATTCCTGTATTTAATTTTAAGTTTTTCATTTTTATTGTTTTAAATAATTAATAATTGTTGATTGTATGTAATACTTTCTAATAGACTCTACTTGATTTAGTTGAAACTTTAATTGCAATTCCTGAATGTCTAAAACATCATTGAAATCTATTTTTCCTGTTTCGTAGCTCTTCATTAGAATGTCCTGAGCATTTTTTGCTTGTTTTAAATTTTTAGATTGTGTTTTGTAACTAATACGAGCTGAAACTCTATCATTAACAGCTTTATCTAAACGAGTTATAAGTTTATTAAGACGTTCTTGCTTTTGTGATAATATCTCTTCCTGTTGTAATAGATTTTGTTTTGTTTTCGATTTGTATTTGTTGTTGAATATTGGAATTGATATAGACACCATTGGCATTATAATATCCTTACCATTGTCGCCAAAATCTAAATTTGGGCGTTTTTCTACATTTATATAAGCTAATCCAAAACCAATCATTGGCCTGCTCTCTTGTTGGTTTAACTATTCAGTTTGTTCTACAGAA
>CAZMDC010000080.1:0-4026 GCA_964565055.1 uncultured Polaribacter sp. | reverse complement strand
TTAATCATTCAACTTTAAAACAGCCATAAATGCTTCTTGTGGTATTTCTACATTACCTACTTGACGCATTCTTTTCTTACCTTTTTTCTGCTTTTCTAATAGTTTACGTTTTCTAGAAATATCACCTCCATAACATTTTGCAGTTACATCTTTACGTAAAGCTTTGGTGGTTTCTCTAGCTATAATTTTAGCTCCAATTGCAGCCTGAATAGGAATATCAAACTGTTGTCTTGGAATTAACGTTTTTAATTTCTCTACTATTTTTTTACCAATTGAATACGCATTATCTGCATGTAATAAAGCAGAAAGTGCATCTACAGGTTGTGCATTTAGTAAAATATCTACTCTTACTAATTTCGACTCTTTCATTCCTATTGGATGATAATCGAAAGAAGCATATCCTTTAGAAACAGTTTTTAATCGATCATAAAAATCAAATACAATTTCTGCCAATGGCATTTCAAAAATAAGCTCAACTCTTTGTGTTGTTAAGTAGGTTTGATTTACTATTTGACCACGTTTTTCAATACACAAACTCATAACTTGCCCCACAAAATCTGACTTTGTAATGATTGAAGCTTTTATAAAAGGCTCTTCTACTCTATCTAATTTAGATGGATCAGGTAAATCTGAAGGATTGTTTAACATTACAATTTCTTCTGGATTCTTCTTTGTGTATGCGTGATAAGAAACGTTAGGTACAGTAGTAATTACTGTCATATTAAACTCGCGCTCTAAACGTTCTTGAATAATTTCCATGTGTAACATTCCTAAGAATCCACATCGAAAACCAAAACCTAAAGCTGCAGAACTTTCTGGTTGAAACACCAAAGAAGCATCATTTAATTGCAGTTTTTCCATAGAATAACGCAATTCTTCATAATCTTCTGTATCTACAGGATAAATACCAGCAAAAACCATTGGTTTTACATCTTCAAAACCATCAATTCTTTCTTTAGTTGGGTTTAATGCATCTGTAATAGTATCACCAACCTTTACTTCTTTTGCGGTTTTAATACCTGTAATTAAATAACCAACATCACCAGTTTTTACAGATTTTTTTACAACTTGAGATAGTTTTAGTGTACCTACTTCATCAGCAAAATAATTTTTGCCTGTAGCCATAAACTTTATCTCTTGTCCCTTTTTTATCTCTCCATTTAAAACTCTAAAATAAGTTTCTATACCTCTATAAGAATTGTAAACAGAGTCAAATATTAATGCTTGTAATGGTGCTTCTGGATCTCCTTTTGGAGCAGGAATTCTATCTATAATAGCTGTTAAAATATTTTCTACTCCAAAACCTGTTTTTCCACTTGCATGAATAACCTCTTCTGGATCACAACCTAATAAATCTACAATGTCATCTGTAACTTCTTCTGGGTTTGCAGAAGGTAAATCTACTTTGTTTAAAACTGGAATTATCTCTAAATCATTCTCTAAGGCCAAATATAGGTTAGAAATGGTTTGTGCCTGTATACTTTGTGCAGCATCTACAATTAACAAAGCGCCTTCACAAGCTGCAATAGATCTTGAAACTTCGTAAGAAAAATCTACGTGACCTGGAGTATCAATTAAGTTTAGAATAAATGGTTCTCCATTATGAATATAATCCATTTGAATGGCGTGCGATTTTATGGTAATTCCACGTTCTCGCTCCAAATCCATGCTATCTAACAACTGCTCTTTCTTTTCACGAGCAGTTACAGAACCTGTAAAATCTAACAATCTATCTGCTAATGTACTTTTACCATGATCTATATGCGCAATAATGCAAAAATTTCTAATATTTTTCATTCTTCTATACTTCGTTTACCACTAATGGTTTGCAAAGATAGTTAATAAAATAATCGATTTAGAATGTATGCTATTGGTTTTTTTATGGCAGTAGAGTTTTTATGTTAAAAGTAGCCATTATCATTTAATGTGTCTTTAAATTTAAGCTCTTATTTTTTTGTAAAAAACATGATAAATTAAATACACAAATAACAACCAGAAAAATAAAATAATAAGGTGATTTTTTAGAGAAATTTGTTGTTCAACAATAAGTCTAGAATACATAAAATACTGAATTACTGCAAAAATAAACCAGTTTAAATATCTAAAAGTATATGTTCCTTTTTTGTTTTTGGAAATTCTTTTAAGATAAATCCAAATACCACTCGCAGCTAAATAGCAAATTAATAACCCAAAAATAAACCAAATAGCTTTTGTAAATAATCCTCCAAAATATCCGAAGTGAATTGGATCTACCAAGTTATTTATGGTCATTAAAGTGTTGGTTTCTGATGAGTTTTGTAAAAACAGAACCTCATTCGTTTGTGTATCAATAACCACTCTATTGGCTCTATATCTTGGTAATTTCGCATCAGAATTACCTCTAACTTCAATTGTTTTGTTAGCATCAGAAATCACGAAAGAACCAAATGTAAAATTCTCTATTTCTTTTTTGGCAATTGCTAATGCATTGTCATAATCTAAACTATAAGAGAAGTTAATATTAGAAGTATTTATAGATATATTTTCAATCTCTTTATCTTCAATATAATCTAAAATCGAAAACAAATTAGCTCTTTCTGTAAAATACCAAATTGCACTTACAGAAAACAATATTATAAAAGGGATAGACCATATTGCAAAGGTTTTATGGAGGTTTTTAGTGTATGCTAAAGCATTATTTTTCTTGCCAATATTTAAAGAATGTTTTCTTTTATTATTGATAAATTTTAAACCGCTAATTAAAGAACCTAATAATAAGAAGCCAAAAAGAAGCACAATAAAATTCCCAACATCTGTGGGAATAAATAAGTTGTAATGTAAATCTCTAAAAAAACGCTGAATTGTAGCAGACGAACTACCTTGTATTTTTCCTGTATACGGATTTGCAAATACATACAGAATTGCTCCTTTTTTATTCTCTAAATGAACAATATCTGTTAAATATTCTTCTCTAGATTTTTCCCAAAAAGTTATATGATAATTTGGGAATTCTGTTTTAATTTGATTTAAAACACCATTTTTTGATGCCAACTCTTTTTGAGGAGTTGCTCTCATATCTGAATTGAACAACCAATCTAATTCGTGACTAAAAACAGCAACAGTACCAGAAAAACAAACAATAAAAAAAATAATAGATAACTGAACTCCAATCCAACTATGGATGGCAAAATAATTTTTCTTTTTAAGTTTTTTCATTTGTTTACTCTCAAAAAAATAGGACAGTAAAACAAAGAAACATTTTAAAAATAAAGTCTATAAGTTTAAAATGTTAAAGTATTCTAAATTATAAAATCTTAGATTTTAACATTTCTCATATTATCATTTTTGTTGAAAATATCTTAAAAAAAGTATAGAAACCTGTTAAAAACTCAGCATCAAAAAGTTAACATCAATATTTATGTGTTTTTAATAGTCTCTATTTAATTCTGCAATAGCTACTTTAAACTCTTCCTTGTTAATTTTATCATCACCAGATTTATCATAACCTTTAATCATTTCTCCAGCAACCATTCCTCTTAAAAAACTATTTACACCAGCTTCTTTTAGTAAATCTTTTATTTCATCTCTATTCAATGCACCATCTTTATCTTTATCAAATTTAATAAAAGCTTCTTCTGGAGATGAAAATTTGGTTGTAATTAACGTGTGTATGTCTTTTAATATATTTTCTTTCGCACCCATTTCTAATAATTTTTATCTTTTTATTCCAGATTCTTTTATTGCTTCTTGAAATTCAATCCAGCTTACTAAATTGTCATTATTAGCATCAAAACTTTGCATCATAAATTCAGCTACCAAACCTCTAATCAATGCACTAACTTTTGCTTCTTTTAATAAAATTTTAAAATCTGCTTTTGTTAAAAATCCATCTTTATCTGAATCATAATAATTAAAGGCATCTTTAGGCACAGAGAATTTACTCCTCATTAATTTTTCAATGTTTATTAAAATTTTTTCTTTAGTCCAAGCCATTTAGTCTTGCCATTCTGCAATAAACAAGTTGGTATCTCTACCACCTCCATTATT
>CAZMDC010000079.1:0-4132 GCA_964565055.1 uncultured Polaribacter sp. | reverse complement strand
AAATTGCGTAAATTTAAAATCCAAAACGTGGCTTCACATAGCCCTGCGTTGTAGCCAATACACGAAAAACCAACAGGAAACAAATAAATGTTAGACCAGTCCTTCACTTACGAAAATTTCAGAATTTTACTTGATGTAGAAAATAGAAAAGGACGTTACCTTGAAGATAAGGCATTTTTCGATTCTGACTTGTTTAAAAAATCAAGAGATATTTCAAACTTAATAATCGATAAAAACAAAGAAATAAGTGAAGAATCTCTCAAAGTTTTTTCCATAAAGGTTTTAAAGGATAGGGATTATACCAAATTGGATGAACTAAAAGAAGAAAAAAAGGAACTAAAAAACAAAAGAGAAGATACTCTTCAAGAGATTCTAATTGAAATTGCTCGAAAAACTGACGTAGAAGATTATGAACTGAAAATTAAAAAGGGGCAAATAAAATGGGGAAGTCAGTTATATGAGATTGAGCATAATCCAGAAAATTATTTTGTGACCAAACAATTACAACGGAACATATTCAAGACTTTTAAAGTTAAACAAACTAGTCGCAAAACTATTATTAATCAATTACGACTTTTATTAGACGATGGATTTCCCAAAATAATTATCCGAACCGATATTGAAAAGTTTTATGAGTCTATTCCTCATAGTGAAATTTTGGCAATAATTGAAGAGAACAGTTTACTTAGTTATCCCTCAAAAAAAATAATTAGACGTGTTTTAAATCAATATTGGAACATCCTAATTTCAGACGGTAGAAAGACAATTACAGATGAGCGTGTTGGACTGCCTCGAGGAATTGGTTTTAGTGCTTATTTATCTGAACTTTATCTTAGAAGTTTTGATAAGAGAATTAAATCCTTGCAAAATGTAATCTATTACACAAGATATGTAGATGATATCATTATAATCATCACGCCAAGAAACAGGAAAGAATTAAAAAGTAAACAGTCGTATGTAAATGAAATTAAGAATATTTTATTTAGCACTACTAAGCTTAAAATAAATACAAGCAAGACTAAATTTCTAAATCTGACGAAAGCAAATAAAGAAAGAAAAAAATCCCAGAAGTATGAATTAACATATCTTGGTTACAAGTTCAAATTGAAATATACTAAGAAAAACGGAACATCAATCTCAAAAGATAAGCTTCAAATATCGATGTCGGATGATAAATTAAAACGTTATAAAAATAAAATCGATACATCTTTTTCTGATTACGATGCTAACATATTAAAATATGCTACTCAAAAAAATGCGACAGAAAGAATGCTACTTAAAAGAATAAAATTTTTGACCAAAAATCATCGATTATTTAGAAGAAAAAGTAATGTTTTCATCGGAGTATATTTTTCAAATGAATTCCTTACAGAACCTTACAATGATTTAATTACGCTTGATAAATACTTAAAACAGAAAATATCGGCTCTACCCGCAACTACCAATACAAAACTTCGCACAAAATTAGGTTTGCTATCTTTTAAGGAAGGTTTTGTAACAAAAAGTATAATTCGTTTCAATATTGACTCTTTTAAAAATGGAAAAATGATTCGAATCTGGAAAGGACTATAATCTATGAGAAAAAAAGTTCCAATTACATATTCAAAAGAAAGAGTCGTTTTATCAGATGTCCTACCATACGAAACACCTGTTACGTTTTCTAATAGATACTTTTATAAATATTTACTCAAGCATAAAAAGAGTGAGTCTAATGCAATATTTAAGGCTAAACAAAATAAGGCTTATGCTCAAATAGAATGGATTTTGTTCAATGTCAAAACAAAAACTACCCCTTTTAGTTTTAATATTACACATAAGAAAAATGACTTTAGGGAATTATGTGTAATTCATCCATCTAATCAAAGGGAAATGGTTGAATTTTATGATAAGTACAAAGAACTTATAATTTATTATTGCTCTTTAAGTCCATTTTCAATACGCAGACCTTCAAAGGTAGCAAATTTCATATTCTATAATGATGTTCTTCATAAAAAAAATGAAGACAAAGATTTGCAACACTCTCAAATAGAACAAGATGATAGTGAATACGAAAACTTGAAATCATATTTTAGTTATAGAAAATATAGCAATATTCATAAGTTTTATGAGTCATATCAATTTCATAGAAGTGAAAAAAAATACAATAAGCTTTTGAAAATTGATGTAACAAAATGCTTTGACAGCATATACACGCATACCATATCTTGGGCTGTTCTTAATAAAGGTATTGTCAAAACAAATATTGAATCTTCGCTTTCAACTTTTGGAGGAGAATTTGACCGTTTAATGCAAGACCTTAATGCGAATGAAACAAATGGAATAATTATAGGTCCAGAATTTTCACGAATATTCTCTGAATTAATCCTTCAACAAATAGACATTGACATTTATGAAAATTTAAAGACACCAGATAAAAACGGAACATCATTAATTCACAAGGTTGATTATGAAATATTTAGATATGTAGACGATTATTTTATATTCTACAATTTGGAATCAGATTTAGATAGAATAACGGAAACTTTTAAATTGTCATTGAAGAAATATAAAATGTACCTCAATGAGAAGAAGTCAATTCACTATTCTAAGCCTATTATAACTGAAATTAGTATTGCTAAACAAAGTATAAATGACTTATTTAATAATCATCTACTTTTAAAAGAAAAGGACAAACCAGAAAATGATGAAGACATAAAGCCAATTCTTTACTTTAGTTCAAACAATGTCATTACACGCTTTAAATCAATTATTAAAGAATCTGGAGTTGATTATAAGGATATAATGAATTATACCTTAGCTGTTCTTGATAACAAAACGAAAAAACTTATCAAAAAATATAAAAAGCTTGAAGAGGAAGAAGAAGAAATTTCAAAGAAAATCCAAAAAGAATTTGAAACAGGATTTTTAGAAATTTTGGACGTTACATTCTTTTTATATTCTGTTTCACCAAAAGTTAATTCTACAATTAAAGTTTGCTTAATAATTGATAAGGTTACAAGTTTTCTAAAAAAGAATAAAACAAATGAATTTACAGAACCATTGACATCCAATGCAAAACATAATATTCTTAAGAAAATATCAGATGAAATAAATTTAATCCTTCAAAAGAATAAAACAAAAAAAGAAACACAAATTGAAACTCTTTATTTACTGATTGCTTTGAGTCAACTCGGGAGAGAATATCGTTTAAATTTTAAAGTTCTTTGTTCTTATTTGAACATCAAGGTAAATAAAGATGATTCATTACAGTTTCTCAATAACTTAAATTATTTTTCAATAACAGTCTTATTATTTTACGTAAAAGATATTAAAGTCTATCAACCAATATTGAAAGCGTTGAAAAAGAGTATATTGGAAACATATAGAGTCGGTAAAATTACAGGATGGAGAGATAAAACAGAATTGGTTTTATTATTAATGGATATTTTAACTTGTCCGTATTTAAACAATGAAGTGCGTGACCATTTCAAAAATAAAGTGAAAGATGCTAAACTTAGAAAATCTAAAAGCCTAAAACTTTATATTAAAGAGCTAAAAAATGAAAAGTATAAATTTAAGCGAGAATTACTAAGCTTACTTGAAATTAATAAAAATCAAATATTGCTAATAGAGCAGGAAAAATTTTGGTTTACAAAATGGACTGATTTTGATTTTGGCCTAGAACTTCAGGCAAAAAGAAGTCAAGAAGTATATTAAAAAATACCGTGACTGACAGCCAGTAATGGCAACACACACAAACGGTGTAAGTAAACTCTACAGCTGAGTTCTTACTAAAAAGTAGTCTGAGTCAGGGACTACTTTTAATATTAAAATGTAAAGTACTGGCTACAACAAGGTATAAACCTTATTGCTAGTTTTTAGCTTACTTGCGAAAGTCCTCGCGGACTTTCTAGTCAGTAATATTTTGCTTACTTTTAGCTTGAAAAAAACGCAACAAGGCTTATACAAAGCCGTTGTAAGTAATGCACGAAAACCAACAAACCGAGTGAATAAAACAATATTTGAAATTACCAAAATGGATTGTCCTTCTGAGGAAAATCTAATCCGAATGAAATTGGACGGAATTTCGAATATTGTGAATTTGGACTTTGATATTCCGAACCGAAAATTGACCGTTTTTCACAGCGGAGAA
>CAZMDC010000078.1:0-4133 GCA_964565055.1 uncultured Polaribacter sp. | reverse complement strand
AGTTTTTTTTTATAACGTTACTGTGTATTATTTCGTTGCGTGTTTAAGCACCTAATTTAGCAAATAAAAACCGAATAGAAAATCCGCGAGGACTTTTGTAGGTAGGCTATAACTAGCAAAGAATTATACACGTTGTTGCCAACAATTATTTTTTTATTCGGCTTTGTTTATTACGGTCAGTCTCAAACATTGTGATTTCGATTGCTCTTGTTGGATAAATGTCATATTCAAAATTTCGAGAAATCAAATCGTGCAACTTTCCATAATTTTTATTTTCCGATATATTTTTAATTCCGTTTAGATAATCAAGATAGAGTTGTGGTCTATCAATTCCGTAACTACTTTTCTTTTCTGTTAAATATCTAAAAATTCGACTGACCCAAATCGCATAATCTTTCGGGTTGATAAAATGCAAAAGTTTAGACAGTCCGACCAAAGAGTTATTTATTGATTTTTTTAAAATTTCGATTTCGTTGACTGTCAAAATGTGTCCACTTTTCACAGCATTTAATAAAAACAAAACTTTGTCTTTTTGTTCCAAATTCAGATGGATTATTGTTGGCATCCAACCATAAACAAAATGACTTGCAATTACCAAATTATGTTCATTAATGTCTCCAGCGTTTATGTTGTCAAAATATTTTATGAATTCGGTATAAGTTTGAATATAAGAATCGTTTTCAGTTCTTATAAATTTTTCCGCATCTTTAAATATCGTTTTAAAGTTCAGGTTTTTCAATTCAGTTTGGTTTTTTTTTTAATTGTTGGCAACGGTCTCGTATAACCGTCAGTTACGGGTTAATATGTGTTAATTTTCGCTTTGGCACAGGCTTTAGCAATTCTGAGTGGATTCGGACGTAGTCGAATCCGCCGTAATTGCGGTTATAAATTGTTGTCATTTTGTAGTTTTATTTCAAATTTAATATTGTTGATTACTCCATAAAAAACCTCCTTGTTGGTCATATATTTTTTCCATTTTTTTTATTTGTTTATAAACAGTCAATTTGCTTCTAATCAATTTTATTCCAAATAAGAGTGGACCTAATGAAATAAATGCAACAAAAGCTTTGCCTATCAAAATCCAATACCAAGGGTCTTTTGAAATAGTTAAATCAAAATAATTTTGCTCTATAAAAAACGTGTTGAAAAAATACCCTCCAATTCCTAATGCAAGTGAGGCAAATCCAATTCCAAAAAGAACTTCAGTAACAAAAAATGAAACCTTATCATTAAAGTCAAAATTCCTGTATAAATCCATTTTGGTTATATTCATACCATTACAATGGTGACATTTAACATTTGGTGCTCCGCAAACTGAATTTTCGCCGAACTGGAATAATTGCCACGCTTTATCACAATGTCCACATCTTGTGGTTACATATACTCCCATATCAATTAAATTTTAAGTTCGTTTTTTTCATTCCGCAATGAATGGCAACGTGTTTATATAAGATTAGTTACGTGTTTAAGCACTAAAGTTAGCAAATAAAAACCGAATTGAAAATCCGCGAGGACTTTTATAAATAGGATAAAAAATAGCAATTAATTTTATACTTCTTTGGCAACAATATTTTATTTATGAACTTTAATTCTTGGATCAATTAATTCGGAATTTTCAAGCATTATTGTTTCATCTAAATATTCAATAACTACTCTATTTTGCTCAAATTCTTTCATTAAAGACCTTGTCATATTTTCAATTTCAATTTTAAGAACCTTTTCCTTTAAAGGAAATTTTGGGTAGTTTATAAAATTTAAGTTTACATGAGGCTCTACCTGCCCACTTAAAATAATTGAACATTCACTTAAAGAAACACTCAAAGAGATGTTTTTTTCTTTAATTAAGTTGTCTTGATATTTTTGAATAGATTTAATAACAAGTGATTTTTTAATCAACTTTTTTGTATAGCCCTTTTCAAGGCCAAAAGTAACTTTGGCTGAAAATGGTTTTATAGTTTTTTTGAAAAAATTCATTTTTAGAATTGTTTTGTCTAAAATCTTTATGATTTATTTATTTTTTCAGTAATTAAATTCCATATACTTTTGTTTTGCTCTATATCTAAAGTAGTGAGATACTTATTTAATAGTGTTGCAGTATCTTCTAAATCGTATCTAATCAAGTTAATTTCATTAGGTGAATTCATCATTCCTAAATAAGTAAAAGAATAGATATAGTTTTTATGAACATAATATTTTTTCCTTTGTTTATTATAAGGAACAGCAAATTCTCGTTCTACTTTAAACTTAGCTTCTGAATATTTATATGCTGCATTTGATTTGTTGTCACTTTCATTAATATATTTATCTGAATCAATTTCAATAATTTCACCTAACTCTTTATCTCTCTCTTTTACGTAATTTTTTAATCCTTTATCATGTACTTCAATAAGAAAATATTCATATATTTTTTTATCAATAACAAAGTTGTTAGTGTTTTTAATTTCTGAGAAATGAATATCAAGTTCACTGGGTTTTTCCCATACAATAGTTTTCAATTTATTTTATTTTACTGTTAATTGATTTGTTTTATTTATCTTTTTAAAAGAGGATTTTTGAGTGTTAAAATTTTAACACTGAGTCTAATTTAATCTTCTATAAGAACAATGATCTTTAATATCAAAATTTTTAAAATATATTATTTGTTAAATCATTTTTAAATAGGGTTTAAAACTCCCTTTCCAAATTTTTTTTTCTTTTGAGAAATTAGTAAAAGTTCCATTTTCTATTATCTGACTTTTATCTGTTAAAGGCAAGGCTAATTGACTTATTTCCGAATCTAAAATATCAAAGAAAAACACTACCTCTCTTTTTAATATTTTATTGGTTTTGGTAAAAATAGTTTCAATAGATAATAAAGCTTTACCAGGCTCTAAGTAAGCAATATTAAATTTTTGGTACCCATATTCCCATAATTTATCACTTTTGATTTTTAATTGAATTTTATTAATTAAAATCCAATTTTTTTTTGATTTAGTATCCTTTTTAAAGTGCTTGCCCTCATTCTCATTAAACCCAAATTTTATTGATTTATTTTTTGTGAACCATTCCCATGCTTGTGATTCTGTTTCCTTTTTAATAAAATTTTCATCTGATTCGTTACATGATAAAAAAGTAATTATGGTTAACAATATTGTTATAATTTTTTTCATTTATTTATTGTTTAAAAGTTTAAGAATAATTGTAATAGAGTTTATTTTTTTAAATTTAGTAGCTTAACCTCTTTGATAATGGTTTCGTTTCTTGTTTAAACATTAAAATTAGCAAATAAATCACAGATAGAAAGTCTTCGAGGACTTTTGTAAGCATGTCCTGAACTTTTTGAAGGATAGGCTAAAACCAACAATAAATTATACACGGCTTAACTTAGTTGCTAGTGCTTTATTTCAACAATGCAAAAAAACGAATGCTTAAATTTAATGAAGAAAATAGTTGCTTTTTAACTCAGTTCTTTGTTGTACAACGTTTTACCTTATAGTTAATGTTTTACATATTTTTTTTGGTGTAATATTAGTCGTTACTCTTTTTACATTTTTTTCGGACTGCTGATAAGAAATCGAATAATCATAATCAAAGTTTAAGTATAAATTGAATGTATCTAGATTTTCTTTTTTTTTGAGATAAGCTACAAATTTGGAAAATAATTCATTTTTTGCGTTTTGATTTTGAATATCAGCTGGTATACTTAAAAAGAAATATAACGTATGATAAAGCCTGTCTTTATTTTTTAAACAGTTAATAGATTTTTTTTCGATTAGATTGTTTTCAGGACTTCCTTTATACATTGTAATAAAGAATTGTCCAATTCCGTATTTTGAATAATCAACTCTTGTATATTCAATTTTAGTATCATTGAATATAAAACTTTTAACTTCCTTTAACTTCCTTTTTTTGAGCATAAGAAGTCAAGGTTGCTAAGAAAAATATGTTTATTAGTAGTATTTTCATAATGTTTACCAACGTTTGATGTATGATTTCGATGCGTTTTTAAACACTAAAGTTAGTAAATAAAACACAGATAGAAAGTCCGCGAGGACTTTTGTAAGCATGTCCTGAACTTGTTGAAGGATAGGCTAAAACCAACAATAAATTATACAGACTTAACTTAGCCTCTAGTGCTTTATTTCAACAATGCA
>CAZMDC010000077.1:0-4303 GCA_964565055.1 uncultured Polaribacter sp. | reverse complement strand
TAGACTTAGACAAGTTGAAGAACGGGAATACGGTGGTTTATGATGTGAAGGGGGTGTTGGATAAAAAGCATTGTGATGGAAACTTATAGCATCAATGAAAAAAAGGATAGAGCAATTATTAAAAAACAAAGACTATAAGGCACTTTTAGAAAATTTTATTTCTCTTTCTGCTTTACAAATGGTAGGAATGATTCTGCCACTAATAACCCTACCCTATGTACTTCGGGTCCTTGGATTTGAAAATTATGGAATTATAGTTTTTGCTGCTTCTTTGAATGCATATTTTTCTTCTTTAACCGATTTCAGTTTTAAATACACAGCAACTCGTGATGTAGCTATTTTTAAAAATAGCCAAAAAAAATTGAACCTTATTTATAGCAAGGTGTTGATCATTAAAGGGTTATTTTTAACACTATCTTTTGCTGTTCTTACTGTAATTATTTACAGCTACGATCCTTTTTACAATAACAGGCTAATTTATTTTTTAACAATTCCTATGTTATTGGGACAGGCTCTTTTTCCAGATTGGTTTTTTCAGGGAATTGAAAAAATGAAATATATAACATTTTTAAACATTGGTATAAAACTATTTTTTACCGCATGCATATTTATCTTTATTAGAGAGAGAACAGATTATTGGATGTATCCTTTACTACAAAGTTCAGGTTTTATTGGAGCTGGAATAGTAGGACAATTCATATTAATAAAAAAATATAATTTAAGATTCATATGGCTCAAACCAAAAATTATTAAACAAACTATTAAATCAAATACTCCTATTTTTATCAATCAGTTTATACCAACTCTTTATAATAATTCCACCACATTTTTACTAGGTTTATTAACAAATAACAATTTCGTTGGTATATATCAAGCAATAAAAACTGTTGTTAATTTATGTGTAAAGCTTATAGAAATACTTTCTAGAGTTTTTTTTCCTTTTCTTAATAGACAAAAACAAGCGTTTTTTAAATATAAAAAATTAATGTTGATAGTTTCTATCATTCTTACAACACTATGTGTGGTGTCTTATAAATTTGTGTTTTGGTATTTAAATATAAAAAGTGAAAATGCTTTGACTATATTAATCATTTTAGCAATGGGATTAGTTGGTTATACATTATATAATATATACGGAGTTAATTATTTTATAATAAGAAGAAAAGACAAATTAGTAATGAAAAATACTGTTTTAGCATCCATATTAGGTTTTTTCTTGGCTTTTCCTCTAATACATTATTTTGGAATAATTGGAGCCGCAGTAAATTTAAGTTTAGCAAGATGGATTATGGGAGGCGGATTACTTTATAAGTATAAAAAAATGGACAAAAAACTTAAACCAAAATCATAACTTAAAAAATCTAATTCAATGATTGCAATTCATTCCGACACAGCCGACTTTTCTAAAAGATGGATAGATTATTGTCAAAATAAGAGTATTGAATATAAAGTTGTAAATTGTTTCGATAATAATATCATCGAACAATTGAGCAATTGTGAGGCATTATTCTGGCACCATAATCACCGAAACTTTCAAGATTCTCTTTTAGCTAAAGACTTGTTATTTGCTTTAGAACATAGCGGTATTAAAGTTTTTCCTGATTTCAAAACGGGGTGGCATTTTGATGATAAATTAGCTCAAAAGTATTTGTTTGAAGCTTTAAATATACCTTCAGTAAACACCTATGTTTTCTATTCAAAGAAAAAAGCTCTAAACTGGGCGTCCAACACACTATATCCAAAAGTTTTCAAGCTCCGGGGAGGAGCTGGTTCTTCTAATGTTAAATTGGTTAAAAATATACAGTCCAACAAAAAACTTATCAATAAAGCATTTGAAAAAGGTTTCCACGCAATCGACAAGAAAGGAAAAGTAATTGATGCGTTTAATAAATATAGGAAGGGAGTTATTTCATTTTTAACACTTCTAAAAACTTTTACTTCATTGTATATTCTGCCAAATCAATATGTTAAGATGGCAAATAATGAGAAGGGATATATTTATTACCAAGATTTTATACCCAACAATGATTTCGATATTAGAATAATTATAATCGACAATAAAGCGTTTGCTATTAAGAGGATGGTAAGGGAGGAAGACTTCAGAGCTTCAGGAAGCGGAGTCATATTATACGAAAAAGAGAATTTTGATAAAACCCTTATAAGGCTAGCTTTTGATATTACTGATAAAATCCAATCCACATGCTGCGCACTTGATTTTGTATTTTTGAATGACACTCCATTAGTGGTAGAAATCAGTTATGGGTTTTCTTCTAAAGTTTATGATTCCTGCGTCGGTTATTGGGATCGGCAATTAAATTTTCATAGAGAAAGTTTTAACCCATATGGTTGGATGATTGAAAGTGTTATAAAAAAATAAATTTAAGATGGCTGGATTAAATCTTTTAATAAATCTTTCAAAATCTAAAGACCTTAATGATTTTGAATTTATTTCAGGGAACAAATTGTTAAATAATAAAGCTATTTGGAGAACCTCTGACATGGTTTTCAACTCTTTAATTCATTCAGGATATCCATATACTTATTTTGAAAATAGAGATTTTGTTATTTATTTGGAGGGAAAAGTCTATAATTTAAATAAAATAGAAATAAAAAATGAATTAGAAGCTTTATCTAATTTACTCTCGAAAGAGTTCGTAAATAAGAAATTAATTACAGAAAGATTATTTAATTTGGATGGAGATTATGTATTAGTGTTTTATGATAAATTCAAACAAAAAGTATATCTACTAAATGATATATATGGAAGGTTACCACTGTATTATGCTGAAGAAGAAGGAAAATACATGATTTCCCGAAACATCGATATTATTTCCAAAAATCTCAACTTAAAAGAACTCGATAAATATGGCACTGCAGAGTTCTTGGTCTTTGGACATACAGTAACTGATAAAACACTTGTAAAAAAAATATATTACTTTCAACCAGGAAGCTTATTGACTATAGATTTAAATAAAAAAAAATATCTTATACAAAACATTTTTACTTATAACTTTGAAAATATAATATCCGTTACATCTAAAAATTATCAAAAGGAATTAAAAAAATTAGTAGAGCTTTTTAAAACCTCTATCTCTCAACGAAAAGGGTCTAAGTCGGTTGTAGGTCTTAGCGGCGGGTTAGATTCTAGAATATTAGCAGCTAGTTTTAACCCTACAGATTCCAATGTAGAATGTGTTTCAAGGTTGAGTTTTAATAATAGAGAAAAAAAAGATATTAACCTAGCTAAAGAGGTTGCCAATCTTCTAAAAATGAAGTTTCAATTAATCGAACCCGAAAAGCCAAGTGAGAAATTTTTCTATGAGATTATTCACAATAAATTGGGTCTCAACTCTATTGAAAATGATTATAATTTAATTTATGAGAAACTACTTCAATCAATGTATGGACATAATTTTACTTATTTCACTGGTGATGCAGGCGACCGTATTAAGCCACATATAAGTATAGGAAAAGCTGATAACTTAATGAATTTTGTCGACAAAATGATTAAAATGTATTCCAGCTTCGATTTAGCTCAAGTAAGTAAACTCGTTAATATAGATACTGACATTTTTAAAAATAATATTTATCAGGTCCTAGAAAGTTTTCCTGAAAAGTCTTATGCTTATAAAGACCTTCACTTTAGAATATATAGTAGAGGGTTTAAATACGTTTTAGAAGGTGAAGATAGGAAACGAAATTTTTTCTGGACAGCTATGCCACATTACGGACATCAATTTTTTCTATCTGCTATGTCATTTCCAGATAAATATAAAAAAAATCATAAAATGGTTTTTGATTTTATTGATAAACTTAACCCAGAATTGAATAATATAGTTAATAAAAATTGGGGGATAGCGCCAAATGATTGGAAATTACCTTTGTATTTATTTAGAAATCGTGTTCCTAGAGAAGTTAGACTATTCTTAAAGAAAGCATTAAAGAAACCTTTAAATAAAGATGTTTTTGAGGAAGTATTAGAGGTTGATAGTTTTGATATAAATTCTATATATGATAAAAATGTTTTTAAAAGAATTGAATTGGAAATAGGATCTGATCGGTCTAAACAGCTATTTATTAAAACTCCAATTGTATTAAATGAATATTTAAATAACCAAACAATAAGTGATAACCTGTCTATGAAGTTCTAATATGAATCAAATTGAAATTCTTAGGCAGAGATTCAGTAAATCCTAATAGCCTAGCTTTAATCATAAGTTTTAAAATATGTAATTAAAAATGAGTGAAATAAAGTCTATTCGTGACTTTCTGTTAATTTTATTTGTGATTTATTATTCACAAG
>CAZMDC010000076.1:0-4430 GCA_964565055.1 uncultured Polaribacter sp. | reverse complement strand
ATAAAGTCTATTCGTGACTTTCTGTTAATTTTATTTGTGATTTATTATTCACAAGGCTATCTATACCCTAAAGGTTCATTAATATCTCAAGGTGCTTTAGGTTTAATCTTAGCTATATCATTATTTTATTTCATTAAAACTATAGTATTAACCAATAATAAAAACTTATTTTATAAAGCTTGGTCTTTACTAGTTATATTAAATATCATTGGGTTTATTCTTACTGGTACTTTATCAAACCCTGATCATTTTAGTATGTTTAAAGGAATAATGATGTCTTTACTGCCCTTTTATCCTTTTTATTACTTTTCACAACAAAATACTTTAAAGCCTATTCACTTGATAAGGTTTTTTATTTTTATGCTTCCTATCACAATCTTACAATACTTTTTTAATGCTGAAAGTATTCTCTCTGAAAGAGTTTCAGGAAATACAGATTTGGTAAACAATGTATCGTATTCTTTTGTTGCTTTAATTCCATTTGTTTTTTTTATAAAAAGAAAAAAAATTATAGCTAGTGGATTAATGTTAGTTTTGATTTTTTTCATTATCCAAGGTGCTAAACGAGGTGCACTTATTGCCGGAGCAATTGGCTTATTTTATTACATTTTTTATCAGTTTAGAACTGTAAGTAAGAAAAATAAGGTTAGAAGTTACTTTTTAATAACACTTATACTTATAGGAATGGGGTATTATGCATATACAACCTTCGAAAGTAATCAATATTTAATCTCAAGACTAGAAACTATAGGTGATCCTGACGGAAGTAGCGGAAGACTTATAATATACACCAATATTCTTAGTAGTTGGTATAACGGATCATTTATCAATCATCTACTTGGTTTTGGTTTTGCTGCCTCTCTTGATCTTAGCGGCTTGTATAATTTTGCACATAATGATTGGCTAGAATTGTTGTCAAATTTTGGTCTTTTAGGGGTTGTTGTGTATATTTTTCTTTTTTATTCGGCACTAAAGTTTACAAGAACATCTAATTGGGGAACAGATAAAAAAATATTAATGCTAGCTATCATAAGCATGTGGTTTTTTATCACCCTAGTTTCAATGGCATATACTTCTTCAAACTTCTATATACAAGCTATAATAATGGCTTATTTAGTTGGAAATGAATCTAAAAAATTATAATACATATTAAACTACAAAAATGAAAGTTCTCGTAATATCAAGTAATTATCCAACTCCACAGTTTCCTCAAAGAGGAACGTTTGTTTATAAGCTTGTACAAGAATTTGCAAAAAAGGGTCATGATATAACGGTAATTTCACCTCAAAAAAAAGAATTTTTTAAAACAGAAAATTATCAAAATTACGGTGAAGAGAAAGCTACCGTTTTTACCCCTACTTATTGGTCATTTTCAAATAAAAAATTTTTAAAATGGAATACTTACTCATTATCTAATTATTTTCAATCTAGAGCTATTAAAAAAGCTATTAATAATAACAAGCTATCTTCAGATATCATTTATTGTCATTTTATAGGTTCTGCTCTATCCTATTTGAAAGCTTTTCCTACAAGTTCAACTCCTGTATTTGTAGCTGTTGGAGAATACAAAAACATTGATATTGTTAGATCATATTACAAAAAGTCTACATACAATCAATTGATAAACAAAATCTCAGGTTTTATAGCTGTTTCACCACAAGTAAAAACAAAGTTAAAAGCTATTGGTGTTTCTGAACATAAAATAATTGTTGAATCTAATGCTACGGATCTTTCACTCTTTAAACCTTTAAATAAAAAACTCCTTCGGAAAAAATATAACTTTCCAGTTGAGAAAAAATTAATTTTATTCGTTGGTAGGTTTCTTGAAAATAAAGGGCCTTTAAGAGTTTTAAAAGCTCTTGATTTATTACCTCATAAAAATGTAATGGGTGTTTTTATAGGAAAAGGTCCTCAAGTGATTGAGGGCGAAAAAGTATTATTTTCAGGTCCAATTTTACATGATCAGATACCTGAAATGATGTCAATGGCAGATATTTTTATATTACCCTCACAACACGAAGGTTCAAGTAATGTTATTGTTGAAGCAATGGCTTGTGGTCTTCCAATTATATCATCTGATATACCTGAAATTCGTGTTCAATGTGATTCTTCTTTTTCAATTTTAGTAGATCCGAATGATGTAAATGAAATAAAAAATGCTCTTCAAAACCTTATTGATAATGATGCATTAAGAGAGGGTATGGGTTTAAAAGCTTTAGAAAATTCTAAAAAATTTGACTTATCTGAAAGAGCTTCACGAATTTTAAAGTTTATTCAAAGTAAGATTAACAATTAGGTATGAGCTTTTCTCTAAAAATACTTTTTTTTTGGATAATGAGCCTATTATTCATCTCTTCGTTGATAAGTTGTAAAACTCAAGTCAAAGAAATTAAAGCTACTAACAACTTTACATTGAAGAGTCTTCATATGAATAATAAAATACCACAAGACTCATTTATAAGTGATATTCGTAAGGACAGTAAGAGTGGTAACTCATACAATTTTATGAAATTACGGGGTGCTATAGGAGCTTTAAACGTGGTTATTAAAGATAAGAAAGAACCATTCTTCATTAATTTACAGCAAGATTTAATTGATAATATTATTAACTCTTCAGAAAAATCAAGTAGTATTAAAAACAACCTATCATATAATGATAATTATCAAGGTTGGGTTTCTTTGAAGAGAAACGGAACTTTCAATAATGAAGTCATACTCTATGAAAGCTACTCTTTTTTATACATAACAGAATTTCTATATTATCTAAAAGATAGTATGTGGATTTTAAAATCTAAAAAAAATGAAAAATGGTATTTAGAAACATTAAGTTTTATTGAAAAGAATATATGGTCTAAATGGAGAGAAAGAGGTTTAAAGACTTATGGGAAAGATTTAAGTATTTTTTTACGTGGTAGAACACATATGGGTTCTCATTGGGCTGGAATTGCTTTTTATTTAAGTAAACTTAGCACAAACCCTACAATCAAAAAGCAATGTAAAAACCTGGTAAACGAATATGATATTCTTTTAAAACGTAATTTAAGACCAAACCCACAGAAACCTACAGCCTATATTTGGAATTCTACCTATGATAATGTAAAAGGTACTCAAGCAATAAAAACTGAACCTAGTATAATTCAAGACGTATCACACGCAAATCACGTGATTACATATTTAGTTATAGCTCACGAATTGGGTTCTTCAAATTGGGATAGAACCGAAGTTAACAAATTATGCAACACCTTTAAGTATATTATATACGACAATCGAAATAAAAGTTTTTCAGATAATGTAGATGGTTCTCAAGACTCTAAACGACCAAATTGGGGCAATTTTTTAGGAGATGGTTGGGTAAAATTAGTTAAATATGATTCAAAAATCTTAAAAATAATTAATGATGCCATTATTAACAATTCAACTTTCAAGAAATATAACTCGGGAATACAGTTAAAGGCTAATTTAAATTTTTATTCAAAACAAAATAAATGATACTTCACCTAGCTAATGACTTTTCTGGATCAAGAGTCTATAAAAATTTATTTACTTCTTTAGACAAACTTGAAGTTACTCAAACCGTATATACCGCTGTACGATCAAAAAACCTAATTGATAAAAATAAAGTATCATTTCAACAACCTCAATCAAAAATCATTTACAGTAATATCCTTAATACTTACAGCCGATTAAATTTCTTTTATAAACAGAAAATTATACTGAAAGACATTCAAAAAAACATTCAAAACCTCTCAGAATTTAATGTAATCCATGCTCATACTTGGTACAGCGATGGTGCTGTAGCGTTTCAACTTTATAAAAAGTTTGAAATTCCGTATATAGTAACAATAAGAAATACAGATTTAAATCTCTTTTTTAAATATATGTACCACCTAAGAGGTTTAGGAATCAAAATATTGCAAAATGCTAAGAAAATTATTTTTATATCTCCTAAGTATGAAGAGCGATTTAAAAACAATAGTTATATAAATGCTAAATATCCTGAGTTTAAATTAAAATCATCAGTAATCCCAAATGGGATTTCAAATTTTTGGATTGAAAACGTAAAAGATAAAAAAAGTAAAATCAACATCCCTATAAGTTTATTGTTTATTGGTAACTTTTCAAAAAATAAAAATGTTGAATTATTAATTAAAGCAGTAGAAAAATTAAATACTAATAAAAAGAATTATATTCTGCATTTAATAGGAGGAGGAAAAGATAATGGCAAAATTGAAAATAAAATAAAAAACATTGATTTTGTAAATTTTCACGGTCCTATATATGACTTAAATAAGCTAAGAAGCTTTATAAATACTTGTGATATATTTGTTATGCCTTCGCATTCAGAAACCTTTGGTTTGGTTTACATAGAAGCACTCTCACAAGGAATTCCAATAGTGTATACCCAAGGAGAAGGAATAGATGGTTTTTAC
>CAZMDC010000075.1:0-4549 GCA_964565055.1 uncultured Polaribacter sp. | reverse complement strand
ACGCTCATTCATTTTAGAGTGGTCTATTTTATTTGTTTTCTTAGTTTCCATTCCTAGATGCCCTTCGTGACCTGTCATTACTTTACCACCCACTTTATTCATCATAGATTTTTTACCTTGTAATTGTGCAGCAGCATCAATTGTAAATACGCCATTGGTTACAATTTCATCGCCATTTTGTACACCTTCTAAAACTTCATAATTATCACCTAATTTTTTTCCTAACGTAATTTCACGCATTTCAAAAACTGGCTTTGCTATATCTGGTTTTACGTATACAACAGATCGTTTACCTGTCCATAGGACAGCACTAGCAGGAATACTTATAGCATTGTTATTGTTAGCTGTATTATTTTTAATTTTGGCTTCGACAAACATTCCTGGTTTGAACTTGTTATTTTTATTTTTTAAAACTACTCTTAATACTACTGTTCTTGTTTTGGTGTTTAGAACAGGGTCTATAAAATCTACTTTACCATTAAATTCTTCATTGGCATAAGCGTTTGTTGAGACTAAAACTTGTTGTCCTTTTTTGAAGTTTTTAAGTTGATTTTCATATACATCAAAATTACCCCAAACTGTATTTAGTTTCGCTATTTTTAAAAGGGGTTGCCCTTGTTTTATGTAATCACCTTGTTCTACCAATTTTTCTGAAACAGTACCAGAAACTGTTGCATATACTGGGAAATTTTCTATTACTTTTCCAGAAGTTTCAATTTGGCTAATTTGTTTTTCATTTAGTTTCCAAATTTTTAATTTGTTTTTTACGGCTTCATAAAGTTTAGGTTGTGTTTCTTTTAAGTTAGCAGCTGTAATTAATTCTTGTTGAGCTGCATATAATTCTGGTGAATATATAGTTGCTAAAAGTTGCCCTTTATTAATTTTTTCTCCAGTAAAGCTTACGTTTAACTTCTCAATTCTTCCTGAAAAATAACTTACTTGAACAGCATTAGATTCTTCATTTTCTACAATTTTACCTGATAATTTTATAAAATTGTCTTTCTGATTGCTATTGCCTACAATTGAAGTTTGAATGTTTGCTAAGGCTATTGCATTTTCTGATAACTTAAATTGATCTGCCAATAAACCATCAGCACTTGTTTCTGCAGGAATTAAATCCATACCACAAATGGGGCAATCTCCTGGTTCTGATTTCATAATTTGAGGATGCATTGAGCACGTCCATTTTTGGTCTGATTTTACAGTTTCATTGTGGTTGTGTTCAGCTTCCTTGTTTGTTGAATTACCAAATATGACCCAACCTAGTAGTAGTCCAATGGTTAATATTCCGATATAAATTGCGTATTTTTTCATTTAATTATTTATTTATTGTTTTTTAATATTTTTCTTAAAGAAGGTGATGAGATGTACCATAATAAAAACCCACTTAAAACTGTGATTAAACCTAAAAGTGAAAATGCTCTTAAAACCATTGTATTAAAATTATCTCTACTTTGATAATCCATTGTATGTGTCATCCATAGAAAATCGAACCAACGCCAAGAACGATGTCTAACAGTTTGAAATTTTCCGTCTTTTACAGATACATAGGTTTTTAGAGCTTCATCTGTCTTATAGGTTATCACATAAGCAGGTAGCAGTTTTTCTCGATACTCGTGATGTTTTCCTGTCTCAGTTATTTGCTTAATAGACGTTACCTCTAAACCACTTTTCATATGGTTTTTGGCGATATATAGTGCTTCATCCTTTGTAATACTATTTTTTGGACTTCCATCAATAGCGTTATACAATTGTTTATTGTTTACCCAATAGAAAGGGATATTGTGAATATCTCTTATAGCAATAGTATTTACTCCTTCTAATGAATCAAGTTTTGAAGGGCTTATTAGATTGCTAAATGTTTTGGGTTGATACACCAAGTTTTTAAATTGGTCTCCGTGTATTTCATCGATGTTTGTCCAACTAAAATATAAACCACTAATTGTCCAAAACAGGAATTGTAAACCTAAAAACAATCCTAAATAGCGATGTGTTTTTCTAATTTTAATTGCTGTTTTTCTTTTTACCATTGTTTTAATTTTATATTTCTAAGTCTTAATGAATTTACGATTACAGAAACCGAACTAAAGCTCATTGCAGCAGCAGCAATCATTGGAGATAGTAGAATCCCAAAAAATGGGTATAGTAAACCTGCTGCAACTGGCACCCCTAAAACATTATAAATAAATGCAAAAAACAGATTCTGTTTGATGTTTTTCATTACAGATTTACCAAGATTTATTGCTTTGACAATTCCTAATAAATCTCCTTTTACTAAGGTTACTTCACTACTTTCTATAGCAACATCTGTACCTGTTCCCATAGCAATTCCAATATTTGATTGTGCTAATGCAGGAGCATCATTTATACCATCACCAGCCATTGCTACTATTTTTCCTTGAGATTGTAATTCTTTAATAACGTTTAATTTATCTTCGGGTAAACATTCTGCCTGAAAACTAGCCAAGTTTAATTGGGTTGCAACATATTTTGCAGTCCGCTTATTATCACCAGTTAACATAATTACATCTATACCTTGTTTTTGTAATTCGCTTATTGCTTGTTTACTAGTGCCTTTAATTGCATCTGTTATGGTTACATAACCTACAACTATATTGTCTACAGATATATAAGAAACTGTTTTGCCTTGTTCTTGTTCTGCTATAACTTTGGCATCAAATTCATTAGATATTTTTGCTTTTACCAACTCCATTAATTTTTTATTTCCTAATGAAATTTTTTTATTTCTAATTGTACCTATAACACCTTTGCCCATTACAGCTTCAAAATCATTTGCTTCAAGCAATTTTATGTTTTTCTTTTTGGCAAAGTTTACAATAGCTTCAGCTAAAGGATGCTCACTGTATTGATTTAGAGAAGCAATACTTTGTACTATTTTTTCATCAAAATCACCAGAGGTATTTACTACTTTTTCTACAGATGGTTTCCCTTCTGTAATGGTTCCTGTTTTATCTGTAATTAGTACATCTACTTTATTTAAGTTTTCTAAAGCTTCAGCATTTTTAATTAAAACACCATTTTGAGCACCTTTTCCAACACCTACCATTACAGACATCGGTGTTGCTAAACCTAAAGCACAAGGGCAAGCAATGATTAATACTGCAATAGAATTTACAAATGCAAAAACCATTGCTGGTTCTGGACCATAATAACGCCAGATAAAAAATGTAATAGTGGCAACTAGTATAACAATGGGCACAAAATATTTTGATATTTTGTCTGCTAATTTTTGAATAGGAGCTCTTGAGCGACTAGCATTGTTTACCATATGAATAATTTGAGAAAGTAAGGTTTCTGAACCAACTTTTTCTGCAATCATTACAAAAGATTTTGTACCATTTATAGTACCCGAACTTACAGTGTCGTCTCTTTTTTTATCTACGGGAATGGGCTCTCCAGTTATCATAGATTCATCTATACTACTATGACCTTCAGTTATTTTGCCATCTACAGGGATTTTATCACCTGGTTTTACTCGAAGTAAATCTCCTTTTTTAATACTATTAATTGAAATAATTTTGTCACCTGATTCTGTAACTAAAGTCGCTTCTGTGGGTGCTAATTTTAATAGTTCTTTAATTGCACCACTTGTTTGACTATGTGCTTTGGCTTCTAATAATTGCCCTAATAAAACTAGTGTAAGAATTACTGTTGTTGCTTCAAAATAGACGAATACTGTACCACTTTCCGTTTTAAATTGTTCTGGAAAAACATCAGGAAAAAACATAGCGACTAAACTAAATAACCAAGCTACTCCTGTACCAATACCAATTAGTGTAAACATATTTAGATTCCAAGTTTTTATACTTTTATAGGCCCTTTCGAAAAACATCCAACAGGTATAAAATACAACTGGAAGAGATAAAATTAACTGAATCCAATTCCAAGTAAATTGAGAAAACATTTTCGTTAATGGGTTTCCTGGAATTAAATCTGCCATTGCAATTATGAAAATAGGGACTGTAAATAGGACAGAAATTTTCATTTTTGCAAGCAATTTTTGATACGTTTTATCTTCTTCGTTTTCTGAAGGTTCTATTGGAACTAAATCCATTCCACAAATAGGACAACTACCAGGTTTATCCTTTATAATTTCAGGATGCATAGGACACGTATATTCAGTTGTTACTTTTAGTTTTGGTTGTTCTACTAAATCCATTCCACAAACAGGACAACCAACTTGAGAACTATACGTTTTATCATCTTCACAATGCATTGGACAATAAAAAACACCATTACCTTCTTCTATAATTTTTACTTCTTTATGCTTTTTATGACCAGGCATTTCAATTGTATAATGTAACCCAGCATTCAATAAAGCTTCTTTTAATTTTTCTAAAGAAATATGTGAAGACATTTCTATAGCTACTGTTTTTTCTTTTAAAAATGCTTCAACTTTTGTAACCTCCTTTAGATTACTTAAAGCATTTTCTACATTGGTTTTACAACCATTGCAAGTCATTCCTTGTATATTATATGTGTGTTTCATAATTTTTAAAGTTTTACATTTTCATCATTTTATCTTCAT
>CAZMDC010000074.1:0-4739 GCA_964565055.1 uncultured Polaribacter sp. | reverse complement strand
TATATTGAGTTGATCAACTTAGTAAATATTCTATTTTACATAATATAAATTATAATTCATATAATGACGTTTCTTGTTTACCACAGTTTAGCTATTTGATAGCTATAATTAGCCGTTATGTAAAATAGTCGCTGCTAAACGCTCGATTGTTTTATAACAATCAAATTGCTCTGGAAATTTATTTTACACACAATTATCCAACGCTTGCCAACGCCAAAATAAAAGCTAACCTTTTTGCTATTATTAAAAATCGCGTATTATATAAAATATCTGTAATAAAAAAATTTTAGGCGATTCTCGTAAGCTTGCCACAAGAGTATAAAATTTACATTGCTCAAATCCTTGCTAAAAAAATTCTATACACTTGTTATATGTAGAACTCCAATTAAAGTTTTTTAGTGTTTGCATTATCTTTTGCCTTGATGCAAAAGATAATAAAAATCAAGGCTGCATATAATTTTGGAAACAATTAACGACTCGCTCCACTATATTTTAGGAAACATTGGAACTCTTTAAGACTATGTGGAAATATTATGTAAAATAGAAACACTTTATAAGTTGTATAACTAAACCCCTAAAATATGGTCGTTCCACTCGCCTATTGTTTTAACCAAAATTTTATGAGGCCAAGTTAAATATCAAGATTCTATTTTACATAATGTTTATCAAAATATTTTTGACCTTTTAATTTCATTAAACGAATAAATTGGTAATTCTGTTTTTTCCAAAAATTTAATAGGTAATTGAAATGATGACACAACTAATGATTTTACTTTATAATTGTCAACTTTTTTACCAAATTTATCTGATAATTGACTGACATTATCAATTAACCAATTATTTCTTTCTACATGTTTAGGCAGTTGCTTTGATGTGTAATTTCTTATATCACGTTGGAAATCATACATTATTTTTGCTTGTTTAGTGTTTTTGCATTCAATTGAATATATCAATTTATTGCTATCATCAAATGCTAAAATATCTATATCTCCATAGTTTTTATTAGCAACTAAAACTCCTTTTACATCAATTTTCACTTCAAAATCTATAACTCTTAATTGAGTATTTTCAATTAACCAATCTTTCACTTCATTTCTAAAATCCTTTCCTTTCAAATTAAGGCGCTTCGCTATTATGTTTTTAATTTTATTATGCTCGTCCTCTACTCTAAGGCTTGCATTTGAAAATTGAAATATTAAATTATCTGATGCTTTAATTAAAAATCTTGAGCTCCATAAGTACCAAACTTTTTTCTCATCGTCAATAATTTTAATTAAAGGTTTTCTTAAATAAGAAAGTTTTCTATTATATCTCCAAGGAAAGATTTCAGGAATAATATAACCTTTAGGAGGTTTATCCATTTTTCCTCTACTATTAAGTGTAAGCACATTAAAATAAAAAGTGATTTTTTCTTTATTGAATTCTGTTTCTTTTAATATTAATTCAATGAGTTCATCTTCTTCCATTTTAAAATATGAACTTTCTTGAAGAAAACAATATTCGGCCAAAAACAATGATATTGTGTTTATTTCTAAAAATGTAATACCCCAATCATTTAAAAAAGCATCATCTATTTTGTTTAAATAATCATCTACTTCATCTAATTTTTTCTTTTCATGTTTATTGAAATTAGATTCAAAATTCTCTTTGTAGTCAACCAATTCATCTTCTTTATTCGATATGTTATACTTATTTAATACATCATCAAAAAAACCTTTGTTTATTCCAATCCTTCCAGATTCTAATAACCCCATTTTAGGATTGTCTATATCAAATCTTATTAAATCTTGAACATATCCAAAATAAATCATTTCATTCATTAATGACAGTAAATAATCAACATCATCATCATTTGGAAGCTTTTCTCCAAAATATGGTTCAGAACTTGCAAATTCTATAAGACACCTCATTGATAGTGATGTATTTACGTGCTCTGATTCTGATTCTTGAAATTCATTAAAAACATCTATATATTTTGAAAAACATTCTAATCTTGCAGGTATATATAGCTTCCTATATTCATTAGCCTGAATAATTGCTTCATGACGATACATTAAAAATTTTAATAATTCAAATGTGTTGTACTCAATTAACTTATTCCTGAGTTCTTTAATAATAATGTTGACACAATCAACAAGTAATTTAATTTTCTTTGTTTTGTCATTTATATCTTCAGGTATTTTTTCATCATAATTGAGCCAAGAAACTATCTCTTCTAAAATAAAAGAGTTATCATATTTTTGCACAAACCTTATTTTAGGTATATGTCTTGGGTCAATCTTCAAATTGTAACTTGAATCTACAGTTAAAATCATTTTTGCGGAGCCTAAAGGAATATGCTTATCAATCATTAATCGAATATTTTCCTCATTTAAATCCTCATATCCAATTTTGCTAAATAATTTACTAATGCTTTCTATAACTATGAACATTAGTTGTCTTTCTCCATGATTATCTTTTCTATGAAGTATAGCATAAAATTCAAAAGGGACTTGTAATTTGATTTTTCCTTCTTCTACTATAAGTTCATAATTAAGGCCAAAAGTATCTTTCTTAAAAGCTTGTAATTCTTGTGGATTGAAATTATATAATTTTTCATCCAATGTAATTATGATTTCAATTGGGAAAGGTATAGGATGATTGAAATGATTTTTAAGTGATGGATAAAGTTCATTTAACCAATGGGCAATTGCATCAATAAAATGAATAGTCATAGTGTCCCTTTTTTTAGGACAAGTTATCCATATAGGATAATCAAATAATTCTATAGCTATTTTATAAATACCAATATAATACTCTTGAGATAAATAAATAGGCGCATGTTTTGCTGTTTTATATACAGGTAAATAACCAAGACCCCTTTTGGATTTAAAATAGGCAACACAGTGTTCATCGTTTTGAATATTGCAATCAGTTATTACTTTACCTTGCATTCCAAAATCAAAAAACAAACCATTATAAGCTTTATCACTATCAAAAAATGAGTCGCTATTCTTTGTATAATATTTGTAATATGTTAAAACAGAATAAAACGGAGCTACTCTAACTCCTTTATTTATGGCTCTATCATAAGCCTTACAATATTTCCAAAGGGAAAGTTTATTTAAATTCCAATTACTATTCAATCTTTTTAAATCAAAAATACTTATCATTAAAAAGTTATCTGAACCATCAATATCTTTTAAAGCAAAGAACTCATCATCTGTAGTTGAATAAGAAGAAATTATTAATAATGTTAAGAATTGATAATTTTCGTTATTAACCTTATCACGAACAATGGAAATTACTTTACTTGCTCTTTCTTCATAGTTACTATCTTCATGACTGGAATTCAATAAAACATTCACATAAGCTAATTTATTTTCATCAAATTGCCATATTGATTCACCATCATTTAATTCTAATTTGTTTTTGATTTGTATGTTTAAATCGGTCATTGACCAACCCATTTTTCTTAACTCTTTAAAGGAATCATTTTCAATATTTAAATCATATATTTTTAATAATTTTTCTAAGTAGTTATTGCTTTTTAATTCGTTAACAATATAATTGTTAAGAGAGTACATTTGTGCACTTGGAAATATTAGATAATATACGTCATTGAATATGATGAATGGTTTTAATAGAATTGGGTTTTTGTCAATATTTATTAAGTCTATTTCATCATTTTCAATATCAAAAACAAAATTACTTATGACATCACTTTTAATATTAAACTTATTATAAATAACTTGAAGTTCTTCTCTACTAAAGCATACTAAATCTTTATGCGTATTAAAAAAGTCCTCGTCAGGAAAAAACAACTCATTTTCATTGTTTTCTAAACAAGTATATCTTTTTAATCCAATTTCAGATGCAATATTTGAATGTATTGAAAGAAAAAAAATAATTGATTCAAACATGTTTTTTTTGAACTCATTGCTTAAATCATTTTCTGCGTGTAATATACTGTATACAAGCCCTTGAACAATTTCCGTACTATTTATTACAATTCCAGGAAAAACTATATTGTTACCATTTGAAAAATGAAAATTTTCTGTGAATGATGTTTCAACTGGGTCTTCTCGATAATCACTTGGAAACATTTCTTGAATTGCATTTACAACTCCATCATAATTAAGTTCATTATTAATATTATTGATGTTCTTAGCTAACAAACTAAGAATGATTTCTAACCTTAAATTTTTACCATGATTTTCTGGGCATAATTGTAATATTGAAAATAATTTCAATAATTCGGATATATTCTTCTTTGATATATATCTTATAAAATCTTCATATTCTTCCATACTTAAAAATACATTTAAATTTAAGATTTAGTATTTACTTTTTTGAAAAAATTCGTACATTGGTAATGTCCAAGTAGCTCAGTTGGATAGAGCTCCTCCCTGCTAAGGAGGTGGTCGCGGGTTCGAATCCCGCCTTGAAAATAATATCCTTTTTAGGATTCTAAATATTTAAAGCCCTAATCAATATTTTAGGGCTTTTTACTTTTTTAATCCATTCCACACACATTACACTACTCTCCTGCTGTCGTTTAGTGTAAAGAGTGTTCCATTAAATCGTAAAGAAACCTTGGGAAGTAAAATTTTTTAAAGAATACGAAGAAAGGGCTTTCGCTTTTATCCAAAGCTCAAGTTACATAACGCGAGAACATTATAAAACATTATAATAAGTATTATATATAATCCATAATACCGGCTTTAACACTATATATGATGATAACTACTACAACCCAA
>CAZMDC010000073.1:0-4815 GCA_964565055.1 uncultured Polaribacter sp. | reverse complement strand
TTGGGCTTCATACTGAAAATACACTAACATAAATTAAAATTATAGATGAAATTTGAATTAGGAGATATAATGGATGCATATAAGAGATTGAAAACTTATATCTACTATGACAATACAGATATTATTTTAAGGAGAAAATTAGTTGAGTTTGAAACTAATTTAACTAAAGATTTCAATTCCTTATTTAGAGTAAGTGAGAAACCATATAGGACAGATGATAAACTTGATATATTTAAAAATGATTTTGATATACCTGAATCCATTGAAAGTAAACTTCAAACTTTTACGAACGAACTAAACAATTATCATAGTTCTAGCGAATTTTTTGATTTCTTTCTAAAAAAAATTGATGCCAATATTTATCCAAAAAAATATGAAAAAACTGAAAAAGAAGACAATTTTATTACAAATCAGAGAGTTCAAAAAGAATATCCAATACAAAGATTAACTGCTTTTATAGATGCTCCAATTGAGATTCATCTATTATCTGTTCTTTGGACTATTAATTATGGTGTCCAAATTGACTCGCAACTTGGAAATAATTGTATAGGAAACAGATTATTATTAACTAAGGATAAGAAAAAAATAGTTCACGGTTCTGGGCTCTTTAAACCCTATTTTAAACAATATCAAAAATGGAGAGATGATTCAGTTAGTGTTGCTCAAGATTTAATAAAAAAGGAAAGAGATGTTCTTTTTCTGAATTTAGATATAAAAGATTACTTCCATTCTGTTAGAATACCGAATGATGTGATATTTAGAGAGAATAAAACACATTACCGAATAGCACATAACAATCTTAATAAACTCTTCTTAAAAATCCATCATATTTATACGGATAAAATTTCGCTACAATATGAACAACCTTATGATTTCACAAACGAGTTGGAACGCAATGAAAATAATGAACTTCTAGAATTTATATTACCAATCGGACTATTATCTTCTTTCGTTCTCGCAAATGATTATTTAAAAGATTTTGATAAAAGAATTGTAGAAAAATACAAACCTGCTTATTACGGAAGATATGTCGATGATATTTTATTAGTGCTTGCTGACCCTAATCCGAATTCAAATAGTGAAGAAACAAATGAAGATTTTAAATTTTCATTTGTTGACTACAAAACGAGAATTAAGAAGAAATTCAATAACAAAAAGAATATTCATTATAAAATTACTTTTGAAGAAGAAAACCTCAATGAAATAGAGAAATATATTATATCAAACCTAAGTCCTTTAATTAGTCTTGTAGATTCACCTTTTTCAAAAGATTCAAGTACTACCAGTGGAAGGGTGTTTAAAATAAATGGTAAGAAGTCATTATTCTGTCAAAGCGAAAAGACTCTTCTATATTATTTTGATTCAGAGGAGTCAGATATGGTAATAAATAAATTAAAAAGAGAGCTAATAGAAAGAACAAGTGAGTTTAGAGATTTACCTAATCAAGAGAACTCCTTAGGAGAGTTTGAAACAAGTGCTTACCATTTGGATTATAATGGAACTGAGGGAAAAATTAAGACACTACAGGATTACAAGGAGAATAGATATGGCTTGACTCTATTTCTTTCTAATCAAATATTCAGTTCTTTGAATCACGAGCGTAGTATTTCTGAAAAAGAAAAAAATCAAGTATTAAAATTTTTTAAAGGTTCTACTTGTTTAGAATTTTATCGTTTGTGGGAAAGAGTTTTTACCTATTTCTTGGTAAACAAAGAGCCTAAATCATATATAGATTTTTATATCCATTGTGCGGAACAAATAGATAATATTGGAAAAAAAGACTTTGACTTTATTGATAATACTAAAGTAGATTATACAACTGTTCAAAATTCAATGGCTGAGTACTTAGATTGTGCTCACGAATTAACTATTTCTTTAAACCCAAAATTCTTAAATAAAAGTAGAGATATTGAACGCCATTTTGAATTTAAAACTAGTGAATTAACTAATTCACTTTTAGTTTATTTTATGAATAATACTGAGATTACAAAATCTAACTCAGTTTGGCGAAATAGATTTCGGGAAACAAATATGATTAGGCATCAGTATGTTTCAACACCTTTATTAAATTACACTAAAGATTCAAAAAAAGGATATAGCAATTTATTAGAGCTTAAAACAGATATTGAAAAATATGAACTGGATGATGAACTTATAGAAAATTCACCAAGACCACTAAAATTTTGGGAATGTTGTTTCGCATCTACTTTTTCAGAGCTATCAAAATTTAATAAATCAAAGTGCAAAGAGGCGAACGGATATCATTTAACAGATATTTTAGGACCAAAAATTAAAAAACATAAAAGTAAATTAACTAAGAAAAAATCTACAACAGAAGAATATTATTTGGACTATGCTTTTGATATTTATTTAAAAGGAAATTCAAATCATTTACCGCACTATGTTTTAAATGACAAAAATTTAAAATCAAGCTTTTTTAATTTAGTAAATCGAAACGAAAATTTAGAAAGTCAAAATCAAATAAAAGAATTTCGCTTTGATTCCAAAGACAAAATTAAAGAGCCTAGTATTTCATTTGCTAATACTGAAGTAACTGAGGACAATATCGTAAAAGGTGTCAGAAATGAACCAAATTTATCAATTGATAGGTATCAGAGATTAGCTTTAACTTTAAATCAAGCCAGAAAAGAAAACTCAGATATAGTTTTGTTTCCTGAGTTTTTTATTCCAATCAATCTTCTTTCAAGTTTAGCACGTTATGCACAAAAAAATCAAACTTTAATTATCTCTGGGTTAGAGCATATTATTTCAAATAAAACTGCCTTTAATTTCGTTGCAACGATAATTCCTATTGAAGTAAATGGCATCAAAGATGCGACAGTAGTATTCAGATTAAAAAACCATTATGCTCCAGTTGAAGAACATTTAATTTCACAAAATCATTTAACTGTACCTAAACCAAATATTAGCAGATATGATATTTTTAATTGGAAAAATATTTATTTCTCAGTCTTTTACTGTTTTGAGTTAGCTGATTTAGAACATAGAAGTCTACTTAGAAGTAAGATTGATTTATTGGTTGCTTTAGAATGGAATAAAGACACTCCATATTTTTCAAACATAATTGAATCGAGTGCTAGAGATTTACATTGCTATGTTGCACAAGTCAACACAAGTCAGTTTGGAGATACTAGATTAACACAACCTACTGAAACAGCAAGAAAAGATTTGCTTCGATTGAAAGGAGGAACAAACGATGCAATTCTTGTTTCAAAATTGAATATTCCAAAAATGAGAGAATTTCAGCGTAAAAAATTCTCTGTCTCAAATAAAAATTTCAAACCATTACCTCCGAATTTTTCAATTGAGGAAGTATTGAAAAGAATTAAAAACGAAAATGTAACGTGAAAAGTACGAAAGCCCAACAATGTATAAAAATAATATCGGTTTAATCGCCAAAAACGAAAGTAAGTAAATGTAAAAAAGGTCAGTGTTTAACCGAAAAGTTAGTGCATAAAAATCCGCTACTATTCTTATACTAGACCGTTACCCTGCATTTGAGAAAAAATGACGAAATCACAAGTAAATAAATTAGGAAAAGCACTTCGAAAAAAAATTCAAGCAGGAGAAACACCAGAAATTGAATTATTAGAAAATCTACAGCAATATAGAACATCTTTTAAAGAAGATATTTCTGCTGTATTTGAAAAGATATCTGATATAGCAAAAAATGCAAGAAAGGATAGTATAACATCATTTAGAATAAAACGAATAGAATCTATTTTTATCCAAAATTAAAAGACAACCAACTATGTCTTTAGGTAATATGGGAGATATTGCTGGATGTAGAATACTACTTTACAGCGAAGATTCACTAATAAAAGTTATAACTAATTTAAAACTGAATTTTGAGGTTACTGGAGTAAATGATTACCTAGCGGAGAACAAAGAAGATGGCTACAGAGGTTATCATATTTATATTAAAAGTCCAATAAACCAACATAAAATAATTGAAATTCAAGTCAGAACTGTAAAAAGTCATAAATGGGCTTCAATGGTTGAGATTATAGACATACTTTATAATCTGAAAATTAAAGAAGGTCAGCAACATCCTGATTTTCAAAAATTTCATCTTTTACTTTCAAATAATGGAAAATTAAGTTTAGATGAACAAAAGGAATTAATTAGAATTGATGACAAATATAATGTCCACAGTAAGTTAAATGAGGTGTTTATAAAAAACCACGTTAAAATAAGAAAAGATTGGCTTGGAATAAACCCGAACAAAAACCCATTCTTTATTATTGAAGTGGATGAAAACAAATCATCAAATATTTCTTCATTTGAATCTTATGAAATTGCGGAAAACGAATACTTCGAAAAATTTAAAGTTGCAACTAACTCAAATTTTGTATTAACTCATATAGAAAAACCAAATTTCAAAAGGTTATGTATAGCCTATGCAAGTTATGTACTAATTAAACACGACTACTTAAAAGATTGGAACAAATACACGAGTGATATTCTTGATGACTTAATTAAAACTAACGATTTTGAACAAATAAAATACTTCAAGAATTACACCCAAAAGAACTTAAAGGAACAATTAAGATTATTAGAAACCGAGTTGTCTGAAATATCAAAATATCGAGCTGAAAACATAAATGATTTTGAAGGGTATGATGAATGGATGCAGGAAATCAGAGAGAGAGTTAGAGATGTAACAAAAATCGCAATAGAAAGAACAAAGGACAAAAAGAAAAAAAATTTATGGGAGAAAATGTTCGGGTAAAAAACGCAGGGTAACAATGTATAACCGCAATTACGGCGGATTCGACTACGTCCGAATCCACT
>CAZMDC010000072.1:0-5210 GCA_964565055.1 uncultured Polaribacter sp. | reverse complement strand
TGAAATGTAGTGAACAACTTTTCTTGGATAATCTTCTTGCCTTGCATACATCAAGATACGAAATTGTAAGCTAAATAACATAGAAATTGCTTTGAATCTCAAACCCTTTCATCGTATATTTAGCGTTGTGCAACAGGCACAATGTATAAAAATAATAGCGGTTTTATCGCTAAAACGAAAGTAAGTAAATATAAAAAAGGTCTGTGTATAACCGAGAAAAGTTAGTACGTTTTAATCCGCTACTATTCTTATACTAGACCGTTACCCACAATAAATCAAAACTAAAATCTTGAAAGGAAATTGCGCTTTATATAAGTTTGAAACAGATTTAAGAGAAAGTCATATTTATCCAAAATTTGCAATTAAGTATTTAAAAAAAACTGGGTCAAAATACTTAAGAAATGTTGTTGAACCAAATAAAAGAGAACAAGATGGTTTGAAATTATACTTATTAAGTTCAAAAGCTGAACAAGAATTTGGTGTTAGAGAAAAATGGTTTGCAGAAAACATTTTTGTTCCATATTTAAATGGAAAACTTTCTTTGAATTACGATGAAAACCTTTATTATTTCGGAGTTTCTTTTCTTTGGCGAATATTATTAACACAATTCAGAACTAGTAATGAACTTAAAAAACAATGGTACTATAATACTCTTAAAAAGGTAGAAACTGAATGGAGAGATTTTTTAACAAAAGGAATTCTTCCAAGTAATTATCATAACATAAATTTATTTTTTACGGACGAAATAATTACAAATACAACCAATTTAAAAGGTGTTGACTTTTACTTGACAAGAACTATGGATTCAACTATTGTTAGTAGTCCTAATAAATCATATTTATTTGTATATGGAAAGTTTAGTAAATTTATTTTTTGGAGTATTATAAAGAGTCCTGATTATGGCGCCGATTTATATGATGAAGAAATTCACCCAAGAAAAGGAACTTTTGATATCCCTCAAAGTTTAGAATATGAACCTTTTCGAATCTTTTTAGGGAATAGAATTAAAGGTTTTAATAACTTACCTAAAGCTAATTCTGAACAACAGAAAAAAATTGAATATGAAATAATGAAAAATCCTGAAAAGTTTTTAAAATCTGACGTTTGGAGATCAATTTCGAATGATTTAGATTTAGATTTAGAAAAATAACTATGGGTAACACCGGTAGCTGATGCACAACCCTCATTTTTTAAAAAATAGACAACTTTCTAGCCCTTTTTTGGGCTTTTTTGTTGTGACTTCATAACTAACTGTGCGAAATACACACGCTTTTTTGCGGGCTAAAAACTCTTAAACCTGTTCATAATAATATCGCTCGATTCAGAAAAGGCAATTCAAAGAACATGTAGAAGAATTATTATAAGTACAAAAGAACGGTGCTATAAAGTAACTATATTGTGCTAAATTAGACGAAAATCTATAGCCAAATAGCAACCAATTCGTCCACATAAAACCATTGTAATGAAAACAATCCATATTCTTTTATTTGTACTGCTATGTACAACGATGCTTAGTTGCAATAACACTTCAACACAAAAAGAAAACCAACACACATCCGAAAAGAATATTGCTATAGATTCCATACCAACTGAACCCATAACCTTTACAAGCGAAGGAATTAGCTTGTCTGGGACAATATACACGCCTAAAAATCCGCTTGCAGGTGTGGTTCTTGTGCATGGTTCGGATGCAGTACCAAGAATGACAAATATAGCAGAACAACTTGCAGCCAAAAATATTTTGGTATTAACGTATGACAAAAGAGGTGTTGGAAAATCTGAAGGGGTGTATGCAGGGCCAGAAGTTGGCACCAATAATGTTAGTATGGCAAATTTACAATTGTTGGCAAAAGATGCAACTGCTGCAGTTAATTTTATCTACCAGAAAAAACCTAACCTACCTATTGGACTTGTTGGCGCAAGCCAAGCTGGATGGATTATTCCTATAGCTGCACATAAAAATTTACAAGTAGATTTTATGGTATTATTTAGTGCTCCAACCATAACCACTTTAGAACAGCTTCGGTTTCAGTTTTATACCAATGGAAGAAAAGATTTTTGGGAAAACCATACCTTAGAAAATGCGCTAGAGCATATGCATAACGACCCTGACAAATATAAATTTACAGCTACAGATCCTTTAAAATACCTACACAATATATCTATCCCTGGGCTTTGGCTCTATGGTAAAAAAGATATTCAGATTCCTAGTTTAGCATGTATCCAAGACATTAAAGCAATGCATACTAATGGGAAACCTTTTGAATTTCGTCTATTTTCTAATTTAGAACATAATACCTATAAAGAAAAGCCCATAGAAGAAGCTGTAAAATGGATTAATAAAATCACTAAATAGGATTTACAAGTAAAAAAAGAACGTAACAGCTATTATTTACAAATTTGATTTTTTTTTGTTACTTGTAAAAGTTAGTTGTTTATTTACAATGCTTATTTGATGTATACATGTATTTTTTCTTAAAAAAGCTTAATTGGATTTCTATCATTAGATACACTTTAATTCCGATAATTATTGGCGTGTTTTATTTGATATTCACCTACTTGTATTCGGACATAAAAACCAAAACAAGACAAAATTTTAATAACGAACAACTTCTAGTAGCAAATACAGCTGCACAAGGCATTTCTACACTTCTTGCTAAATACCAATCAGAATTAGAATTTATTGTACTTCACGATTATATAAAAGATGTAAGTAACGAAGGAGAAAAATCTTTAGAATATTTTTACAATACCAATAAAGAGGTTATTAATGCTGTTACTAGAGTGGACGCTAATGGTAATATCATTTATACCTATCCTGAAAATAATGCGGTAATTGGCAAAAATATTGCAGATCAAAAGCATGTAAAAAAATTACTTTCTACTAAAAAAATAGTGGTGAGTGATGTCTTTAAAAGTGTTCAAGGATATTACGCAATTGCAATACATGTTCCAATACTTAAAAACAATAAATTTTACGGGAGTCTAGCAATTTTAATTCCTATTAATAAACTTGGCGAATTATTTCTTGACAAAGTGGGACTAGATAAAAAAGGACATGCTTGGTTAATAACCCAAAATAACACAGAAATTTATTGTAGAATTGAGGGGCATGAAGGAAAATCTTTAGAAAAAACTACGAAAAACCATCCTTCTACTTTGAGTCTAATAAATGAAATTAAATTAAACGAAAGTGGTTCAGGAAAAATCGCACATCAAGAATTAGAAAACACCTCAAATAACGAATTACAAAATCTCTTTGTAGTTTTTAAACGAATTCCTATTGCAAATACTCACTGGACTATTCTAATTTCATATCAAGAAAATGAGATTTATGCAGCACTTACAAATTTTAGATACAGGCTTCTTGTTATTTTATCCTTATTTTTTGGATTAATATTAGTGTACGTTTTTTCATTTGCACGTGTTAGAAGAATTATTAGAGAAGAATCGAAAAGAAAAAAAGCAGAGAACTTATTAAAGGAAAGTGAAGAAAAATTTAAAGCTTTGTTTATCTCTGCTGGAGATGCATCTCTTGTAATTAAAGATGGTGTGGTTATAGATTGCAATAAAAAAGCTATTAGCCTTTTGGAAAGAAACAAAGATGAATTAATAGGTAAGAAAGTTTGGAAATTGTCTCCAATACATCAAGAAAATAGTGAACTATCAGAAAAGAAAGCCTATAAAATAATGGCTAAAGCCAAAAACCAAGCAGTTATTCAATTTGATTGGCAATACACCTCTGGAAATAACAAAATTATAGACGTAGAAATTACCCTAAGCACAATAGATAAAGCTAAAAACCTAAGGTTTGCTATTTTAAGAGACGTTACCGAACGAAAAAAAGCACAAAAAGCATTTAAAGAAAGTAATGAGCGTTTTATTAGTTTTATAGAGAACACACCTATGTATGCCTATATTAAAGACCAATCTTTAAATTTTGTATATAGAAATAAAAAGTTCGATTCGTTAATTACTAAAAAATCTTCAGAAAACAATCCGTTCACTATCTTATTAAACGAGCCTATTAGAAAAATGCTAGAAAATGCAGATAAAGAAATTTTATCTGGTAAAAAGAAAAATACCGAGCTAATTTATGAGGCAAATGTTAATGGTAAGAAATTATGGTTTCATGAATTAAAATTTAGAATTACAATAAGTGACAATACTTATGCAGTAGGTGGTGCTTTTTTTGATATTACAGATGTAAAGAAATATGAAATAGAACTAGAAAAACACAAGAATAATTTAGAAAAACTTGTAACGCAAAGAACTAAAGAGTTAGAAACTGCCAATAAAGATTTAGAATTACTAAATACCGAATTAAAAAAACAGAAAAAAGAAGTAGATGATACTTTACACGAACTAAAAGAAACACAATCTCAACTTATTCATTCCGAAAAAATGGCTTCTTTAGGTATATTAACTGCTGGTGTTGCTCATGAGCTAAACAACCCTTTAAATTATATCTCTGGAAGTTATTCGGTTATAAAAAAACAATTAGATGAAAATGGAAGTATAGAAACTTCTACCCTCAATAAATATTTAGATTGGATTCATGAAGGAACTAAAAGAGCAACCAATATCGTAAAGAGTTTAAATTTATTTAGTAGAAATACTAATGATTCTAAAGAAGAATGTGATATCCATAAAATTATAGACGATTGTCTTGTGATGCTTCAAAACAAATACAAAAACAGAATTGAAATTGAAAAGAAGTACAGTAAAGCAACCCTTTTAATAGATGGAAATATTGGAAAATTACTTCAAGTATTTTTAAATCTTATTTCTAATGCCATAGATGCTACTACAGATGAAGGAAAAATAACCATTACTACAACCTTAAGAAATAAAACTATAAAAATTGTTATTAAAGATAATGGTTCTGGAATACCAAAAGAAAAATTAAAGCACGTTATAGACCCGTTTTATACAACAAAACCTCCTGGAAAAGGCGTAGGGCTTGGCCTATCTATCAGTAACTCTATAATAGAAGAACATCAGGGTAGTTTAACCCTAAATTCCAAACAAAATATTGGCACAACAGTTACGGTAACATTTTCAAGCAAAAATTAATTTTAAAATACTTTCTTTAAGCCCTAAAACTATAAATGTCGCAAATTTGCCGCAACAAAACCGCAAGGAAAAGAGGGGATTTAAAAGTAATTTTACCATTCATGAAAAATACTTTTTAAATGAAAAAGATAGGT
>CAZMDC010000071.1:0-5468 GCA_964565055.1 uncultured Polaribacter sp. | reverse complement strand
CTCTTCTCTTGTTAAAGTTAATATTGTAAAATAAAGGAGACCGTTGGCAACAAGCTGAAAAAAACTGCAAATGATAAAAAGAATTAATCACATAAAGAACTTTGGAGTTTTCAAAAACTATAAGAGAAATGGTGAAATTCAAGATTTTGCAAAAGTCAACATAATATATGGTTGGAATTATTCAGGAAAAACAACAATTTCAAGGCTATTTCAAAATTTTGAGTTAAAACGAAATAATGAAAATTATTTAGATGCCGATTATGAAATAGAAGACTTTGACACCAATAAAGGAAATCAAGAAAATCTAAACATTAATAATCTCAATATTAAGGTTTTTAATTCAGACTTTATTAGAGATAATATTCATTTAGAAGGTGAGAATTTCAACCCAGTTTTGCTTTTAGGAGAAGACACAAAAAAAGCACAAGAAGAACTAACAAAAGAGTCTAAAAAACTTGAAAAAGCACAAAGAATAATTAAAAATCTAAATAAAGAATATTTAGATATTGAAAACTCAATTTTAAGTGGTTTAACAAATACTGCATCAAAAATTAAAGAGACACTTCAAATTGTACAAGCATACACAAGAACTCATTTAAAGCCAACATTCGATAAAGTAAAAAAAGACCACAACTCTTTTATTCTTGCTCAATCAGAAGTCAACGAATTATTAAAAATAGCAACTAATTCAGAAGAAAATAAGCTTCCAATTTTAGCAGAATTTAATGTAGAATTACTACTAGAAAATAAATTTGAAGAAGTTAAAAATCTACTCGATACATTGCCCGAATTTTCAAAAACAATAAAGCATTTTATCGAAAACCCAGAAATAGCGAATTGGGTAGAACAAGGTTTACCTTTACATCAAGAAAAAACTAACTGTGAGTTTTGTGGAAATGACATAAGTAAAGAAAGATTAATAGAAATATCTGCTCACTTCTCTACTGATTTAAAAAATCATAAAGACCTATTAACTCAACTTGCTCAATCGTTAAATGATAGTAAAATTTCTGATCCTGAAATTCAAGAATTAGAAATTTACAAACCTTTGAGAAACTTGTTTAAACAAAAAGACACAAAACTTAAGAAATCAATAACAACTTACAATAAACAGTTCACGAAGCTTTTTCAATTAGTAAACCGCAAGAAGAACAGTCCTTTTGAAAAAATAAGAGATTTCTCAAAAATCACTGCTGACACAAGTTCACTAATTCAATCCATAAGTGATTATAATCAAGTTATAAAAACCAATAATCAAAAAACCATAGACTTTGATAAAGCAAAGACAAATGCAATAACTAAATTAAAAGACCATTATACAGCCAAATTTATTCAAAAAATAAAATTAGCCGAAAAAGAAAGTAAAGTTGAATTATATAAAAAAAGAGAAATATTTTTCAACTCATATCAAATAGAACTTTCAAAATCAATAGCAATACTAGAAGCTAAAATAAGTCAGGCACATAAAGGAAAAGAAAAACTAAATGAATATATTCAAAAATTTCTAGGCAGAGATGAAATAAAAGTTGTTGTAACAAAAGAAGGTGAAAAAGAGCGTTTTCGTCTAAAAAGAAATGACGCAAAAGCCATCAATTTAAGTGAAGGAGAAAAAACCGCTATCGCTTTTTCTTTCTTTTTAACTAAACTTCTTGAATGCAAAAATTTAGACAAAACAATAATCTACATTGATGACCCAATTTCTAGTTTAGATAGTAATCATATTTTTCAAGTCAACGCTCTCTTAAAAGATTTCTTTTTCAAAAAAGAAGAACCTGATAATGACAATAGTCCAACTATACTTAATTGTTTGCAATTGTTTCTTTCAACTCACAATTTTGATTTTTTTGGATTATTGAGAGAATTACCCAAACCTAAAGAATCGAATAAATTTTATTATTATGTTAGAAGAAAAAATGCGGTTGAATCGGAATTTGAAAAGCTTCCGAAATCAATAGAGAATTATTCCTCTGAATATCATTATCTATTTGAACTGATTTACAACTTTGATAATAGCGAAGTAAAAGATTATCAAGAATTAATGGGAATTCCTAACGCTGTTAGACGTTTTGTAGAATTATACACATATTCAAGAGTACCTGGAAATCATAACAGTTCAACTGTGGATAAAAGAGCAGAAAAAATTTGGGGAACAGAAAAATCTAAAAGAGTGCTAAAAGTATTTCATTATTTCAGTCATTCAAATAACATTGAACGAATGATGAAAAATAGTGACTTAATGTGTGATATAGAAAATGCAGTAACTGATTTACATAATTTAATAAAGTCAGACGAAATTCATTATTCGGAATTAGTAAAAACGTTGAATAAATAAAAGCCAGTTGCCAACAATGTATAAAAATAATAGCGGTTTAATCGCTAAAACGAAAGTAAGTATATATAAAAAAGGTCTGTGTTTAACCGAAAAGTTAGTGCGTGCAAATCCGCTACTATTCTTATACTAGACCGTTACCACACATTTGAGAAAAATCGTTTTCATATTGACAATAATGAGTTTGTTTTATAATTGTAAAACTGACAAAAGAAACGTGGAACAAAAAAACGCTGAATTTTATTACCCACGAACCAAGAATTTTGAGAATGACTCGATTCTTACAAAAATATATTTGGATTCTATAAAAAATTATGGCGAACTGATTAAACTTGCGGATAGAATTGCTTGTAATGGAAAAACACCTGTTTTGAAATTTAACTACAAAAAAACTAATTTCAATTTTTTAGTTTTTAAAATGTGTTCCCAATCGAATGTTATAGCTGATTATTCAGGAAAAAATGTAATCTCAATTGAAAATAATACTGTAATAATAAATGACCAAATAGAAAAACCTATAGACAGCTTAAAATCAATTTTGCGAAATCACATACTAAATCCAGAAAAGCAAGCTGACTATTCTCAAAATATTGAAAAAGCATTAATTTTCTATTATCAGGATAGTACATTTGGAAAAGAAGAAATTAAAAAACAATTTATAAAAATAGCGACTGAATTTAACGAGCTAAATCAGAAAAATGGAGATAGCCTTCCGTTGAAAATCAAGTTAAGTGATTATGCATACATACGAATTGATATGCCAATACCACCACCGATTGAAAAATAAAAAACGTGTGGTAACAACGTATATAAAAAATTGCTATTTTAGTTCTAAACCGATGGAGGTTGCTTGTTTTGCTAACTCTGATTTTCCTACGGAAAATCCTCGCACCCAAACTTCGCAACTTTTCATATACAAACCGTTGACACACATTTAAGAAATCACGTAATTATAAGGAAAATAAAAAGTTTATATTTGAAGAATGACTGAAGATGAACTTTTAGAAATAATTACTGAATATTTTAAAGATAAGATTTTTGAAAATCATAAGATAAACTCTTTAAAAACAAATTCTAAGCTTAAATCGTATAAAATCAATCCGATTATTGTTAAGTATTTATCAAAATTACTTGAGGATAATTTTACTCCAATCGGTATTGCAAAAGCTCTTTATTACCCAAGAATTTTGGGAACTTCTATAAATACATCATTTGGAACTCGAATTCAAAATATGTTTGTTGAACTTGGACTTGCTCAAGGTTCGCTAATAAAAGGAATGGATATTGAATTTATAGATAAAATTGACAACAGGAAAAAATGGTGTCAACTTAAGTCAGGCCCTAACACCATAAATTCCGAAGATGTAAACCCACTTCTAAAAAAATTCACAACTGTTACCAATTTAGCTAGAACGAATTCAATGAACTTAAATAATTCTGATTTAATTCTAGGTGTACTTTATGGAGAAGAAGACCAATTAAGCCAGCATTACCAAAAAATTGATAGGCAGTTTCCTGTAATAATTGGTAAAGAGTTTTGGCACAGACTTACAGGATATGAAAACTTCTATGATAAACTAGTTTCTAATCTTGACCAAATGATATTAGGTTTGGACACCGAAGATTTTTTCAAAAAAGGTTATATCGCTTTAGCTAAAGAAATAGAGGATTCGGATTTATTCGACTTTGAATAAACTTTATTTAAAAATTTTATAATAGAGTAGCCTAGTTCTTTTCCTAAATTGCAAGGCACTGCATTTCCAATTTGTTTATACTGTTGCGAAATTGAACCTGCAAAACTCCAATCATCTGGAAATGTCTGAATTCTAGCATATTCTCTCACAGTAAAAGGACGTGTTTCATCTGGATGACATCTTTCTGTTTGCTTTTGTGCTGGACTACAAGTTAAAGTCAAACTAGGCTCATCCCAACCTATTCTTCTTGCCATACCAGTTTTTCCTCCTCCTAAATAAAAACTTTTACCCATATACTCTTTTTGAATTTCAAGCGGCAAATCTCTCCAATAACCTTTTGGAGGAACTAAATCCAAAATCTTCTTTTTATGTTCTGGATATTTAGAACCTTCTGATTTAGGAACATCTGTTTCATACAACTCTCCTTTTTTGAGAGCGTCAGACAAATTATAAATAACATTATACGGTGTTGGATATTTATACTCAACTTCAATGTCTTTCCTAATTCCAACTAAAATTAATCTTTCGCGCTTTTGAGGTACTTTGTAATTTATTGCTTTTAAAACCTGAACTGGAACAACATTATATCCAATTTCATCCAGAATAGAAATCATTCCTTCAAGTGTTTTTCCTTTATCGTGTGAAAGCAAACCTTTAACGTTTTCTCCTACACAAATTAATGGATTAACTTCTTTTACTACTCTCGCAAATTCATAAAATAACGTTCCACGAGCATCTTCTAAACCCAATTTTTTTCCTGCATAACTAAAAGCTTGACAAGGAAAACCGCCAGTTACAATTTCAACTTGATTTTCATATTCACTAAAATCAAAATCTTTAATATCTCCTTCTAAAACGTTCCAATTTGGTCTATTCTCTCTTAAAGTTGCACAAGCCCATTTATCGATTTCATTTAAAGCAGCACATTTAATACCAGATTGCTCTAAACCAATGGCTAGACCACCCGCGCCAGCAAATAATTCTAAAACATTATAATTTTTGCGAGGAATTTCGGAATTATCAATATTACTGTCTATTTCCGTTAGCAAAGGTTCTATTAAGGAATTAATGTCCTCTTTTCTATAAACTCTATAATTACTCACCGGTTCTCGAACAGCATCTAACTTGCCATCTCTATCCCATCTTCGTAAAGTTTCTTTACTTTTACCTAACACTTTTGCTGCTTCAGAAAGCGAATAATAATCTTTTGTAACCATATTACACAACCTTATACAATGGTTACAAATTTAAAATAAAAAATGAAATAAAAAAACGTGTGCCAACAACGTATATAAAAAATTGCTTTTAAGTACGTAAACCTTAGGCAATTGTCTTTTAAAATATTATTTTTAATCCGAAAAGTTGTTAATTATTTGTCTGCAACTTTTCATATACGTATTCCAAGGATAAAAACAAGACTTTTTTTCAATAATTTGTAGATGCAA
>CAZMDC010000070.1:0-5525 GCA_964565055.1 uncultured Polaribacter sp. | reverse complement strand
ATCCAGAATCCTACAATAATATTCGGCTTCGGTATTTCTGTTTTTTCTATTTTCACTCCAATTGTTGATGCTTAATGCAATCAAAATTCCAATAACCACCAGAACAATTTCTCCAATAGCATACAGAAGATATTTGCTGAACTTATTTTCGGCCAGCAACCGTTGCCGAATTTTCCTAAAGAATTTTATCATTATAGGTTAGTTTCTATAAAGATATGACTTTTAACTAATTGTGTATTTAAAATAACATAGTATACGCTCTAGTGCAACCTATTTCTTAGCCTTTATGCGTGTAGGCGAGAACAAGCAATTACTTATAGCCATTGTTGTGCGCTGGCTTTTCAAACGTATTTTTTTAATTCATTCGCATACCCCCAAACTTGTCCGTGTTTTGGATTTCCAGCATTTGTTATTCTATCTACGAAAAACACCTTGTTTTTATTATCAGTCAAAATTTTCATTGCGATTTTTTTTAATTCTTCGTATTCGTAGTAAAGTCCACTTGGGTGATTTCCCCACGCAATTATAACTTTTTTATTTTTTGCACAGAATTCATTTAAAGTTCGAATATTTTCTTTGTCAATTATGGTATTCTTATAAACTTTTAGTCCGCTTGAATCCGTTAAATAGTTTGGAATTAGATTGAGAATATTAATCGATCCTATATTTTTTAATTCAAAGTGTTTTTCTCGGTTTCGATAAATATAATTTGCAACGTTAAATACAGTTTTGTCAGAAACAGTTTTATCCGCACGACTTGGATTTTTTAGTATTACTGTTATTCCGTCAGTTTTATTTTTATCGATTTTCAAATTCAGCCAATAACGTTTTCCGTCCGTACTTTTTAAGTCCACTTTGCTTACAAAATTCGGATAACTGTAGATTGGTTTTCTCATAATTGAAATCAGCTTTGACAATTACCTTTTTGTTAACTCTTTTAATTTTGCTTTAACTTCTCCCAATCTCTCAAGAGAATTTTGGTGATTAGTTGCTAAAGCACCTTTCGATGCCGAGTCTTTAACCTCATTTAGTAGAACTGAAAGTTCTTCAATTCTTTTAATGATTGTTTCTTTTTCTAGTTCTAAAATATCTTTTTCTGTCATATCTTGAATTCAGGCGTTTTTTCAGCTTGCGCACAACCGGTCTTGTATATGAAAAATAGTGGGTTTTATGCACTAATTTTTCGGTTTATAACTGACCTTTAATTTATTCATTTTGTTTCGATTAAGCGATTAAACCGCTATTTTTTATATACGTTGTTGGCAACCGTATTTTTAATTCTTTAATTTCTATTTAATTCAAATACTCATTTATCGTTTAACTGCGTTTGTTAAGCAATCAACTTTTCAGATTCTAAAAGAGCATCTTTAAATTTATAAGGTTTAGAATTTGAATTTATATAGCTATTTGCACATTTATCAATTAACAAATTGATATAAAATAAATCTTTGTCATTTTCCGCTAATTCTTTTTTTCTTTTATCAAGCATCAACATTACATTTTCAAATCCTTCTTTAGAATTAGATATATTCGAGACGTAATTCATTACAAATTCCCTATACCTACTAGATTCAAAATCATCAAAATCTTCGTCATCAAATATTAATTTGAATAGTTTTTCTAAATTTCCAAAATCAATAATAGCGTTATAATTTAAGAATTTAACGCTCATTAATGATAATATGATTTTCTTTTCTAGGAAATCAATTAAGTAGTCAATAGCAATAGGTTCATTAAGTTCAAATAAAACATTTAATGCGTCCAAGCGATGCGAATCTTCGCCAGTTTCTAAATAATTTATTGAGGTTTCTATACAATATTCTGGAAATAATTCCATTCCAATCATAATTCTAATTATTGACCAAAATTTATGATTTTCAAACACTTCGCAACAATCAAGCAATATGTTTTCATCTCCAGTTAATTCAATATATTTTTCTATTTTTCTACTATCATTGTAAATTGACGCATGATTGATAAATAAACTCCTTATTTCTGGAAATGCAGCTTCCAAATTATTATTTAAAGCGTACTCTATGTGTTTGGATAGCGCAAGACCTATTAATGTTTCATTATTAATGTTATGAATTATTTTTTCATCAAATAAAGTTTCATTATTGATTAAATCTTTTAGTCTTAAAAAACTTTCATCAACTTCAGAACTTCTATCAAATTCATAGTATTGAATACAATTGACAAGGAAATTTTGAGGTAAACTAAACTCAAACTCCTTTTGAAAGAAAAAGATTAATTCAAATATTTTATAATTTTGATTATACCTAAATGTATTTGGTTGAGGAATTGTGACAATATTATCAAAATCAATTTCTGAACATTTTAATAAACACCATTTTTCTATAGTTTTCATTTGTCTATTTGAAACTTTGAAAGGTCTATTCCTCTTTTTATATTCTTCTAGAATAGTTTTAATTTTATTATAAATTAAGTAATCATTCTCAAGATATTTTTTTACAATGTCATATGAAATTGGTCCATTTGTATATTGATATAAAAGAGTTTGAATAAGGCTTAAAGATGTTTCCATTACATTTCCATGTCCATTTTCTTTGTACCAATCCATTGTAATATCATGCAGTTCATTTTTTTTAATTTCTGCTTTATTTTTTTTAAAAAACTTCTTTATTCTTTTGAGCAATCTTCTTTTACTAAAAAGTATATTTAAATTATCCTGAAGCCCTTTTTCATATTTCCTTTTGTTTCTTTTTACTTTTGTGTCTGTAAGTACTGGTTCTTTAAATTTAATTCCTTTTCGTTTCATCAATCTCTCAAATTTCACACCTAATCTTCTTATGTTCAAATTCGCAATAAAATTTCTAAAACGTTCAATTCTTTCAACAGATATTCCTTTTTCAATTAATATATCTACAACAGCATTTAATTCTGATTCAGAAATAATTCCAGCTATAAAATAATCTACTTTCTCAAAGTCTTGATTTTTTAATAAGTGAATTATAGCCCTATCTCTAGAGTTACTCTTAACTATTAATTCCGATAATAGTTTATCGTGTATATGATAGCTGACATCATCAATTACACTATCTAATATTTTATCTATAAATTCAGGGTCTTGTTTAATAAAATCTAACAATTTTGAAGTCAATTTATTTAGATAACCATCATATGTATAAAGAGAAGAATTATCATTAAAAAAGTATTTAGCTAATTCTAAAAAATTGTCCGCTGATGTTAACTTTAAAATTAAACTATTGATAAGAATTTCATTCCCTCTTATTGTCTCATCAGGAATAAGTCTCTCCTTTAGTTTATGTGCTCTTAAAAATTCTTCTTTTATATAAGTGAAGAAGAAATCAATATCGTCTTTCTCACTTAATAATAGTAATAGATTATTGTTTAATGCTTTATGAGTTTCACTTTTAAAAACTTCAAAAAGAGATTTTAAATATGCCTCATCGTCATTAGCTAAATTTTGATTTTTAATTAAATATAAAAGCTCAGATTTTATAGAAATATGTAAATCTTCTTCATTTAACTTTTCGAATAATAACTCTTTTAAATCTAATAAAGAATCTTCAGGGATATTAAAAAAAGATAGTATGCTTATTGCAGAATTAATAGTTCTTATGTGATAATCAGAACTATTGGAAATTATCTTTAATAAGAACTTATAATTTTCGGGACAGTTACCAAATTGTGCAATTTCTTTTATTTCAAATTTTCTATTTGTATTTATCCATAAAGTCTTATCAATACACTCTTTAGTAAAATGAGCTTGAAAAACCTTAATTTTAGTATCTAAATCTATTCTATTATTATCTGCTTTAAATAACAATTCAGGTTCGTTATCAATTAGCCAATTTACTAAAGCTTTGTATGTTTCAGAATTATTATCAAGTAGATTAATTAGAAATGTAATAGTGTTAAAAAGTGAAGGATGCGTTTTACCCAAATCATTAATTTGTATAAACTCTAATATCTCATTTATGCCTCTGTCAGAAATAGCTTTTGCAGCAAAATATTCTTGAATGTTTCTATGTTCAAAAAACCATTCATCTAATTCTTTATTTTTATCAATTAAAGGATTGTCTTTAAAGTCTTTAAAATCTGAAGAATTAGAACTTGCAACTTCATATAACTCTTCATTTGAAATCGTATTTCTTTGCATTAATTCATTCACTAAAGAAGCCTTTATCGAAAGCCTTTTAATTAGTGGAATATTTAAACTTTTTTTTATTAGTTTATGATTATCGTCATGTGTTAATCTTAAGGTTATATAACTCTCCCATAATTCAGACGAATTCGAAGGTAATTTTTTGTTTTCTTTAATATAATCGGCTAATATATTTACTTGAAAAGGATTTTTTAAAAATTCTGTAATGGTACTATCAAATGTAAGACTATCAATAATTGCATTGCCACATTTTTGTTTTAATAAATTAATACTTTCATGGTAATATAAATCTCTTAAATAATAAACCTTGAAATCTGAAATATTTTTAATTAAGCTTTCATAAACATTTGTTCTACAACTTAAGATGAATTTAAATTCAATTTCGTTAGTATTTAAATAATAAATGAAAGTTTCAAGTTTAGAATTGAAGTCTTGAATATCTTGAATTTCATCAATTCCATCGAAAATAAATATTAGATTTTTATAAGATTCCCAATTTTTAAATAATATCGATTCGATATCATGGTTTGAGGTGAAATTTTTCAAATTCCTATAAATTGGAATTAGTTCATTGTCTTTATCATTAATAATATTTATTGCTAATCGCTCTAATTCTGTAGTTTTTCCGAGTCCTGGATTTCCTAATAAAATTACTTTATTTTCAGTTTTTATACATTTTTCTAATGTATCATCAAGAATTGTTTTACCAAGAAAAGAGCTTATTAAGTTGTTTTGACTTTTATCAGAACTGAAAATTTCCCTTTGAATTATTCCTTTTTTATTTTCAATTTTTCCAATAAGTTTTTGAAAATCCTTTTGAGTTAAATCTGTTTTGTCAACTTTATTTTGAGAAAGTAGTTTCTGAAAATCTTCGCTTGATTTTATATTTACATATTCAATATTGGTTATGTCAACTTTAGATTGTTGTTTTATATTTTTTACAACAATTTTTTCAGATGAAAAGAGTTTCACAATTTTTTCAAACATTTAGTTCCTCTTTACATTAACTTTAGAACCTTTTTTTACTTTAGAAATACTGATGCTACTCTCATCTTTTGAACCTGTTTCTACGTCAATTTCAGAGTCCGAAATTTTTTCAATAGCAATTTTTGCAATTTTTGATTCAAAAATTAATGTTAGAAGTACTAAAAATTGTCCAATCATAGTAATTAGTGGTTCTGGACTTTTATCTTTTGTGAACCAATATATAGCTATACCAAAGATTAAAATATTTAATATGTATAGTATGATTTTTACTGATTTATTCATTTGATATTTTTTTATTGTGGTTAGTTATTGAGTTCGGACTTATATGGTTGCCAACGGTCTCGTATAACCGTCAGTTACGGGATTAAAGTTAATAATTTTCGGTTTA
>CAZMDC010000069.1:0-5846 GCA_964565055.1 uncultured Polaribacter sp. | reverse complement strand
TTCCGATTTTAATAATTGCTGTTTCCATAATTCTGTATTTGTAATTACAAAGTTACTACAAATTATTTAGTTCGCAAAGTTTTTTCGTATTAATGGCAACGGTCTGGTGTATGGCTCGTTGCGTGCAAATTAGCGATTATTTTTCGGTTGAGCCACAAGCCAGATTTTTAAATTTTACTATTTATCTTTTTTGTTGGAAATCGTCAAATTTAAAAATTTGGCGACTTTCCAAATACGCCTTAACTTTGGTTTAAGCAACTTATTAGCAATGAGCTATACACATCTTAAGTTAGCAATCTATTAACTTTAACATTTAATCATAAAGAACCAAAGAGCGGAATAAGGTTATGATACACGTGGAGACTTAGATCTCGTCAACATTGATAATCCCTGCTCTTTTCTATGATAAATTCGTTCCGTTCTATGAAGCTTTAGACTTCGATTTTAAGTTGTTGAATTCTCCATAGATAGGTCCTTTACAATCCTTTTTTTCTTATGACTAAAGAAATACAATATTTAGGAATAGACATTAGTAAAGATGTCTTAGATGTTTGTGATGCCAACAACAGGTGTTATCAGTTTACAAACAATACAATTGGCTTTAAAAAGTTAGTTAAACTATTAGAGGCAAATACGATTAGCGTAATGGAAGCTACAGGTTATTATCATATTCGATTAGCGTACTTTTTATTAGAATTAGGCATTGGTGTAAGTGTTGTAAACCCGTTAAAGATTAAGTGCTACATTCAAATGAATTTATCGAAAATAAAAACCGACAAAAGCGATTCAAAGATGATTCAAGCTTATGGAAAAGACACAAATCCCAAGCTCTGGACAGGCGAATGGAAAAATCAGCAAGAGAGTTTACAATTACTACGTTTGCTTAGTATTTATAGTAAACAAAGTACCCAGCTAAAAAATAAGATTCATGGAGAAGAAGTTTTAGGAAAGCCATCCAAGGCTGTTTTATTATCTTTAAAAAGAAGTTTAAAACATCTAAAAAGAGAGATAGAAGTTTTAGAAAAAGTATTGCAAGAGAATGTAAAGAAAGAGCATCAAGAATCGTTAACCTTGCTAAAAACTATTCCAGGGATAGGCAACAAAACTGCTTTAATGCTATTGTGGTATTAACCGATGGTTTTCAACGCTTTGAAAGCGCAAAAGAATTGTGTAGTTATGCAGGAATAACGCCTATAATACGTCAGAGTGGAACCAGTGTTAAAGGACGGCCAAGGATGAGTAAAATGGGTAACCCTAAATTAAGGAACCTGTTATTTATGTGTAGTTTTAATGCTTGTAAATATAACCTCGCTTGTAAAGCGCTTTATGATAGGATAATAGCGAAAGGAAAAAGCAAAAAACTAGCATTAATAGCAGTGTGTAATAAATTATTAAAACAAGCATTTTCTATTGTTAAAAATGGTATCCCTTATAACGATCAATACAGAAGTAGTTTGGTAATTAATTAAATGATTTTTATTTGGTTTTTACCTCAGTTCTTTGTTATATGCTGGCTTTTATAATTCGTTTAATAATTTTTTTGAATTTTTAGTTGCTATTATTTTTAAATCAGCGTGAACTTTTTTTTCAATCTTTTCATTTCCTTTTATCTGACTTAGCTTATGTAAAAATGCTTTTCTTGTAAGATAAATCAATTCATCAACGTAATCTTTAAAATTATCACATTTACTTAATTCAACCAATCCTGATGTGGTTTTTTGTAAATCTCCATTTTTAATTCCATCTATAAACTTTGATTTATTTAGTTCTAAGAAATCTAATATTTCACTATTGTATTTGTTGTTTGTTTTTAGTTCAAGTTTTCGTAAGAATTGAAATAGCGATGAGATTTTTAAGCTTTTGTGGTTTAATTTAAGTTTCTTTAAGAAATCAATTTCAAAATGTTTGTATGCTATTTCACTATTTATTTTTAGACAAAACTCAAATGCTTTTAGGAAGTCACCAAAATTTAATCTATGATATTGGTATTGATTTTCTTTTTGAATAATTAAATAGTCATCTAGTAAGTTATACCAAAATAGGTCTGAATTCAAATTTTCATTTATATAAGTTTTTGATTTAGCTCTGAATAAAACCTCTAAAGTTTGACTCATATTCAGTTCTTTATGGCACATTGATTGTACAAAAATATTTGAATCTGCTGTATTTAAGGCTTTTATTGTTTTTTCTTTATTTACAGCTCTCAACACTCTAAATAAAGAGTCCATTATTGTAAATTTTGACCTACTGATTATTTTGTTTAATAACTCGCTACTAATTTTATTGTCAATTTTAGTCTTTAATTCTGGAATATTCAGAACTTTTGGATTTGCAAACAACGTGTAATCAAAGTTGCATTTTAAAATTTGTTTTTTAATATTTTCTGAAAGCCTTTTTTGAGTGTTTTCATTTATGCCAATTTCATTTCTTTTAATTAATTCAAACAATATAAGTAGACTACTTATATTAGTTTCAGATTCAAATAGTTCACTAAAAATATCTGAATTAAGATATTCATTTATTAATTTATAAAATACGTCTTCGTTTGAAGCCACAATTTTTTTTATTTCTAATAAACTGGCAGAAATATTATTTATGCTTTTTTCTTTTTCTAAGATTCTATAAAACGAACCATTATGAAAACTCTCTTGCAATTCCATAACCACAAAATCAGGGTTGATTGATGATAAATCAGATAAACTTTTTGAAAAGTCTGACAGATTGGTTTCAGAGATTTTATTATTGAAAGAAAATTGTTTTAAAAGGTCTTTAGAGATATTAGTACCTAATACAAAATCTATAATTTCTAATTCTCTGATAGATTTAGTTATCTGTACAGTCTTTAAGTTTCTACTTTTTATTTCTAATTCTTTAATATTGATATGATTTATAATTCCAATCAATAGTTTTTTTGATATTGGTGAAGTTTTTAGATTTGATAATGAATTTGTGATTGCAGATAGTGTTGGTAATTTTTCAATCATTAAAAGCCATTCATAAAAATCGTATGAATTAAGAATTCTACTTACTGTTTCTGGAAAGTCTTTCTTTTTGCTAATTCTCTCTGTTAACTCTGTTATAGAATTTGTATTTGCTTTTTCATTTATTCGAAGGGTTTTAAATATATATCCTAATTCGATATTTAAATGATTAGCTATTTGAAGTAGATTACTGTAAACAGAATAATCTTTAAAAACATACAATTCGAGCTTATTTCTAGAATAATAATCTTGAAATAGATTAAAATATTTCAATTGTACTTCGTCATTAATGTTTTCAAAAGTTAAGAAGTAGATTTTCTGCAATTCGAAAACTTCATAATCTCTTATGTACTTAGAAAATTTGTCAGACAAAAGTTCTAAGGTTTTGGTGTGATTTAATAAAAGACTTATTAACTCAATTTCTTTTGCAAATGCTAATTTTATTAATATCTCTGTAATGTTTAATGCAGATTCTGTTTTGAAATTTGAGATATAATTATTTAAATATTTAAAAAGGTCTTCTCTTTCTAAATCCCTTTCTTTTTTTAATGAATTATAAATTAAATTAGCATAATCTTTATGAGGAAAGTAATAATAGTCGCTAGTCTTATAATTTAAAATAATACCTTTTTCTTTTAGTAAATCAAATTCATCATTTTTTCTTTTTATTCTTAAAAAAGAAATATCGTGACTATATAAGAATGAATATAAAAATAGAAGTTCTTCATCTAATTCTTTTAATCTGTGTGATGTATAAAAATGAGAATATATTTTTTGACTATTTATTTTCTCAAAATCTAAAGTACTTCCATTTTTAGTAGATGCAATCCAACTTTCAAGTGCGATATTTAATTTTAATAAATTTTTATCTGTGTTATTTAATACAGTTTTAAAATCGCCTACAAACCAATTATATTGAGAGTATTCTATTTTAAGAGATTTAACTCTATTATTAATAATTCCAGAAACTTTTTCTTCAAATTGAATATCTGGATTGTACCTAAATTTTTTTACATCTTTAAAAATGTTTATAATTGAACTCTCATCTTCTTCTCTATAAGAATTATGATATCTGGAAATATATAATCCTTTTAACCAAGGAAACCGTTTAATTTTTAATTGTATTTTTTTAAATAGTTTTATGTTGTCGTGAACATTTTCAAGAAGAATGATTGTATGATAAAAAGATAATTGATTAATCTCTTTTAGTATGTTGATATTATTTAAATCTGGGTCAGAGAGGTCTATATAAAATACTTTATAGTAAGGTTTAACATTTTTAATTACTGCGTCAGCTAATGTTGATTTTCCACTACAAGGATTACCTAAAATGCAGTACTCTTTAATTTTATCTTCGTTAAATAATTCTTGTATTTCAATTATTTTCTTTTTCTCGAAAGCAGAAAAATAAATTAAATTCTCAGGTGTTGAATATGCTGAATGTTTTTTATTGGAATAAGGTTCAAATGCTATTAACTCATTTAATCCGTGAAAATCAGACGATGTTTCTTGTTTAACGATTTCCGAGATTCGTATTTTTTTTTCAGGTGAAGGGAATCTATGAAAATCGCCAATAATATTTTTCGTAGTCCTAATTTTAATTTTCACACCAAATTGCTCAGAAAGTTGGTTGGCATCTATATTTTTAAGTGGTCTATTATCTTTTATAAAAAAACATAAAATTCCCTCTATTTTTTTATCAGAATGATGCTTTAGAACTTTTTTAATCGTTCCTTCAACTTTTTCTCTCTCTTTGCTTTGAATAGTAGTAATTTGAATTGCTATTTTTTGATTAGCTGAATACAAATCAATTCCTGCAGAATTAGGTTCTAAATAATTAAGATTTACTAAATCACTCCAACCATAAATTAATTTGAATAGACGACAGAAGAAGTCTTCCGCATTAATTTTCTCATTATGTTTATTGAAAAGACCCTCATTATATATTTTTTCAGTATATCTTGAAAGGTCATCTTCAATTGAGCTTTTAATCATTCTTTTCAGTTAGTCGGTTTCTTTAGCTTGCTTACAACGTTGTTGTATAAGAAAAGTTGCGTGGTTTAAGCACTAAAGTTAGGAAATAAATCACGGATAGAAAGTCCGCTAGGACTTTCGTAAATTAGCTTTTACCAGCAATTTTTTTTATACGGTGTTGTAGGTAGTTATTTGTTTTTGTATTTTTTTGATATTTCAATCATATCTTTTTTTTGCGGAATCCAGTTATTTGTCAAATTTTCAACTTTGTTTCCTTTGTTGTCAACAATTAAAAGTGTGGGATATGAATTTACGTTATATTTTTCCGCAATTTTAATTCCTTCTCCTTTTTCAGCGTCATATTTCAAGTTAACAAAGGATTCGTTCATAAATATTCCAACTTCTTTATCTGTAAGCACATTCTTTGTAAAACCTAAACAAGGTGCACACCATCCAGTGTAAAAGTCAATAAATATATATTTTTCTTCTTTTTCAGCCTTTTTCAAAGCTGTTTTAAAATCAGTTTTTTCAAATTTTACTTCTGTAGGAATATCAAATTTACTTCTCTCTTTTTCTGTATATGAGTTGAAAGAATAAGCAGAAAATAAAACTAATATTGCTCCAATTATTCCTATTGAGTAGATTGGAATTGAAATATATTTTTTTCTAATTAGATTGAATAGTAAAGTCATAAATAAAATTCCCAACCCTATTTTTCCATAAACTTGAGGTATTTCAATTGTTAAATAAATTGCATAAGCGAATAGTGGAATTAAAATTAAATTCAGAATTATTTTCGTTTTTTTATTCATAGTGTTCGTTTTTTTTAATTACCTACAACGGTCTCCTTTATTTTACAATATTAACTTTAACAAGAGAAGAGAGGAGAAC
>CAZMDC010000068.1:0-5987 GCA_964565055.1 uncultured Polaribacter sp. | reverse complement strand
CGAGTGGATTCAGACGTAGTCGAATCCGCCGTAATTGCGGTTATACATTGTTGTAAACAGTTATTTTTTTATTCGTTTTAATTCAGTTAACCTGTTTTTATACATCTTAAAAATGACATCAGGATTCCATTTTTCATTTTCCGTCTTTCCGTGTCCAAGTGACATTAGGGAAATCAATTCTCCGTTTTTAGCATAAAACTTGCAATTCCAGCTCATTTGAGTGAAATGGTTTTTCGGCATATAATTTTCCGTTTCTTTTGCGTAAACCAACTCTCCATTTTTCTCAAAATAGATTTCTTGATAATATGTGTCTTTTTTATGGGAATCAATTGTAATAATTCTATTTCCGTTTTTCAGTTCGCAAATATTCCAAAACTCCGTTTTATCATTAAAATCAGATACAGCGTCAACTCCAGTATAGCATTCCGCCATGTTTTTGTTAAATTCTGTATTGATTTCCGAACGTATTTTTTCTTCCTTTTCGCGTTGAATTTGAGCGTTACAACTCAAAATTCCAAAAGTCAATATTAAAGTTAGAAATGCGTTTTTCATAATTGTTTACAACGGTCTAGTATAAGAATAGTAGCGGATTTAAAAGCACTAACTTTTCGGTTAAACACAGACCTTTTTTACATTTACTATCTTTGTTTTTAGCGATAATACCGCTATTATTTTTATACATTGTTACCTGCTGGCTTTTCACGTTCTGATTGGTTTTCAGAGATTGTTATTTAGTTCGGATTGAGCGTTGGCAAGACATACTCTTTTGCAATTTTTGGCGTAGCGTTGGCTGGTGCGAATTGCAAATGTGTATGGCTTTGAGCGTTGGCTATTTTTTCCCTCTATTCAATCTTCGGTTAGATAGCTTTTTCCATATACTATCTGCTAAGTCGATTTCTTCATTGGTCAAGCCGTAATTTTTCTTTAATATTTTTTCGTTCGTAATTTTCAATAATTCCGAAATATCTTTCTTTTCACGAATCATTTTGTCAATAATCGGCAGTAATTCCGCATTCTTTTCATTGTAAGGCAAAAGAATTCTTTCCACTTCGTTCGGCATTAATTCCAAAACTCCTCCACCGTGACTTCTTCCACAAATTTCAGCAAACGCAAAGGATAGAGAATTGTAATAACTAGCTGTCAACGCTTTTATATCCGCTTTTTCTTTTACTGTTACTCTGTGCATAGTATCCGTTGTAAAAGCTTCTGCTTCGTTAATAATTAATTTTGGATACTTATTGTTTCTCCGAATAAACAATGCGTCTGATATTCTTTGTGAAGGCACAATCTGCCATTCATCACGTATTCTACATTTATAACCTTTGTGTATTTCATTTTCTTCCCCCCAAGCAATGTAATCCCTAGCTCCAATCGAGCCATTTAGTTCTTCCATTTTCGGAAATGATAAAAAGTGTGTTCGTGCTTCCGAGTTTCTATTTTTAATCCAATCTTTTTCTGTGAAAATCGCACTTGGAACTTGAACACTTCTACCAACTAATGGTTTTGCATACTTTTCTAAGTTGTAGAATTGTACAATAGAAAGCGGAACTGTAAAAAATGGATTCGAACCTGTTGTAATTCCGACTTCTACTTTTGCGTATTCTTTAAGTCTCGGAATTATTTTGTCGTTTTGAAGCTTTTCTAAAAAGTCAATTTCGTTTTGTTCAAGGAAATAAAAAGTCCACTTGTTTGATTTGAAATCAATTTTCTTCTTTGGACTTTTTAATTTTGATACATCTAACTTTTCTAGTTCTTCTGCATCTTTCAATTCTAAATGTTCAATCAAATGTGTTTTAGAATTATTTTTCTCGCATAATAATAGAACTACTTCTTGCTGAATGTCTGGAAACACTAACTTCTCAAAAGAGACGATGTTTATTTTATTATAAAAATGAGCTAAAAATTCTCGTAAGGGTTGAGCGTACGAAACTTGAAGTATTTCGGCTGGCAATACAAATCCAATTTTGCCTTCTTCTTTTAAAAGTAGGGAAGAGCCCACAACAAACGAAACCCAAGCATTTGTTAGTTTAGAATACTTTAGTTTGGCTTTGTCGAAAATCCTTGAAGCAAATTCTTGTTGTTCTTTATTAAAATATTGGTAGCGAATGTAAGGTGGATTTCCGACTACCAAATCAAATTTTTGTTTGGTGTTATTACAGAAATCGTGAAAATCGGCATTTATAACATTGGTCTTGTCCAAGCCAATTTTTTTAGACTTTTCAGCCTCAACTTCATCAAATTCTATTGCAGTTACAGAATTATATTCGTAATGTCCTTTTTGTATTTCTTCAAGAAATACGCCATCTCCACAACTTGGTTCTAAAATATCAAGCTGTTTGTTACCGTTAAATGCCCATTTTAAAACAAATGATGCAATTGGTTCAGGTGTATAGAATCCGCCCCTTAATTTTTCTTTTGATGCTTCTTTAATTAGTTGCATAAATTTCAGAAATTAAAGGGATATCGCTATCAGTCTCTCCCAAGTTATACAAAGTTTTAAGCGTGTTGTCTAGCTCGCTTTTTAAGCTGTCGAACTGACGATGTAATGGAATTAATGCTCTCTTATTTCCATTGCTGTCATCTATTTTTTCTTGAACATCAATTAATTCCTTTTGAATTTTCGCAATTTTATCGTGAATATCTTTCTCTGATTTTGTGTCAAAATCAATGAGCCTAATTGGTAGCTTTTTAAGCACTTTTGTTCCTCTTGCGATATAACCACCTCTAAATACTTCGCCAATGAGTGCAGAAAACCACTCTAAGTATTTAGAGTTTAATAAAGCTTGAATGTAATATATTGAATAAGGGAAATTATCAGGAATAGTGATTACACAGTATCCAGCTGTACCTCCAGATGATACAATAGTTTTATTTTTGTCTATTGCATATTTATCTCCAGAAGAAAGTACTCCTACAACGATTTTTTCTTGAGCTTCCCAACTATCAAGATGTTGACTTCTTCCAAATTTAAACCAATCATCTTTCGTTATAGGTGGGCTAACTTTTCTTTTCTTTATCTCCTTTTCATAAAATTTGAAGTATTTAAAAAGTTCAGGAAACTTTTTATTAAGACTCCTTTCTTGAATAATATCGACTTTTCCATTAGCCTTTTGATATGGAAAGATTACGTATGAATTGGGTTCTAAAAAACGATAAGTACTAAAACATTCTTTAGATTTTCTGTTGGTCGGTGTTTTGTAATAAGGTCTTAAAGCTTCTTTCTCAATCTTCCAGTCTTTACCTTTTATCTTGAAATAAACATATTTCTTGTCAATATTATCTGGTGTTACGATGTATAAAGGGTTTTTACTGGTCTGAATACCATTAGTAATATTTTTTTCTCCAAGCAAATCACTTAAAGTTGCAGATTGAGAAATTATATTATCATAAATTGGTTTTAGCTCTTTTGGGTAAAGAACCCAACCTTCTGCTTCTAAAGAATCTATCTTAAATTCGTCAAAATGTTCATTTCCAATATTTCTTGTTTTCCAATTTTTTAACGAGTTTACCTCAAGATATTTGACTTGTTCAAGTTTTTCTTTTTTGAGAATTAAGAGACAGGTGTAGGTGGTTTTATTTTGAAAAACTTGATTTGCTCCAAAGGATATTATTTGCTGAATTGCTTTATTATCGACAAGTAATTCTCTCAGTTTTTTTCCAGCTCCAACTTTCGCAAATTTACTTGGTACTATGTAACCAAAATATCCGCCATCTTTCAAAAGTTCCAAACCTCTTTCAATGAAGAGAAAGTACTTGTCAAACTGTTTGTAAGATGATTCAAATTTCGATTTGTAAATACGCAATTCAAGAGGTGTGAACTCTTTCATATGCTCTGTAGCCATATATGGCGGATTGCCAACGATTACATCAAAGCGAGTTTTACCAAAATCAAAAGGATTTATTGCATTTTGATTTTTTTTATTTGTTTCTGATGGCTCAATTAGGCTATTTCCAAACTGAATATTTTGGTCAAGAGTTGGTAATGCAGGTTTGGTTATCGTTGCATTATCTTCATTTTCGAGAAGTTTTAATAGCAAACCAAATTTACAGGCTTGAACAGCATTGTAATCTTTATCAATTCCAAAAATGCAACTTTCTAATACTCTCTTTTTGAGTGTAAAAGGCAGTTTAAAAGTGTTTATTGATGTTTGAATTAGTTTTTTCTTGTCATTTAGCAAGTAATAATCTATAAGAATATCCTGTAACAATTGATAAGTTTCAAGTAAGAACGCACCAGAACCACAAGCAATATCTGCAAATGATGAACTTAAAATTTCATCATCATTTTTGTTTTTGCAATGCTCAACAACCGTTTGCCTTAGAATATCTTGAATGATAAATGTTGGTGTCGTAACAATATCTCTATCAACATTTTCAGGTTTCTTTTTTAAGAGAATTTGTCCGTTTTCTATGGTTAATTGTTCTCCTAGAAATATTTCATAGATGTTTCCTAGAATATCAGAAGCAAAAACTGAAAATGAATATGTACTTTCTGGGAAATACAAATCTTTGATTATTTCCCAAAATGCCGAAGAGCTATCTGAAACTACCTTTTCTGTTAAGGGTTGATTAAATAAACCTGCGTTATATTTTTTGTCGGCTTCTTTGAATTTTTTGATGAGCGAAGCGAAATCATTATTTTCTGCAAAATTTAAAAGTGTTTTATAGGTTTCTAAATTTCGGTCTTCGCAAACTCTTAAAAATATGATACTATTGATATAAGACTGAACGATATCGTTTAATTCTTCTATGCTTAGGTCAGGTTTGTGCGAGTAAATTTCTTTACCTAAAACGATTCGCCATTCGTTAATATGGGAAAGGAATAAATCATCAACACTTGAAAGTTTTAATTGTTCTTCAATTTCTTTCCAAGTTTCGTCAAATTCTCCAGAATAGACGGCTTCGTTACTTAATTGCTTTTTAATGTCCTCAAAAGCTGATTCATATTCTGTATAGTGATAAAGATTGATTCTAGATTTCGTTACTGTATCATCTTTTGCAACTTTTTGAGAGCAATCGTAGATTGCCAAATATTCAAAATTGGATAGAACTGAAATTTTAAGTTTCGCAGTAAAACCATATCTACGAATTTGCTTTGCAGGTTCATTGTCGCTTTCAATTTTTATGTTCGGTTTTTTAGTTTCTAAAAAGAATTTTCGCTCTGAGAAAAGTCTAAAAGTATAATCTGGTTTTTTTGTGTTGGAACTAGCGTCTGCTTTTAGTCCTTCCTCCACTAAAACTTCACGTTCGTTTGTCGGTTTTCCAGCCGAGTTTTTAATATCCCAACCAAGCATTTCAAATAAAGGGTCGAGAAAATCTGTCCGAAGTTGAGTTTCGTTATAATCTGCTTTTAGATATGCTTCTCTATTCGAGTGATATTTTTTAACAAGGTCTTTTATGTTCATATTTATTTCAAGTCCAATGAACCTTGTTTAAGATTCTTATTTTTTAAGTATTTGATTTTTTGTTCTGCCACTTTTAAAATCTCGTTGGTATTTTCTTCTTCGATAATCTGATAAGCTACTTTATCGCTAAAAAGGATAAGTCCGAGCGTTTTCTCCTCAATTCCGAACAATTCCGCTAATATTGGAAGCATTTCTTTATTAGCACTTCGTTCTCCACGTTCAATTTTCCCCAATGTTGATGGGTCAATATCCAGTTTTGATGCAACTTTTCGTATCGGAAGATTTTGGTCTTCTCTTAATTTCCGTAAGTACTCTCCAAACGATTGTTTCGTATTCATTTTGCAGTATTTTTCCTGAAAATATATTCAGGACAATAAATGTCCAAATTTAACAATAGATTTTGTATTTCAAGTGAAAAATTCGAATAATTAATTTGGGTGGCGGTGGGGAAGGGCAAGCTCTTTTATTTTTCGAGCGTTGGCTTTTAGCGTTGGCAAAAAATGAATGTGCTTGACCGTGCGGTGGCTTTTTTTTCAGCTTGCAGGTAACGCAGGGCTATGTGAAGCCACGTTTTGGATTTTA
>CAZMDC010000067.1:0-5998 GCA_964565055.1 uncultured Polaribacter sp. | reverse complement strand
TGTTTTTATCCTTGGAATACGTATAACCGTCAGTTACGGGTTAATATGCGTTAATATTCGGCTTGGCACAGACGTTAGCAATTCCGAGTGGATTCGGACATAGTCGAATCCGCCGTAATTGCGGTTATACATTGTTGGCAACTGGCTTTTATTTGTTCCTTTTTTCTCCGCCTGGATCTCCGCCTTTTTCTATAATTGTTGTTTGTTCTGGTCGGACTTGTGGAATTTCTCTTCCAGAATTCCCATTATCTTGAGAAGTTGATTGTCCGTTTGAATTTTCGTTATTATCAGCCATTTTATTTGAATTTGTAATTATTGTTTGTGTAAAAAATATTATTGCTAATGAAATCGCACTAATGTAAATCATACGTAATCCTTTGCGTAAAAATTTATTTTGTTCATCAAGTTTAATCTTGTTTTCATTAAAAGATGTCTTATTAGCTCCAATTTCAAATAGTTTTACTTTTTCATAGTCATCGTTAATTAGTCGGTCAAATTCTTGTATTCCAATTCCAAAATTTAATTTTTTAGGAATCAGAACTTTTAATAGAAAAAATAGTCCGATTAAATTTAAAATAATTGGGATGAAAAATATGATAATAGACAATAAGTTATTGTCAAATTTTTCGAAAAATGAAAATGCTAACGGTGTAAACAACGATGAAATCGAAATAAAAGTTCCTGCTTTTCCATAATTTGAATCAAATGCAGAAACTTGATAATCTAAAAGTTCTTTAGATTTTTCTGAAATTATTTCTATGCTATCTTTTTCTTCCAAATTTAGATTTTCAGCTTGTTGCCAACGGTCTAGTATATGAAAAGTAGCGGGTTTTAGGCACTAACTTTTCGGATTAAAACTGACCTCAATTTTATATATTTCATTTTCGTTTTAGCACTAAAACCGCTATTTTTTATATACATTGTTGGCGGTAGTGTTTTATTCTTCCACAATTAATTCTCTCCATTCTTCAGGTAATATTTCATTTTTAAAATAGCTATGTGCTAAATATCTAATACAAGAAAGACCTAAAATATCAGTTTCGTATGAATTAGGTGATTCTTTTTTTTCTAAAACTAATTTTTTAAATTCACTAAAATCAGCTTCATTCTTTAATAATTTTAGACCGTCTTGAACTCTTTCTATACAGTCAACAAAATATTCACTATGTAAATCTTTTTCAAATAGTAGTTGCTCAACATTATATTTGGTGGCATCAATAGATACTATTTGTAAACTTAAACTTTCATCTATAAATGATAAGATTTCCTTGAATAACTCTTCTGAATTAAATATTAAAGTTATTTCTAATAGTATTGCAAGTAATATTGAAGAACTGTCACAATATTCTTCTGGTTTGGTACCAGTAGCGAAAAAATCTATTATTGGGTCAATTCTGTTATAAAGTTCGGGTTGTCTATCGTGTCTTATTTTTTCTATTTTTAGATTTGAAATCATAAGCTGAAAATATCCTGCAAGGAAATCAACATCTTTTTGTCTTAAACATTTCTTATCGGAAAAGAATAAAAATAGCTGGGTAATAGGTATGGAATGATTATCAAAAATAGGTCTAGTGAAACCATTATTGTTATTTATTAGCTCAATGATTAAGTCTTTCTGTTTGTTTTTTAGACGCTCAATTTTCTTTGATTCAAATACTGTATTTCTTAATCTACAATGATAAATTAAGTCATCTAAATATTCAAAGCACCTTAAAGGATATCCAATTTTTTCATAGAAAGTACCATATTCAGAAAACAAGCCATTTTCAATTTTTGCAATAGAAAAAGTTTTCTGAAAATATTTGTCAAATATTTCGAACTGACCTTTAAGTAACTTCTTAAATTCTTTGACAACAGGTTTTTTATCTTGTAAATTTTTAACTAAAATCCAATGCCAAGTTTTTAGAATCAAAAATTTAGAGCATTCTTTAGCAGGTACTAAGTAATTGTTTTCTTTACTATAATGAAAGATAATTGAGTTTAGCAGGTTTAATGTTGCAAATAATTTTTTAAAGGCTCTACTTTTTACGTTTTCAACCTTATTGAATTGAATAGTAACTAACTCTTTAAATTCTGAATATTCATTGTCTGGTGAATCTAAAAAGGCTAATGTTTTTTTTAATAATCTATTGCTTGCATCATCAGATAGTAAATATTCATTAAATAAATATTGACTAAAAATATCTGTTAAATAGTAAATATCCCAACGTTCAAATTCACCTTCTTTAAATTCTCGAGAAATAAAACCTTCAAAAGTATCTCTAATGTTGGTTTTTAAAACTCCATTATGAACAACTACAATTTTTGTAGGTAATTTATTAAAACCAGAAATCGTGGAATCCTTAAAAAATGTATCTTTTGCTTCAATAATTGATTCTCTTATACCATCAGCTTTTGAATAATTAGCTTGAGTTATGTCTTTGTCAGAATAACCTTTTAATTCAAAGTACCATTTATGCTTAATACCGTGTTCATCTTTTCCAACAGCAATAATGTCTTTCCCGTATTGAGATTGTCCTTTTGATTCCTTTGCTGTTTGAATAATTCTAAAACCCATAAGGTTTATAAGAATGGGAAATAGATAATCTAATTCCGAATCCTCTTTTAATGAAGCTAGATATTCACGGACTATTATACTATTGCTATTCATCTTCGAGAATGGTTTTAATTTCTAGGAATTCTTCATCTGTCCAATCTTGTCCAATTAAAAATCCTTTTTCAAGTTCAAATTTATTTGGATTTATAAAGTAACCTCTTGGCATAGTAAAACTAGTTCCAACCTTTCCTAATTGTGAAATTTCTTTATTCGCTCCAAATCGCCAACCACCACCTTTTGATAATTGTACAGTATTTGCTCCTAAAATCGAAAGAAAACTATTTTTCCTAGCTCCTTTATCTACTGTTTTACTCATATTTTTATAAAATACTTCGTCAAAATGTTTTATATGTTTATAATGAGTGTGATATGGGTTTAATTCTGAAACAGAATTCTTTATATCTATGTTTTTGCCATAATAATTCTCAATATAATTTTTAATCCTTTCCATCACTAAATTGTAATTAGGATTGTCTTTGTTAAGGTTTTCTTCCAATACCTTAGTTACGAGACCTCCATAGTCTTCTGATATTTCTTCTAGTTTACATAAAAAACTTTCCTTAATTAATCCACTTTTTGAATCAACTAAGGGAAGTAAAGCTATAAGTCTGTTTTTAGGTTCGTGAAAGTCTTGAGTTAAAGACATCCACAATTTATATTGTGAAATATATGGTAGTTCTAAAATGTTAAATGTAAAGCGATAAGGATTGTAATTTGACAATTGATTAAATATTTCAATACCTGTTGTTCTTTTACTAGCTTGATTGTTCGTTAAAAGGTCTATTGTGAATTTGTCCAATTCAATTTTATCTACTGAATGGAAATACGATTCAAAACTTTTAATAAATTTTTCAAAAGGTTTCTTTTCAATTAAACTTAATACAATCTTCTTGAAAGCTTCAAATTCTTTTAAGTGCCAAAAGACATTGCCAATTGGGTTTATATATTTATCAATTGAAAAGTAATCTTGATTTATTAATTTAACAACAATTTCAGTTTTCTCTTGATAGTAATTGTTTGGCTGGTCTAAATTGTTTAAAATGTAGTAAGCTGTTTTTTCATTTTCGATAGCTGATTCTAATTCTTTAAAACAAAACTTGTGATATTTGGTGTTTTTGGATTTTAGAATTGAAAACACAAGGGATAATACAGAGATTTCTAAAGAATCTCTTTTGATATAATTCTTTATAAGCTCAATAAATAAAACACATTCGGCATTTGCAATTTCTGAAACATTTGATAGTCCAAAAAAGATAGGGTTAAGTTTTTTTTCCTTTTGTATTAAATCTTTTAAGATTGAATCATAGAATTCTACTTTTTTATTTTCATAAAGCCCTGAAACAATAGCAGATATTATATTTTCTTTGTCTTCGCCTAAGGAAAGTGCTTTTTTTAATAGTTCTACTCCTAAATCATAGTCGGCTTTACATTTATTCTTTAAACCACTTAAAACAGTACTTAAATCGATATTATAGTGTGCATCATTTTTTGTTAGTTCCGTTTGAATAAGTGCATTATCAAATATTATTGGACTTGTCAAATCTAATGATGGTAAAAGAATAGAATATGCATTTGTGAAATCGGTTATTCTAACAGATTTTTTGTTTTTATCTAAAGAGTTGAGATAATCATTGAAATTACATTTCCATACAGAATTTGATTCTTTTATTATAGATTTCCAAATTTCCTTTTCTAAAATATGGTAGTCAGGAACATATTCATTATTGGTAAAATCTTCTTTAATGCTCTTTATAAAATCCACATTAATTTGAAACTCATCACTTATTTTAAAATCTAATTTTTCTTTGTATTTTTCTAAGAAGCAGGAAGATATTGAATCAAAATTAGCTATTGATATTTTATCGTTTTCTAGTTTAAGTATTTTTTTTTCAAATAATAACTTGTCAAAATCAATCTCATTAGGTGTAAAGTGCAGTTTTTTCAGTTGGATAACTGAATCGATAAACGAGCTTATAATTTTGTCCATAAATTCAGTATTCTCTTTTTCAATTTGAGGTTGGTTTTACATTACCGCCAACGTGTTTGTACAGGATTAGTTGCGATGTTTAAGCACTAAAGTTAGTAAATAATTACTGACAAAGAAAATCTGCGAGGATTTTCGTAAGTGAGCAAAAAGCAAGCAATTAATTTTGTACGGTGTTGGCAAATCGTTTTTTAATCCCACTCAACATCAAGTTTTTTTAATTCCGTTTTTAATTCAGATAATGATTCAGATTCTATTAAACCAATATTGATTTTCATTTTCTTTAATTCCGATTTCAGTATATATTCTCCCGCAAAATGTTTAATTCCTTTTATTTCTTTTAATTTCATTTTCTTTCCAAAAGGCCAATTTTGCTTAATAATTCCTTTTTCAAGAGTTAGATATTTTTCCTTTTTCTGATAGAAATATATTAACAAATAAATTCCAGAAATTAAAAACCAGAAATAGTCAAACAAATCTACATTCTCATTTCTCACAGTTTGAATTATTCCATTTACAAGCCATAATAAACCTAAATATAAATTCAGATTAACTTGTTTTTTTTCATATTGTATTCTCATTTTTTTTAATGTTTGCCAACGGGCTCGGCTATGAAAAGTAGGGCATTTCGGAGCTGCGTACTTGTCCACCGAGACAAAGCTTGCTAAGAACCTCAAACTTGCGGAAACCATTGTCCGCCCTATTTTTTATAGCCAATGTTGTAGCGCGTTTTTATTTTTTCATTCCATTTAATTTCCTTCGCAGAAATCGTTAAAACTTCTTGATTGTTCAACTCTTTCCAAGGGACTTTACTATCGTCATATTCAATTATATGGTAAAGTCTTTCACAGGTTTCCCAACTTGAACAAGGACACTTATTTGGCTTTTCATTCCAAGGAATTGTTGAACGCTCCTTTAATAATTCTAAAGCCTCTTCAAATGTTTCGAACTTTCCTTTTTGAGGCTCTGCATGTAATTCATCATATACAATAAACATAGTCGACTAAATCTTTCTCATTTTGTGAATACTGTGTCAATGATTTTTCCTGTCGTATATGAAATGCAGACCGTATAGCCTTTCCAAGAGGAAACACAAAAAGTGCTATTGTCGTCAATAAATAGATTGTCCCAATTTTTACTGTCTTTATTTATTTTACGATTCCAAGATATTGGGTTGGGATAGCTGTCGCCATCCATTGGAATTTCTGAATACCAAACTACTTGTCCGTTTGAGTCTTTAGCATAGATATTTGACTTGTCCTTTGGATAAGAATATGGTTCTTCTTGGAAAATTTCGATTTCACCAATCTTCCTTGATTCAAGTATTTCGGTATGTATTCCCTTCTTGTTCATTTTAATGCGCTACAACTTCTGGCTAAACATCAGTGATGTTTATATACCCTTTATCTAGCGAGTTG
>CAZMDC010000066.1:0-6241 GCA_964565055.1 uncultured Polaribacter sp. | reverse complement strand
TGTATTTTATTATAAATCAAGATGTTAAAATTTGAGAATTTATCAATTTGAAAGAATGTAAAGATGTCATCTCTTAAATAATTTGAAGTAGTTGTGTACCAACCTCAGCTTTTTTTAAAACCCAAACGTTTGACGTTTGGGAAAAACGAGAAAAGCATAACCGAAATCAATAAACACTCATAAGGACTTAGGAAAGCTTAGAATGAATTCTATGTATTTACCTTCTTTTGAGTTTGATTTAATGTCACCGCCAAAACTATTCATCGTGTTTTTACAAAATGATAACCCGAGACCTGTTCCGCCTCGGCGTTTTGAGTAAAACCCATCAAACATATGCTCTATGACTTCGGGAGGTGCACCTTTTGCTGTATCTTTGAAGATTAAATAGTTGAAATCTTCATTTTTACCAATTTCCGTGCTGATGAAGATTTCCCCCTTCTTAGCTTCAAGGATGTAATGTAATGAATTTTTTAATAGATTGTTTATCATGTTTTTAACGTAAACATCATTGCCCCAGAATTTAAAATCCTGCTCTACCTCCAAATGGATGAGTTGATGCTCGGTTTCTTTGTAGGGGTAACGTGATACCGTTTGCTTGATTAATTCAGATATAAAATGCTGGGTATAGTTTTGGGTGTTGATTTCATCAGAATCTAAATTGGTCAAAATTAAGTTAATGTAATGATTTGAGAAGTTAACTTCAGAGGTGCAGTTTTGAGTGATTTCTTCAAGTGTTTTTAAGCTATCTTTACGGATTTTTCTTACCTGTAATCCTGCTTCTTTAGCCTTTTGATAGCCATTAATTAAATCAGGTAAGTAATGTTCGATACCGCTCATTGCTGCCTGAATACTGGCTAAGGGAGTTCTAAGGTCATGAGCAATTGAGCCAGCTGCTTGTTTGGTATAGTGAGATTTTTTCTCTAATTCTTCTTGCTTTGCTTTTGATTCTTCTAATTTCTTTTGTGCTGTTATATCAATTGAAGTCCCCACTATCCCCAAAAGAATTCCTTTCTCATCATAAAGAGGTGATTTTTTAGTTAAGTAATAAGCTTTTTCACCTAGTTCATTAATGCCTACCTCTTCAGTTATCACCTTTTTTTTATTATCTAAGATAGAATTATCTATGTCGTTTAATTTTTTCAATTCCTTTTTAGTTAAAGTTTTTTTAAATATTTCGATATCTTTTTTTCCTAAAATATCTTCTTTTTTACTAAAGCCAGCAATTTTCAAAAATTTATTATTACAACCTATATATTCTAAATCTTTATTTTTCCAATATATGTTTGAATCAGTGTGAAAAAATAATATATCAAAGTAATTCATTTAAATCCCTATATTATCGAATCTTCTACTTGTGTTAGCATTGTACCTCATTTAGTTAATTATTTGGATTAAAATGTATAACATAGCAATTCCTGACAGTGTTTATGATAAAAAAAATATCGTTTTTCCAATTAGTATGAATCAACCTTTAGAGCGAGGAAAGCCATTAGAATTAACTTTAAATGCTTTGAGTGAAATTAGCTCTAAGAGTAATGCATCAATAACAATTTTAATTTGCGATTATTTAAATAGGCATAATGTAGGTGAAAGAAAATCTTTAGAAATGGGGGATAATTTTATAAATGAGTACAAACATTTGTTTAAAAATTTAAAGATTTTGAGATGGAAAGATTATATAGAATCTATAAAAAGTTTTCAGTCAACTTTGTCAATGATTGAAAACGTTTCTCCAGAAAAATCTTTATTTTACGGAAAGATGCGTAAAGTTTACGAACAATGTAAAAGTGCGTATTCTTTAGCTTCTTCAATCGCCTATCAAAGAGAAGAGTTTGCAGCTATATTGTTAATGGATATGTTTGATGCGATTCTTTACCCTAAAAAACCCACATATGCTATGCGTTATTTATATTCGAATATAGAAGGTAGGAAGCCAGAGTTTATTTCTTTTAAAATTAATCAAAAGAAAATAAGGAATAAGCATGAATTTTTTAAAGAGCCAAAATCAACTCATATGCACATAGCTTTTAGAGTTCTATTAGATAATATAAACTCTTTACTGGAAAGCTCTGAAATTTCACCTAAAGAAAAAATGATTTTTATTGAAAGATTAAAAGAAGATGTGGATTTCATTGTTGAGTCAAAACTAAAAGCTAACACAAAGACTTTAACATCTTAAATCCCGTCTAAAAATATCTTGGGGTTTGGGGCAAAGCCCCAAGGAAAATAGTTATCGCGTAGCGATCTACCTTTTGTTCTAATAAAAAACAATTGTTTAAAAAAAAACATGTATTCTGTGGATAAGATGCTTGTTTCTTTTGTTTCTTCTTGTTTCTAGGCTTTATTTTCTTATATTAATCAAAGGGTTACAGCCCTAAATGCGACATTTTTATGGTTGTCTGCGACATTTTTATGGTATTAAAGCGACATTTTTATGGTTAATTGCGAATTTAAAAAAAATGTCGCATTTATATTTTCTACGACATATAATACAAATGTCGTAGAAAAACCACGGATTAAAAATGAATCTAAAACAAACAATGGCGAAAATAGAAGCAAAAATAAAACAAAAAAACCATTCAGAACACGCACCAAACTATAAAGAGGAAGGTAGGAACTTATGTGAAAATAGTGTAACAAAAAGTAATTCACTTGCTAGAGGGTATTATAGGTTTAATCTCATAGAAAAAAGAGTTATGGAAGCTCTTATTAGCCAACTTAACCCTCAGATCAAAACAGTTAACCAATTACAAATTTTAGAATTGAAGGCTATTGACTATGCAAAAACATTTAATGTTTCTAAAAAAAATGCCTATAATCAAATAGAATCCGCTGTGCATAGCCTAATGCACAGAGTTTTTAGCATATCACGCGGTAATGACAGAGAAGAATTTACCCTAATGTCTAACGCTAAATACTTATCTGGGGATGGCAAAATAATTTGTAGTTTTAACTCTTACGTTACACCAGATTTAATTGGGCTAAAAAATAAATTTTCAAAATATCCTTTGGAGGTTGCTGTTAATTTTAAAAGTTCTTATACATGGCGAATATATGAGATTTTGGTTAGCTGGGCAAAAAATCCAAAGATTACTGATGGCGTTTTAGCTGGCTGGTGTACAATTGAAATTAAGGAGTTTAACCAAATGTTAGGTATACCAAAATCATATAAATTCAACGATATTAAACGCCGTGTTTTGGAGCTATCACAAAAAGAATTAAAAAATAAAGCAAAAATAGAACTTGATATCGAATATATAAAAACAAGTCGTAAAATCACACACTTGAAATTTACTTTTGCTGAAATTCTTTAAAAAGATTAGCGCGAGTTGAAACGCAACAAGTGAGCATGTTTTAGTAAAAAGTGAGATTTTGATCCGTTTTAACAGACATTTCAGTTCTGGACTTAAATTAAAGATATCAAAACTTAAGTTTTACCACGAGCAGAGTCGATATTATAAGATTTAAATTTCAAAATAATTAAATTTTATGATTATAAATGCTGACGATTATTAAACAAATCAAAAAAATCATGAGTGAAATTCCGAGCAACCATACAGCAAAAATATTTATTTTTTTTGTTCTATTCTTAAACTCAGGTAAAGATGAAAAGTAATTATTCATCACATTTGATGCCTGTCTTTTTTTAAACCACTTACATGAATAAACTATACCACCACCGTAGCAAAATGCACGACTAATATTAAATCCTATTACAAAATTTACGGAAGATATAGAAAAAATCAAATCTTTATTTTCCTCAAGTATTTCCTTAAAATTTTTATCATAAGTTTTGATTTGTATTATCGTATTAAAAAATAAAGAAAATACAAAGAAGCCTATAGAAAAACTCATTATTAAATCAGGAAAATTTTCTGGATGTAATAATGAACGAACACATACAAAAAACATTCCAATCATGAAAAAATAAGAAAAGCTATTAGCAAAAATATAAAATATTTTTTTTAAAAAAATTAATATGTTCAAAACCAATATTCAAAATTATTTTTCAACCAATCGTAGCAACCTTCTATACTACCTCCTAATCGCTCCCCAAATTTTTCAACGACATTTCCACCCAATGTTAAAATTATGCCTTCTGCAATAGCTATACAGACTAGAGTTACCCAACCTGCTGGAGTAAAAAGTAATAACAAACCTTCACCAACAGCCCATATAGCACCAAGCTCAGCTCCAACCCCAACTGCCTTCTTAAATGCATCTCCCCCGTCTTCGTACGTTTGATAAACTTCATCTGCTCCTAACAAGGCAGATAATACAAAACAACCACGGCCTGCCCATTTGCCATGACGGGCGATTTTAGAAAGCATTTTTACATCATCAAAATCCCCCAGTAAAATATTCCGCTTGCTCGCTGCAGCACGGATTAAAGAAGGGTCTTTCAACATTAATTTTGTTTTCAACCTTAAACGGTTGTTGTATATCTTTGCGCTACTTTTGAGCGTCTCCCCAACATCTTTTGCAGCTGCATCTACTTCAGCCCTTGCTGCATTGACTTCATTTTGTACTTGTTTGCCTTCTTCTTCTGTATGCACAACCCGATGCACTTTCAATAAATGCGCCGTTTTTTCATTGAGGTTTTCCATTGCTTTAGAGAACTTTTCCGCAGGATGGGCAGTACGTTCCACCATCCGAGAGAAAGACTCAAAAGACGCATTCCCCGCAAATGCCCCAGTGATGAGAGGACTGTTAACAGCATTTACTCGATTGCTGTACCGAGTACTTTTGCCTATGCTGATGAGACGGTTCATGTCAACACCCGCTTTTTGCAAGCGCACAATATTGCTTCTACCCCAAGAAGGGATGAAATCTAAACGGTGCAAATGGCGATTCACCCAGTCTTGGTCAGACTCTCTCTCTGAAAAACCTGGTAACCACACAGCACGGTTTCGTGCAAACAGCCCACTGTCCGAAAACAACTGTCTGGCAAAACTTCTTTCATTCATGTTCCATAACTTTTTTGCATAACTATCATCATTGTACCCAAGTACACGATGGGTGACACTGGCTGGTGTATCATCGACCCCTGTAAACGTAATCATATTGATTCTCTCCTGACTGAATGAGTATTACATGGATTCAGCGGTTTCTAAATTAAACCCAGACTTAACTGGACTTGTTGCCCTGTTTTCTGAATCCCTAGGGGTGATGCTGCGTTCAATTCTGTCATAAACCACTTGCAGGATTTCTTCAGGATGACTGGATTCACCTGAGAAACTTTCTGAATAATGGTCAAGCATGGCATTACTTAGAATGGTTTCGGAGTAAACAACAGGGTCACTTCCTGTAGCAACGTAATGAATTTTCATTTCAGGAAACACCGTGCCACTATGTACTGCTTGAAATAATTTGGGTGAACTTTTATCCATCAATTTTAACAGTGTAAATTTACCCATTCTTGGTATTTGAGATACACGGTCGTTTTTACGGCCTACCGCCATTTTCGCGTTGGTTGAAACACCTGAAAATTCAGCGTCCAATAATTCAATCCACCCTTCATGATGTTTGAGTGTGGCATTGCCTTGGATATTAGGGATGTGTAAATAGACGTTCATAATGTGTTACCTTTTGATTTTTTTATGGCCTAGAAATGAAACAACCTGATAACATTTCCACTAACGAATTTCATTGTAAAAGATTTTTTTTTAATCCACAACACAGGTTTAAAACATTGTATCAATGCCAAAAACCTGCTTAATTCTTAAGCAGGTTTTTTATTTCAAATATCTTAACAAATAACAATGTCCTTCTTTACCCAAGCCGTCTCTGTATATATTGTTTAATTATCCCAGGGTGAAAAGATAATAACTGTCAAAATTTGAGTCAACTATTTTTCAATATTGGTTAACCGATTTCCCAGAATTTTTTTATGCGTCACTGCCTATTTACGGGCAGTGACGCAATTAGCCAAAACCAAATTTTTTAAAAAATTTAAAATATATACAATGAGTTACCGAAGCTTTTTTTTTCGATTGGCACTTTTAAATGGTGATGTCATTCATTTGTTCAAATAAGGGGCAATTTTTAACCTATTTTTTCTTGAGTCCATGTGTAAAATATTTTGAAAAAAATAACTTGTTTACCAGCCAAGATATCATAAGGCCGACAAAGTCGGAAATTCATTATGCGCACTTACGCATTCTCCGAATGCTGTGCTGAAAAAAATAGGTATTACCTTTTTGTATTTTTGATTTTTTATAATTCCAGTTTTAAAAAAATC
>CAZMDC010000065.1:0-6496 GCA_964565055.1 uncultured Polaribacter sp. | reverse complement strand
TAGAGCACCTGACTGTTAATCAGGGTGTCCTTGGTTCGAGTCCAAGTGGAGGAGCGAGATGAGCCTGTAAGTTATTGACTTGCAGGCTTTTTCTTTTTTAAAACTTTTGTTTTATCCCGAATTTTATCCCAAAAACACTTTATTTATAATTGTGAATGTTAATTGTGTAATGTTTTTAAATGCTAATGACTAAAAAAAACACTTTTTTAAGTATAGCTTTACTGCTTATATAAACTTGTTAGTAAACAATTAAAAGAAAGAGGAAAGTTTTGAAAAGCTAGAGACTGAAAACCTTGCAATATAATCAAGTGAAAATATGTAAATGATATATATTTTATTAATTCAGTTTTTTCGACTCATAATTAAGAATCAAGCGTTGAAACTGTTTTTATAAATTTATGCCCTTCAGGACACTCATAGGTAATATATAAAACTGTTCCATCTATTTCAGAAGGAGGTATATATTTGCCATTTAATCCGTGTATAGGGCATTTTTCATCATCGGGGTCATCAAACTTTACAACTTTTGATGAAGAATCCAAAAATTCTCCACTTTTTTTCTTGTCAATTCGAATGCCTTTGTCTAGGGGTAAGAAGTCTTTATTGGCTTTATTCATAATCTAATAATTCTTTATCACAAAAGGCACTATTATAATGGAAAAAGGAACTACTGTTGTAATCGAAATATTTTGGGTCTACATAAACCATATTTAAACCAAATTCTTTTCCAATCTTAAACATTCCTTTATCCACACATAGCACCGCATCAACATTATAGAGTTTTGCACAAGCTAAAATCATTAAATCCTTTGTAAGCATTTCTCTATTAGGTTTTGAGTTTTCAATACCCCACTTACTTATAATGTCAGAAGGAAAATTCACCCCTAATTTTTTAATAAATTCAAAGTTAAAAACATTTGATGCGTCTTCATCAAAACTGATAATCTCTAAGTTATTGGTGTTTAATGCTTGAATAATTTGCTTAGACTTTTCAATATCATCCACCATTTTTGGGTCTAATATTTCAGCAATTGTAATAGCGGAAAGGTAAAACTTACGTTTCCTCGTTTTTTTATCATCAATTTGAGCGTCTGTATTAGCAAAAAATTCAATTAAAGAATTATAAAACTCATTTGCTGCTTTTTTATTTTTTTTGTAATCAAGCACTCTAATTAAAACAGTAGTGTCTAGTAAAATATGTTCCCAGTTAATTAATCCCATTTATTAAATTTATTCGTATAAAAAATTGAAATTAGATAAGTCTACACCATCTAAACTATAGGGGAAATCTTTCTCTAGTTTTGGCTTAAAACTAATAAGCTTTGCACTTAGAATACGGTTACTTTGTAGAGATTTTTTAAGTCTTACTTTTAGCCTAACCTTGCTTCTTCTATAAAACCTAGCAAGTTCATCGTGTTGCTCAAGTGATATGAAGATTTTAAAACTTGTGTTACCTGAAATATAAATATGTAAATTGGAAGGGTTTAAGTCTTTGTCGCCAATTTCAGTAATAACCCCCTCAATATTTTTAGATGAATAATAATGGTCAACTACACTGTCATTAAATCCATAAGGCAGAGTTACTACTGGGTTTTTATCAGAATTAAGTAGTTCTAAATACCAATTAGACTTTAAAGATTTTGAAACAGCATTTTTAAATCTTAATTTTTTCTTCGATAATTCTAAGTCGTTTTTCTCAAGAATTTCATTTCCTAAACTCTCAAACCTTTTTTCTAATTGTTTATTATTGGTTTCAAAACCAACCATATAACAATTGTCCGATACTTGAGTTAAAGCAATATTATCATTCTTTTTTGCGCTAATTGCGGAATACATAGCTTTTAGGATTTCACCTAAATCATCAATAGAGACAGCATTTGAATAATCAATGCTATCATCATTACTGTTATATTTAAGATAAAAACTAGCCATTTTGTTTCGTAAATTGAACGTTTATTTGTATTCGCCAAATGAACATCGAATTTTGAACCGTCAGTTATTTTGTATATAAATATTTATTTACATAAAAACTTAAATATTTGTTACTTTCACGGTGGAAAATATCATCTACATTACATCTTAATAACGACCAAATGTTTTCAATGTTGTTTCTTGTATAGATTCATCAGAATACTGATGTTCTGAATATTTAATAGACGAATAACCGAAATCGTTTGACAAGTTACGATAACTTTTCCATTCCTCAGTAAACTTCTTAGAACCTTTAACAATTTTTAAATGTATAGTTAATTAGCATTATTATTTTTATCATTTGTCCTCACTAATATGATTATATATAGATTTCTATCACGTTCTAAAACATTCTATACTGTTGCTTTTGATTGTAAATATCTTCCTTTGGTTCTTTGGTTATTTAATTAGAGTATTATTTTTTTATTTACGTTTAAAATAATTTCACAAATTTTTAAAGTCTGGTTGAATTATTTGGTTTGGATAAAGTTCTCTCTAATTCTTAGTAACGAATTCATATATCTCAGTTTGTTTTCCTGAAATACCCTCTTTAATTTTTTTTAGTGCTTTAATCAAATTATCAATCTCCTTAATGTCAAGAGTTGTAATTCCACCATATTGGAAGTCTCCATAAGAACCAAGTTCAATATGTAGTGAATCGTAATTTCTACCTACCTCTAAAAATGTGTCTTCAGTTGGGTCATCGCATTCAAATTTATAGTTCATTTTATTATTTTTTTATATGATTATTTTATTAAACTTATTGGTTATTCTTTTTAATAATTGTTAGATGTCTAAAGTTTTAACTGAATTAATATAATTAAAAGATTTGAAAAAATGTTTGATTAATCAAGTAAACCTTCACGAATTTCATTAAGCAACTGAATATTAAAATCCTTCTTTGAGTTACTAATAACTGAAAGGTGTTTCTTGATTTTTGCTCTTAACCCAGTTACTTTGGTTTTACTTTTATACTTGCTTTTTATGTGGTCAAAAATTTGTTGAAAGTTGCCATTATAGAGTTGGTTCAAATAGTGTATCTGAGCAAAATTTTTTTCTTGAGTATTTGACATTTCAGATGTATTTATCAATTTCTTAAACTTGGTTTGCCCATCAATTATTTTTTCAAAAATCTTAGAATTAAAATTAGCTTTAGAAAGCACATCAATTAATTTATTAGACTTGAAGTATTTTTTGATTGTCGCTACTTTAGGTAATCTAGTTTCAAACCTCAGTAAACCGTTATCTGATTTTATAGGGTTTATTTTTTTAAAAAATGGTTTGTTTTTTTCTACCTCTACTTGCTTATCATAAATAGTACAACGAATAGGATGCGTTTTAACCTTTTCGTTAAAAGCTAAACCATTGTCATAAATCGTTTTTGTGAATTTTGGTGCTACAAGAGACCCTAAAGTGCTTAGGTGTAAAGATGTGTTGGTATTTGAAGTTTCAACATCGTTTTTAACGTCGGCATATTTTAAATGACTATCATATATAAAGTCTTTATCTAAAGTTAACCCATATTTAGCAACCTCATATTGAAGTTGGTCAAAGGTGTTTAAGCAAATACCCTTATAATAGTTTTGACCTAGAATTTTGCTACTTACATTTAAAGATACTTTTCCAAAGGTTTCATTAACTGTCAGTCTATTTAACCCTGTTGGCTTAGTATTTAAAGTGTGGTTTAAAAGTTCTAATCCATTAGGCTTAATAGTTCTAGATTCTTTGAACGAACGACTATCCATACTTTCTATAAAGTCGGTTGAGGTTGTTAGCTTTAATGTATCTAGTTTAATCAAATTATATTATGTGGAGGGTATTAATTTTCAATACTTTTTTTGAGTATAATTATATATAGTTTAATAGACGCTATTTAATACTTTCTTGGCTTTAAGCGAAATTGTTATTTAGTTGAGATAAGTGTTGCTTCTATATTTCAAGTTTAAAGAAGTAAAAGAGCGTTTTTACACGCTCTTATTTTAATTTAGAATAAGAGTGTATTTAGCCTTAAAGCCGTCTCTTATAAAGTCGCTATTCTACTTGTTTAGTTTAACAATAGCCTTTTCAACTTCTTTTCGTAGATATAACACACGTCCACCTATTTGATATGCAATTAAAATACCTTTCTTAGTCCAGTTATGTACCGTTGATATATCTACTGAAAACATTTCAGCTACTTGCTGGCGTGTTAAGTATTGGTTTGGTGTCTTAGGCTTAAAATGCTTCTTTAAGTCTTCTAATTGGCTTCTAACGCCTTGTATTATGGCGTCTTGTAGTTGTTCGGGTGTTACTTGAATGAATTGAACTGATTTTGCTTTTTCTAATTTCACTGTGTTTAACATTAAATTTGAGTTTTAATTAATTATGATTGATTTATTCAATCTTATACACAGTACACGCAAGCAGAGGTTTTTTGTTTTTGCAATCAATTATTAAATTAAATCTAAATCGATAGTAAGAGATTGATGGTTAATATTTTATAGTGCATAAAAAATTACATATATTACAGTACTAATTCACAGTAACATAAAATAATGAAATGACAAATAGTGATTTGAGATGTAGAAAAATATTGTTTTTAATTTGTTTTCCAAATGAGTTTATTTGTCCAAAGTGCCGCTCAAGAGAGTTTTACATTGGGGGTAAGTGGGAAATGATTTGCAAAGATTGTACTTTTAAATGTGAAGCAACTAGAAATACTATGTTTCACGATACAAGAATTGGTCTTAGAAAATTTTTTGATATATGTGTGGAGTATAAAAAAAACGGATTTCAAATAACTTGTAAAGTAATAAAAGATAAATACAAACTAAGTGAGAAAACAGGGTACAGAATTATTGAAAAACTAAATAATAATCAGGGTCTTATAGATAAAATATATGATAAGGATAAATTAAAAGATAGCGATTTGGATAAGCAAGTAAGGTTATTAAAGTACTCAACTAAGAGAAGTTTTTTTGCTCAATATATTTAAGTTATACTACTTTTAAATTTTTGTTCCTTTTATTCTTTAAATTTTTTAATCTCATTTTTTCAAACAACTCACTTCCTTTGTGACTTAATGTGGTGTCGCTTCGGTCGATATACTTGTAAAAACTTGACTCTGTTTTATGTCCTGTGATGTTCATTATATCAGCATTACTCCACTCCTCTTCATTATAGAAGTTACAAGCAAACGAACGTCTGCCTGTATGGTTAGAAATTAATTTCCATTTCGGATAAACTCCTTTTATACCATTATATCTACCTCTCACTTTTTGTCGTATTCCAGAAATGGCAACAACCTTTTTAATATTTTGAGATAATAAACTTCGATTACTTTGCTCATTCTCACTGAGAAGAGGAGGAAAGCAACCATCATATCTATTTAGTATTTCTTCAACCCTAAAATGAATAGGTATTAATACTTTTTGACCAGTTTTGAATTGCCTTAATGAAATAAACCTTCTGCCATTCTCCCATACAATCATTTTTTTATTCATTCTGAATAAATCCGATATTCTTTGTGCTGTAAAACAAGAAATAATAAACCAGTCTTTAGATATTTGCATTCGTTCGTCTGGCATTTTCTTGTCTATAATTTTATCAATTTCCTCGAAATCGAGGTAAGTAACCATAACCTCATCTTCAAAACTTTCAATTAATCTGTAATCGGGGTTAATGTTTAAATCATACTTTTTGTTTCCTTGCGCATCCTTTAAGATGGTTTTAAGGCGTGTAATAAATTTTCCTTTGGTATTTATCGCTAACTCCTTAACATCGGTTAAATACTCTAGAAAGTCCTTTGCCCAATCCAAATCAATATCTGATAATAAACTTGTTTGGTTTCGATACTCGTCGTACTCTTCAAAGTGGCGCACAATATTCTTATACTTATCAATGGTTTTTTTCTTGTAATTGTACTCAATACCGTTCTTTTTATACTTCTTGGTAAGTAGTGATTTAGTAAAATACTTTCCATATGCTACCAATGTATCTAACTTTTTTACTGGTTCGTCATTGTGAAAACCTAAAATTATAGTTTTTAGCCATTTACTGTTAATCTCATTGGTACTTCTTTCATTATCTTGTTGAATACTAATAATTTCTTGTTTGATAATCCCTTTTAAATCTACTAAAGTCGCTTTAGCTTCCAAATCAATTATATCTTTTGGCTCTTGTCTTTTAACATCCCATTTTTTTGCGTTCTGAATACTTATTCGTGTAGATTGTCGGATGTCCGTTTTACCTTCTTTAATTCGAATATAAATTTTTGTTTCACCAGTAGGTTTATGTGTGTAGTATTTTATAGTTGCCATAATAGTTTTTGTTGTTCTCTATATAATATACAAATTTATCCCAAATTTTATCCCGTTTTATCCCATTTTTATTAAATCGTTTTCAATTGTTTTTCAAATGCTGTCTATTTTTAATCAATAAATATGGGGGTTTTCATTGCTATATGTATTTATAGTGTTTATTCATTGCACCCCAAGTGGAGGAGCAGAAAACCTCTCTAGATTTCTAGAGAGGTTTTTTTATTTCT
>CAZMDC010000064.1:0-6579 GCA_964565055.1 uncultured Polaribacter sp. | reverse complement strand
CCGCGAGGACTTTCGTAAGTAGGCTATAACCAGCAATGAATTATACACGGTGTTACCCAACGTTTTTATTTTTCATTATTATTTCAACTGCTTTTACAGCTTCTTTCTGATACTTCGATTTGTTATTCAAAATTTCATTCAGTTCACTTTCGGATTTGGATTGAAATTTCTCAACGAATTTTTCAGTCCGATTTTTTTCTTCAACTTGTTTTAATTCCACAGCTTCTTTAGAATCAGATTTGTTAATGTATTGAAACATTCTAAACCTATACTTTGTATTGTCCACAATTGGATTGTCGTGTAAAAAGTCCACAAGTAGATTTGAAATATAATATCTATCTCCATTTTTAAATTCCAAATCCCAGTATGCAAGGTCAGAGTTTATCATTTTCCAACGCATTGCATTGTCAATCCGATTTTTGTAATAAATCCCTAAATGATAAATTGAAGATTTTATTTCCGTTATTTTATATTGTTTTGATATTCCGTTTTCGACAATTCCAATACTATTATTTTCTGTGTCAATATTAATTTTGGTATTCTTATTTTCTTTGTAATAGTCGAGATAAATAATGAAATTCGGTAAATTATAAATTAAGAAAATCACAGACATTATTTTGACAAACAATAAGTCCAAAACAAATTGTTCTCCTTTTCTCAGATAATAATAAATTGGTGTTATTATTATAGTTCCAATAACAAAATAGATATTCTCTCTTAAAAGAATTTTCAATAGTTTATTGTTATGTTCGAAGGTTTTTTTCAAATGTTGGGTAACGGTCTTGTGTATGAAACGTAGCGTGTAAATAGACGCTTGCTTTTCGGATTAAACACAGAGCCGAATTTTTATATTTTGTTTTTATCTTATCAATTTTAAAAGCCAAATTTAAAAATTTGGCGGACTTCGCAATTAAGTACGAACCTTTGGTTTAGCTCTTACTAGCTATGTTTTATACACGTTGTTGCCCGTAGTTATTCTTCCGTTATATTCGGAACTTCAAATATCATTGGGACATTGGATTTTAATGCTTTTCCTGCTACAATTGCTTGTCTAAATTTTAGTTTAGGTAAAGACTTTGTAATTTCTTGACCGAAATAATTGGATAAAAAATCACTACTTGTTTTGTCAAATTCTTGAAATGAAATTATAGTATTACATTGAGTTAAAATTGTTTTAGAAACATTCGCTGTTCTTTGTGCAATAACTAATAAACCTACATTGTACTTTCTTCCTTGTAAAGCAATTTGAGCAATGCTATTAAGAAGTGGTTGTGAAACTTTATCAGATACACCTGAAAAATTCCATTCAGGAATAACCGTGTGAGCCTCTTCCAAAACTATACATATTCGTTTTCCAAAATTGTTTTGTGTTTTTGCAATGTGAAATAATAGTCTAAAAAATGTTTTAGTGTAGGTTAATACTCCAGATGTGTTTTCTACGTGTGGTAATTCAAATATTGACAACTTATTATCTCCTTTTAAAAAGGCTTCTACTTGTTCGTGAATTTTCTCGGAAACTTCTTTTTTCTTATTTCTTGAATTATCATTGTCTTTGTTATAATTACCTGCAATCTCTCGTTCAATATAATCTATATCTTTAAATAATTGCTCACTAACTTCTTCATCAATAGTTTTAATCGGGTTTAAATCGGAAAATTTACCAATATACTCTCCTGTAAAGTCAACACATATGACTTTGGTATTTTCGTCCTCTAAATATTGTCGAATCAGATTTCTTGAAAAAACTGACTTACCAGTTCCAGTGACTCCAACAACTGCCATATGATGTGATATTGCGGTGTTTTTATTTAGTACAACAGGATAATTTGTATTAGGAATTTCTCCAATTTTATATTCATTATCTTCAATTACTGGTTCTGAAATAGGTGAAGCGACATAGATAGGAGTGTTAATTTCTGGAACCCAGCCAAATTGTTCAAACTGAAATTTTTCTCCATTCCAAGTACCAAGTTGTAAAGCTTCGCCTAAAATAAGTCCAGTTTGATTTTTGTTTTCAAGCTGTTCTATCTTTGTTATTCCTTCGACAATTTGATAAAGGACTTTTTGACCTTGAATTGATACCTCTAAAAGTTGTCCTTCACTAATTTTTATTTTAGAATTATAAATGAATCGAATTTTAAAAATTGTACTGTTTTCTGTTATAATACCGACGAACCTTTTTAAATAATCGTTTTCGGGAATATTATTTAATCTATAAACAACATCTGATTTATGATTTTCAAATATATTTTTATCAAATATCTTTTCTATTTCATTGTTGGATAAGACTTTTACCCATTGTTGTTGGTTTAATAAATATGTATCTAAAAGTAACCCCTTTCTAATTTTCTTGTCTGTTGAGTATTTAAATTCCACAAAGTCAAAAATTCGAGTGTTTACAATCCTTTCCGAAGAATCATATAAACGAACTAGAAAGGTGTTTTTTGATTGTACACCAAAAATTTGACCTAATGCAAGTTTGTTACTTTTATCTTTTCCAATGGAGAATAAGTCTTCAATGGATTTAGCCAATGAAGGAATATTTAAAATTATAAAGATTGCCCAAAATAATAACAAACCATTAAATTGATTAGTCCCAGTCCCAAATTGCTTGTAAACACCCCAAATGAAAAAACTTGAAAATAAAGTTTCGGGTTTTCCGATTTCCCTATTTACTCTAGATATCAACCTTATAAATTTATTCTCTAATCCAAGACTTTTTTGTCTTAACCAGAGGAGAACATAACTACTAACGGTTAGGTAAATAATTATTGAGAGAAATACCCAAAAAATAAAATCTCGATTAGTTTCATCAACGATTAATAATGAAATTCCAGCTGTTATTGAATTAATGAAAATATTTGAGTCTTTCGAGAAATGTGGTTGGTCAATTAATGAAAGTAAAATTAGAAGTAATAAACCAGAAGTAAACCAAAAATGGTTTAAAAGAAAATCAAAGCCATTAGTTAATGTGTAACCTAGAATAATTAAGATTATAAATGAAATTCCTAAAAATGATAGTCTGTAAATTTTACTCATAGTTGGTTTTCTTAATTACGGGCAACGTGTTTGTGTATGGTTAGTTGCGTGTTTAAGCAACTAATTTAGTAAACAAAAACGAACGCGAGAAAATTCCGAAGGAATTTTCCAAATAAGCACTTACCAAAGCAATTAATTATACACGTTGTTGTGCAACGTTATTTATTCCTCTATCATCATTTTAATATCAATCTCAATCTGCTCCGAAAATCTAAAATATTCTTTTTGTACGATTCCATTGCTATCTATCAAAAAATACCTCGGAAAACTATTCACGTTAAATTCCTTTTTTAGCTCATTATTCCCAACTAAATTTTGAAAAGTAGTTCCTTTTTTTTCGATTAATTTAATAGCGTCTTCTCTTTCTTCAGATACTATTCCGATTACGTTCAGTTCCGACGAATATGTGTTTTTTAGGTTTTCCACTTTTGGAAATGATGCGATACAAGGTCCACACCAAACCTCCCAAAAATCAATCAAAGTCAATTTGTCCACACTTACTGTAACAATATTATTTTGTTCAAATAAATCTGGAAGTTGTAATAATGGTAATTCCTTTGAAAGTAGTTTATTAGGTTGGCTTTGTTCAGGTTCTAGTATTGTGTAATATTTTAAATTCTGCTTGTAATCCTTTATTGTTGTCGTAACTTCATCATTAATTTTTACATCACTAAAATTTGTTTGAGAAACAGATTTATGTCCAAGTTGATTTGAGGTTTGTTTGATTTGGATAGGAAAAAAATTGGTTTTGTTTAACTCGACAGTTTTTACTCTATCCGAAACATTATATACTGTGTCATTTTCGAATTCGTAAGTAAGTAAATAAGAATTATCAGATTCTGTTAGAGTTACATTTTTATAGGTTGAGTCAAGTTTAAAAATGTTTTGATGTACCATTTGTCCACCTGGTCTTCCAAGAAATCCATATTGTCCAGTTTCTATTTCTACAGTTTTATCCGCTTTTGATATTATAAATTGATTTCCTGAATCATAAATATATTCTTTAGGAATGTCATCTCTTTTGCCATAAAATGAAAAGCCAAAAACTTTGTCGCTTTTATCTTTTTCAATTAATGCTATTCCTTTATTGTTCCAGACTGTTCCGCCTTTAGCAAAAGTGTCAATTCGTTGAATTTTATATTCCAAAAAATTTATTTTATCCGAATGTTCTTGAAATTGAGTTATTACATAATTTTTATCAATTTTAGGTTCTTCTTTACAGCTATAAAAAAGTACTATTGTCAAAATAAATATTATTATTCTTTTCATTCTCGATGTTTTTGGTAATGTTGCACAACGGTCTCGGCTATGAGTAGTTGCGTGGTTTAGCACTTAACTTTACAAGTACACACCAAGTTGGAAATTCCGCAGGAATTTCCAAAGTAGGCGAGAACAAGCAATTACTTATAGCCATTGTTGGCATTAGTTATTTTTTAGTTAATTCTGATTCAGTTATTTCGATTTCCTTGAGAGTTCCAGTTTTACTAGCAGACTTAAGTTCGGCTGAATTCACTACAATGAAATAGAATATCTTATTATTAAATTGAATTGACGGTGGAAAAATATTACTGCTTTCTGAAAAATTGAAATTTAGTTCTACTTTATCCATATTATAAATGACTAAATATCCAACGTCTTTATTGTAATCATTCGCATATTTGACAATTTGTGAAAAGCCATCTTTAATTCTTTCTTTTCCATAACCTTTTTCTCTATCAAAAATTTTTATTTCAATGACCAATGGGTCTTCTGTATCAATTTCTCCTATAATATCAGCTCTTCCAGATGCAGATGTAGGTGTTGAAAATGGATAGTCTATACCTTGGTCAAAAAGAAAAAGTCTTAAGTCATCTTCGAGTATTTGCTCGTAATTTTTATTGGCGGAATTGTACTTTTCAAATAATTCTTTTTTAGTGAACCATTCGGTTCTTCTTTTATATTTTTCTAAAAGATAAATTGTGGAATTTGATTTATCTAGTCTATCGTGTAAAACATAGATTATTGGCGATATATATACTTCAATTATATTACCTTTTTTCTCTTCGAAACCAGAACCTGAAGCGATATAATAGTTGTGAATATCATAAGAATGCTTTTCGGTGAAATACTTTAAAAATTGAATACAAAACGCAGCTTGATGCTCAGGACTTTCAAAGCTCATATCTGCTCCCCTAGAAACTTGTTCGAATATTTTGTCTAACGACTCAATATCATATTTGTTAGATATTGATATTTCTTCCAAAATCCCAACTAATTGTTTGTCTGATGATAAGTTATTTAAGAAGTATTTTAATTGGTGTCCGAATTGTCCATATGGTGCTTTGTACAATCGGTTTTTCCATTCTTGCAGATTAGTTCTTAAATTATGATTTGAGTAATTCATTTACCGAAGTTTTTCAATGTTTTTTCCAATTCTTTTAGCGCATTGCTCATACTCTCAATTCCAGTGTGAACAGATGCTTCGGCATCAGAAAGTTTAATGTTTACTTTGCAATTATGACAAAAAATTGTCTTTTCAGTTTTAACATCAATTAGTTGAACATCATCCCGATACCTACATTTTGGACATTCAAAATCTACCCATATGTTATCAAAGTTTATCATTTTCCTAATTAATGCCAACGGTCTTGTATATGACAAGTAGGGTTTTTATAAACTTTACCTTGGTTTAGGTAGGTGAAATAAAATAGGGCGATTAGTTTTTGTTTATAAATTAATCGCCCTATTTGTTATATACTATGTTGTACAATGTCAAATCACGCTATTTTTTAATTATTTGCTGAGTGAATGATGTGCCGTCAATTGAAAACTTTACAATGTAAGTTCCAGCCTTTTGGTCAGATAAATCAATCGACATTCCGTCTGTAACAGAATTCACATTTGCTGATACTTTTCTACCATTAAGATTATAAATCTTTACATCGCTTGACTTTAAATTTTCTACGCTCGATAATGTAAAGACATTGCTACTCGGATTAGGATAAACTACTGGTATCTTCGTATCTCCGCCAAGTTCTACATCGCCTAAAATTCCGACTGGCACATATAAACCATCTTGGTTTGAACCATCAGAACTTCTGGACTTTGCACAACCACTTGACTGTGAAGTAGCGCTAAATCCTGATGCGAATGTGTTACCATTTTGGTCGCATATATCATAAGACATAGTAACGGTAACGCAAGCATTTGATGCATCCCAGCTACCATCTGTAAATGACATTTCTCCACTAATAGAGATTTCAGAAACGTTTACGTTACATAATGATAACTTGGGTATCAACTGACTGAAAGACATGCTTGAAATCAGTAAAGTGCAAAATAAAATTATATTTTTCATAATAAAATAATTTAGATTTCACATCACTGGTGAAATCAGATTGAAAATTTAACAGCTTTTATAGCTATTTCTTTAACCACATATATTGGTTAAGGTTCTCATGTTGGATTGTCAATCCTTTGTGACAGAAAAGTATTTTAGTTTGCTAAAGTTACACAATTATTTTCAATTCAGTTGTTTTAATGATATTGTACAACGTGTTT
>CAZMDC010000063.1:0-6695 GCA_964565055.1 uncultured Polaribacter sp. | reverse complement strand
ATAAATTGCGTAAATTTAAAATCCAAAACGTGGCTTCACATAGCCCTGCGTTGTGCCTAATATAGAAGAACATCCCCGAATATGATAGAAATCCTGAATAATCACTGTAATAAAGAAAACGGATTATTATTATTTAACCCACCTACTGGTTCTGGAAAAACTCACACAGTTCTAACTTGGATTTTTGAAAATTATAAAAATTATTGCAAAGAAAATAGAAAGATATTTTTTGTAACAAACCTCAAAAAAAATCTTCCTTTTGATGAATTAAGAGACGACTTTTTTATACCTAAAAAGAAGCTTCAAGAATTTGAGAAAGATATTACATTTTTAGATTCAAACTCTGATTGTTTAGTTAAGCGTTTTCAAGATGTCGAAAACTCTATAAACGACTATTTCAAAAACCACAAAGTTTTTTATTCTATCAAAAGTAATGTTACTGAAATCAAAAACAACGAAAAGAATAATTCATTAAAAGTATATGTTTCAAAACTTAAAGATGAACTTAGAACCGATTTTGAACCAAAGTTTAGGAGAATAATTGAAAAGTATTTAAAAGACAATTTCAATAATAGACAAGAACGAATTAAAGCAATACAAACCAATGATGACCTAAAATGGATTGGCGAACTTTATCCTGCTGTTTTTACATCAAAAAGAAAAGTATTCTTCTTAAGTATTGATAAATTCTATCATAAAAATAGTACGTTAGTAGAACCATCTTATTCTTTTTTAGAAAATGACTTGACAAAAGATGCAATTATTTTCATAGATGAATTTGATGCTACAAAAGACAACATTCTCAAAAATATTATTGAGAAAGGAAAAAAACAACGAATTGATTTCATTCATCTTTTTACAGAAATTTATTGGGCATTATCAAAAAATGTTTTTCCTCAAAAGTTTATAACTCATTCAGCAAAAAGACAAGAGCTCATTGATAATCCAAAGACTTTTGCTTTACCTCTTAACGACATCCAAGAAGTCTTATTAAAAAAATCAGAAGAAATTGTAACCAAATATCAACTTGACTACAGCTTTAAAACCCAAAATCACGAAAATGAAAACATAAATCAGCGAAATTTATTATTTCACGATTTCCAATATCATTCTGTTTATAGAAACGATAAAAGATTTATTCGTTTGAATAAAAATAAATCATCTAAAACAAATGAAATAATTTTTGAAGACACAAAACCCCAAGGAGAAAGTATGGTTCATTTACTGAACCAAATAAAAGGTTTTGTAAATTATTTTAATGGAGTGTTAAAAAGTATTGCTGAAAATTATCAGCAACTTGAAACACAAGAAAGAGAAAGCAACCCAAGAAGGGCTGAATTCACGTTTGATTTAGCATTAAGTACTGTTATTGAAGAGTTTGGTTTAGATACTAAATACAAAAACTTTTTAATCGATAATATTTTAAGTGCTAGAGAAAAACCTACAAAAAACAAAAACGGAAAAGCCGAACTTAATTATGATTTGAGTATTTATGAAAATGGTTTTAGGTATTATGATTTTGTAGATGATGATTCTCATCAATCAAAAACAAAAACATTCATTTACAGTTTCCAAAATACACCTGAAAAGTTTTTATTAAAACTTGCTGAAAAATCAAAGGTTATAGGAATTTCTGCAACTGCACTAGTAAAAACGGTTACAGGTAATTACGACATAACCTATTTTAAAAGACAACTTGGTTCAAAATTTATAGAATTAAATAACGAAGAAAATAAAATTCTAACTGATTTATTTAATGAGCAGAATAAATACTATTCTAAAACAAAAATTCAAACAAAGTGGTTAGGATTTAACAATTTCGAATCAGATTTCGAAAATTTATTAGGGAGTAAAGAACTTTCAAGAGAAATTATTTCTAAAATAAAATCTAAAAACTCAAAAATAACTGAATATCTTTTTAACCGTTATTTAAAAATATCCTATGCTTTCAAGCAGTTTTTAATTCAAGATGATATTAAAGGTTTTCTTTGCTTATTAAACAAAGAACCAAAATGGAACGACAAAGCTCTTGACTTGTCTATTTTGGAAGAAATATTTGAAATCCTAATTGAAGAAAACAATCTTGTTAACGAATTCATAATAAATGACAAATTTAAGGTTAAAAATGCCTATACAGTCATAAACAGTAATGACTTTGATAACAAAAAACAAAACTTTATAAAACGTCTTGAGGAAGGAAAAAAAGTCTTTATCATCTCTATGTATCAGACAATGGGAGCTGGACAAAATTTACAATTTATAGCACCAAATCCCAAAAGTCTAATAAATGTTAGAAGCAAAAAACTATTTAACTGGAATACTAAAGGAAAGACTGATATTAATGCTATTTATTTAGACAAGCCAACGCATATTATACAGCAAATTAATAAAGATTTAAATGAGAAAGGTTTTATTAAATACCTTTTTCAATTAGAATTTTTAACACAAGTTGGAATCATTTCCATACACCAATTAAACACAGAAGTTACTAGAGCATTTAAACACTTATTAGCATCTTTTAATACTAAAGAAGACTTAGGTAAACCAAAAGTCAACCTTTATCAAGACGACAATATTAAACAGCATTACGCTAAATACATCATTCAAGCAATTGGAAGAATTTGTAGGACAAATATAAAAGCACCAAATATCTACATTTATGCAGATAAAGAATTAGATAAACTGATTTGCAATTTTGACACAGAAAACAACTTAGTACTGAATGAATTTAAAGCTTTGGTTAATTCAAGTAAACAACAAATCAAAATGCATCAGCAGACAGATTTTACGTTTAAAAATTTAGCAACTGCGACTAACAAAAAAGTTCATTCCTTAATTCAAAAATTTATATCAAACGAAGATTGGGGATGGAATGAAAAGCGAGTAAAAGAATGGGAAAAGTTAAGAGAAATGTGCTTGCGTTTTCCAACGATATCAGAGCAAGATATAAATACCTTGAATTTAAATCGCATTTTAGATTTATATGTTGAATTGCCAAATCCATCTAACAAATATCACTTTTGAACTAAAAAAATCTGATTTCTTCAATGATTTCAAGAATGTTATTGTTGATTTTAAATCTAATAATGGAAGTGAAATTTCTTCTAAAACTGCAAGACTGAATGAATTATTAGAAATAGATGGAGTAAAAGACCTTTTTGATGAAAATAAATGGGCAAAATCATTCAAAACCAATAAATATATCATTCCACCTGTTATGTTCAACAATATTTACAAAGGAGCTTTAGGCGAGCAAATAGGTAAATTCATTTTTGAAAAATATTTTGGTATTCAACTTGAAGAACTGTCAACAGAGAATTATGAAGTTTTTGATTACAAAATAATAGACACTAACATATATGTCGATTTCAAACATTGGAAAGAAACAACAGAAATTAGTTTTGATAATCAAGAATCTAAAATCAGAAAGAAACTAGAAAAAGTACAAGCTGATAAAGTGTTTATTATAAATATTCTCTCTGCCAATGAATGGCAAACTGTCAAATCTACTGATGGAAAAATAGTTGAAGTTCCATATTTATGGAATTCACAAACAAAGGAGTTAAATCATTCAATTTTAAAAGAGATTAACACTTATGCGAGTTTGTAAAACAAATCAATTAAACATACGATTTAACTTTCAGCAATTATTACAAGACTATACAATTGTTAAGTTTTCTACTTCGGATAATTATATAAAATATGGTGCTTTAGTACTTGATGAATTAGAGCTTAAATTAAACGCTAAAAGTATCATTTTTGAAAGAGGTAAATCTTTTTTTGCTTTGTTTGATAAAAATTATATTTCTAATATTGATTTATCAAAGCAACTTGAAAAAATTGAAGATGGCGATAAGCTATCTTTTAAGATTTTATATAAAACGGTACTTGATCAGTTACAAGTACATACTCTTGCTCAATTGTTAATAAATTCAATAGCAACACCAAATCATAAAAGGCTAACATTTAATAATCTAACTGGAAAACTTTATTTATTCAATCCAAGTCATTTAAAAATCAGTAAGTCAAAAGACAGAGAACAAATTTTCAAAATTGTAGGTTTAGAGTTTTATATTGACCCAAATTGTTGTTTACAATTAAATGTAAAAACATTTTCAAGTGTTTTACTGAGTAAACAAATGGAGTTTTCAAAAAAGAAACTCAAAGAATATCCAAAATATACTTTTGTTCATTCAACCAATACACTTAGGCGTGTTTTACCTTCCGAAAATGTTAAAGGAGAAAATCTATACATACTAAAACAGACTTCAAAAAAAGGTTCATTAGCAAAAAACAATATTCCTTTTTTAGATTTTAGCAATCTAAATGAATTCAAAAACAGTAAAATAGGAATGTTATCAGATGTTTTTAATAGCATTAACGAGAAACTATCCAACTATCTGAGTATTGAATTTAAAAGTGCTGAAACAAATAATGTAATTCGCCATTCAAATACTTTTGATTACTCTAAATTAAGTGAAAGCATTTATTTAATTGATGGTATCAAAGATGAAAACTCTAATGAACATCTTAAAAAGATAAAAGAAGAAATTGAAAGTATTATTCCAAATTCAAAAATTAGAATCTCTAAAAACGAAAACAAAACGGGTTATAATGTTAAGCTAATCCACAATAAAAGCTATTATCAAAAATACGAGCAGAAAGACCCGTATAAATCTTCAAATAACATTCAACACATAACTTTTGAAGATTTCAAACTAAACTCTAAGGCGAGTATCAAAGCAATTATTAAGGAATTAGTAATTAAAAATGATATCAACAACAGAAAAACATCAATAATTGATTGGTCTGAGTTTAACTACAACAACAAATGGATTTTTGGAATTAAACAAAATGAAGATTTTTACTTTTTAACCATTGAAACAAATGGTAATTTACATTTTGAGAAATTCGAATCAGATTTATTTAATCAAAACGAATATGATAAGTTGTGTTCTATTTATGATAATGACAGTAATATTGAATTTATTGTAAAAGATGATATTGGGAACATAAACATAGTAAACCGAACCAACAACTTCACAATTCCAGAGTTCGAAATTATAAATGACACATTGAAAAAAGAAACTACCAAAATTAATCTCACAAAAGATTTAGCTTTATCTATAGTGAATAAAGTATTTGAAACCGAAAAAAATCAAGAATTAGAGAACAGAATAAGACAAATTGAGAACTGGAATAAGGAAAATTTACTGAATTGTTTCAAAAACAGAAATGACAAAAAAATATTTGCCGGAAAAGTTAAAGAAGAAACAGGAGAAGTATTAAAATCGTATCTAAGAGACAAGTCAAGATATGAGATTTTAGATAGTCAGTTAGATATTCATTCTTTTAAGAAAAACAAAAGAAACTGTTATTATGTAGGGATAAAAGGAAAGGGAATTCAGCAAACCATATCAAGAGCATCAGTAATCAGAGAAATTGAGACTTTTGGGAAATCTGAATATATTTTTGACAAATTACTTCCTCTTATGAATGTTGACTTTGTTAGGAATGGTGATTTGACAGTTCTACCATTTCCGATAAAATATTTAAGAGAATGGAAAAAATACTAGGCACAACAATGTGTATAAGTAATAGCGGTTTAAGTGATAAAACGAAAGTATAAATATAAAACAAAGGTCAGTGCAAACCGAAAGGTTTGTGAGTAAAAATCCGCTACTACTCATACACGAGACCGTTGTGCAACATTAAAACCAACATCCTGCTCTAAATGAATATTACAGATTCCGATGATCAAAAACTTACTCGTAAGGAGAGATATGAATACTTGATAAATGCGAGAAATTTCCATTATGACAATTTCAATAAATGGATGACATATTTTTATGTAGCTATCGGTGCTTTATTTGTTGGTTATTACACTATTGCTTCGAACGAAAAGATGGATACGGAAAAGTTAATTTTGATAACACTTGGGTATATTACTTCGCTCTTTTGGTATTGGTCAAGTAAAGGATATTATTTCTGGAATATAAATTTTATAACTCTTGTTAACGACTGCGAAAAGAACACATTAAAATTAAAAAAGAAAAAACGTGTTTATTCAGTATTTGCTAATAAAAAAACTCAAAATAATTATTTGAATCCAATTAGTGGAGCTAATATTTCGACTTCAAAAATTGCAATTTTATTTTCATTTATTATTTCAATCGTTTGGAGTATTTTATTGTTGGAGAAACTGAAAGAAATAAAATTAATAGAATCTCACTTTTTCTGTGAATTAATGATATCAATATTTATAACATTAACTTTGAGTTATTTTATTCCAAAGTATTTACTTAAGAGCAAAATTGACCATTTTCCTGATTTAGAAATTGACCAAACAAGATAAAAACATTATACGAAAACATAAAGAAAATGGATTTAAGAAAAATCGCAAGAAATCTTGAGAGAGAAAGATGTTCGAAACACAATGAAAAACCAAAAGCAACACCAAAAAGGGATTCAATAGATATATCTTGTTGTTGTGAGGAATTTAGAACAAAGTTGACAAATAAAATGTCCTCTGAAATAAAGAAAGAAGTTGAGAACGGATTAAAGAAAGCTTTTAAAGGATTCGGAAAATAACGTTGCACAACAACGTGTATAGCTCATTACTGTTTAGTTGCCTAAACCGAAGTTAAGGCGTATTTGGAAAGTCGCCAAATTTTTAAATTTGACGATTTCCAACA
>CAZMDC010000062.1:0-6811 GCA_964565055.1 uncultured Polaribacter sp. | reverse complement strand
TCATTTTGTTTCGATTAAGCGATTAAACCGCTATTTTTTATATACGTTGTTGTACGCTGGCTTTATTCCGTTCAGATTGGCATTAAGGGCTGGCAAAGACATACTCTTTTGCAATTTTGGGATGTGTCTTGGCTGTAGCGAATTGCAAATGTGTATGACTTTATGCGTCGGCTTATTCTACTAATTTTTCATTTCCGTTCCCATAAATTTTCATTTCATTTTTGAATGTATATAGGTAGTTGGCAATCAGTTTTCGCTCACTTATTTTCTTCTGGTTGACTAAGTAATGAGAGATTTTTTGGTTTGTTATAAAATAAATCAATTCAACCAATTCTTTGAAAGAGTAGTCCTTGAAAATTCCTATTGCTATACTTTTTTTTATAATATCATTTATCTCCGTTTTAAGTGCTTGCTCAATTTTACTCAACGAAACACCTGATTTACTTTTTTCACCTTGTTCTTCTAGCTCTTCAATTGAAGTAGGTAAATCACCAAAACCCAAAAAGACTTTCGCACCATTCTCAATAGAATATCTTCCTAGTTGTCCATTTGAGTTACAAGACAATGAAATAATTTTTTTACCGCTAAAAACAGCTATATTTTGCTCGTTTATAAAATTATCTTCATAGAAATACTTATCAGGTTCTTCGGTTTTTACTAGCTCGTTTTCTAATGTTCCGTAATAATCTCCTTTTGCACCATATAAGCAGTTACTTTTTCCGTGACCCATAAAGAGTATTAATCCATTTTCACAAAATTCTTTTATGGTTTCTATACATTGGGAATGAGAAGGTAAATTTGGTTTAATACTAAAATAATGAACTGCGTCTCGAAATTGTATTTGTAAATGACTCTTAATTCGCTCTAGAAATGAAGTAGATTTATCATATGGATGAATGATTAATATCTTTTTATCCATAATGACTAAATCTTTTCGGTCAAATAAGATATGACCTGTTCAATTATTTCTTTTTTAAACTCATTATCCAATGTGATATCATCATCAAGCATTTCTGCTACCTCAGAATAGCGTTTGCCAACGAATTTATCATTGACAAAGTTATTTTCAAATATTAAATCTGGATGAGTGTTTAAAATATTAGAAACAAGTAACTCAGAAGAAACAGGATCTTCGTTAAGAAATTTAAGAATTTGAGCGTCTCTGTGGTCTCTATCTAAGTAGTCAATGACCTTGTTACGAACCATAGACTTTATTTTGGTGACAGCCTTGTCTAAACTTAAGTCCTTGATGATGTCTTTTAACACATCGTCTAATAGACCAGAATAAACCATTTTAGGCGATTTTTTTAGTAGATTATGATGATTAAATATTCTAATTAAGTCTGTTCCTTTTATGTTAGTGTCATCTAAATCATAATCAAAGGCAACAACATTAAAATTTCTTCTTCCAAATCTCTCTTTGAAAACACTAGCCACTTTATCTCTGTCAATTAAATTCTCTGTGAGTACTTCAACAAATGAAGTGAGTCCAATATTTAATTGATAACATTCAAGCTCAATTCCAATATATCTTGCATCTCTCACCAATTTCTCAATTTCTTCTGATTGGTCTTCATTATCTATTATCAGGCAACTTCTTTTTATCATTTGATTATTATTTCAAAACAGGCTCCTTTAAGCTTTATGTTATTGCCAAGTAATTTTATTGTTCCATTCATAGATTTCAAACCTTCTCTGACAGAATTTAGACCAATGCCTGAACCACCATTTGTTGTGGTTACACCTAGTTCAAAAATTTTATTTTTCGATTTTTCGTCAACTAAAAATTTATCCAAAACACCTTTTCCATTGTCTGAGAATAATATTTTCAATTCATCCTTGTTAGGATTGGACATTTCAATTTTAATATGAGTTGCACCAGCTTTTTCTGAATTAGAAATTAAGTCATCAAGAACAACGGACATATCTAAGACACTAAATTTTCTTATTAGGCTAGACTCTTTCTCAATTACCTCAAATTGAAGTTCATTTCTAGGATATATATCTGAATAGATATCAATGTATTGTTTTATGTAAAGAACGATATCAGCTATTTGTGCATTTCTATCAGCTTTAAAATTAGAGCGTGTAATAATTTTACTGATTTTATTAGCCTTTTCTGATTGAAACTTAATTGCACCTAGAGATTTGAGTAGAGAATTTTTAGTGTATTTATCATTGATAATTTTGTCATAGAGATTATCAACACTACTGCTGATTTTTCTAGAAGTAATTTTTATATTATGTACTAATCCTTTTGCATCCTCTGTAAGAGTTCTTGAAGACGTTTTTAAATAGGTATTCTTTTCTTTTTCTAATTCTAATTCTTCTTGAAGTTTTCTAGCCTCTTCTTCTAATTTTTTAGCATCATCTTCTAGTTTTTTCGTCTCTTCAAATTTCTTCTGTATTTCTTGCTTTAAATTACCCAGTTCCTTTTTTAGGTTTTCAATTTGATTTTCTTGACCAGGGAAATTCTCAATTTCTTTTTCTGATATACTTAAATCGTTAAGTAATTCAGAAATCTGTTCAGAAGATAAAGTCTTATTAGTAAGTTGACCTAAAATGGAATTTATCTCAGCCTTTGCCTTTCTTGCCTGTTCATCAGCTAGTTCGCTAACTAGATCTTTGTTAATAGACAAGGAAATGATTTCATCACTCTTAATGTTGATTATTTTTTCAATAACAGAAATTACGCGTTTATTTCTTGTAAGATTATCTTCACGATATTCTTCTTTAGATTCGTTCCAATTTTTATCATTTAGAACTTTCTTCTCAATTGCAGAATCTTTTAAAGTCGAGCTATCCCATTTTATACCTTCTACAACGAATCTTTCTAATCTTCGAAAGGTTTTGAAATAAAGTCCATATGGTGAATCATTTTTAGTGAGTTGTTCAAAATGCTTGTTATTATCTACTCCTGAACGATTGGAAATGATAAAAAAATCGTCTTCGTCCTCATCAAATTCAACTCCATTTATTTCAATTCTACCTATTACTTCTCTAGTACCTAAAAATCGATTATATCCTTGTCCTTTCCGTAATTCCATACCTAACCAATCATTACCTTGGTCACCATATGGTGGAATTCTAAACCCATTAATAAATAAAAAGATAGAGCCAAAATCCACAGACCTTATTCCAGTTTGTCTTGTAAAATATGCCTTTGAGTAAGGATTCAAGTAGTATATGTGGGTTTCAATATCCTTTAATAAATCGAAAGGATTATTTTCAACTAGAGTAAATATTTCTTTGCCTCGGTCTCTTAGAGTAGTTGTTATAATCTTCCCATCTGTTGAGACCTTTGATTTAATATATGTTGCTTTGAAGTTAAGTTTGCTAAATATCCTGTTCTTTACAATACCATTAACTCTTTCTCTTTCAGGTAAATTTAATTCTGCCTTCTTGAACTCTAATGCCTGAATTTCAACATCAAATGATTCTGCTTCAAAATTCTGGTTCGGATTAATAAAACGTTCAAGTTGTCGTTTTAGAGATTGGATTTTTGATAAATCCCATACCTCCCTTAGGTTGCTTATATATAATGTTGTACCTGTTTCAAAAGGTTCTAGTTGAGTTTCTTGTACATATTGTTTTAGTTCAATTTCATTTAGCTCAAAATCAACATCTTGTATATTTTTTTTTATATCGTCTATTCTTTCGAACTTAGTCCAGTCAATGGTTAGTTTTAGTAAGGGTTCATTGTTTTTCCGTGTATATATCACCAACGATTTACCTAGTCTATCGCATGAAAATCTACCAACACCTTTATTTCCTGCTAATTGCCTGTTGAATTCTTCTTTTTTTGCTTTTTTCTCTGAATAAGCAATATTTAGCCACTTATTTACTAAGTCATATTCTGACATACCAGAACCAGTATCTCGAAGAATAATTTTAGACTCGTTTTTCTTTTTATAATCTTGAATTGATTGTCCGGTTATTACATCTCTAAAAATTATTTCAGCTTTTTTTGAACCTGCATCAAATGAGTTTTTAACTAGCTCTAAAACTGCTATGTTATCATCAGTAATTAAATCTTTCCCGATGATACTTTTTAATAGGATATTTGTTCTAAAACTTACCTTTGCCATTAAAGAATAGAATTTAAAACAAGTCCAGCTTGCTCACCGAATAATGGTGGAATTGCATTGCCTATTTGTGAATATCTTGGAACTTCTTGAGTTCTTCTTTTGCCTCCAGTTGTATATTTTCCTTTGAATTTGTACCAATCATTAAAAGATTGAATTCTTGCATATTCACGGACAGTAAATATTCTTGGTTCGCAATAATGAATATAATCGTCTGGTAATGTTGTTATTGTTGGTGTTGGTAAATCTCCAGATAGAGGAATTATAGTTCTTTTTTTAAGATTAAATCTTTCCTTAATTTCAGGTGAAAGGGTTTTATTCTTTTCAGCGAAGTTTAGAATAAATTGAAATTTTTCTACAGTTTTTGGATTATGTTTTGCAAATCGATGACTATCTGGAATTTTGTTTTTAATATTTCCCTTTAGCAATTTTTGATAGTTAGAATTAGGTTTATTGTAAATTCCTGTTTTGAAAGATTTTGTGTCAGGTGAAATTGTCTCTTCAATTCTAAGTAGGTCAGAAATTGCATCTTCTAAACTGTTTGTTAAGCCAATACCCTTATTTCCAAGAAACTCCTTTTTATTCTTTTTTATCTGTTCGAAAAAAAGCTTTGGATTTATAGTCTCAGAGACATCTTTTCTAATCCCAACTAAAATGAATCGAGTTCTTTTTTGTGGTACACCAAATTCAGAAAAATCAATGAGCTTTCCATAAACATTATAGCCAGTTGCATTAAGTCTTTTTGAACCTCTTTTTAAAGCGTTTTGTACGTATTCTGAATAGACTCTGCCTTTAACTTTATTCTTGTCAAATTTTTGAGTAAAGCCTTTTACGTTTTCAAAAAATATAACCTTAGGTTGAACTAACCGAATAAATTTTATATAAGATTCTATTAGTCTGTTTCTAGTGTCATTCTCAATTCTTCGTCCTGCAGTAGAAAAACCTTGGCAAGGTGGTCCACCAGCAACCATATCAATAGTTCCACGTAGAGATTTTAGCTCTTCGGGATATTTTTTGATGACTTCATTAATGTCTAGGTTTGATTGAGGTAACCAATTAGGCCATTCAAAATGAGAATTGTTTTCAATTAGGTTGTATTCCAAAGTTTTAAAAGCATCTGGACTTTTTTCAACAGCGAATTTACCTTTCCAATGACCAGAATTGAATAGACCAAGTGAGAGTCCGCCACATCCTGCAAACAAATCTATATATGTTTTTTTCGAACTCATTTTAATCGTTAGTACTTTTTGTAGAGCATAATAAGTCTCTAATGTCAATATCTAGTACATTGGCAATCTTTAAAAGGTTTTCAAGTGATGGTTGTCTAGCATTAGTGCACCATTGTGAAATGGTAGATTCATCTTTTCCGATTTGTTCAGCCAACCACTTATTCTTTCTTCTTGTCTCAGCTAGAGCAACTTTTATCCTGTTGATTTCCACTTTCGCCAATTTCTTTGTGTTTTACGCAAATATATTAACTTAATAGGAAAAATATTTACTTTTTGACTGATTATTTTCGGGTGGCGGTGGGGAAGTGAAAGCTCTTTTTATTTTGAGAGGAACGAACAAAATGAAATGTGCTTGAACGTGCGGTTGGCTCTTTTTTCAGCTTGCGTACAACGGTTTTGTATAAGATTAGTTGCGTGGTTTAGCACCTAATTTAGCAAATACAAACCGAATAGAAAATCCGCTAGGATTTTCGTAAGTAGGCTCGTACCAAGCAATTAATTTTATACGGTGTTGTAGAGCGTTTTTATCTTATAATTTCGTTTATCGATTCCCTTTTTTTAGTGTCCAAAAAGTAAGTTTGTAATAATCTATATAAATTAATCGAACTTATTGAACCTCCACTCAAATTGAAAAAGTCCGTTAAAGCAACAACTCCGAGATTTATGTCATTAACATCTAATTTTTCTAAATCCCTTGAGCCGATTTGTTTTTTAATTTTTTTACATCTTCCTTTTCCATTTTCGTCTTTGTATTGCGAAAATTTGTTTAGCAAGTCTATTAATTCTTCGTGTCTAATTTGTGTTTCTCTTCTATCCATTTTATTTGTTTTTATTGTAATTCGCAGGGAATTTTTCTTTTCCGTAAATCCAGAGAAACTTGTCAATTTCTTTCAGATTGTGCTTGGTTAATCCGTAATATTCTGCAAAATCATCTATTATTCTTTTAAATTTTCTGAACACTTTTAAGTCCGCTTGTTTAAAGTTTGAAAAATTGTCTTTTCGCTTGTACGCCATTAAAACTTTCTCAACGAAGCTATCGTAAATAGCATAACTTTCTTGATTATGCCAATTGCAATATTTAGTAGCGAACGAATAGAAATTCAGTTCCGTATTATGCTTTTTTGTCCTAATTCCGTGTCCTTTGGCAATTTCATTAACCAATTCAGGATTTCCTTGTTCCAATTTTTGGTCAATATCTAAACTTTGGATGTGTTCCGCCATTTTGAATGTTCCCAAAATATTTGTGCTATACAAATCATTTATAACACTAATTTTTAATAGAATGTTTTCGAGCTTTTTATTATTCGGAAAAGCTGAAAATAAATTACTAATTGCTCTGTCAGCAGGCAAATATCTCTTGTCCTTATTGAACTTTTCAATGTACTTATCAAGCAGTTCATTTGTCGGTTTTTCAACTTCGTTCATAGGTTTGTTCAAATGCTCTACAACGCAGGGCTATGTGAAGCCACGTTTTGGATTTTAAATTTACGCAATTTA
>CAZMDC010000061.1:0-6818 GCA_964565055.1 uncultured Polaribacter sp. | reverse complement strand
AACCTCAATTAATTTGTTGTATTAATTGAGGTTTTAATTTGTGGAGACGCCGAGAGTAAAACACCTCTTTTTCACTATTTTATCAAGCCCTTTAAAACCTTACTTCTCTTAATAAAATCAATATATCCCTTTGTTTTATTGACTTTTAAAAAATTTAATGAAATTGAATGAAATTTAAATCGGTTGACTAAATGTTGACTAACATATTTTTATTGATTATATTTGAGTGTTCAAAAGTTCAAAATAATGGCAACAATAAAATACCTACTTCAAAGCAAGTCAGAAAACGCACCAATTTATTTACGTCTATCTTTAGGTAGAAATAAATTATACAAGCGTAAAACTTCATTAAGTATCAATCCTAAAAATTGGAGTGATAACAACCAACCCAAACAAACTACAGCAGAAAACAAAAACATTGCATCTAAATTAAGAAAGTTAAAAGATTTTATTTTAGATGAGGTTAACAATGCAAATGTAAAAGGAACTGAAATAAATGGCGACTGGTTGCAATCTAAAATAGATTTACATTTTAATAAATTTGAAGTTGTAGAACTTGACTATTTAACGGAATACGGAAAATATTTTCTTAAAAACCTTAAATATAAAACCAACGATAAAACTAAAAAAATAGGGGTTACACTTGCTACACAAAAAAAATATCAAACCATAGTTAATAAATTAATTGCATTTGATAAATACCATAAAACAAGAACTAAACTAACAGATGTTAATTTAAAGTTTAGAATAAAGTTAATAGACTACTTTAGTAAGGTTGACAAACTAAGTGATAATACCATAGGTAGATATTTAAAGTTTGTTAAAAGTATCTGTTTAGATGCAGAAAAGAATGATTTTAAAGTTAGTTCTCAATTAAAAGATTTTATGGGGTTTTCTATTGATGCACCAAAAGTAATTTTATCACTTGAAGAAATTGAGCAAATTAAGTATACAAAGTTTGTGAATGAAAACCACGAAATAGCAAAAGACTGGTTAATTATTGGATGCTTTACAGGGCAAAGGGTTTCAGATTTATTAAGAATGAATACCAATTTTATACAACATATTCAAGATTATGATTTTATTGTTTTAACTCAACAAAAAACAAAAAAACTAGTTCAAATTCCTATTCATTTTGAAGTGCAAGAAATACTAAATAAGAGAAATGGAGAGTTTCCGCCAACGTTCTCAAATAATATAGAAAGTAGTAAGGCAATGTTTAATAGATACCTAAAACAAATCTGTAAACTTGCTGGAATAGATACAATGGTAAAAGGCAATAAATTTGATGAAGATAAAAAAAGGTATATAGGTGGCGTTTATCCTAAATATGAATTGGTGGCAAGTCATATTTGTAGACGTTCTTTTGCTTCAAATCATTATGCAAGTGAATTATATCCTACACCAATTTTAATGAATATAACCGCACATAAAACAGAAAAAATGTTTTTAACCTATATAGGGAAAAAACCAATTGATTATGGTTTGCAGTTGGCTAAAATATGGCAAAAGATAGGTAAAAAGAAAAAGAAAGCAAGTAAACAGAAAGCAGAATTAAAAGTATTTAAAACTGCATAAAGTTTAAAATAAAAAACCTCAACTAACTATTTTGAACAAAGAAACTATTTAAATGTAATAATATGGATTATTATCAAAGTAAAGAAATTAGATATGAACAAGATTTAGATTTATTTTTAGCGAGAAAAATTAATAGAGATAAAACTGAAATAGATTTCATAAACTTCAAATTAGATAATTTAGATAAATTATTAGTTAAAGCATTGTCATATTCCGAAGATGAAACCGAAAAAGAAATAAGGAATGAACTAGATAAATTTGAAAGTTTTAATTTCCCAAGTAAAATAAACTATGAACAGTCACTAAAAGACAGACTAAAAGAAGAAAAATATAAAAACAAAAGACAGATACATAGATTTAGAAAGGATGTGAAATTCTATGAAAAGAAACTCAAATTAATGCAATTATTAGAAAAAGAAGAAATTATAGATTTAAGCATTGAAAAAAATACAGAAAAAATTATTTTACTGCATCAATTAGGAATTATAGATTTTTTAAAAAATAAAGAACCTTTTAATACAAGTGTAAATAAACTTGCTACGATTATATCTGCAATTACTGGAATAAAAACAACTACTACTCAATCATATTTAAACCCTATGTTAAATAAGGATACAGACCAAAAAAGCAATCCTTTAAATACTAATAAATCATTTGAAAAAATTAGACAAAAATTATTAAGTATTGGGTACAATTTAGATGATATAAAATGATTTTAAATTTTTTATGTAATTACATAATTAATACCTAATCATTATTTGCTCATAATTTAAAACTTAAATATTATGAGTCAAATTCAATTTATTCAGATTAGTCCTGAACAATTACAAAACCAAATTATTGAAGGCGTAAAACTTCAATTACAAGACCTTAAAAAACATTTTACACCCAAAGAGCCTACAACATTTTTAACACGTCAAGAGGTTGCAAAATTATTATCAGTAGATATTTCAACTGTTCATAATATGAGTGTTAGGGGCACATTACAGAAATACCAAATAGGTGGTAGAATTTTGTACAAAAGGGTAGAGGTAGAAAATGCTATTGTTAAATTAAATAACTAAAACAATGGCAATTCAAAAACCAATTAAATACACGTTCAAGGCAACGAAGTATTTTAGTACAACTACACATTATAGTTTAGTAAACGCAACAGGTAAACTTTTAATTTCTGATAAACTTAATATTTCAGAAAGTAGAAATTTTGCTAAGTCTAAACCAGAATTTTGGTGCAAAGAACACAATGGTAAAAAGTGGATAAAACCTTCTTTAACTGGTTTGTTTGTAACTTCAAAAGAGGAAGTTTTTTGGGGATGTAGAGGTAAATATAAAGACCTTATAATCTTTGCATTTTATAATAATACAACAGAATTACACGTCTATTATTATGAAAACTACTTTACTAGAAATATACAACCTTTAATTACTAATCTTTAAAAACAAAAAAAATGAGGATGTTCAACGTCCTCATTTTTACTTTGTTCAAAAGTTGGGTAATTGTCGCAACGCATACCCAATACAAATATACTATTTATTATGATAGACTATATAAAAATAAGACTGCTCAATATAGATGTAAACAAATTATTAAATAATAAAGATTTAGATTTTATTACAGAGTTTTCAGAAAGCACAGCAGTTTTGTCAAAAAAAAGAGTAGCAACTTTTCATTTTTGCAAAATAACGGTTTATGATACTGGCATTGTAATATTTCAAGGTAGTGTTCATAAACTGTTTAATTCAATAAAAGGGATAAAAGCACCCAATTACAACAAAGAAAATTACAAAGGTTTTAATGGAAACGATTTTACGCTCAATGATATTCTTGAAGTTAAAAAAGTACTATCTAATTTATTTGATTGCGAACCTCAACAAATGATTTTTCAAAATATTGAGTTTGGAATAAACTGTAATATGAAAATGTACTCAAATTTCAATATCAATTTATTTATAAATGGATTGTTATATCATAAAGCAATTTATTTTGAGCATAAATTTAAAAGAGGTTATGCAGAGGTTAAACATCAACGTTACCGTATTAAAATATACAATAAAGGCAAACAGTATAAAATGCAAGAACCCGTTATTAGATTAGAGTTAAGTATCAATAAAATGGAGGAAATAAAAGGTATGAAAATCAATTCTTTCAATGATATAAATAGTAACACTCTTAATTCTTTAAATAAACTACTTTTAAAGCGATTAGATGAGGTTTTGCATTATGATTATACCATTAAAAAGAAAGAACTATCTAAAAACCATAAAAGGCTTATAAATTTATATTCAAATCCTGTTTACTGGTTGCAAACATTAAAACCAAATGAAAGATACAGGCATAAAGAAAACCTAAAAAGAATTAATAAAAAACATTCTAATAATACATTTGATATTATAAAAAAAGAAATCATTAAAAAGTGTAGCATTCTTAACCGACTTCAAGAAACTAAAGAGTGTAGTATAGTTAACAATTCTAATATAGAGATAAAAACACTACAAAACAGTAATAGAAAATGTATTATTACTGGCATTGATTTAAACCTTGAAAAAAATAATCCAAAGTATATAAGAACGACAACTTTAAGGTATTTAAAACTGTATGATAAACAAATGTACTTTATGCTTTGTAGTACTCTATTAAATAATACCAAAGACCAATTACCGACCTTTGAAAATAGTATAGTAACACATTTAGCAAAACAAGTAAGGAATAGGTACTATAATAGTAGAAGTGTAAAGAAAACAGGTTATAAAGAGAAAAAGTACACTAATCAAATAAAAATAGAGTTCTACCCCATACCCCCAAACAGGAGTATATAAATATGGTTTATACATCTACACATAAAATTTTCTTGAAAATGCAAAAATGTTGGTGCAATTCTTATAATGTTTTAATATGTTTTAAAAACTTGCTTCAGCCTTTTGATAGCATCAATAAGTTACAAAAATATAAGATTAAAAAAAGTACAATTTGTAGTAAAATTTATATATTAGAGGTAAATTATTAAAAAAAAAGATATGAAAACATTTGAAAAATTAAGTTTATTGCTATTTTTTGTATGTATTATATTCTCCTGTAGTAACAGTGGTGACGAGGATTTAAATAATACACCCGAATTTTATAATGTTAAATATGAAATTATTGGAACAGGAGAAGTTTCAAGGATTAAATACACCGATAACAAAGAAACTATTGAGGAATTTAGTGTTAAAATCCCTTTTACAAAAGAACTTAGGTATAGAACAGAGTCAGAAAGTGAAACTTATTCATCTGGATATAAAAATATTCTTTTTTGGGTATATAATAATACTGGAGATATTCAAGAAGTTAGGCTTTATATTGATGGTGAATTAGTTGAATCTCAGACGACACCTCCAACTAACCCAAATAACCAATGGGAGCCTTGGAGTGTAAGTTATCAATATCTAAGAAGAAAATAAGATTCATTCAGTATTACACCAATCAATCGTATATTTTATAAAAAGAGAAATTTGTAAAAAAAAACTAATATTTAGTTAATTGCCGTTTTATTATGCGTTTAAATCAGGTTTAAAATCTTCTAATCCAATTCATTTTAAAAATTGAAAAAGAGGTTATTGTAACTATTATAATATTTGAAATTGTTATTAAACTTAAATTAAGTCTTTGTTTACTTGAATGGTTTACAAAAAATAAAGATTAAAATAACTACAGTTTTTCAATTATTACTTGACAATCATTAATGTCAATATCCATATTTGCAACATAGTTCGGTCCCAATTTACTTGAATAGAGTTTTATTTCTATTTTCAGTAATTCGTCTAGACTAAGATTTTTTTCAACAGAACCTTCAAATACTATATATTCATTGCAGTTTTCTATTCTTGCTAAACCAAGACCACTTGCAGAAATACTAATTCCAAAATCGTCTAAACGACCACAAGGGTTTTGAGCTGTCATTGAACCATTATAAGAATATTTACACTTTCCTTTTATGTATATTTTATATATTCCTTTAGTTGGTGACTTGTATGAGTAGTTATCCCATAAAGATTCTTTTCCTTTTTCAAAAATTAAAGGTAATGTTAAACTTTGAAAACTGCTGAAACTAGATTTTCTATATTGAAAAATATCTAAAGATAATTCAACTCTTGTTTCTATTTCAGGGATTGAAGTGTCACTGTCACTACTCTCACAATTTAAGAGCGCTAATAAACAACAAATAAATATTATTTTTTTCATAACTTTTTTTGCAAATTTAAAAAAAAACAAGTGGGGATCAATAAGTATTAAATTTTCTTTATCGTTATATAACATGGAATCTATAAATTAGATATGTTTGTTATAATTTTAAAAAAATATAAAATTAAAAAGTAAATACTAATTATTATTGTGCATTTTATCGTTTTTAAAAATTGATAAACAGAGGTAGGTTTAATCGTCGGGTTTATCAAATTTTAAAAATGTTAGCCTAATGGCGATTGAATGACATAATATTGGAAATAAAACACTTATCAAACATTTTTATTTGTATATTTCTACTTTCTTTTTCATAGCAATTTACCCACCTTTCAACAATGTGGGTTTTTTAGTTTACAAACAATATTTAAAAATATTTATAATTAGTGAAATTTTTAAGACATTAAAACCCTTACAATTACTAACATTTTTAATGCACGAAATGAAGATTTAAAAATAAATTTATTTTTTAAAAAAACAATTTAACAACCTTTATTCTTTCGGCACTTTTCATCAATATTTGCTCTAACTTCTTCACTTAAATCAATTTGTACTTCAAAAGGCATCCATCCCTCAACAAATTGATTAGGATTAACATCTGATTTTTTACAATCACAATTATCTTCTTCTGTACAACCCATAAAAAATGACATAACTAAAAATATAAAAAAAATCTTTTTCATAATTAATATTTTTGTTAAATATAAAATTTTTATTTTATCTGTTAAAATTGCTGTTAAAATATTTGTATGATATAGTATTTTAAATAATGTTATTATAGACTAGTTAGTTGATGTAAACATTACCTAATGATTATGTAAATACTACTTTGGGTTATTTTTCTATTTCTTAGTCTAACTTTTAGCAACAAAATACTACAAAATTTAAAGTAATTTACTTAATATTGACTAATAGTTGACTAGAAAAAACCTCAACAAACTGATTAACAATAAGTTGAGGTTTAATAAAGTGGAGACGCCGAGAATCGAACTCGGGTCCAAACAAGCAGCCAAAAAGCTTTCTA
>CAZMDC010000060.1:0-6958 GCA_964565055.1 uncultured Polaribacter sp. | reverse complement strand
TAAAATTCCTATATTCTTAATATCGTTTTTCGTCAATGTTTTACAACGTGTTTGTATATGGTTTGTTGCGTGGTTTAGCACGTAATTTAGCAAATAAAAACCGAATAGAAAATCCGAGAGGATTTTCGTAAGTAGGCTAGAACTAGCAATAAATTATATACGGTGTTAGGCACAGTTTTTTAACTTATTTTTAATGAAGTCATACTTAAAGAACCTGCAAGTAATTTATCATTAAAAAGTTGAATTTTTTCACCCTTTTGTTGCAATCCTAATGTGTAAATTAAAGGCAAATAATGGTCTGGTGAAGGAATGGCCAATTGAAATGCTTTTGATTGTTTTTTATAATCGATTAAAGGTTTATAATCTCCATTAATCAAATGATTATTAATTGTTTCTTGTGCTTCAATTGCCCAATCGTACCCGTAATTATCCTTATCAAAGTTTTTAAAATCTACTAATCCTAAATTGTGGATAATATTTCCGCTTCCAATAATCAAAATACCTTTATCTCTTAAAGAATTTAATTGTTTTGCTAATTCAAAATGATAGTTTGCATCTTTGGTATAGTCTATACTTAATTGAATTACTGGAACGTCTGCTTTTGGAAATAAATGTTTTAATACTGTCCAAGTTCCGTGATCTAATCCCCATTTTTCATCTAACTCAACAAGTGTTGGGTGTAATATTTTTTTTGTTTCTTTTGCTAATTTTGGATTTCCTTTTGCAGGATATTGTTGTTCGTATAATTCTTGTGGAAAACCTCCAAAATCGTGAATTGTTTTAGGAATTTCCATTGCCGTAACTTTTGTTCCCTTTGTAAACCAATGTGCTGATATACATATGATAGCATTTGGTTTTAGTAGTGTTTTTGAAATATTTTTAAATCCTTTAGTGAATTGATTATCTTCAATACCATTCATAGGACTTCCGTGTCCTAAAAAGAGAATAGGCATTCTTTGTGAAAGTGGAAATGTTTCAGAAATTTTCTTTAAATTACTTAATGTGTTCATACCTAGATCTATAGAAGTTAACCCTAATAATTGTAAAAATTGTAAACGTTGCATATTAATATTGTATAATACCTAATTAAGTGAAGTCGAGAGTTGTTATTCAAAATTATGATTACACTTAATTAGGTACTGTAAAACTATTTTTAGAATTCTAAATCGGCAACCAAATCAAACTCATCATAAATGGCTTTGTCTTTTAAACCATCAAAAAAACTTGTAGAACCGTATTTTACACCATATTTTGTTCTGTCAATCTTTAATGATGTTGTTGCTTTGCTACCATAAATAGAAATTTCAAAAGTTACAGGATTTGTTTTTCCTTTAATAGTTAAATCTCCAGTAATATTGTATGAATTTTTCCCTTTGACTTTTACATCTGTAAAAATTAAAGTTGCTGTAGGAAATTTTTCAACACCAAAAAAATCATCAGATTTTAAATGACCTTCTAATTTACCTTTATATTCTCCAGTTAAGTCTGTTGACACAAGAGTTGTCATATCAATACTACATTCTCCTCCTGTTAATTTTCCATCATTAAACGATAAAGAGCCTGATTTTATATTGATAGTTCCTTCGTGAGAACCTGTTACTTTGTAGCCTTTCCAAACTACTTTACTATTTTTTATTTTAATGTCTTTTTTTTCTGTTTCCATAGTTGTAAATGATAATGTTACTATTGCAATTATTGCAAACGTTACTGTTTTAATTGTGTTTTTCATTGTTGTTATTTTTAAATTATTTTAAATATACTTGTGTTAAAAATTCTTTTGTTGAAGTAGCCTTTCTGCCTAATAAATTTTCTAAATCTGTCGTTGAAGTTTCAAATTCACCTTGTTTAATGGCTTCGGAAAAACCAGCAAACATTCCTATATATTCAGTAGGAACACCTGCTTTGGTTAATGTGTCAATATAGACTTCAGCACTTGGACTTATATAGGAAATATCTTCTCCTGTCAACTTACTTAATGTTTCGGCAATTTCTTGAATAGAAATGTTTTCAGAATTTGCTATTGAGTATTCTTTATTTTCGTGTCCTTTACTGGCTAAAACATTTGCTGTTGCTTCTGCCATATCATTGCGTAAAGTAAATGCAGATTTAGTTGCTCCTGCTGGTAAGAATATCCCAGTTTCTAATACTTGTTCTCCAAAAAACATTGGTAAAATATCTACATATAAATTGTTTCTAAAAATAGTGTAGTGCATACCACTTGCTTTAATTTGATTTTCGGTATCAATATGAGATTTGGCAACAAATGCTATTGGTGAAGTTTCTGTTTCATTTTTACGTTCAAAACTAGTATATAGTATATGTTTTATACCTGCTTCTTTTGCTGCATTAACGACATTTTTATGTTGCTTTCCTCTATTTGCAATGTCAGAACCAGAAATTAATAATAATTTGTCTACTCCTTTAAAAGATTCTACCAAAGAAAAGTAATTATCATAATCTCCAATCTTTAAAGTTATCCCTTTGGCTTTTAAATCTTCTGCTTTTGCTTCATCTCTTACTAAAGCAAAAATGTTTTTTTCGGAAACACCATTTTTTAATAAAAAATCAATAGTAGATTTCCCATAATGTCCTGTTGCTCCTGTAATTAAAATTTTTTCTTTCATTTGTTTATTTCTGTTATAAATTGTTTTTATTATAGAATTATATAGCAAAAATACATATATTTGCTATACAAAAGTAAGTAATATACCTTATGTAACCACTATACTAAAGTATAGTTATAATAAAACAAATGGAAGTGGAAGTAGCAACTCAAATAGAAGAAGTTAAAAAATGTTCGGTGCAGTATATATTAGCACTTAATGATGCATTAAATGTTATAAATGGAAAATGGAAAACACCTATTATTGGCAGTTTATTGTTTGGTAAAATGCGTTTTAAAGAATTAGAACGAAATATTGATAAAATTTCTCCAAGAATGTTATCTAAAGAATTGAAGGATTTAGAAAATAACGGCATTGTTAAACGTACTGTTCACGATACAACTCCTGTTACGGTTGAATATGAATTAACCGAATCAGGGAAAACATTTCAAAGTATTATAGATGTTATGGTAGAATGGGCTATTGAACATAGAAAACGTACATTTTCCAAATAATTTCTGAATTCGGAATACGGTTTTCAAATTGTGCCTAACGTGTTCGTGTGATGGTTAGTAGCGTTGGCTAGCTTAAAGATACTAAACTATCACGAACCAGAGGAAAATCCGTAGGATTTTCCGAGTACACACAAAACTAGCTATTAACTATACACGTTGTTAGGCAACGTAATTTTTATTCATAATATTCAAATTTTCTTTCCATTATAACTAATGCAGTTTCCTTAAAATATGCTGTTTGTTCTATCCAATTTCCTTTGTTGTCATATTTGTATTTGTAGATATAATTACGTTTTAAACTTCCATCAGATGTTATTTGATTTTTTTCAATTTGATTTCCATCCTTATCATATTTGTTTGACAATTTTTCTTTTAAACTGCCATCAGAATTATATGAATTACTTTCAATTTGATTCCCTTTCTCATCATATTGATAAGATAACTTTTCGATTAAACTGTCGTTAGAATTGTACCAGCTACTTTCTGTTTGATTTCCTTTGTTATCATATTTATATATCCAATTGCTTGTTAAAGTTCCATCAGTATCATAAACGTTTGTTTTCGTTTGATTTCCATTCTCATCATATTCATAAAACCAGTTTTTAAATAAACTACCATCAGGATTATAAGAATTACTTTTAATTTTATTTCCATTTTCATCAATTATGAAGATATCTTTTTCTGTTAATTCACCATCTTCATCATAATAATTTTCTTCAATTACATTTCCATTTTTATTGAATATGAACTTGTAATCATTGATGCCTAGTTTTTCACCTTTTTCAATTTGACCAAAACGATCTAAAACTCTATAAGACAATTGAGTTATTGTTTTTACCTTACCTTTCAGATTTTGCCTTGATAAGTCATTATTATTATTATTATTATTCTGAGCTTTTGTGCAACTTGAAAATGTCATAACTATTGAAAATAGTAATCCCATTTTGTGCAAATTGAAATCGTTCATATCAAATTTTCTTGGATTTGTTGTTTTATGTTGCCTAACGGTTTTGTGTATGATTAGTGGCGTGTTTCAACAACTAATTTAGCAAATAAAAACCGAATAGAAAATCCGCGAGGATTTTCGTAAGTAGGCTCGAACTAGCCATTAATTATAAACGTTGTTGGCAACAGTATTTTCTATTATTATTTCAGTCAGTTTGTCAATATCAGCTTTTTCAATTTCGCTTAAATTCAATTCAATTTTATTTCCGTTCTTTTTCACAACAGTGAGAATTCCGTTTTGTAAATCAGTTGACTTCACATCTTTGAAATTAAATGATTTTCCAAGAAACGATTTAATTCGAATCGTGATTCCAGCTTTATTCCATCCAACATAATATTTTCCAAAACTTATTCTTGCAAAGTAAATAATCATTCCAACTGAACCAAGAATTCCCAACATCTTATTCCATTCAGTTTTAGTTTCTCCAAAGATTTCAAATGTTCCAGAAAACATACAAATAATTGTCAGAATTAGTAAAATTCCATTTTTCCAATCATTGAGTTTATTAAATCTTATTCTTTTCATATTCGTTCTGTTATATTGTTGCCAACGTGTTGGTATATGATTTGTTGCGTGTTTCAAGCAACTAATTTAGCAAATAAAAACCAAATAAAAAAATTTGCGAAGATTTTCGTAAGTAGGCGAGAACAAGCAATAAATTATATACGGTGTTAGCTTTTAGTGCTTTACGTTTTTTTATTCAGTTTTTTCGCAAAGTTTAAATTCCGTAAATTTTGTTTTTCTGTTAGATTTCTTCCGTTTTACTCGGCATAATTTTTAGTCCGCAAGATTTGTTTTCCACAAGTAGCAATTCCGCACATTTTAATTTCCACGTTATTACTCCACAAAGTTATTATTCAGCAAAATAGGTTTTTGAAACATTTTTTAACGCAACTATTTTTTTTCACAATTATTAAATTCAAGTTACAATTTTCGTTAGAGTAGAAGCCTTTCGGGTTATAATACTTAATTAGCTGTTTCGCCTTAAAGTCAGCACGCAATTTTTAGAGTTATAATCGGTTTCAGTCAGCGCAACATTTGTTTCAATTCCGCACATTTTTTAATTCTTTATAGCCTGAAATTTTGAGGTTTGCACAAACTTTTTTTCAGCATTAAAGCTAACGTTTTTGTGTTATGAAAAGTTGTGTATTTGTGAGCGGCAACTTTTCCGCAGGAAAAATTGACAAACGCAAATACACACTAGCTTGTGTTAAAGCACTAAACTAAACAATTTTTTATACACATTGTTGCCCACAGTAGTTTTTTTCGGCTTGTAACTCATTTTTTTTGTTTTTTTAATTCAGGGTTTGAGTAAGCAAATCCGCAAAGCTTTTCAATTCCGCAAGCTTGCTAAATTCCGCAAGAGTAATTTCAGCGTTTAGCTCCTATTTCCATAACGTTTATAAATTCCGTTTGAGTGAAAAGTCCGCAAAGTTGCTCAAAAATCCGTTGTGATTTTAATTCCGCATTTGAGTGAGATTCCAGCGTAATATATTCAGTATTTTACTCTGTAATATTCAGCTATTTTTCAATTCTGAATTAATTGCGTCTGAGTGATTTCCGCTATTGTGGGCAACGGTTTTGTGTATGATTAGTGGCGTTTTAAGCACCTAATTTAGCAAATAAAAACCGAATAGAAAATCCGCGAGGATTTTCGTAAGTAGGCTTGAACTAGCCATTAATTATACACGTTGTTGTAAGTAGTGCTTTATATTATTCGTTTTAATTCAGTTAATTCGTTTTCCGATAATGACTGTTTCCATAATTCATTAACTAACCACAATCCACTATCTTTTATTTTCTGTTTTGGAGAGGATAATCCTAACCAATTTTCACTCGGTTTGCAATTCGCACAGTTTGAAACTGTAGAAATTATTCTTGATTCAATTCTCAATCTTTGTTCTTTTTCCAAAACCTCAAAAACTACAAAAGAGAAATTGTTATGAATATATTCAGACACTCTTTTTTCAATACTTTGTTGTTTTTGAAAATCTATTAGTTCGGAATATTTTTCTTTATTTGCTCTGGTTGTCAAATCTAATTCCCATTGATTTAAAAAACTGTCATTTTCTCTATTTAATAATGCTCGTCCAATATTTTTTCTAAAAATACTTCTGTCTTTATTCTCTTTTACAAAATGTTGTTTTAATCTTGATTGAAGTTGATTGTCTCCAGTGTGAGTTCCAATTCTGACAATTCTCTTTAAGTCATTAAATTTCTCTCCTTTTTCAAACAAAATATAAATTCCATTTTTCGGAATTTCTTTTTCGTTAAAAGGAAAAGAGTATTCTTTTAATTCGTTAAATATTTCGTGTATTTCACTACAAATTTTGCTCATTAATTATTCTGTTTTGTTAGCCATTGTAATTGTTTTCCGATTTTCAGACCTTTCATTGGAATTTTCACATTATTCAATTCTGAAATTAAATATTTGCGATATTTTTCTCCTGCTAAAAAAGTAAATTCATCATTTTTTAAATCGGTCAGAGAATTTAATTGATTAATGACTTTTTTCGACCACTCCTTAATTTCGTTTGAACGCATATTGTTCAAAGTTTTGTCATAAGGTTCGATTTCGTCTGTCAATTTTAAAAGTCCGTGTTCAGCAGATAGAATATAAATTCTATTCGGATTTAATGATTTTGCATAAGTCAAATTCTTTTTGAAGAGAGGACTTATATAAATATTTTCGGCTGTCGATTTTTTGTCTAATTTTTTACTTACACAAGAAATCAAAACTATATTTTTCATTCAATTTGGGTGTTTTTGGGGCATTACTTACAACGAGTTTGTGTATGATTAGTGGCGTGTTTAAGCACCTAATTTAGCAAATA
>CAZMDC010000059.1:0-7821 GCA_964565055.1 uncultured Polaribacter sp. | reverse complement strand
AACATGGCTCCATACATTTATACAGAAAGAAATGGTGTACACATCATCGATTTGTATAAAACAGCAGCTAAAATAGAAGAAACTTCAGAAGCTTTAAAAAAGATTGCTAACTCTGGACGTAAAATTTTATTTGTTGCTACAAAAAAACAAGCAAAAGATATTGTTGCAGATAAAGCAAAAGCAGTAAACATGCCTTTCATTACAGAAAGATGGCCAGGTGGTATGTTAACTAACTTTGTTACTATTAGAAAAGCTGTTAAAAAAATGGCTTCTATTGATAGAATGAAGCAAGATGGTTCTTTTGATGCATTATCTAAAAGAGAAAAATTACAAATTAATCGTCAAAGAGAAAAATTAGAAAAGAATTTAGGTTCTATATCTGATATGACTCGTTTACCAGGTGCATTATTTGTAATCGATATTAAAAAAGAGCACATTGCTGTTGCAGAGGCTCAAAAATTAAACATTCCAATCTTTGCAATGGTAGATACAAACTCTGATCCTAGATTAGTAGACTTTGTAATTCCTGCAAACGATGATGCTTCTAAATCTATTGATAAGGTTTTAGGTTTTGTAACTGATGCAATTGCAGAAGGTTTATCAGACAGAAAAGCTGACAAAGAAAAAGGTAAAGAAGCAAAAGCTGCTAAAAAAGAGGCTCCTAAGAAAGAAGCTCCAAAAAAAGCCGCTAAATCATCTGAAGAAGAAGAATAAATAAAACGATAATCTTTAAAACATAAAATAACATGAGTACAGTAAAAGTAAGTGCTGGGGATGTTAAAAAATTAAGAGAAGCTACTGGGGCTGGAATGATGGACTGTAAAAAGGCATTAGTTGAAGCAGGTAACGATTTTGATAAAGCAATTGATATTTTACGTAAAAAAGGTCAGAAAATTGCTGCAAAAAGAGCTGATAGAGAATCTACAGAAGGTGTTGCAGTAACAAAAATTAACGATGACAAAACAGAAGGTGTTGCCATTGTTTTAGCTTGTGAAACTGACTTTGTTGGTAAAAACGAAAAGTTTGTAGCTTTAGGAGGCGAGTTTGCTGATATCGCTTTAAACTACGACAGTAAAGAAGATTTCTTAGCTGCTGATTTTGGTGGTATGACTGTTGCTGATAAATTAGTTGAACAAACTGGTGTTATTGGTGAAAAGTTAGAAATTACTGCTTTTGAAAAAATAAAAGCTGCTTATGTTGGTGCGTACACTCACATTGGTAAAATTGCTGCATTGGTAGGTTTATCTGCTGTTGTAGACAATGCTGAAACTTTAGCAAAAGACGTAGCAATGCAAGTTGCATCTATGGGAGCAACAACTTTATCTTATAAAGATTTTGATCCTGAGTATGTAGCTGCTGAAACTGAAGCTAGAATTGCTGTTATTGAAAAAGACAATATTGAGTTAGGTAGATTAGGTAAAACATTAAAAAATGTACCTCAGTTTATTTCTAGATCTCAATTAACTCCAGAAGTTTTAGCTAAAGCTGAAGAAGCTGCTAAAGCTGAATTATCTGCTGAAGGTAAACCAGAGAAAATTTGGGATAGAATTTTACCAGGTAAAATGGATCGTTTTATTTCTGATAACACTACATTAGATACAGAACAAGCTTTATTAGATCAAGCGTTTATTAAAGACGAAAAGAAAACTGTAGCTGATTATGTAAAAACTTATGGTGATGTTGAAGTATCAACATTTAAAAGAGTTACTTTAGGATAAAACCTAATTAATCATACAATAAAAAACCTCGCAATTTGCGAGGTTTTTTTTATGAATTAAATATACTTTATAATTAATTATTTTCTTTATTCCATTGTTTATAACCACCAGAGATATTTATAACATCAATTCCTTTTTCTTGTAATACTTCTGCTGCTTTAGTACTTCTATTTCCTGTTCTACAATACAAATAAATAGTTTTTGTACTATCTACTTTTTGAAGAGCTTGTTCTGTAAAATCATCATCAAAAAAATTAGCAAATTTTGCAGATTCTATAAAACCTAATGCTGTTTCTTCAGGAGTTCTCACATCCAACAATTCGATCTTTTTATTTGTCAACAATTCTTTTAATTCTTCTGTTGATATTGAAGCAACTTTTGTTTCTTTCGTGCAATTGACGAATAAGAAACAAATCAATAAAAAGCTTGAAAATATTCTCATTATTTTAATGTTGATGGACAAACAACAACTGTTCTTTCTATATCTGTATTTTTAATGGCTGCATAACCCCCAGAAACATCAATTACATTATGAAAACCTCTTGCTTTTAAAATTGAAGCAGCTATTACAGATCTATAACCTCCAGCACAATGTACATAAAAATCATCCTTTTTAGGAAATTCAGCTATGTGTTTATTTATAAAATCTAAAGGTGTACTTTCTGCTACTTTAATATGTTCGCTTGCATATTCACCAGGTTTTCTAACATCAAAAACTGGTTCATTATTTTCTATCTTACTAGATAAAGTTTCAGCAGAAATAGATTCTAATGTATCTATTTGTTTGCTTGCTGATTTCCATGCTTTAAAACTACCTTCTAAATAGCCCAAAACGTTATCAAAACCAACTCTAGATAAACGAGTGATTACTTCTTTTTCTCTTCCTTCTGGAGAAACTAACAAAATTGGCTGATTGATATCTTTAATTAAAGCACCAACCCAAGGTGCAAAACCACCATCTATACCAATAAATATAGACTGAGGAATAAATCCTTTTATAAATTCTGATTGATGACGAACGTCTAAAATTATTGCTCCTGTTTCGTTTGCAATAAACTCAAATTCTTTAACTGATAAAGGTTTTGCAGATGTTTTAATAACATCATCTATATCTTTATAACCTTCTTTATTTAGTTGCACATTTAAAGGAAAATAAGCTGGTGGAGGCAATAAACCATCTGTTACTTCTTTTATAAACTCATCTTTGGTCATATCTGCTCTTAAAGCATAATTGGTCTCTTTTTGGTTACCAATTGTACCCACAGTTTCTTTACTCAAATTTTTACCACAAGCAGAACCAGCTCCATGTGCAGGATATACAATTACATCATCTGCTAAAGGCATAATTTTTGTTCGTAAACTATCATACAAAAAACCTGCTAAATCTGCTTCAGTAATATCTCCTTTTTGAGCTAAATCTGGTCTACCAACATCACCTAAGAAAAGCGTATCTCCACTAAAAATTGCATGGTCTTTTCCGTTTTTATCTTTTAGTAAATAACTTGTACTTTCCATAGTATGACCAGGAGTATGCAAAGCTGTAATAGTAATATCACCCAATTGAAATACTTGGTTATCTTCTGCTATTAATGAATCAAAATTTGTTTTTGCTGAGGGTCCATATACAATTTTAGCACCTGTTTTTTCTGCCAAAGTTACATGACCACTTACAAAGTCTGCATGAAAATGTGTTTCGAATATATACTTAATTGTAGCATTATTTTCAGATGCTTTATCAATATAATTTTGTACTTCTCTTAGAGGATCTATAATTGCGACTTCTCCTTTACTTTCTATGTAATAAGCTCCCTGAGCTAAACAACCTGTATAAATTTGTTCTATCTTCATGATCTTTATTCTTTTCTTATTATTCGTATGATTGATGTATGTATTTTGCAAATTTTTCTTGATGTTTACGATCGCCAGTTTTGTAGAACTTTACAGCTTGATTAGCTCTCATAAAAAAATGATTGATATCGATAATTTGCAAAATACCGCTTTTAAATAAATCGTCTCTAACAGGTCCTTTTACACCTGCAAAATAAAAAGTAACGTTCTTTTTTTGATAAAATTTAATACGTTCTTTTAACATTTCTACACCTGTGCTATCAACTCTATTGATGCTTTCTGCATCTAAAACTATTAGTTTTAATGCTTTACCTTTTTCAGTAGCCATGATATCTAAATGATCTCTAAAGTAATTTGCGTTAGCATAAAATAATTGTGCGTCGAATCTAAAAACTAAAATATCATCTTCTATAATTACTTCTTCAAAACGGTTTTTATTTCTATAGAAATTAGAGTCAGGCACTTTTCCTAACTCAGTTACATAAGGTTTTGATGTTCTATAAATAAGGATTATTAAGGACAATCCCACTCCTACTAAAATACCATATTCGATACCTAAAAGTAGTGTGGCTAAAAAAGTAGACATCATTAACCAAAAGTCTAAATTATTTGCTTTCCAGAGAAAAATTGCTTCCTTAAAATTAATTAAACCAAAAACTGCTACTATAATTATTGCAGCTAAAACTGTTTTTGGTAAATGATAAAATAATGGTGTTAGAAATAAAAGCGTAATTACTACCATTAGTACAGAAATAAGAGCAGCCATACCAGTTTTTGCACCACTTTCTTGGTTTATTGCAGATCTTGAAAAACTAGATGTTGATGGATAAGCTTTAAAGAAAGAGCCTGCAATATTACTTAATCCTAAAGCTATTAATTCTTGATTAGGTCTTATTCTGTATTCATCTTGTTTGGCTTCTAAAGATTTACCAATAGAAATAGTTTCTAGAAAGCCAACCATTACAAGAGTTAAAGCAATAGGCATTAATTCTTTTATTTGATCTAAATCAAATTCAGGTATTCCAAAAACAGGTAACCCAGAAGGAATATCTTTAACAATAGCAACATCAGCAAAACTTTCAGCAAAAAATTTAACCGTTAAAATACCTAAGGTTACTACAATTAATGCATTCGGAATTTTTTTATTAATCTTCCTTAAAATGATAATCAACAAGATAGAAATTACTCCAATTATTGTAGTTTGTGTATTAAAGTTTGAGAGTTGACTCCAAAAATCGATAAGTAATAATTGAATTTGATCACTTTGTAAAAAATCTACTCCTAATAAATTTTTAAATTGATTTAATCCAATAATTAATGCAACTGCAGATGTAAAACCAGTTATGACTGGTTTTGAAAGAAAATTTACTATAAATCCTAAACTAAAAATACCTAGTATAAACTGAATTGTACCTACCATTAATGCTAATAAAATGGCAATTGAAATGTAACTTTCTGAACCTGCTAATGCCAATGTAGAAACACCTGTTGCAACAATTAAAGAATCCATTGCTACTGGACCAATGGCTACTTGTCTTGATGATCCAAAAATGGCATACATCACTTGGGGCACTAATGCACAATACAAACCATAAATTGGAGGTAAACCAGCAATAAGGGCATATGCAATACCTTGTGGAATTAAAATAATACCAACAGTAATGCCTGCTACTAAATCTCCTTTAAATAAAGAAGTATTGTAGTTGGGAAGCCATTCTAAAATAGGTATTATTTTTTTTATATTCATTTTGAACTAAATAGTTTTTGATATTTAAATCAGAAAGATTTAAAATAATTCTCCTTGACTTCTATCTTTTGTTCTTCCTAAATGTTCGTAAGCTAGAGCTGTTACCTCTCTACCTCTTGGAGTTCTCATAATAAAACCCTGTTGAATTAAAAAAGGTTCGTAAACTTCTTCTATAGTTTCTGTATTTTCTGATACAGCTGTTGCAATAGTACTAAGGCCAACTGGCCCTCCTTTAAACTTATCTATAATAGTTGCTAAAATTTTATTATCCATTTCATCTAAACCATGTGCATCTACATTAAGAGCTTTTAAAGCATATTTTGCAATTGCTATAGAAATTGTTCCATCTCCTTTTATTTGTGCAAAATCTCGAACTCTTCTCAATAATGCATTTGCAATTCTTGGAGTTCCTCTACTTCTACCTGCTATTTCTACAGCAGCCTCCATAGAAATAGGTACTTTTAAAATACTAGAACTTCTTTGTATAATTGTTGTTAAAAGTTCAGTTGAATAATAGTGTAATCTACTACTAATTCCAAAACGAGCTCTCATAGGTGCTGTTAATAAACCAGAACGAGTTGTAGCACCAATTAGTGTAAATGGTTCTAAATTGATTTGAACGGTTCTAGCATTTGGACCAGATTCAATCATAATATCAATCTTATAATCTTCCATTGCTGAGTATAAATACTCTTCTACAATTGGGCTTAACCTATGGATTTCATCTATAAACAAAACATCTCTTTCATCTAAATTTGTAAGTAAGCCTGCTAAATCTCCTGGCTTGTCTAAAACAGGTCCTGAAGTAACTTTAATGCCAACTTGCAATTCATTAGCTAAAATATGAGCTAAAGTTGTTTTACCTAAACCTGGAGGTCCATGAAATAAAGCATGATCTAAAGCTTCATCTCTTCTATTGGCAGCTTCTACAAAAATTTTTAAATTTTCTAAAGCTTGATCTTGACCTGTAAAATCATCAAAAGAAAGTGGACGTAATTTTTTTTCTACATCTAATTCTTCTTTAGTAAAGTTGGTATTTTCTGGATTTAGATGCTCGTTCATAAGTACAAATATAAATTATTTTTAAATGAAAAAACCTTCTCGGATTGAGAAGGTTTTATTGCTTTTTTATTAGATATAATTATTGCTCTATAACAGGGTCACTTGAAGTTGTTCTTTCACAGTCTCCATCAGGTGCTCCAGGAGGTGTACCTTCAGGTCTGCATTTAGTACAATATTCTCCATTAGGAATACACCCTCCTCCAGATGCACATTTTTTTGATTTACAAACTGTTGTGCCAGTTACATAATATCCGTTTTCGGTTTTATTAATGGCTATGGTGGAAACTGTTTCGTCTTCATTGAAAAAACGTAAATAAGGTTTAGAATCAACCTCAATTAATTTAAAAGATTTAACTTTAACATCGTTTCCATAAGTTTCATTAAAATCTTTGTAAGCATTTAACAGATTTTCTTTTTTTACATTAAGTTCAAGTTTTCCATTTTTCTCGACTGCTATTTTACTTTTCGTTAAGCTATCAAAATTAAAAGTTTCAAGATTAGTGTTTTCTTTTTCACAAGAAAAAAAGATTAGCGAGATAAAAAATAAATAAATATATTTTCTCATAATAAGTTGATTTTAAATTACTTGTTAAAAATAAAAAAAAACAATTATCAAAATTAATTATTATAACAGCAAAAAACCTTTCCAAATTGGAAAGGTTTTTTTATAATTTTATTTTGATTAAGATGGCTCTTCGCCTTCTAGAAGAGGTGTAGTTTGTAACACATAATCTTGACCATGTAAATAATCACTATCATCATCATTAGGATCTACACGTTTACTATAATCGTATGCCCATCTGTGTACTTCTGGAAGTTTACCTGGCCAGTTTCCATGAATGTGTTCTACTGGAGTTGTCCATTCTAACGTATTCGATTTCCATGGGTTTTGTGTTGCTTTATCTCCTCTATAAATAGAGATGAAATAGTTTGCTAAAAATATTATTTGAGCTGCACCACCAACTAAAGCAAATATGGTAATTACAACGTTAATATCTGCTAAATCATCAAACATTGGGAAAGAAGTATTAGAATAATATCTTCTTGGTAAACCTGCAAGACCTATAAAGTGCATTGGCCAAAATACTCCATAAGCACATACAATAGTTATCCAAAAATGCCAATACCCTAAAGTTTTGTTCATCATTCTTCCATACATTTTAGGGAACCAATGATAAATACCAGCATACATACCAAATATTGCAGATACACCCATTACTAAGTGGAAGTGAGCCACAACAAAATATGTATCATGAATTGCAATATCTAATGCTGAATCTCCTAAAACTAATCCTGTTAAACCTCCTGTTACGAATGTTGAAACCAAACCAATTGAAAATAACATTGCTGGGTTTAATTGTAAATTACCTTTCCATAATGTAGTTACGTAGTTGAACGCTTTTACTGCAGATGGAATTGCAATTAATAACGTTGTAAATGTAAATA
>CAZMDC010000058.1:6303-7921 GCA_964565055.1 uncultured Polaribacter sp. | reverse complement strand
GTTACCACAAACCTTATTGATTTATATCGCAATTCCTATGGCAAATTTTGGCTGTGTATTTGCATTATGGTTAAGAGATATGCCTTTTAGTATTTCTGCAGGTGTTGGCTTTATCGTTTTATTTGGTGTTGCAGTTTTAAACGGATTAGTAATGATTAGCGGTTTAAATGAACTAAAAGAAGAAGGTGTAACTAATTTAAAAGATAGAATTATAGAAGGTACAAAACGAAGAATTAGACCTATTATGTTAACTGCTTTTACAGATGTTTTAGGCTTTTTACCTATGGCAATTTCAGCTTCAGCTGGTGCAGAAGTACAAAGACCTTTAGCAACGGTTGTAATTGGTGGTTTACTTACTTCTACATTATTAACATTATTCGTTTTACCGATATTATATCATTGGGTAGAAAACAAATCATTCAACTTGAGAGCAAATAAAAAAGTAATTACAGTTATTGCTATGGTCGCATTTGTGTTTTTCTTACCAATAACAGGTAACGCACAAGAAGTTTATGTTACGTTGCCCGTTATTTCAATGAATGAAGCAGTCAATTTATCAAAAGAAAATTATCCCTTGTTAAAACAAAAGCAATTAGAAATCAACAAACAAGAGCAGTTAAAAAGTACAGTTTATGATTTTGGTACAACTCAAATTTTCACAGGTGGCGAAGAAATCAATAATGGTAATGGTATTTACACGACTGTAGGAATTGGTCAAAGTAACATTAATGTTTTTGGTATTTCTGCAAAAAAGCGATTGCAAGAGCAACACATTCAATTAGCTCAAAAAGCGTTTCAACTTTCAGAATTAGATTTAGAGTTAGAAGTAAAAAAGGCGTGGGCAAATGTTTTTCAGAGTAAAAGGAAATACAATTTATACAAAGAATTAGATTCCATTTATACCAACTTTGAAAAAGCTGTAGCTTTAAATTATAAAGTAGAAGCAATTTCAAGGTTAGAATATTCAGCAGCTAAAAATCAAGCCTTACAAGTTCAAAATAAATTTATGCAGTCAAAAAGTGAATATGATATTGCATTGCAACAATTAAATCTATGGCTGGTTTCTGATACATTCTATACAGTTACTAATGATTTTGAAATCACTAATAAAATTAATGTTGCATCTTTTAATCCAGAGAAACATCCATTATTTGAAATAGCAAAATTAAAAGTAACAGAAGCAGAAGCAAAATATAAGACTGCTAAAGCAGATAATTTACCGAAGTTAAATCTTCAGGGTGGTTTTCAAAACTTAAATGGTAATTCAGGTTTTTACACCTATCAAGCAGGAATTTCAATTCCTTTTTTATCCGGAACAAGTAGAGCAAAAGTTAAAACTGCAAAAATAAATACTGAAATTGCAGAAACTAATATTCTATTCAAAAAACAAGAAGTACAATCAAAGTTTACACAATCTAAAGAGAATTATCAAAAATGGAAAACGTCTTGGGTTTTTTATAAAAATAAAGTTTTACCACTTGTAAAAGAACAAAAAGTAGGCGCTTTATTTGCTTACAAAGAAGGTGAAATAGATTATACAGCTTTTACACAATTAATAAAAGAGGCAATTCAATCTGAATTAGAACAAATTCCAAATGTTGGTAAGCAAACCATTACA
>CAZMDC010000058.1:0-6293 GCA_964565055.1 uncultured Polaribacter sp. | reverse complement strand
GCTCAAGAAGCATTAATAAATTATTTAGAAAGTACATTTCAACTACAATATTTTAATCAATAATAAAATGAAAAAAACATCATATAATATTCTAACAATTGTTTTACTGGGCATTATGTTAACAGCTTGTGTTAATAGTGATAAGAAAATAGCAAATAGCACAAATTCAAATAATAAAGAATTAGAGAGTAATCATAAAGAGTCCAAAGAAGTTATACTTACACAAAAACAGTTTGAAGCTTTACAGATGAAAATAGACACCATTGCATTACGTAATATGAGTGGTTATGTTGAAGCAAATGGCACATTAGAAGTGCCACCTCAAAACGAAGCAACAATTACCCCTGTAATTGGTGCAAACGTAGTATCCATAAATGTAATTGAAGGCGATAAAGTTAAAAAAGGTCAAGTAGTAGCATATTTATCTCATCCAAATATTATAAAAATGCAAACTGATTATTTGAATGCTTTTAGCAACAGTATTTTTTTAAAGAAAAACTACGAACGTCAAAAAAAATTATATGATGCAGGCGTTGGTTCTGGTGCAAATTTTCAAAAAGCAGAAGCAGAATATGATGCTTCTAAAGCGATGGTAAACGGATTGGAAGCTCAATTGAAATTATTAAATGTAAATACGTCATCAGTTCGTAATGGAACAATTACTCAAAACATATCGTTAAGAAGCCCAATAGAAGGTTTTGTGCAAAAAGTTGAAGTTAAAACTGGGCAGTATGTAGAGCCACAAACAGAGCTTTTTGAAATCGTAAATACACATCACGTTCACGCAGATTTAATGGTATTTGAAAAAGATGTTTACAAGGTTAAAAAAGGGCAAAAAGTGATATTCAACTTACAATCTAATTCAGACGAAGAACTATCAGCAGAAATTTATTCGGTAAGTAAAACGTTTGAAGATAATCCGAAAGCACTTCACGTTCACGCAGAAATTGAAAACAAAAAAGGAAATTTAATTCCAGGAATGTACATAAAAGGGAAAATTCAAGTTGATAATACTATAACAAAAGCATTACCAGAAAGTGCCATTATAAAAGATGGAGATAGATTTTTTGTTTTTTCTGTAAAAAAAGAAAATAACGATTGGAGTTTTACCCCTATTGAAGTGCTTTTAGGTGTAATGGATGAAAATTGGATTGAAGTTAAATTTATTAATGAGATAGAAAAAAACTCTAAAATCGCATATAATAATGCCTATTATTTAATTGCTGAAATGAATAAAGGAGAAACAGAACACGAACATTAAATTATGAAAACAATAGAACAACTTTTAGAATCTAAAAAAATTAGAGTTACAGCGATGCGTTTACTTATTTATAAGTTTCTTGCAAAAAAAGAAGTGGCTGTAACATTAAGCGATATAGAAAATGCTTTTGAAAAAGCAGATAGAACCACATTGTACAGAACAGTAAAAACATTTGAAGAAAAAGCAATAGTACATCAAATAGACGATGGAACAGGAATTACCAAATATGCATTATGTGAACAAGGTTGCAATTGTGATATAAAAAACGATTTGCACTTACATTTTCATTGTAATAATTGTAATGAAACAACTTGTTTAACCGATCATAAAATACCACAGATTAAAGTGCCTGATGGCTTTGTTTCAGAAAATGTTAACTTGGTTATAAAAGGAATATGTGATAAGTGTAGTGGATAATAAATGCACTTCCATTGCACGCTTTTTAATTGCATTTTTGTAATCAAAGAATTAAGTAATTATGAAAAGTAAATTAGCGATAACAAGTTTGCTTACAGCAATTACAGCTTCATTATGTTGTATAACACCTGTTTTGGCTTTAATAGCAGGAACAAGCGGTGTAGCTTCAACTTTTTCTTGGATAGAACCATTTAGACCTTACTTAATTGGACTAACAATAGTAGTTCTTCTGTTTGCTTGGTATCAAAAATTAAAACCAGAAAAAGAAATCGACTGTGAATGTGAAACAGATGAAAAACCAAAATTTATACAGTCAAAAACCTTTTTAGGTATTGTAACCATATTCGCAATAGTGATGTTGGCATTTCCATACTACTCAAGTATATTTTATCCAAACAGCGAAAAACAAATCATCGTAGTTGATAAAACAAATATAAAAATAATAGAGTATAAAATAAGCGGAATGACCTGTGCCAGTTGTGAAACTCACGTAAACCACGAAGTAAATAAACTTAACGGAATTGTAAACTCAAAAACATCTTACGAAAATGGTAACGCAATCATTGAATTTGACGAAACTAAAACTAATGAATTAGAAATTGAGAAAGCAATTAAAACTACAGGTTATAAAATAACTGATAAAAAATAAAACTAATGAAAATGATATTAAAATCAGAAATTACCTGTCCAAACTGCGGACATAAAAAAGAAGAAGATATGCCAACAAATGCTTGCCAATTCTTCTACAAATGTGAGAATTGTAAAACGGTTTTGAAGCCAAAAAAAGGAGATTGTTGTGTGTATTGCTCTTATGGTACAGTTCCTTGTCCACCAATTCAACAAAACAAAAGTTGTTGCTAAAACAAAACTAAATGAAAAAAAAGAAAGTTAACTTAAGAGATTTAAAACCAGATGCAGAAGCACAACACACGCATAATGATGGTCATAATCACGGTAATGGAAGTGCATTCAAAACCTACGTACCTGCAATCATAAGTTTTACAATGCTTATCATTGGTATAGGTTTAGATTATTTTGATGTTTCATTCTTTAAGGATTGGATTCGTATTGCTTGGTATGGTATTGCATATCTACCTGTAGGATTTCCAGTCGTAAAAGAGGGTTGGTATAGTATTAAAAAAGGTGATGTTTTTACAGAGTTCTTTTTAATGTCAATTGCTACAATTGGGGCATTTGTTATTGGTGAATATCCAGAGGGTGTTGCTGTTATGTTGTTCTATGCAGTAGGAGAATTATTTCAAAGTGCTGCTGTAAATCGTGCAAAAGGAAATATAAAAGCATTATTAGATGTTAGACCTAAAGAAGCTAGTGTTTTTCGTAATGGTGATTATAATAGTGTGTCGCCAGAAAATGTAAATATTGGTGAAAAAATTCAAATTAGAGTAGGTGAAAAAATCCCATTAGATGGTAAGTTGTTATCCTCAAAAGCATCATTAAATACGGCAGCTTTAACAGGTGAAAGTAAACCAGATACAATCGTTAGTAATGAAAAAGTATATGCAGGTAGTATTAATTTAGAAAGCGTTATTGAAGTTGAGGTAACTAATAAGTTTGAAGATAGTTCTATTGCCAGAATATTAGACTTGGTTCAAAATGCAACAGCACGTAAATCTAAAACAGAATTGTTTATCAGACAGTTCGCTCGCATATATACACCAATTGTAGTGTTTTTAGCTATTGGTGTTACTTTTTTACCTTACTTTTTTGTAGATGATTACGTCTTTAGAGATTGGTTATACAGAGCTTTAATATTCTTGGTAATTTCTTGTCCTTGCGCGTTAGTGATTTCAATTCCATTAGGATATTTTGGTGGTTTAGGTGCAGCTTCAAAGAATGGTATTTTATTTAAAGGTGCTTCATTTTTAGACACTATGACCAAGATAAATACATTGGTAATGGATAAAACAGGGACAGTTACCAAAGGTGTATTTAAAATCAAAGAAATAAAAACTATTGGTTGGAATGAAACCGAATTTATGAAGTATTTAATGGCTTTGGAGGAACAATCTACACATCCTATTGCAAAAGCTATTTTAGAATATAAAGCAGATGGTAAAGATTTTGAGGCTTCAGAAGTATCAGAAATTGCAGGTAAAGGATTAAAAGGAACTGTTAATAATAAAATTGTTTTAGTTGGTAATAAAGCATTAATGACAGCAAATAATATCGAAGTTTCCAAAGAAATTGACACTATCGTAGAATCTATAGTTTTAGTGGCTATTGATAACGCTTTTGCAGGCTACGTGGTTATTGCAGATGAATTAAAAGAGGATGCCAAAGAAACAATTACAGCGCTACATAAAGTAGGTATTAAAAAAATAATGATGCTTTCTGGAGATAAAGATTCTATTACCCAAAAAGTAGCATTAGAATTAAATATTGTAGAAGCCAAAGGCGGTTTATTACCCGAAGATAAATTAAATGAAGTAGAAAAGTTAAAACAAAATTCAGAAAATAAGATTGCTTTTATTGGTGATGGAATTAATGATGCACCTGTTTTAGCAGCAAGTGATGTTGGTATTGCAATGGGAGGTTTAGGTAGTGATGTTGCCATTGAAACAGCAGATGTAATTATCCAGACAGATCAACCTTCAAAAGTGGTAAAAGCGATTCAAATTGGTCGTTCTACAAGAAAAATTGTATGGCAAAATATCGGATTAGCATTTGGCGTAAAAGTGATTGTCCTAATTTTAGGAGCAGGTGGTTTAGCTACAATGTGGGAAGCAGTTTTTGCTGACGTAGGTGTTGCTTTGTTGGCTATTTTAAATGCTGTTAGATTACAGAAAATGAAATGGAGAGTGAATTAAAAATAACTAAATAAGATAAATATTAATGAAATATAAATATGTGAAATAAATAAAGTTATAACTAAAGTCATATTAATTTAGATATTGGTATGATTTTTTACAGATGAAAAAAATTGAAAAAGATTGAAAAAATTGTTAAAGAATTAGACTATAATTTAGATTTTTTAGAGAAAGAAACAGAAGGCGTATTAGAAAAAGCAGAAGAAAGTATTAGAGTAACAAAAAGAGCATTAAAACAAATAAAAATACTTTTTTTAAGGAAAAAATTAATTCCAAAAAATGAAGAAATACTTTTTTTTAAAAACGTTAAGCCTTATGTTTTTAGTAAATTAATATATTATGTCAAATTATTCAGTATAGAAAGTAAAAGACCTAGAAGTAGTAATAAATCTCAAGTAAAATACTTCAACAATCACATAGATAGGCTTCAAAACTATTTTAATGATAACCTAGAATTTTATCATTATTTTAGAAGAGGTGCTATTTTTTTAGACGAAGAATATTTTATCAGAGGTAAAGCAGATATAAGGCTATTTCCTGATTCATTATCGTTTTTTATAGACGATAAATTTTCTACAAGTCACGATACAACAGTGGCTACTATTATGGCTTACGATATGTTAATTATCTATCTAAAAAGAGAAATAGATAAACTTGAAAACAATAATAGTATGGAAACTAATATCAATGCGTTTAAAAAACAGTCAAAACTTTTTTGGACAGGCAATAAAACCGATTTAATAGAATTAATTTACGCGCTTCATAGTTCTGGTGCTGTAAATAGCGGAACAGCAGATATTAAAGAAATGGCATCAGCTTGCGAACAAATGTTTAACATTGACCTTGGTGATTATTACAGAACATTTTTAGAAATACGTTCACGTAAAATGAATCAGACTAAATTCATAGATAAACTAAAAAATTCTCTAGAAAATAAGATGTTAGATTCAGATGAATAAACACCCAAGTTGGGTGTTTCTAAGTGCAAATTATTTTTCATATAATTTGCACTTTTTTGTTGCTCTTATAAATAATCACAACAACAATCAAAAGGAATATAACCTATTAAAAATGAGTACATAAAATCACCCAAGTTGGGTTTTACTTGTGTATAAACTTCAATAAATCATATCATATTTGCCAAACGAAAGTCAAATCGTAGGTTCACGAACACATATGTATAGTAACAGAAAACTCGTGAACTAAATTAACCCAAAGAAGCTGTTTGAATGTGGGGGCATTCAACAGCTTCTTTACAAAAATTGTTAGAAAATGGCAGCAACTATTATTACTACAGAAGATTTACAAGAATTCAAACACGAATTATTAGAAAACATCAAAGCAATGATTAACCATCAATCAGGTTTTGCACCTAAAAAATGGTTAAAATCTCCAGAGGTCAGAGATTTATTAAGCATTTCTCCAGGAACATTACAAAACTTAAGAATTAATGGCACACTCCCCTACTCTAAAGTTGGAGGTGTAATCTATTACGATTATGAAGAAATTCAAAAAGTATTAGAAGAAAACCGAATCCATAACAAGTTTTAATTGTCACTTCGAGTGGTTTTAATGTCCTATTGCGCATATCGGAATGCGTCAGTAAAATTGTATCGAGAAGTTTAAGCTATGCAAAAAGTAAATTACATAAAACAACTGAAAATATTTGAAATACAGTTAAAATACTATGTATTAAGATTTATGGAAATGCTTTTATGCTAGTAAACATCTCATTTGTCATAGCATCTGGCAGGCGAGTGTCAATCATTTGAAAAAAGTGTAAAAAG
>CAZMDC010000057.1:0-10010 GCA_964565055.1 uncultured Polaribacter sp. | reverse complement strand
GTGTTTCTTAGCATTCCAAAATATCCTATTTAACATAATATATATTATAGTACAAATACCAAGAAAAAAAAAGCAGTATTTAAAAGAACGCAATCAAATATTTATTTGAATTTTAAGTAAATATATAATAGAAATTTGATTAAAAAAAGTATATTTTTTAATTAGCTGTAATTCAGTGTGTTATGATTTACTTTAACAGTTCTTTAACATATAAAGGTTTCTATCTGATTTTCAATTAATTAACGAAAAAAAAGTTCGGATATCGGAACTTGGCAGTATATGTTATATAGGGACTACTGCATTATTTTATCTTCTTTAATTTAATAATTGATTCAATTAGTACATGTTGTATTAGTATTCTAAATTTTTATTTTTTAAAAAGCACTAGCAAAAGTAAGATTTCACCTCAGAACGCAATTTTAAAACGCCTTAAAGACTTTTTCTATCATTTTGGTATACCTACACAAAATGATGAAAAAGTAGATTTACACGTTTTAAAATGGCTTATTTTCGGTTGAAATCATTTTGAGTGCATGTCTTTTTGAAAAAAAAGAAAAAAATGGTGTGCCTGATTGTTACGGGTACAAATGTTTCACTCAAAAAATTAATGACATGTACTTTAAAGAAATTAAATTAACTTATGGAAAAACAATTAAAAAAAAAGGAGAAAATCTACAAATTAAAAGTTCTCAGGATGCTGAAAATTTTTTACGCTCTATTGATTGGAATATAGACTTTCAAGAAAGTTTTTATGTTCTATTACTAAATAATAGTAATAAAGTAAAAAATTATGCACACATTAGTACTGGAACTATGACTGCTACTATGGTAGATGTAAGATTACTAACTAAATACGCTATAGAAAGTTTAGCTTGTGCAGTAATATTAGCACATAATCACCCAAGTGGTAAATTAAAAGAAAGTGAAGCGGATAAAAAAATAACAACTAAAATTAAAAATTGCTTAGAGGTATTCGATATAAAGGTTTTAGACCATATCATTTTAACAGATAGTAGTTATTTTTCGTTTGCTGATAATGGAATTTTATAATTTATTAACTGGGCTTATTTTGTTTGTCCAGGATCTACCCTCTAAACCCAAATTTAAACAAGTACCACCCTTAAATTCACTTTTATAAAAGTGAGCAAAACATTTGTAAATAAATTCCTTCTAGTCTCTCAAAATTACAGAAGCCACTACTCTACTTTTTTTCTTCTTTTTCTATTATTTCAATAATGGTATTGTTGATTGAAATGATAAAACAAAAATTCTATACGTGTAGTTTCATTGGTAAATACTTGTGGTCTATAAAATTAATCTAATGATGTATCTAATACTTGATGCGCCTTTACCATCTTTTAAAAGAAATAATTATTTTTAGTCCAATGAAGATTTTTTAATTATTCTTTCAGAAATTGAATTTGCATCGTCATTTGTAAACACAGATTCTTGAATAATTTCATCTTGAAAATTAACTTCTACTTCTCCAATATGATCTTTACTTAAAGAGTTAAAATCTATCGATTTGACGCTTTTAAACATTCCTAGTGTTGCCATTTCCATAATAATGGATGATATTCCATATAGCATATTTTTTTATTTAAATTGAGATTTAAAAATAGTTAAACATTTTGAAAAAACTGAACAGCGAAGTCGCAAAAGTCAATAATTACTTTTTTATCTAAGTTGAATTCTTTTCTTGAAGCAAGGTAATTATTAGACTTTGGAGTTATTGTATAATCATTATTAAGCTCTTCTACAGAAATACATTTAATATGTTTTTTAGATACCAAAACAATTAATGCATTTTGATAAGGGTAATTTTTCGGTAAATCTTTTAGAGAAAAGCATCCATTTGATCTAAATTTAACTTCTACAAAGTGCACGCTTTTAGTTTTTGGATCTTGAATAACAAAGTCAGGCATTCTTCGTATATCTTTTGCAACATCAGAGCGAACACCTTTTAGTAATTCCATTATTCCAGGAATGGTATTTTCCATACCATATCGAAATACATTAAAACCTAAACTTAAAAAAAGTTCTTGTATTAATGTTTCTGCAATTCGTCCTTTTATCATCGCATATCGATAATAATATTCCTTATCAGTGAGACCGTATTCGTTATCGTCTTCATCTTTTAAACTTTTTTGATAGCATGGATAACATAAGCCTCCATTATACTTTGTATAATTATCGCAATTTGTACATTTTGGCATTTAGAATATTTATTTTTGTTGACGAATTGATTCAATAGAAGAAAAGAAAATTATAATATTGTTGTGCTTACGTTATGTTTTAGAGTTATCTTTAAAATATTTTTTAGCTTCTTTAATGTCAATTTTTGCTTTTGTTCCATGCTTCATTAACATATGAAGAAGATTGTTTCCATTTAGTAAAGTCAGAGGTTTGTCTTTAGCAAATTTATATGCATCAGGTCCATAATCTGCTGTTGTTACCAAGATTCCTTTAATAGCCCCTTCATTGACAACTGTGCCATATAAATCTCTAACTGCAGAAACTCCTACCACATTTGTATATCTTTTAGCTTGAATTACCATTTTTCCACCTCTGATTGGGTCAGGGTCAAATGCTATGGCATCAACACCACCATCCCTACTTGCTTGAGTTACATGTACTTCAGCACCTTCGTTTGTAAATTCTTTTGCAAATAATTCTCTAACTAAATTTTCAAAATCTTCCCAATCCATCATGGCAAGGTTAACAGAGTCATCTAAATCGCCGACAACTGAATAAGATTCTGCAATTCTACTATCACTTCTATCCATGTCTAAAATAGGTTTAACCGCTGATAAACCGTGTAATTTACTACTTCCAACGCCTTTTAGACCTTTGAAACAATCTTTTGGTTCAACTCTCGATAGATTAATTGACAAAAATTCTTCTTTTGATACCTGTAGAGAAATAATACAACTGTTCTCTTCTTTTCCATTCGCTTTATTAATAAATTTTACAAAGCCATTGAATGTAATCATGTCTAATGCATTGACAGTATCTGCTTCAATAAGTTCGTGAATAGTTCTAAGGCAAATTTGATAGATTGTACTGTCAAAAAGTTTATTAATTTCTGATTGAGATAAAGGAATTTCTTTTATTTCTTTTTTTGATTTAATGAATTTATACTCTTTTATTCTAGGTATTTGGTTTAAAGATGGTAACCTATAATCAACGATTAAAGATTTATTATTTTCGGAATATTCAAGTTCAAATTCTTGAGGGAAGCTTGTAGGATATATTGAATTACTTAATACTAAATTGCAATATTGTTCAATTGCTTGCGAATCAAGTTCTAAATACCTTTTCTTGAATTCGTCAACAAGTCTATTATTGTTGTCTCTATCTTGATAAAATTTATTTTTTTTATCTTGAAATTTCAGATACTCAGATTTAAATGAGCTATTTAAGTTCTCAACTTGCTTTTCCCAGTCTTTGAATTTTTTATCATAAGCTACTTTTTCTTTTTGAATAAGTTTTTGATTTTTATTTTCTATCTCATTATTGTGTTGTTCAATTTCTTTTAAAACTGATTCAAATTTTAATTTGACAGATTCTTTTTTACGATTACTCCTTGATTTTATCACCTTATCAAGAAATGATAGTTTTAATTCAAATCTTTTATCAGTAATCTTAGGTAACTCCTTTTTTTCTGTTAATTCAACTTTTTTCTTTCTAGGTTTTGTTGGTATTTTTGGTTTTATAGGTGATTTTTCTTCAAATTCACTATAATCCTTTAGTAATTCCCAATCAATTGTATCATCTATTTCAAGAGTATTGAGTAATATATTTCTAGTTTCTTCTATAAAACTCTTGACTTCTTTGTCTTTTTCTTCAGCTTTTTTGCCTAAATCTTTAATTAAATTTTCATTTTTGATTTTCTCACAAAGTTTTTTCCATCTAACATCCCATTTTTCAGCTAATCTGAGAGCTCTAATTTCAAGTAATTCTGAATCTCTACCAACTAATATTCTGTGTTCATTTAGGCCTTTGTGTTCTAATTCTGCTATATATTTTGTGTCCCAATTTGCATAGTAATCTTGGGTGAAATTAATATCTAATTTGTCAAAGTTCATTTTTCTTCTATTTTCTTTTTTTAGCGTTCTGATTAATGAAGCGCAACGGGCTCGGCTATGCGTAGTGCGGGACTTCAAGGCACTTCACTTTCCGTTTAGCAGTTAGTTTATTTAATTTAATTACTTTCATATCAGTACTTTCGCCCGCATTACGTATAGCCAATGTTGTGCTTTCGTGCTTTATTTTTTCTTTGTCCGTTCGCGAGGAAGACGCACTCTTTGGCAAGCTTTGGTTGGAGCGTTTGCCTTGAGCGGCTTGGCAATGTGTGTGGCTTTTTACAAGTCTTCCCATTCTTCTGGAATTAGTTTTTCTCCTTTCCGCCAAACTTCGATTACTGAATTTTCGAATCTTTCATTTCTTAGATAGGCATGATCTGTAACTATTACTTGAAGTTCTGGAGTCAGAGATTCAACAACGTCAAACATAAAATTGAACATCTTATTTACCGCTATATCATCTGAACTCTCGCCTATTTCTACAATCTCTTCACTTTGTTCGGGGGGATAATAGACTTGGGTTGGTTGGTCAAAAACTATAAATCGAGGAGACGGTCGATCATTTTGTATAAAGTGCTTTTGGAGTGCGAATAGAATAAGTAAATGATATGCAACCCAATTAGCTCCACTTCCAATTTGTGGTAAAGCAATTGGCTTTTTATCTGTATCGACATAAATGGTCAATTTGTTAAGATCAAACCTAATAGGCGAATCTTGATACTCTACATCTAACTGACTAACCCATTTACTCATTTGTAAATTGATCTTATTGAGAATTGACAATAGTCTTTCTTTTTCACTATCTGTATCTACCTGTGCTTCTAGTCGTTTTATTTGATCTCTAATGTTTTCTATCCGTACATCAAGTTCTGTATAATCGTCAATTACCTGGGTGCTTTCAAGAAACAAGCTTATTCTGCCTAAAATCTTACCCCTTCTAATATTTAGATCTCGAAGTGTTTTGGCTCGTTCATTTTCCTGATAAATTGTGGCTATACTGTTTTCAATATTTTTTAATTCTGTCTTTACCTTGTCTTCTTCTCCTTTTAATGAATCGATATAAGATTGAAGTCTAGGACTTTCTACACTTGTTGTCTCTAAGTCTTCTCTTAATTGGAGAAGTGAATTATTCAACTCTTGCACAGTTGGTATTGGCGTCTCCATTTCGCTTGAACATAATGGACAGATTTCGCCATTTTGATCTCCCTTACTCAGACCTAAAACGTGGATACTTGAAAGCCGTATTTCTTGCTGGCGGACTTCATTGTTATAGCCTAGAGTAGTTTTGGTAAAATCACGAGCTGCCTTGAGATTGTCTTCAACTTTATCTAATTCGATTCTTAATTCATTTCTGCGATCGATTAGTTCTTTGGTGACATTGTTATCAGATTTGACTTCTAGTGGTTTATATTCCCAATTTGATATTTCTCTCAGAAACCTAAATGCTTCGCTTTCAGTTTCAGGTCTGGCTACATTCTGAATAAGACCTATTTCTTTAGCTTCTTCAATTAAAGAATATGCTTGACTAATGCCTTCTGATTTGATTTTTTCTGACTCTCTTTTCTCGCGAAGTAGCTTGTTAAGCTCCTTTTTTAGCTGAGTAATTTCAGATTCAATACTTAGACTCTCTTCATTAATAGCTCCAAGAAAATAGGGTAATGTGTCTTTTATTGATTGTGGTACGAAGTCTTTATTCTGATTATAGAATAATTGATTAGGGTCAGCCACCAAGTATTGTGGTTGGTAGTTATAAAATCGAGAATGTTTGAAATTTGCTTTTAATGGTTCCCGTGTAAGAGAGTCGGGAATGTGAATGTTCTCATTGATCCCAATTTTTCGAGAAAGAAAATCTTTTAAGCTATCAATGTTAAAGTTCGAATCAATTTCATCGAACTTGGGAATGGATTCACCAATATTTCTAATTAAACAAACTGAGGAAACAGCACTAACTTGTTTGATGTTTGGGTTTTGTCTCGCAATGAATGTTCTTTCACCATCATTGAACCTTACCACTACCGCAAAAAAGTTAACTGTATCCTTAATTTTACCTTCTGAAATGTCACAGCTACTACTAGCAAGACAGTAGTCTAGAATTCCAATCAGAGCTGTTTTACCTGACTTAGATTCTCCTGAAATAATGTTGACACTACCTAAATTGAACGGTAAAATTCTTGTTTCACCGACTTTATTATAAAGTATGATTTTTTCTATTTGCATGATTACGGTGTTATTCTGAAAAATGAGAAAACAGAGTTGATGTTGCTATTATGTGATAACCACTTACCAAGCATTTCAGACTTCTTTAATATCGTATTGACTTCATCTATATCTTCTCCACTGAATTTCTTAATCCTTTTTGGCGTTACAATTAATTGACCTTTGTTATCGATCTCAACTAATTCATTTTGGATGAGAAATAGAATTGCTTCTTTGGTAAAGGGAACCATTTGTCTAGCTCGATTTGAGAAATTGTAAAAAAGGTCTTCATTATCTTCAACCCATGCAAAAAGATAGGAACGAGTAGTTTTGGGCATTCTGTCTCTTGTTTCTTTATGTAAGAGAATGGGTAGAACTATAAAGGAAAATGCAAAAGGGAAATTTGAGTTCGTAGCCTTATTGTAAGAGTTCGCAGATCTTCTTATAACTTCACCACAAAATGCGGGATTCAGCAAGTTTGCAACTATTGGATTTCTTTGATTCCAAGCTTTCATCATATTAAATCTTTAAAGTTTGGGTGCCATCCAATTCTCTTATTGTCGGATAATATTTGATAACTACCACGGGTTAGATATTCTTCATTAAACTTTTCTCTGATTTTAACAGGTGGGCATTGTTTTGCAAATTGGTTTAAATAAAACTTATGACCAATCTCTCTAATTTGTTCAATCTCTTTCTCCGCACATTCATCTTGAATTATATCAAAGAGATTTTTCCAATGGTCATATAGCCTATCATCATACTCATTTTGTTCATTTGGGCTTAAGAGCTCGAGTCTAAGCCATTTGGATCTTTGTTGATATGCTCTTCTAAAATCGCTTATTGCTCTCTTTGCAGTATTAGAGGACAAGCTGATAGCGATTAGCTCTAATTGCTTAATGTAGGTTTTGTCTTTAACGTCCTTTGCTTCTTGATCTGTAATTTCTAATTGCTTACCAAAGTGATTTGGTAGATTGTCTTGACTAAACGAATCCCTTATGCTGGATACCTTAGATTGCAATTCTTGGAAGCTTAGACTTTCTTTTTGACCGAGTAGGTGGTTAATAGCGACTCGAAACCACCAACCTTCTAAAATTTCTAAGAAGCTGTCGATTTGATTATATGGTGCGGATAAAGCTAATGCAGATCTCAACTTTTGGGTTATGGCATCAATATCAGCAGCAGAATCTACTATATGAATGTTCTTTATAAGTTCCTTTTTGTTTTCAATCGAAAGACTGAGGTATTCATCATAGGCCTTCTTATTCGTAGCATTCTTGGAAGTTGTGGCAATCGAATCCATTTTTACGACCAATTCAGAAATAACCGTATCTGATTTTAAGTCATCTCTCATCGTCTTTAGAAAACTATCTTCCGAGACTTCTTCTGTTGTGATAAGAGTGAAAATTGTTTTGGTCGGGTCTATTCTGCTGTTGTTAATGTTGTCTGCCCAAACCCTGACAGATTTCCAAAAGTCTACACTTGAATTTGTCAAGTTTGCTTTTGACTTGAGCTTCAGCTTAGTCTGAAAAATTTCGGTTTGATTTGGAGCTTCAATTTCAATATCATCTAAGCTTTCGATTCTCAATAATGGGTTCTGAATATTCCGATTTGAAAGAAGCAAGTAAAGAGCATATCGAATTTGATAGAAATATCCCAAGGAGGGTTCTCTAGCTGCAAATTCCGAAAGACTATTATGTTTTTCCATTCTAATTTAATGTCATTTATCTGTTCAAGCACTGGCTAAAAACAGGCTCTTTTGGTTTTTCAGCGTTGGCTTTGCGTGTTGGCAAAACCAAATGTGCCTGTTTGTGCGTTGGCTTTTTGCGCATGAAGCACAACTCATGGCTAAACATCAGTGGTGTTTATATTCACTTTAAATAATTATTTTTATAAAACTATATATCAGATAATTATACTCAGTAAAATAATTTTTTAATTACTTATTTTTTTGCAATAACTAATTACAATAAGTCAAAACTTATAAACTAAATCTAATTGTTAAATCTTATTAAACTTAGAGGTTTTATACTTTTCAAAATATTAAGTTAATTAGTTGCAATTTTTATATGAAACCAAATATAATTTTTTTAATTATATTTTTCAAGTTTGGAGTTTATTTTAAAAGTAAAAAAGGGTAGTATTATATTTAAAGAAGATAAAGGAGGTAAATATCAATAGCTATATTAGAACTTCAAATATTTAGGGTTCTAAGCAATTCTTAAATATTTTTCTGATACATTATGTTTTGTATCTTTCTTGGAGTTCTTGAAAGTTTTTAAAGTATTTTTGGTATCAAACAAAGCATCTATTTCATTACGAAGATATTTTAAGTGTTTAATATCAATCTTAATTTTTTTGAGTGAATTTTGGTTCCTGTTGTTTTTACCTAAGATATTTTTATATTCTTTTAGTTGATGTTCACATGTATTAAAGATGAAGTTTATTTCGCGACCAATAGAGGTAGTATGCTGAGAGTTATATAAAAGCCAATATCTTTGCATAGAAGTATTTAACTCATTCCTTAAATATTCTTGTTCAGATAATTTCATGTAAAGTGAAAGTTCTGCATTGTAGCTAAAAAGCTTGGGTACGTATTGAATTAATTCTTGCGTTATTTCATTTAAATTATTTTCAAAAGTTACCAACCATTTTTTTGCTTTTGCTTTATTTGAAAAGATAAATTGCTCCTCTCCCATTTCTATAAAAAGATAATATGGCTTCTTTATGCTTCCGTTGAAAGAGGATCGTAGGTCTTTGATATGTAACTTTATTTTTTTTCGCACAGAATTATAATATTCTGTCATAAAGTTACAATCGTAAAAAGGGGATCTTTAAAAAGACGTCATATTATTTTTTTTTGTAAGATTTATAGTACTTTCAAAGGTTTTTTTGATTTTGAAAAACAATATTTTTTTCTGAAAAATGCTGAAAAACGTCAGATTTAAGATTAAAAGAAGTTTTTTTAAGCAATGCGTAAATAATTTTCTGAACCTATGCTTTTCTTTTTATCAATTTGATTGGTAATTGCAATTAATGTTTTATCTACATCAAATAGTGTATTTATATCATTTCCCAAATATTGCAAATGTTTTACATCAATTTTACTTTCTTTCAATAAAGTTTGGTTTCTTGAACTTTTGCCTAAAATTTTATGGTAGTAGTTTATTTGATAGAAAAATTCATTGTAAATATTATTTACCTCTTTACCTATAGATGTGATGTGTTCGGAATTATATAATTTCCAATAACGTTCAATTGCATAGTCTAAATTGTTGCGTAAATTCTTTTGTTCTGAAAAATTCATGTATAATGAAAGCTGAACGTTATAAGAATATAATTTTGGAGCGTAATGAATTAATTCTTGAGTTAATTGATTTAATTTATTTTCAAAAGAAACCAACCATTTTTTAGCCTTTACTTTATTAGAAAACACAAACTGCTTCTCTCCTATTTCTAAAAAAAGGTAGTAAGGTTGCTTAATATTCCCATTACAGATATCTCTCTGATCTCGAATATGTAGTTTTATTTTTTTACGCATAACATGGTATGCGTTCTTTCAAATATTGGATTGCTTTCTCTGAAAAAAGATAATCTGATAAAAATTATATTTTTCGGCGAGCTTTTATCTTTTTTTCTTAAATGCCTATAAACATTGATTTTTTAATGAACATTAATATATATTATAGTACAATTAATTAAACCCTCAACAAAGAGGGTATTCTAATA
>CAZMDC010000056.1:0-10069 GCA_964565055.1 uncultured Polaribacter sp. | reverse complement strand
ATTTACTAACTTTAGTGCTTAAACCACGCAACTTTTATTACACAAATACGTTGGCTGTAATTAAAAGAACTATGAAAATATTGAAAACCGAAATAGTTAAAACGAAAGAAGTAAACAAAATATTTAATGTAGTATTTTTTATTTTATATTTATTTGCTACATTCTATTTGTTTCTCAATGAGAAAGAAAATCAAAATATATATTTGAAATATTTTTCACTATTTATTTATCTTCTTTCAGCATATTTTTTATTTGGTCACTCGTTTATAAAACCGAAAAAAATCGGAAATTTTGAAATTTCACTTAACGGAGTAAAATTTAAATTAAATAATAAAGAGTGGAAAATTAAAAACTCTGAATTGAAAAGTATTAAACTAAAATACAAAGGTTATGGAAGTTGGAAAACTCATTCAATTTATGGAAACCAAAATTATATTCAAATAAAAACGGAACAAAATGAAGAATTTAATTTTGAAATTTTAATAAAAAACAAGAAAATGAAAGAAGACTTGAATGAATTATTTCAGAATGAAAATCTTACTGAAAAAGTTATAATATCGAATTTTGAAAATAATTATTGGAAATTTTAAAAAACTACAGCCAACACCGTGTATAATTCATTGCTAGTTATAGCCTACTTACGAAAGTCCTCGCGGACTTTCTATCTGTGATTTATTTGCTAACTTTAGTGCTTAAACCACGCAACGAAATCATACACAAAACCGTTGTAGTGCATTAGAACTGTAACAAACAGAGAATTCAATTATCTATAGTACAAAAGAATATTTATGTCAAAAAAAATCGCCGCATTCGCATTTCTAATACTCATCATTTTTTCTTGTAAAAATCATATCGAAAAGACCAATACATCAATTAATGGTATTTGGGAATCTATTGGTTCAGGTTGGGTTTTAGAAATTAGAGACAGTACTTCTTATCAACTGTATGACATTACATCAATTTCTTGTTTAACAAAGAGGAAAGGAAGTTTTAAAGAAATACAAAAATCAATAACACTAGAAAAAGACACTCTAAATTTATTGACAGGAGTTATTACCTATCAATTCACAAAAAACAAAAGTTTACCTGAATTATGTCAAAGCTTATCGGACAAAAAAAACAAAGACCTACTTCTCAATTTTGAAGTGTTTGCCGAAACTGTAAAAGAGCATTATGCTTTCTTCGAACTAAATAATATAAATTGGGATAATTTATATAAGCAGCAAAAGCGAAAATTGACTGAAAAATCAACTGATGCTGAACTTTACCAAATCATTGAGGAAACACTTGAATTATTAAACGATAACCACGCTTATCTCGAAGCAACAGATGAAGTCTATACAGCATTAGAAAATCAATCAACTCAAGAACAAAAAGAAGAAACAGTTTCAGAAAGATTACCCGAATATGGAGATTTTCAAGTTGCCCAAATGGTAGCAGAGCATCATATGCAAGAGGAAATGACAAAAGACTCTTGGTTAATTCAATGGGGGAAATTGACAGATAGTATTGGGTTTATTCAGGTAAAATCAATGTGGCTATATGGAGATATAAATGTCCCCAAAAATAGAATAGATGAAGTTGGCTATGTAGATGCCTACGTAGAAACTTTTCATAAGATGTACGAGGGAGAATATATTGAAAAAGAAGTTGCTGGAGTATCAAAAATAATGGATAGCGTAATGAAAGACCTTTCCAAAATGAGTTCAATATTAATAGATGTTCGATTTAATGGTGGAGGTCAAGATGCTGTAAGCTTTGAAATATTGAGTCGATTTATTCCTGAAAGAAAAATTCAAGTAGCAACGCAACAATTAAATTACGGTAACCAACGAACAAATGTACTTCCTCTATATATTAAAGGTACAGACAACTCATACACAAATCCCGTTTATGTATTAACTTCTCAACAAACAGGTAGTGCGGCAGAAGCTTTTTCTATAGCAACTTTGGCAACGGGTAATGTAAAAAGAATTGGTTCTATAACATCGGGAGCTATGTCGACTGCTTTAGAAAAAACACTTCCTAATGGTTGGTCATTTGCTATTTCAAATGAAATTTATATGGACAATAACGGAAAGTGTTACGAAAATTTAGGCATCCCTGTTGATTACGAGTTGAATTACTCAAATGATAGACAAACTTTTTTTAGGAGTGTTGTGAACGATTTAGAAGTAGATAAAAGAAATATATTAGAAGCCATTGGTGCTTTGAATAAAAAATAACGCACTACAACAAGGTGTATAAGCAATAGCGGTTTAGGTGCAAACTTGAAACGTTTTACGTTTATTTATGTAAATTACTTGCCGAAAAGTGGTTGCGTAAAATCCGCTACTGCTCATACACAGAACCGTTACCTGCAAGCTGAAAAAACCGAACTGTATGCAAAACAAAAGATTTAAATGAACATATTAAATAGCTACATCACTTTTCTGCAAGAGTATAAAAAACTTTTGGAACGAGGAGTTAAGAACATTTTTGCAAAAACAGTTGCACCCAGTTTCATTTGGCTTGATGAAATTGAAATATTAATTGATGACAATCTTTGCGAAACTACCTTAACCGATTTTTTCATTGGAGATTATGAAAATAGCAAGTCAAACATTCTATCGCTCGACAAACCCTTAAAACCTCAAGTAAATATCCCAAACGAATATATTGGTATAGTTGAATTTAATGACGCAAAGAATAAATTTGAAAGCGAAGACGAAAATGAACTAATTTCCTTTAAAAACACAGAATTAGGAATACAAGAGATTAACAAAATCAAAAGATTTGAAGGCAACAAAGCAGTTTACTCAAAACTATATCGTGCGTTTAATGACATTAAAAATGATTCTAACTTTGAAATTGTTTTAAGTGTAGGATTAATTCAATATTCCAAGCAAGGTGGCGGAAATACGAACACTATTTCAAAAACAAATCAACACCTATTCCATTTTCCGTTAAAAATTGAGTTAACAATAACAAACAAAATAAATTTATCTTTTTCAGAAACCGAAAAACCTTATGTCGATTTCTTTTTCTTAAACAACTTACCTATTGAAAAAACCGCATTAAATAATATTGTTGACAGATTTGAAGAAGAAATTGAAACAAATGGGTTTCAATATATTTACGACAAAAAGTTTAAGGATTTAATTGCAAAAAACTTACAGCAAATATCTGAAAACTCTACGTTTGAGAGTATAATTACAAAACCCTTGTCTGACACGGTAAATACTGATTCCTTCAAGTTTTCTTTCTCGCCTTCAATAAATATTAAGAAACAAAAACCACGGTTTTTCGATAAGCTTACAAAAGGAATAATTGAAGAGAATGAAAATGATGAAAATAATGCGGAACTATTTAATTTATTAATAAGGAATCCTGAAAATGAACATACAAATTCACACGTAAAACCAAATTATTTTATTGACGAATTGTATGAAGAACATAAAGAAAACAATACCAACTTAAATGCAGAACAAGATTTTTCTGTTTTCTTCCCACTACCCTATAACAAAGAGCAAAAACAAATTTACGACAACTACCTAAAAAACAGAATTACTGTTGTTACAGGTCCTCCAGGTACAGGAAAATCACATACTATCGTGAATATATTGTGTTCTTTATTGGCACAAGGCAAAAGAGTATTAGTAACTGCACAAACGGATAAGGCATTAGAATCCTTATTAGATAAAATCCCACAGAATTTTGATAATTTAGTTTTTACAAAAATCCAACTAGAAGTTGATAAAACTCGGTTCTCTCTTGAAAAAAGCATAAATAATATCCGTTCAATTCTTATAGATGATTTTAACTTAAATATTGAAAAGAAAATTTCAAATCTTAACATTCTCAAAGGAGAATATTTACAATACAAATCAGAAATACATAAAGTTTTAGAGAAAGAATACAATGAAGTTTCCTTGAATGATAGTTTTAAAGATTTAAGAAGCTATGAATTATGGGATAAATTTCAATCAAAAAATGATGAAAATTGGAATTGGGTAAAGGATGAAATTACATTAGTAATAATTGATGACTTTATTAAAATAAAGAACGAAATAAACACTTATAAGCAGTTACATTCATTTGATAATTTAATCTTAAAATCAATAGATTTTGACCTCAAATCCATTTTCGAAAAAATAAATGACTTTGATTTTACTGAATATTTAAACCGAAAAAGTGAAATTGAAAAACTAAAAAGTCATTTGGATATAGATGATATTTCAAAATCTAAACTTCTAAAAATTGACCTAAATTCAGTTACGGAAATAACTGAAAAATATAGTAATGCAGACATAGTTATCAATAGCTACCAGCAAGTAAGTCAACTTAAAAAAAGATTAACAAAAAAGAATAAGAGTGAAGCCGATTTTAATTCAAACCTAAAATATTCTGAAATAGTTGAAAACTCCTCAAAATATTTGAGAGATATTGAATCATATTTAGCACAAATTGAAAGTGGAAAGGAAAAAATTGGCTTTCTAGGAAGATTCAAAGCAAAATATAAACAAGTAAATTACCTAGAAAATATTGTTCTTAACTCTAAAAATTGTGACACCAAAACATCTTTAAACTTACTAAAAGTCTATATAAAAGAAATCCAAGAAATAAGCTCATACCTAGACAATATTACAAAAGCAGGGTTTGATATTGGAATCAATGAAGATTCAGATTTATCTTCAAAACATCAGTTATTAAATACTGCTATTGAGCATGTTGAAAGAAATTTTACGCTTGTTTACCTTTTACAAAAGAACAAAGACATCATCAATTTTTCTAAGATATTTAATATTGAAATTTCAAATGTTGAAGAAATTTATAATACTTCAGTTTCTTACAACGAGGATTTAGAAAAATTAAAAGAATTAGAACTGAGTTTAAAAAAAGACAAAAGCACTTTGAAAGCTATCAGTAGTACATTTTTAAACTCAAAGCTTTTAAATGATTTTAGTGAATTTATTCCTTTAGAAAATATTTCGGAAACAGAAAAATTTAAAGCATTTCAAACAAAATTAGAAGACACATTACAACAAGCAGATAAAGAAAATCAGTTTAACAATTCAAAATCGTTTATTGAAAAAATATTACCCAAAACGCTTCCGTTTCTGCTCGAAACACCAATTGAAAAAATTACAAAAGAAAATTTTGAATTTGCACACGCAAACCACTATTTTTTAGAGAATGAAATCATTGATTTGCAAAAAACGAAAGAAAAGTTAAGTCAAATAAATGATAGAGTTTATGAACAGAAATCTGAAATTTTATTTGATTTAGCAAAAAACAACTTCAAAAACAACTTTGGCACTAATGAAATTGACAGATTTATTAATTTACTTGAGAGTTACAAAACAAACTTATATCAAGGCAACAGAGGCATAAGAGATAAAATAAAATTTCAACATTTAGCAAGAAAAAATAGTGCGGAAATAAGCAATAAACTTTCTTGTTGGGTAATGAAATTTAATGATGTTTTAAACTCGGTAGGTACACAACCAGAGATTTTTGATTGCATTATTGTGGATGAAGCAAGCCAGTTAGATTTTAATAGTTTAATCTTAGGTTATTATGCAAAAAATATGATTATTGTTGGAGATGACAAACAAACTTCTCCAAGTGCTTTAACAGGAGCAAATGACAATGATTTTCAGTCGATAAAAAATAAATATTTAGATTTTTTAGGTGATGAAAAAATTCAAATACGTAGTGATGAAAGTTTATTTTCATTATCAAAAAAAGCGGCTGGTAAATCTTCTTTATCTTTAAAAGAACATTTTAGATGTGTTTCGGAAATTATCGAATTTTCTAAATATAATTTTTATGACAATTCATTAAAACCTTTAAAACAAATAAACACAGAAAACAGACTAGAGCCTGTAAAAGCTGTATTTGTTCAAAATAGTTTTTTAGAGGATAGAATTGTTTATAACGAAATTGAGTCGATAAAAAAGCATTTAATTGAAATCATTAAAAACCCAATCTATCAAAATAAAACTATTGGTGTTGTTAGTTTAGGTTTAGTAAAACACACCGAGAAACTTAAAGACATAAAAGAAGATTTATCAGAATTATTTGGAAGAGACAAACTTGATAAAATTAAGTTAATCATTGAAGATTCTCCAAAATTTCAAGGAGATGAAAGAGATGTTATGCTCGTTTCTTTAGGAGTAGCATTAGATTCTGAAAAACTAAGATCTAACGACAATCCAAAACCTAGGTCTATAGTTGATGATGGGAATCTAAAGGATGATTTTAAGAAAATAAATGTTGCTCTTAGCCGAGCAAAAGAACAAATGATTTTATTTCACTCTGTGAAATCAGAAGATTTGAGAAACAATGATTTTAGGCTGAAAATACTTAGCTTTTTCTACAATGAAACTAATGAAGTTAAACCATTTGAACTACCCAATAATGAAAATGAAAGGAATTTATATAATATCCCAAAACCCTTTGACAGTTGGTTTGAATATGATATTGCTAGTGATTTAATTAATAAAGGTTATCATTTCATTCAACCACAATATAAAGTAAAAGAGGATGAAACCTTTTATAATCATCATTCCCAAAAAGAAACTTATGTGATTTCAAACTTGACCTTGTAGTGTCAAACAATGGTAAGATGATTGCTATTGAATGTGATGGCGACCCATTTCATTCGCTTCCAGAAGATGTTGCCTATGATGTTGAACGACAAGAATTTTTAGAGCGTGTAGGTTGGAAAGTTTATAGAGTTTTATATTCCGCTTATAAAAGAAATCCAAGCGAAGAAATTGAAAAAATGGTCAATTTCATTGAAAAATACACGAAAAAGGATAAAGTAATACCAATTGCCAAAGTTTTTAATGAAACTCCTAGAGAGGGAGTTCAACAAAAAACAACTTCATATACACATAAGTCTTTCATTGATAAGTTGGAAGATGATTTAGAGCAAGAAGATGAAGAAATAGTAGCAGAATCCCAAGAAGAAATAAAAACTCTTGAAAAATCTAACCTCCACGAACATCAATTTTTAAGTGAAAAATTGCAAAATGAGAAAATCCAAGATAATTATAAGGAAATAACTGGAAATACTTTTGATAAAATACTTTACGATAAAGCAGAAAAAATTAAAAACCAAATAGTAAAAAAGAATTTTGCTTTTGGAAAAAAAGATGCTGAAAACATTATCAAGATATTCAAAAACAATTCTTTTGAAGACCGATTAAATTTCATCAAATTATTGAAATCTTTTTTTGATAGTAATGAAGTTAATAATAAAAGGTCTCTGGAGTCTTTTAAAATTTTGAAAAAAGAACTATTAAAAGGTTCTATAGAAACTTCTTCCTTTGTAAGAAAACCTGTTTTTGAAAAAGGTAGCAATAAAACTAACTTTAAAAATAATACAGATAAAGCTGTAATAATTGAAGATTTAGAGTCAAAACAAAAATATAATAATGAAGATAAGGTGTTGAGGTATTTTAATTTGAATTCTGACGGCACATATATTTTGGAAACAAATAAAAGTAATGCTTCAACACATTCTTTACCATTATACGAAAGTGATAAAAATGGGTTTTTACTACAAGGATATAACAATGGACATTTAAATAAAGTTTATATATCCACATTACTATCTAAACGAATTGGCAGAGAATATAAAAACGGATTAAATAGTGAAGCAACTTTAAACTTTCTTAAAGTAATTAAAACAGACCAGATTATTGGTCTTTACTTTAGGGAGAATGGGAATAAAAAATTCAAGGCTCATTTAACAAAAAATATATCTAATAGAGAACAATTACACCTACAAGGTTATAAAGTCATTTACAACGATTTTACCAATTTGGAATATGAAATACTCCCAATGAATCTATTTGACCAATTAGAAAGACTTGTATATCAAAGTTTCACAGCTACAGGAAAAACGCTTGACAATTCAAATTATGATAAGGAATGGAAAACATTAAAGCCTAGAAAAGATTTAGAACTACCTTTTAATACTCGGCAAATTGAATCATTAATTCAGAGAGCCATTGCAGAGAAAAAGAAAGTAAAGGTTTCATACAAAAATAAAGAAGGACAAGAAAGTGAGCGGATTTTAAGTAATCTAAACATTATAACCAAAAATGGATATTCGGGATATGATTTTGAAGTTTTAAAAGCGGATTGCAGTTTGAGAGGTACTGAAAGACACTTCAAAATTGACCGAATACGAGAAATTGAATTACTAGACTGAATAAAGCCAGCAGGTAACAATGTATAAAAATAATAGCGGTTTAATCGCTAAAACTAAAGGAAGTAAATATAAAAATGGTTTGTGTTTAACCGAAAAGTTAGTGTGTTAAATCCGCTACTATTCTTATACTAGACCGTTGTAGCCAATACGTGAAAAAAATTACGTTTTTATTTTTTTACATCGAACTTCTATGTATATTTGTTTTCTCAAAGAACATTATTATGGAAAAATTATCTAAAGAATTAATTGGAGCTTCATCAACACCAATTATCCTATCAATACTTTCAAAAAATGAATCTTATGGATATGAGATTATCCAAAACGTAAAAGAAATTTCTAACGGAAAAATCGAATATGGAGATGGGACTTTATATCCAGTATTACATAAATTAGAAAAAAAAGAACTCATTGAATCTTATTGGAAAACGGCGGATAATGGAAGAAAAAGAAAGTATTACAAAATTAGCAACAAAGGAAAAAAAGAACTTTTAGCAGAAAAAGAAAATTGGACATCTATTAATCAAATAATCTCTAAATTATGGAAAATCGAACCGAGTTTAACTTAAATAAAAATATCGAAATCTGGAAATCAGAATTATCCCAAAAGTCAAATATGACAAAAGATAATATTAACGAATTAGAAAGTCATTTACGTGATGAAATTCACGAACTAGAACTACTTGGACTAAATACAGAAGAGTCATTACTAATAGCAGAAAAACGAATTGGGAACGTAGAAGATTTAAGGACTGAATTTGGAAAAATAAATAAAGGAATTTATTTCAGAAACAAAATAATTCCTTACCTAAAAGGTATTTTATTGTTTTTTGCATTTGTTACTATTATTGATTTAATGACTAACCTAATTATACTAATTACTGAAAAAACTGGATTGAATAATACTAACACTTATGATATTTCAATTGTCTTTCTAATATTATTAACTATTACTTTGTTAATAATCTCATACCGAAAATATAAATCCGGAAATTTCAATATGCAAAAATTGACAAATATTCCTACTTTGGTTACCATTATAGTTGGTAGTAAAATACTATCTGATATTATTATTTTAACTAGTGGAAGTAGAATGATGAATTTTGCTAGTTTGCAGTTAAATTTAGAAGTCTATAAATATTTGTTTGCATTATTTATATTAGCATTTTCTTGTTTAACTTATTATTATTCTAAAAAAGATAATAAGATAGAAATTTCCGAATAAGTACTGGCTACAACACCGTGTATAATTCATTGCTAGTGCAAGCCTACTTACGAAAATCCTCGCGGATTTTCTATTCGGTTTGTATTTGCTAAATTAGTTGCTGAAACACGCAACGAAATCATACACAAACACGTTGCCCACAATAGCGGAACTCACTCAAACGTAAGCAATTCGGAATTGGAAAACATCTGAATTTGACTTTTAAAACGTGAAATGAATCTTGCGGAATTTTTACTCAAAATCGGAATGAAAAGCAGAACGGATTTTGAGCAACTTTGCGGACTTTTCACTCAAGCGGAATTTATAAATATTGCGAAAAACGGAACTGAACGCTGAAAATACTCTTGCGGAATTTAACAAGTTTGCGGAATCGAAAACTGCTGAATTTACTCAAACTCGGAAAAGCAAAAATTACGGAATCAAAAAAACGGAATGAATTATAAACTGAAAAAACTACTGTGGGCAACACCGTGTATAATTCATTACGGCGGAATTTCCTAATCGGAAATTCCATGCGGTTTTACTATCTTTGGTTCTTAACTCGGAAAAATCTCGCCGATTTTTCCGTAACGAAATCATACACAAAACCGTTGTAAGTAATGCGGAAATCGTGCTAAAATTGAACATTTGAACTAAAAAAG
>CAZMDC010000055.1:3749-11411 GCA_964565055.1 uncultured Polaribacter sp. | reverse complement strand
TATTCAGAATTGCTAGAGAGTGATGGTAAAAAATACCAACTGCAATCGCTACCAAATACAGATTATGAAAACATGGTTATTCCTATTGGGGTTATAGCTTCTGCTGGTAAAGAAATTACTTTTTCTGCAGAAACTATAAATATACCAAATGGTTTAAAAGTATATTTAGAAGATCGATTAATAAACACTTTCAGTATACTAGATGAATTTAATAACAGTTATAAAATAACACTTACTGAAAACTTAAATGGTACAGGTCGTTTTTATTTACACACTAAAAGTGAAGCTTTAAGTACAGATGATAGTACTTTACAAGGAATAAGTGTATTTGCAATAAACAATACTAAATTAAGAATAGCTGGTATTTACAGTGATAAGGCTAATATTAAAATGTATTCTATTTTAGGTAAAAAAATTACAGAAAACACTTTCTCTTCTCAAGGAAATACAGAGATTGATTTACCAAACTTAAACAGAGGAATTTATATTGTACAAATTACAACAGAAAAAGGTGAAGTGAATAAGAAAATTATTTTAGAATAAATAGCTTTAAATAATACAAGATGAACAAACACAAACAAAATAAAGACATTACACGTAAAGAGGCTATTAAAAAAATTGGAAATTATAGCAAATATGCAGCACTAACAGCAATAGGAACCTATATGATTCTTAGCCCAAAAAAAGCACAAGCGCAGAGTCCTGAAGCACCTGGTACTGGTTTTTAAAAAAAAGAAATAAAACATATAAAACGTCTCATTATTTTGAGGCGTTTTTTTATTTTTAGTAAAATAAAAAGATGTATTTTTAAAATACAATGAAACCACAAAACATTTTATATAAAGTTATTGAAAGTAAAACCATTACGTGGTTTGAAAACAATAACGAGTACCTTGTATTTGAAAATACAACTGCAGATATTTTAAAAAGAATTCAAAAAGGTATACCAACCAAAGATATTGCTGCAGCATTATCTAAAAAATTAAGTGTTCCTTTAGAAAAAAGTATCGACTTTATCTTAAACTTAGAAAGCCAAATTAAAAGTTTACAAAAACCAAAACAAACCGAATTAATTCGTGATGCAATTGGTATTAAAAAACCTAAAGAATTTGATTTCATCAAATATTATAAAATAAATGATGTAGTGCTAAAAATAGCTTATTTAAGTGAAATTGAACTTTCTTACATACACCCAAAATTCAATCATTTAACTATTGATAATCAAATTGATTTCAATCATCATTTTGAAGTTTTTATTAATAATAATTATATTTTTCTTTACGTAAATAATAGTTTTATTGGCTCTTGGAGTAGCAAAGAAATTCATTATTTTCAAGGAAAATTATCTATGGAAATCATTCAGAAAATTCATCAAAAAGAAGAAAAAGATTGGTTAGGTGTTTTTCATGCCTCTGCAATAAGTAATCAAAAAAAATCAGTGTTATTGTTGGGTGATTCTGGTAATGGAAAAAGTACTTCTCTTGCCCTTTTACAAGCCAATGGTTTTACATGTTTGGCAGACGATTTTGTACCCATAAGTACTAAAAACAATGAGGTTTATAGCTTTCCTGCAGCAATTTCTATAAAAAAAAATAGCTTAAAAACGCTTTTGCCAATTTATCCAGAACTAGAAACCTCTGCAGAATATCATTTTAAAAGGTTAAATAAAACTGTTCGCTATTTAAAACCTAATAGCAAAAATTACCATTTACATTTACCTTGTAATGAATTGATTTTTATAAAATATGAAAAAGATAGTGAACTTGTTTTCAAAGAGATGTCTAAACTTGATGCTTTTCAACAATTAGTTCCAGATTCTTGGTTATCGCCAATAAAAGAAAATGCAGCTGCATTTTTAAATTGGTTTGATTCTGCAACATGTTATGAATTAAAATACTCAAATAATGCTACAATGATTGCAACTGTAAAAACCCTTTTTAATAATGAATTATAAAGAAGTGTTATTTTTTATTGCTAAATGTTTAACCATTAATCATGAGGCTCATAATAAAAAACTTATAGAAAGTGAGTTGATTACAGAAAATATAAATTGGGACGATGTTGTAAAAGTAAGTACAGCACATTATGTTTTTCCTGCTTTGTATTATAATTTAAAAAAAGCTAATTATTTACATTATTTACCATCAGATTTGGTAGATTACATGAAACATATTACTGATTTAAACAGAGAACGAAATCAGCAAATTATTGCGCAAGCTCAAGAAATAAATCGTTTACTAATAAACCAAAATGTTACTCCTATATTTTTAAAAGGCACAGGAAATTTATTAGAAGGTTTGTATGAAGATGTTGGGGAACGAATGGTTGGTGATATCGATTTTATTTTTTCTACAGAAGATTACCCAAAAGCCATAACAGTTTTAGAAAATTATAATTATACTAAAGTACATGATACTAGTTACGATTATCCTTCTTTTAAACATCACCCAAGATTACAAAAAGAAGGTTACATTGCTGCTGTAGAAATTCATAAAGAATTGTTAGTAGAAAAATATGCTGATGAATTCAATTTTAAGTTGATAGAAAAAGATACTCAACAAATTAATGATGTTTGTGTAATGAGTTTTCGAAATCAACTAGCCTTATCAATTATTGCAAAACAAATTAATGACAAAGGCTTTTATTACAAAGATATTTCTTTAAGAAATGCCTATGATGTTTTCTTGCTTTCTAAAAAAACAACTGCTATTTCTGCTTTTGATGAATTAAATAAACTAAATCACCCTTTAAGCTGTTTCTTAGCCAGTTGTTATGAAGTATTTAATTTACCAAAATCATTAGAGTATAAATCTACAGATGACATAGAAAAGTATTTATACACATTCTATGAATTTGTAAACGACGATGTTTTAAGAAATAAAAATCATAAAAAAACAGCGCGAAAATTATTTATCAGCTCAAGGTTACAAATCGTTTACAAATCATTGTTTGATAAAGCGCATAGAAAATGGCTAATACAAAGAACAACAGATAAAGATTGGCAAAAAGAAAAATTAATTGCACTAGGTTTAAAGAAGCCTAAACCAAGCTCTTAACTTCATCGAAATCTAAACCTCCATAATTACCAGAACTCATTAATACAGTAGCTGTATTCTCTAAGTTTTCTGCAAATAAATAATTTTTAAAATCCTCTGGATTTGTGTAGATAATTAAATCGTCTCTTTCAAATGCATTTGCAATTTGCTGATGTGTAACTTCTTCTAGTTGTTTAATTTTTACAGCATGTGGCGAATAAAAAACAACGGCTTTATCAGCAAAATCTAAAGCACCTTTATATTCTGCTAAAAACTCAGCATTTAAGCTAGAGTACGTATGCAGCTCTAAACAAGCCAAAACAGTTCTTTTACTATATTGTTCTTTTACTGCTTTAGTTGTAGCAGAAACTTTACTTGGGCTATGTGCAAAATCTTTAAAGATTACAGCTTTTGAACTTTCTGCAATTTTCTCTAAACGTTTACTTGCTCCACTAAAACTAGCAATGGCTTCGTAAAAATAATCTTCATCAATACCCATATGTTGGCAAATCCATTTTGCTCCAGCAAGATTTTGTAAATTGTGTTTTCCAAAAATTTCTAAAGGCAAATCGCCTTCTTCCGTTTCTAGATATGTTGTACCATTTTCTATAAAATGGTTCGGAGTTTTGTAAGGATATTTTTTAATATGGTTTTCTGATGACTCTACAACTTCAGCTACATTTATATCTTCTGAGTTATACACCATACTTCCTCCATTTATCATAGAATCTGTAAATATTTTAAACTGCTCTTTATAATTTTCAAAAGTTGGAAAAACGTTAATATGATCCCAAGCAATACCACTTAACAAAGCTATATTTGGTTTGTATAAATGAAATTTTGGTCTCATATCTATAGGAGAACTCAAATATTCATCACCCTCTAAAACAATAAAATCATTTTCTTTTGTAAGGTGCACCATCGTTTCAAAACCCTCTAATTGTGCACCAACCATATAATCTACTTCTCTATCATGATAGTTTAATACATGTAAAATCATAGAAGTTATGGTAGTTTTACCATGAGAACCACCAATTACAACCCTTGTTTTGTCTTTAGATTGTTCATATAAAAACTCAGGATAAGAGTAAATTTTTAATCCTAATTCTTGAGCTTTCAACAGTTCTGGGTTATCTTTTTTTGCATGCATACCCAAAATAATAACATCTAAATCTTGATTGATTTTTTCAGGAAACCAACCAAATGCACCTGGCAGTAAGCCATATTTTTCTAGCCTACTTTTTGATGGATTATGGATAGTATCATCACTTCCAGAAACTTGGTAACCTTTATGGTGTAAAGCAATTGCAAGGTTATGCATAGCACTTCCTCCAATAGCAATAAAATGTATATTCATGACAAAAATTATAAAAAACAAAAATACAAAAGCTTTATACAATAATAAGTGACTTTAAGACAAAACTCTATTTAAACTCTTTAAGATTTTTAGCATTATGAGTAAAATAAAATCTAAATGAGTTAAACTTAATTACAATTAGAGATTAGTTTTGTAATCAACAATAAAAAATAACAATCATGAAAAAAACACTTTTAACATTAGTATTTATTTTAGGAGCTTTATCTATGAATGCTCAGTCTATATCTGAAAATGCCTTAGGTTTAAGATTAGGTGATAATGAAGGTTTTGGAGGAGAAATTTCTTACCAAAGAGCTTTAAGTTCGAATAACAGATTAGAAATTGATTTAGGTATTAGAGATAATGACAGTTTTGATGGTTTTAAAGCTACAGGACTTTATCAATGGGTTTGGCAATTAGATGGTAACTTTAACTGGTATGCAGGTGTTGGTGCTGGTTTAGCAAACTACGATGGAAAAGGAAATAATGACTTTTCTGAAACTTTTATTTTTGCAGCAGGAGATATTGGTATTGAATACAATTTTCCACGTACACCAATTTTACTTTCTTTAGATTATAGACCAGAATTTGGTTTTGGAGATCGTTTTAACGATTTTGGTAGTGATGTTGCTTTGGGTATTAGATATCAGTTTTAAAAAAATATATTATTCATAAAAAAATATAAAATCCTCTAAATTAATTTTTAGAGGATTATTTTTTTGGTACATATCTTGCCAACATTTTTTTAATAATCATATTAAAATGTGCTGCTTTTATTTCTGGAGGTCTTTTTTCTTTTATTGTAGATGTTAATGTGGCTTCCCAAATTAATGTATTTGTGGCTGCATTTACAAACTCAATTTTAAAAGTTTCAATTAATTTTTTTCCTCCAATTGGTATTCCTCCAGAAACACCTATTCCACTATTTCTTCCTCTAGTACCAATACCAATTCCTATAGTGTTGTTACTTTGTTGCTCTGTAATTTTAGAAATTACATTCACAAACATTTTAGGGTTTTCGTCACTTTTAATATCTAATGCTTTTAACTCTTTTTCTAAAATTGAAGTAACTCTTTTTACATCTAATTCACTTAATCCTTCACCAATATCATCATAAAAAGCATAGCTAGTAAAATTAGAAAAATCAACCTCAGTATCGTAGTCTACAATTACTTTTGATGCAGAACAACCCATTAAAATTAGTAAAAACAGAAACTTTATATTTTTCATTATTTATTTTCTATTATCTAATATTTTTAAAAAAAAGGAACAAAAAGACGTTAAGTAATTCATGTAGATATTTAAAATTATGTTATAAATATAGCAAATTTAATTTCGTATTTTTGCACAAAATTTAGACATAATGATTTTATCTGAAATACCAAACATAAAACACACAAACGCTAACAACTTCTTTTTACTTTGTGGCCCATGTGCCATTGAAGGTGAAGAAATGGCTTTAAGAATTGCAGAAAAAGTGATTACTATTACTGATAAATTAGAAATACCTTACATATTTAAAGGTAGTTTTAAAAAAGCCAACAGAAGCAGAATTGATAGTTTTACAGGTATTGGAGATGAAAAAGCTTTAAAAATTTTACGCAAAGTTTCAGAAACATTTCATGTACCTACTGTTACAGATATTCATGAAGTAGCTGATGCAAAAAAAGCGGCTGAATATGTAGATGTTTTACAGATTCCTGCATTTTTAGTACGTCAAACAGATTTAGTGGTTGCTGCTGCAGAAACAGGCAAAGTAGTAAACCTTAAGAAAGGACAATTTATGAGTCCTGGTGCTATGAAACACGCTGTTCAAAAAGTAAAAGATGCTGGTTCTAACAAAGCATGGATTACAGATAGAGGAACAATGTTTGGCTATCAAGATATGATTGTTGACTTTAGAGGAATACCAGAAATGCGTTCTTTTGCTCCAACTATTTTAGATGTTACTCACTCTTTACAACAACCTAACCAAACTGCAGGAGTTACAGGTGGTAGACCAGACATGATTGAAACCATTGCTAGAGCTGGAGTTGTAAATAATGTTGATGGATTATTTATTGAAACGCATTTTGATCCTTCAAATGCAAAATCTGATGGAGCAAACATGTTGCACCTAGATAATTTAGAAAAATTATTAAGCAATTTGGTAGCTATTCGTAAAACTGTCCAAAACTTATAGTAACTTTTTTTTAAGTTTATATACTGAGCTTATTACTGCTTTAACTGGAAAAATTAACGTAAAAAGTAAAGAAAATTTTAAATTAACTTTTACGAACTTAGGTATTTTTTGATTTGATTATATTTTAACAATAAAAATGCTTTGGACTTTAAAGTAATTATAAATTAAATTATTTTCTTTTATAAAAGCCTTTGTCTTTTAATTCATGAGCTTCTAGTAAAACTGATGCTAATATTTCTTCTTGAATTTCATCAATATGAAAGTATCGTAAAGACTTTACTACTTTTCTATTGTCTGACACTAAAAATTCATTGTATTTCGTTAGATGTGCAGAAACCCAAAAAACAACATCTACATAGCCTTTCTTCTTAGAAGGATTCAAATAACAAAATGGTTTGTTGTTTAAGTAATAAAAAGGTATTTTCCATTTAAATTGCAAATCAACTTCAGGAAAACTACCCTCAATAAATACCTGTAAATATAAAAGTATAGATTTAAAAGGTTCTGGTTGATTTAAAATAAAAGACTCTGCTGGTTTCATTTTTGTATATTCGCTCAATTTATAAAATTATGGAAACCCCACACACTAATAATCTAAATTTTTCTTTAAATAAAACTACTAGTATTTTTATAGGCTCTTTTCTATTAATTGGAGCTTTTATAATAGATAGTATTATAGAAGGCGTACTAATTAAAAGCAACAGTACAGAAGTTACTTTTTCTTCAATCACAAAGTTTTATATTGCAACAACCACTTTTTTAATTTTTCTATTTTTAGTTTTATCAATCTTATTTGTAGAAAAAAGAAAAGCAAAAAAAAACGAATATACCTTTTGGAATTCATCTACAAAAAGTAAATTTCTAAAATATACAATTAGCCTTTTTTCACTCTTTTTAATCTTAATGTTTTTATTGCATCAAGATTTTGTAAATATTTTAACTCCCTTATTTTTAGCTTTTTATGCTATAATTTTATTTATTTTTAAAAATAAAACAAATAAAAAATTACTAGTAATTTCTGGTATTTGTATTTTATTGAGCATCATTTGCTTTCTTATACCAAGTTACTGGAATTCATCAATTTACAT
>CAZMDC010000055.1:0-3649 GCA_964565055.1 uncultured Polaribacter sp. | reverse complement strand
CCATCTCTAACAGCACTATAATGTGGAGATAAAATTTCTATTCCAGCATTATGCAATTCATTTTTAATACTTTCATGTAAATAAGAATATATTAAAGCTCCTTTCTCTGGATTTTTGGTATGGCAATTAATTTCATAGTTGATGTAAAAATCATCTAAACTTTTTACCAAAACAAAAGGTTCTGGCTTTTGAAGAATTAGTTCTGTATTTTTTGCTCCTTTTACTAAAGCTTGTATAACATCTCCACTAGCTACATCATAACCAATAGTTACAGATGTATGTAAAATAACCCCTACTTCTTCTGCTGCGTTTTTGCTAAAGTTAATGATATGATTTCCTAAAATTGATGAATTTGGAATGGTAACATCTAAATTTTTTATAGTTTTTAATCGAGTTACTAATAAACTTCTTTCAGTTACGTCTCCAATGGTATTTCCAATCTCAACACGATCACCTACTTTAAAAGGTCGCATATACGTAATTACAATGCCTGCAACAATGTTTGATATGGCTGCAGTTGAACCCAAAGAGAATAATACTCCTAAAAATATTGATACTCCTTTAAAACCCTCTGACTGAGAACCAGGAATATATGGCCAACAAATTATTACTGCAAAAGCAATAATTACTACTCTAATTAAATTAAAAGTAGGTTTTGCCCAATCTGCATGAAATCCGTCTAAACGAACTGCTTCTTTTTCTAACTCTCCAGTTAAATATTTTAAGAATTTTAATATGTATTTAGTTCCAAAAAATATTACGATAATAAAGAAAAAACCTGGTATAAAATCTAAAACTCCTTTTACAACCATATTTACAGGTGTCATTACATACTGTAAAATTGTATCTGCAATAGCTTGTGTTTCTGGTATAAAATGAAAGACAAATGGCAAATACAACACCAAAAATAGAATGCTAATTGCAATTCTTAACGCTCTAATTGTAAATTTTAAAATGTGCTTTTCTCTTCTTGGCGTAATAAACTTAAAGAAGTTTACTATTTCTGCTTTTTTAAAAAGTACATTCCTGTCTAATTTATCGAGCTTGGTTTGTAACCATTTAAAAAACTTTTTTAGTAAAAAGAAAAACAAGAAAATTCCTAGTATAGAAATTCCAAAATAAACATAGTTTAAAATCATTTACTTATAATTGAATTATATAGCAAATGTATATTAATTTCTCATTGAAAAATAACTATTTTTTTTAAGTGAAGTCTTTTTTTATTTTTCTAACAATATCTTCTAAACCATTAAGCTTTAGCTCGTAAACTAATTGCATTTGTTCTCCCAGTTTTCCTTTTGGAAACCCTTTATTATGATACCAAACAACATAATGTTCTGGTAATTCTATTAAAAAGGTGCCTTTAAACTTACCAAAAGGCATTCTCATTTTGGCAAGATCTATTAACAATTGGTGGTTTTGATTCAATTTATAAATAATTAATGTTTTCTAAAGTTTTTGTTATCAGATAAAATAAGAAAAGATATTGTTTTACTCTTTACCATCAACATAACCCTGTAAATAAGAGAAACGTTCCGTAAGTTTTCCATTTTCTGTCATTTTTGCTCTAGCTAATACTCCATCTTTATCGTTGTTGAAAAAAGCTGGAATTACATTTTCTAAAAACATTTCTCCAAAACCTTCGCTTGCATCTTTTGGCAATTCACATGGTAAATTATCTACTGCCATTACAATAATTGCATTATCATCTTTGTAATCTACCTCTGTTTCTGTTATTGGGTTATATCCATAAATAGGCTCTGCAATAGTTGATGCTCTTATAGTAGAAGCTACTGGGCCATCAACATCACAAGAAATATCTGCAACATATTTTATATTAAAATCAGGTTGTTTTGCATCTGCTCTTGTAAATAAATAAGGGGCTCCATCACCATAAAAATGACCTGCAATAAAAAAGTCGGTTACTTTTGCAAAACGCATAAAATTAGACTCGTATGCCTCTGGGTTGCTATAAAAATCTGAATTATTTATAAGCTTACCATCTTTTCTTTTATTGTAATCTAAAACATCTATTAAGCAATACACAGGCTCTGAAAAAGTATCATTTAAATACTCTTTAACAGAAACTTGTTTAATTTGTATAGCATCTAACATTTCTTTTGCACCATAAGCTACTTTACCATTACCTGTAAGAAGTATTTTTGTGTTTTTTAAATTAACTTTTTTAAGTTCATCTATAAGTTGTTTTTTACCATCTAACGTTTCTGCTTTTGGTAAAACAAATGTTTCTTTGTGTAAACCTATTGCCCTAAAACCATTGTAAGCGCCAACAATACCTGCATATCTACCAAAACCAATTAATCTTGCTCCATTTTTTTTAGTGATGGTTTCATGATCATACAACTCAATATTTTTATCTAAAATGGCTTGTAATAACGCTCTATTGTATGGTTGCTTTTTTATAGTATGGCTAAAGAAAAAGTATTTTTTATTTGGAATCAAAGCATCAATTGGAACTTCTTTTACTCCTAAAAGAACATCACAATCGCTAAGATTTGAAGCAACATCTATACCTACTTGTTGATAAGATTCATCAGAAAAAACACGAATTGGTGAGTTTTCTACGACTAAATCTGCCTTTGGATATTTTGTTTTAAATTCTTTTAACTTATTGGGTGAAAAAACAACTCTTCTATCAGGTGGGTTTTTACGTTCTCTTATGATTCCAAACTTCATGATTCTTTAATTTTGCTCGAAGATATTTATTTTAAATAGATTATAAAAAGGGTTACTCAATTCTTTCTACTTCACTTTCAGATTTTAAAACTGTACTTCCATCTTCTTGTTTTATAAATAAAGCTTTATTGTTTTCTTCACCATCTCTAGTTACTTCATTTCCTTCAATGGTTTTGGTTACTCTTTTTGTAAATGTTTCTGTTACTTTACCATTAGCAGTTCCATTACCCCATTTCCATTGTACTTTTGTTCCTTTTTTTATCATTGTAATTAATTTAGTTGTTATCAAATTTACTTAATAACTAGTCCTTTTTGTCCTAAAATTTCTTTAAAATTGAACATTGTAATCGCTATAACTTTTTGTATTTTTGCAAACTGCGTTAAGGATTGAAACGACATCCTTTTTAACTTTTTTGTTAAAAAGATATAGTGGAAAGCCTGACCAAGCTTTTTTGCTTGGGAACGCCCAATAAAATACTATTGTTTTGCTCTTAAAAGTTTTAGAATTTTGGAAAAGGTTCTGAAACAAGTTCAGAACAAAATAAATTAAAATTTATTTTGGGGACGACTGGTTTTGACAGCAAGGACAGTGAATTTGTAAGCATATCAAGGATTGAAATTACACTTGTAAAACTATTTCAAACTTTTTAAACGGCGAAGATAACTACGCTTTAGCTGCCTAATCTGAATTATAGTAAGATTAAGCCTCGGCTCACTAGGTGAGCAAGCTTTATGTCCACGAAAAGCCTTGGTTTATGGCGTTTCATTTTTGGGCATCGTAAAAATAAACATAGGAAACTTATTACTTCGTTAAGTTTCCGAAACTAAAGAAGTTAAGCTTAAAGTGGATTGTTCTTAATCAGCTTTAAGTCGAAAACCAAGAAAGAACTAAATATGTAGAAAGCTTTTTGGCTGCTTGTTTGGACCCGAGTTCGATTCTCGGCGTCTCCAC
>CAZMDC010000054.1:0-11500 GCA_964565055.1 uncultured Polaribacter sp. | reverse complement strand
TTAAGAAAGTACAAATGCAATCAATTAGAAATATCGCAATTATCGCACACGTTGACCACGGAAAAACAACGTTAGTTGATAAAATTATAGATCAAGCAAAAATTTTAGACGACAGAAAAGAGCGTACAGATTTATTGTTAGATAATAATGATTTAGAACGTGAAAGAGGAATTACCATTCTTTCTAAAAACGTTTCTGTAAATTATAAAGGGGTTAAAATAAACGTAATTGACACACCTGGTCACGCCGATTTTGGAGGAGAAGTAGAGCGTGTATTAAAAATGGCTGATGGTGTTTTATTATTAGTTGATGCTTTCGAAGGCCCAATGCCACAAACTCGTTTTGTTTTAGGTAAGGCAATTGAATTAGGTTTAACACCAATTGTTGTAGTAAATAAAGTAGATAAAGAAAACTGTACACCAGATTTGGTACACGAAAAAGTTTTTGATTTAATGTTTGCTTTAGATGCTACAGAAGATCAGTTAGACTTTACTACCATTTACGGTTCTGCTAAGAACGGATGGATGTCTACAGATTGGAAAGATGAAAAAGATAATATTATCGATTTATTAGACGCTGTTATCGAATCTATTCCAGAAGCACCTTACAGAGAAGGTTCACCTCAAATGCAAATTACTTCTTTAGATTTTTCTGCTTTTACAGGTAGAATTGCAATTGGACGTGTGTTTAGAGGAGATTTAGAAGAGAATAAAGATTACATGTTGTGTAAAAGAGATGGTTCTACTAAAAAGGTAAGAATTAAAGAATTACACATTTTTGAAGGTATGGGTAAAGCCAAAACTGATAAAGTAAGAAGTGGAGATATTTGTGCAATTACAGGTATTGAAGGTTTCGAAATTGGTGATACTATAGCTGATTTAGAAAACCCAGAAGCATTACCAAGAATTGAAGTAGATCAACCTACCATGAGTATGTTGTTTACCATTAACAATTCACCTTTCTTTGGTAAAGAAGGTAAATTTGTTACTTCTCGTCATTTACGTGATAGATTGTTTAAAGAAATGGAAAAGAACTTAGCTTTAAGAGTAGATACTACAGACTCTGAAGACAAGTTTAATGTATTTGGACGTGGAGTTTTACACTTATCTGTTTTGATTGAAACCATGCGTAGAGAAGGGTATGAGTTACAAGTGGGAAGACCACAGGTAATTATTAAGGAAATTGATGGTGTAAAATCTGAACCTTATGAAACGTTATCTATAGATGTTCCAGAAGATGTAGCTTCTAAAGCCATTAACTTAGTTTCGTTAAGAAAAGGAGACTTATTAGTAATGGAACCAAAAGGTGATTTACAACATTTAGAGTTTACCATTCCTTCTAGAGGATTAATTGGTTTGCGTAATAAAATTTTAACTGCAACTGCAGGAACTGCAATCATTAACCACAGATTTAGTGAATATGGTCCTTTTAAAGGTGAGTTCTCTGAAGATATTAAAGGAGCAATTGTTTCTTCTGCAGCAGGTAAAGCAACAGCTTACGCTATTGATAGATTACAAGATAGAGGTCGTTTCTTTATAGATCCTAATGAAGAAATTTACATTGGGCAAGTTGTAGGTGAAAACAGTAAGGATACTGATATGGGAGTTAACCTTATTAAAGGAAAAAAATTAACTAACGTACGTTCTTCTGGTACAGATGATAGTGTAAAGATTGCACCAAAAACAGACTTCTCTCTAGAAGAGTGTATGGAGTATATTAAAGGCGATGAGTATTTAGAGGTAACTCCAGAAAGTTTACGTATGCGTAAAATTGAATTTAGACCATAGTCTAAACTATAATTCATAAACATAATAAAAAGCCCAAGAATACTATTCTTGGGCTTTTTTATTGAAAAAAATATTGTTCATCTTTTCCTATAGCACTTGTTCTACTGAAAGTGTTGTAGTAATCCGTTTTCTTTTTTAACTTCTTTTCATATTTAAAATACATAAACAGATTACATAACTTTAAAGAACTTAAAAAGTCTTGCCTAATCATAGTAATAAGTTTAAATTTTATAGAATCTTTTTTTTAGCAATCGAAATAAAATGTCTATAAAACACGTTTTTTTTATATTTTAAAAAGTAGATAAATTGAGGTGTTTTTAATGGTTTTTTGCTATTTTATTATCAAAAAAGGTGTTTTTATAGCAAAAAAACTTAATATTTAGCTATATTTGTGAAAATGGTACTTTGAAAAAAGTAACCCCAAAAAACCAATCAAATTTAAGGACTCTTCCTTGGGTTTGTTTTTTTAAGAACTTAAAAAGACACGCATTATTTTGAATTCTAGTAATACTACTACTAAAATACCATCAACTTTAACAAATTTAATTTCAGCCCTTTCAGAAGCCAATAGCTCAACATATAATACACTAATACATGCTGTAAACTTTAAAGCTGATGATTTTAAAGCGTCTGCTTTATTTTCTGAAGATTGCTATACTCGAAACTGTATTGTTGATAACGAAAAATACGAATTAATACTAATTTGCTGGTGTGAAGGACAAAAAACACCAATTCACGATCATGGAGGAGAGGAATGTTGGGTGAAAGTTATTGAGGGTGAATTTGAGGAAAACGTATATAAAAAAAACAATAAAGGAGAGCTTAATCTTGTAAGATCTGCAATTTCAAAGCCAAATCAGGTTACGTATATGAAAGACTTTATGGGCTTTCATAGTTTGCAAAATATGTCAAACAAAAAAGCCATGTCACTTCATTTGTATGCAAAACCCATTCGAAAATGCAACATATTTAATGAAGAAACAAAAACTTTACAAAACAAGGAATTAACTTACGATACTACTATCAAAATTTAAAAAAACAAAGAATGTCGAATATAAAGAATGATTTAAGTTTATTTAATGAATTGGCAGAAACCCTTATTAAAGAGGAAGAGAAAAACCCTGTAGCAGAAAGAATAGAGGCAGATAAGTTGTACGAATCTATAGATCTTTCTTTAGATCAAACAGGTATAATTGATGATGATTTTAAAACTCTCCTTTCAGAAATTCTTGTTGCTACACCTAAAACAGCCACGAATTTATTTTTTAATCAACTATTTGGTGGTAGACAAAGTAAAGCGGTTCTTGGAGACTTATTAGCTGTTTTACTAAACAATAGTATGTATACGTATAAAGTAGCAGGCCCTCAAGTTGGTATAGAGCAAGAAATTATAAGACAATCTTGTAATTTAGTAGGGTATGGTGCTAAAAGTAATGGAACATTTCCAACAGGAGGTTCAATGAGTAATTATATGGCCTTAATTATGGGTAGAGATGCCAAAGACCCAAACTGTAGGTTAAATGGTATAACCAAACCCTTAATTATTTATACTTCTAAAGAGTCTCATTATTCAAATTCTAAAAATGCCAGTTTTGCAGGTATTGGAAGAAACAACATTCGTTATATAGAAACAGACGATAAGGGTAGGCTAGATCCAGTAAAATTAGAAGCTCAAATACTAGAAGATATTAATAATGGTGGAATACCCACGTATATAAATGTTACTGCAGGAACAACAGTTTTAGGAGCTTTTGATCCTATTGATAAAATTGCAGATATTACAGAAAAATATAACATTTGGCTACATGTAGATGGGGCGTACTGTGGTAGTGTAATTTTTAGTGATAAATACAAGCATCTCATTAAAGGTGTTGAAAGATCTGATTCATTTAGTTACAATGCACACAAAATGTTAGGAACTCCATTAACCTGTTCTATTATTTTAGTGAAAGATAAAAAACATTTGTACGATTCTTTTAGCAATGATGCAGACTATTTATACCAAACAGATGGAGATGATTTTAACCTTGGAAAAACATCTTTTCAATGTGGTAGAAGAAATGATGCTTTAAAATTCTGGACACTTTGGAAATCTGTTGGTACAGAAGGCTTAAAAAAGATTGTAGACCAACAATTTTATTTAGCAAATGTAGCTTTAGAATATATTAGAAGCAATCCAGATTATACTTTATATAGTTTTGATAACTCTATAGGAGTGTGTTTCAATTATAAAAATATAGATCCAGTAGCATTGTGTACAGCATTATACAAAAAACAAGAAACCGTTGTTGGTTTTGGTTCTTTTAAAGAAGATACTTTTGTTCGTTTTGTAACCATTAATGCAAATAATAGTAAAGATGATATTTTGCAATTCTTTAAAATCTTAGAAGAGTTTGTTGAAAAAACACCTGAATTAAAAGAAACAGCCGAATTAACTGTTTAGCTTATTAAAATAGAGAAATAGTAACTACTATTATTATAAAACAAAAGCCTAAGAATAGTATTCTTGGGCTTTTGTATGAATTATACATTACAAAAAGATAGAGACTTGATTTTTAGACAATAATAAGTTGTGAATTGATTTCAAAATTGTATTTTTCGTGAGGAATCACAAGTGTACATTTTCTTCTCCAACACTTGCTACAGTTGTGAATTGATTTCAAAATTGTATTTTTCGTGAGGAATCACAAGATAACGATGTTATTCTATTAGATGCAACCGGTTGTGAATTGATTTCAAAATTGTATTTTTCGTGAGGAATCACAAGGAAAGTTAACTCAACAATCTTTATTGCAATGTTGTGAATTGATTTCAAAATTGTATTTTTCGTGAGGAATCACAAGCTATCGTACATTTTTTTTAAATCTTGATCCGTTGTGAATTGATTTCAAAATTGTATTTTTCGTGAGGAATCACAAGAAGACCTTAATACTATGTTGGAGCTACTAAGTTGTGAATTGATTTCAAAATTGTATTTTTCGTGAGGAATCACAAGGTCAATCCCAAAAAATTGAGTATAATCAATAGTTTGGGATTGTTTTTTTGGATTAGAAAAATTATACTCCTTTCAATATCAAAGTTTGAGTTTTGCTGATTTTTTTACTTCTATTAGCTTTTTATTTTTAATAAAAAAGATTGCTTCAATCGTTCCTCTTTCGCAATGACGTATAATATTAGAATAATTGTAGTTGTTGTGTTGGTTTGGGTAGTTCTATTTCTTTAATTCCGTGAAATAACTCCATGTTTCCAAATTGTTTGTCTGTAATTTCTAATATACAAACTTTACCGTGTTTTGGTAAGCTCATTTTTACCCTTTTGGTATGTACTTTTGCATTTTCTCTACTTGGACAATGTCTTAAATAAATGGAAAACTGAAACATGGTAAAACCATCTTTGATTAGTTTTTTGCGAAACAAATTCGCTGCTTTTCTCTCCTTTTTGGTTTCGGTTGGTAAATCAAAGAATACTAATACCCACTTAATTCTATATGCACTAAATCGGTTTTGAGACATTTTAATTTTAATCTAATTCAGGATATTTAATTTTTTTTAATTCTCCTGTAAAACATTTGTATAAACTTGCTGTTGTAGTGGATACTGCCACAAACAAAGGTCTTTCTAATCCATCAATGATTACATCCTGTGTAGCAATTTGTAACAAATGTGCTTTGGTATCTTTATTTAGTTCAAAAGAATAATTATCTTCAATAAAATTGTACACTATTTTATCTACAAATGGGCGATAAGGTTCCATAATATCATCTGCCAAACAGTATGGATTGTATTTATTTCTATGAAAAATCCCTAAAACTGGTAACAAACCACTACTTACTAAAGCTCTTGCAACTATACTTCTTAAAACTGCATAACCGAAATTTAAAAGATTGTTAGGTTCCTCCCCAAAACGTTCTCGATTAAAGTTTTCAAACAACTGTTTCCAATAAAATTGAGCCGCTATTCCTTCTCTATTTGAAGTATCTCCACTTTTTACATTGAGTTTGTATTTAGCTAAAGGTTCTGAAACTTTATTGTTTAATTTTAGTAGTGCTTCTTGATTTTTAATTTTTTGCTCAACAGTTTGTTTCCATAATTGTTTTTTTAATGGTTCTGATGCTGATAGTTGGTATTTGATTCGTTCTGAATATTCAGAATGTCCATACAAAGGCAACATCAACCCAAAAGGTAAATGATGTTCATCACAAGTAATGATAGCTACATTATTTCCTTGCAATTTTATCAACAGTTGATTAGAAATTGTTATTTGGTAATGATCTAACATCAGCAACGCAATATCTTCAATGGGTACAGTTCCTTTAACCTCTTTGCTTACGGGTTCTTGCACTACTAATTGTAGATCTTTTAGTTTTAGATATGATGGATTACCTATGTAAATGGTTCTTTTTATCACGATAAAGATTTTACACTACCAATTCTATTTACATATAATTTTAAACATCTTTCTTTTATTCTAATATTATCAATTGATAATTCTGATTTATTAAGACTACCAAATTCACCTATCTTAGTTTTTGAGTTGTAACCTTTAATTAGTTTAGCCACATGATTGCTAATAAAATGACACTCTTTCCCCGTAGAACTAACCATTTTATATACTCTAGAAACTTGTACTTTAGATAAATTATTAAAGTCAACTAAAGATTTATTTTCAATTTCCTCGTCAGTTGGCACATAGACTAAGTCATTCGGAGACAACGTAAATAAGAATTTACCTTTGGTATTGGCAGGTTGTATTGGTAAACGTTTTTCTTTAGGTAGTGCAGCTGTTTGCTTTTGATGTGCAATAACCTCATTTAAAGGAATCGTTTCATAAACTCTTTTTTTCTTTTCTTCATCGTAGTATATTGCAAAGAATAAATTTGTTCCTTTAGCAGCTTCTACAAACTTAGTTGCTTTAGCACCACTTTCTCCAACACTAAATTTACTACCTTCTTCATACAAACGAACTTTATAAATAGGATAATGGTTTTTACCATTATTTAATGCTTTTATATTTTTATTTAAAGCATCAATTCCGTCAGAATTAAAAGCTAAATCAAAACGTTCTTTCTGGTCATCATCAATATAATTTTGTAAATGTCTTTCTAGAATAGTTATGATACCTTTATCAGTAATAGATTCAAGTTGTTTTCTAGTAAACTTTTCGTTTAAAGAAACTCTAGTTGCCGTTGCGTTTTTAGACCATTCGTATACTTTTGCTTTGGTCGTTTCTTTTCCTTCAATCAAAAGCGGATTTACTTTTAAATGTTTTCTAACTTTCTTTAAATCATTGTCAAAAAGACTTAATAAATTCTTAACCTTTCTTTTAATAGACTTATCTACAATTAAATTAGGTTTGTCTAAATAACTAGTAATATTACTAAAACCTTTTTTAATCTTTTTTATTTTAACAGCACCAGATACTGTTTCCTTATGCATTGGTTTTCTAATAGCCCAATTTGTTTTATTGGTAGAATTAGTAGCATCTTTTTGTTTATTTAATATTTTCTTAAAAGTGCCATTGCTTTGTGGTTCCCATTGCCACGTTTTATTATTGGTTTTATTTATAATTCTTAAATTTTGCTTAAAACTAATAATTATTTTTTCTAAGTGTTCTTTAGCTTCTGTAGCAAAATTAGACCAAGGCAATTGAAAGTGCTTGGTGAAATGCCCTTCTTTATTTTTGATTAATAAACTTTCCTTTAACCCGTAGTTTTCTCTCTGAGAATTTAAAGAACCTAAATAATTGGTGTGTTTTTTTGTGCAACAAGCTACAACTAAAGCATCTAAAGCATGATGCCTGTGATCTATTCTTTTTTTACTAAAACCTCTTGAAATTTCATCAGGCACTTTTGTTCTAAAAGCATTTATTTTAGCATCCCATTCTCCAAAATCTTTAGAGTTTGTCAACTCATTTAACCTCATAAATCTTGGAGTAACAATTTCATTCCATTTATCATTTAACCCCCAGTCTTGTTTTAGTTTAGCACTAATTGAACCTGTAACAGGTACAAGACGTTTTGTTGTCGCTTCTTTTTCGCCATCTTCTCTAACAATATTACTTAAAAGAGTTTTAATAATTTTACTGATGTATCTACTATCATTTAATTGTCTGTTTATAAACCCTTCAGGAATATCTTCAGATAATAAATTATTTAGTTTTGTTCTATTTTTTTTAAAATATTGCTTACAATGCTTTTGGTAGGTATCGATATTAAATAAAGTTACTGTATTACCGTTAGCTAAGGTTACTATTCTACCACCTTGCCCTTTTAAAAATTCATAAGCAGTCTTATTGTCTTTTAATTGATTTACTTCACTTTCACAAATAATCTTGTTTGACATAGCGTTATCAAAATAACGAGATTGTGGAATAATATGTTCAATTTGATAATCAACAGTAAATAATTTACTTAATGGTATTACCTCTCCTGTATAAGGTGAAATATATCCTTGCTCTAGCCATAACTTATACTTATTTATTTCAGCTTTAGTAGGTGAATTACTTCTTCTAATCTTATTAATATCCTCTTCTTTAGCATTAGAAAAAGATACTTCAGGGTTTTGAAAAACACCTTCTTCATAAATTTTTAAAATTTCTTGATGACTAGGAGAGTAAGGTCTTATATCATCATCAGAATTGTTTTTAAGTTCTTCAAGTAAAGATTTTATTCTTTCATTTGTATTTTCGTTTTCTATATTTCTAGAAGCCATTGCTTTACGCTTGTCCATAGAATTTTTCATTTCTCTACCCAATTCAACATGAATTTCGTTAAAAAAATTAGTAGCACCTTTTCCATAATGTTTCCAAATATCCCTTATAACTCGTAAAGTTTCTGTAACAATCTGCTCTACAATTGGGTTTCGTAGACTATGTTGTTTAAATTCATTTAGATAGGTATCTATATCATTTGGCGATTTCCATGGTTTAATGATACCAGATTCAGAATGACGCTCATAAATAGCATAACAAGCTTGGTAGGTATTTAAACCTGTTAAAGGATTTTTATCTTTATAGTCTATAAAACTTTTTATAAATTGTTTAGGTATTTCATCATCCGCAATAGTTTTTAGTCTGTTTTGCTTGTCGCCTTGAAATACTTCTTTGTCGTAATTTATACTTTCTAACCTTTCTTGTATACGTAATATTCTGTTTTTAACATCATCAGAAATTTCAGATTCATTCCAATATTTACCCATTCTCATCAAAGGCAATATTTTTTTGATTGCTTTTTCTGAATAGGCACCATAATCATTTTTAAAAGGAGGATATTTTATAAAAGCATCTACAAATGTATTTATATCTAAATTGTTTTTTAAAGCAAATGTTTTTAAAGCTGTTTCATATTCTTTCTTATCTTTTACAGAATAAATTATATGCCATAAAGCAAATTCTTTATCTTTTGATAAAAAATTGTTTTTAATATCATCTACTTTTTTTAACCTAGATAAAAAAGTAGCTCTAGTTTCATTTGAAGGGTATTTTTTATCTTCTACATAATTCCAACGGTAATTTTTCTTATTGCTTTTTGCTATCTTTTTATTTTCAACTAAAAAATCAATAACATGTTTCTGTTCTACTTCTTTTTTATCATTTAAAAAATTAAACAATAAAACCCAATCATTATCATTGGTAAAAAGAGAGTCAGTAACATCTGCATCAGTTTTGTTATTTTGTGTATTTTCTTTTTGATGTATTTTTAAATTCTTTAAAAATTGCCACAATCTAAATTCTTGAAATAAAGGATTTGATTTAGCTATACATTTTACTTTTTGTACATTTTTAATACCTTCTTTTATAAAAACTCTTTCTTCATAAGGGCAATCTGAGATTGTAGACTTTTTACTTTTTAAAGGTCTTTGGTAAAAAATGATATCATCAATAAATAAATAATCAAATCCATTATCTTTTATATTATTTTGATGTCCCTCATTTTTTGGATATAATTCATTTATACACGCTTTGTATAATTCTCTATTTTTTAATTCAGGGTGATATTGTATTTGTGTGTTTAATATTGTTTGTAATTCTTCTTTATAAAACTTTCTTTCAATTGTTTTAATTAGTTTTCCTTTAATTTTTTGTGATGGATTACTTAAAAGTGTTTCGTAAATATACTGTCCAACTGTTTTAGTACTTTGCTCTATATCTTGTTCTGTTTTCTTCTTAATTGCAATCCAATCTTTTTCTGAATCTACAGCACTAAAACTTCGACGGACATTACCTTCTTTATCTAATTTTTCTGACCCATCTTTTTCTAATTGAGTAGTTACAATAAACTCTTTAATTTTACCCTCCCAATTACCTAAAGAGTCTTTACTTTGTCTTTTATATACCCAATCGTTTTCTAAAACAACATTATACCAAGTTCCTCTTGCATTTGTATCCTCTGTAGCTTTAACATCTTTTACTTTTAACGAGAAAAATTCTTTTTTACTCGTTTTACTTTCATCTTCTTCCTCACCTCGTAATTGATAATACCCTCTTTTTTGATTGAAATTTAAGAGTACCCACGCTAATTCTTCTTTCGTAATTTTTTCTGTTAATGCTTTCTTACGAAGATAATAAATAGTCCAATCTAAAGGGATTTTAGTTTCTTTCCCAGCTTCTTTAAAATTAGTAACCATTTCATTAAAAGCATTCATAAAAATAAATTTATGTTTGCCTTCACTATTTTTACAATAGTTAAGTTTAACTTCTGTATTTTTTTTAAACTGTCCGAAATTCTTGTCAAAATCAATCGATTCTCTGTAGTGTTTTGGTAAAAAACCTAAAACATTTAAAACTCTATGAAGTCTTTCTCTTCTTAATAAGTTTCTTTGATACAATCTTCTTACACCTCTATAGCTTGTTCTGTTTGCTGTTTGAGAATGAGACTGTCCAGCATCAAATTTTCCTAAAATATCTTGAGACATAGGTATAATCCTACTACCTAGCCCTTCTATTTTACCTTGTTTAGTTTCGAAATCTTGTGTAGTTAATGCCCATCCAATAGAATTTGTCCCTAAATCGAGACCTAGAATTTTTTTCATAGAAATATATTTTACTTCTTCAAAAAGAAAAAGTCATTAATGTTTTATTTAAAAAAAGTATTTAAAAATGCAATTTTTTTTAAAAGTAGAAAAAAAATTAATAAATCGCTATTTTTTTTTATATTTGAATACAATTTTGAAATCAATTCACAATAAGGATTATTCCGTTGTGAAAACATTTAAAGCGGCAACTTAGGTTGTCGCTTTTTTTGTGTTCATAAAAAATTAACTATAAATATTTAATTTATGTTATTTGATATAGAGTATAGGCTAGTAATTTAGCATATAACCTAATAAATTTATCTTTTAAAGTGTTTATTATAAATTTGATAGGCTTTTACTTTTCTGCAATTGTGTTTTTGGCAAGTTTTTAATTTATAAACTACTGTATATTTTTTTAATTATACTATAGTCTAAACAGATTGTATAATAAACGCTATTGTATTTTTTACAAACTAACGGACCAAGTTTAGCATTGTTCCGTAACTTTTGTGTCATTGCTGCTTATCTAATTTTAAAAGCTTGTAAGTTATTTTAGAATTTATTCTAGTATATAATTTAAACTATAGTAGTATAAAATGAAAAATAGTGTAGAATTTTTTGTATTTTTAATTTTAGGGTCTTAAAACACTGTAGGACTACAATATACAAAAAAAAACAATAAGATGTCTTTACGTTACAGAA
>CAZMDC010000053.1:0-11638 GCA_964565055.1 uncultured Polaribacter sp. | reverse complement strand
TGACCCAGCGTTTGAACGTACTCGTGAAAACGGTTCAGAATTTGGAAGTTCTGCATCATCTGGTAAGTTATTGAGAACATCAGTTAGAAACTTAATGATTAGAGCAAAAGACAATCGAGTTTCAAGTCGTGTTACTCAAAAGATGACACAAATTAAAAACTTCGATACAACCTCTTTAAGAGGACAAAGAAATGTAGCTACGGGATTGGCAACACCAGAAGGTAAAGCCACATTAAAAGGCTTGGATTTCAATAATAGAGCCATTCTAAGTGCTGTTTTGTTCGCTCCGTTTACTGTAGACGGTGCAACAGGTGAAATTACTATTCCAAATTTAACGCCTGCAAATGATATTGCATATCCAAGTGGCGCAACACACGTAAGTTTAAGTTCAGCATTTCTAAAAGTTGACTTTGATACAACAGATAATTCAATTGAATACAGTCCAACTGTAAATATTCCGATTGATTCAACGTCTGCAACTCAAACACTAACTCCAGGAGGCGTTCCAACAGGCACAGGAAACGATATATTCGTTTTATTGGTTGAGTTCTTCCAAGAGATTAACGGTGTTCAGTATCCGCTTAAAAATGGCGCATATAACGTTTTAAATATCGTTGAAGTAGCATAGTTTCATTCTGACCTTTGAAACTGAAAGAGTCCTATAATTTTATTGTAGGGCTTTTTCTTTTGCATTATGTTTTTTGAAGAAAAGAAAAAAGACAGCCAATATTAAAGGTAGCGTGGATGATGCTGTCAAGGTTTTTGGGTAAAAGCTTTTTACCCTAAAAACTTGAAACCTTTTACGATTGTTACTTAAAAAAGTTTTATTCAAAACCCGTAGGGCTTGACCTTTACAGTATTGAGCGTTGGCTGAAGGAAGCTACCTATATTTGCTTTCTTTTTTATTTTATTACCTCAACTCATTCCTCTTTAATAGGGCTATTATTTCTTGCTTGTTGTAATATCTTCTATTGCCAATACCATAACTCTTTATTTTACCTTTATTTGTCCAATTCCAAAGGGTAGTAATATTAATTTTTAAAAAATCTGCTGTTTCTTGTCTTGTTAGATATACATCACTTTCATTAGTGTGCAAATCATCTATATAGTGTTTAATCTTATTTAATAGTTTGTCTGCTACTTTATCTGCTAATTCATCTACTGTAATTTCTTGTATTTCTATTGTCTTTGTTATCATACTTCAATAATTATTAAGTTTTTCTAAAATGAAAGTTAACGAAATAAAGCAAACAAAGATTTGAGGTAAGGAATACTTGGACTTAACGATGATTTTGTGCAGTTGAATGAGATAACGTCATTTTCTTAGAAGTTCCGATGTGAACGTTGGATGAGCGGCTATTTTACATAATGGCGTTATAGGGCAGAAAGTGAATGAATGTACCTATAACTGCGCATTATGTAAATATAGCTTTGGGGAGTTTTGTGTTTTATGAAAAAAATAACACGATTGCTTTTTATAGTTGAATTTGAGTATGCGAAAATACAAGCTTTAAAATGCAAGACCCTTTAGAATATTAAAACGCTAAACTTGTTAGGAAAGCAGCTTGGAATTGTAAATATTAACTATCAATTAAATCAAAAGCAATACCTTTTTTTACTATTTCATTTACATTAATAGCTGGTAATATAAATTTATTGAAGTCTGTGTTTTCTGTCTTACTATGTAAAACACCTCTTGCAGTACCTATAGCCAACATTGTTAAATGACGAATAAAGCCTATAGGTAAATTTAACCTTGTTTGCTCTTTATTAACGTATTTGTACCAGGCATCTTCAGCTATCTTAAAATGACAAGCAATTTCTAATACCAAAAATGGTGTTTTGTTTTGGGTAAATGCAGGAGCTATAAAAGCTGCTATCATTTTGTCCTTTTCATTTATGCCATATTTAGAATTTATATTAAATTCAATTGCAATATCATCATTAAAAGCAGATTCAATTATAGCAAACTGTTCTGTTGTTATTTTACTTAGAAAAAAACCTATTGTATCTGACATTATGCAATTTTTAAATGCGCTTTATTAACAGGAACGAAAGATGACTGTTTTAACAATTCATCATAACTCGATTGTAAGTTATTTCTTTCATTCATTAATTGGTTAAAATGATAAGCTATAAGCGACATATCTTTAGATTCAACTATTTGAGAATATTGAGGTAAATCAGTGGTTGAACTTTTAGGTTCTACTACATTAGAATCTTCTTTATTAGGCACTTCTATTAACTTAACACCTATAATGTTTCCTATTTTAGTAATCGTATCTATACCTAATCTTTCTTGACCTTTTAAAAGTTTACTTACATATTGGGGTGTGCAATCTAAAGCATCTGATAATTCTTTTTGGTTTTTAGGAAATATACCAGCAACTTTATTTGTTTTTAACGCAGTCATTATTTTAACTGCTATTTTAAAAGATACATCAAGCCATTCTTCATTTTCTTTTCTCCATTCTGCTTTATCAAGCCATCCAGATTTATCTTGAGAAACTAATTTCTTGAACTTATCTAATTTATTATTTGCCATAGTATTTTTTAATTTTAGAAGAATATTTCTTGAAAACTATCGTCATCAATAACACCTTCGTCTTTTAGGTAATCTCGACACTTATTAATTTTATCTAACTCTTTTTGCGTATGAACTTTATGTTTCATTAAATGTTGATTGTCTAATTTAATAGTACCACCAGTAATTACATAATTGTTATCATCTATTTTAATTGCATATAAGCGTAGCCATCTATTACGTGCTTTCTGCTCTTGAAGAAGTTTAGCAGTATACTCATAATTATTAAGGTTTTTAAATAAATCATTTAACTTGTTTGGTTCTTCGCTTGCCAATTCAATTAATCTATCTCTCAAAAACTTTGCCTCTTTTTGAATTTTCTCAATTGCTTGTTCTATTGTAATGTCTATGTCTTTATTATTTTCTTCAAAAAATTGAAAAAGATACATAGGGTCTGCCCATTCATCAAACACTCTTTCTAATTCATCTGAAGATTCTCCAGGGAATTTGAATGCGTATAAGCAGGGTACAAATGTATCAATTATTTTCATATAATCAACCTACAGGTTTACTTTTTCTGTTTTATTTAACTTTTTAAGACTATAAACACTTTAAAAAAACTCAATTTAATTAATAACAAACTAAACTTCCACACTTAAATTAGACACTACTTTTTCTTTAAAACCTTTAACAGATTTCATATTATACAAAGGTAAACCTATTAAACGATACTCTTTATTCTCAGCTTTTAAGATAGTATTTGAACCATATTTTTCTGTAATATCAATCATAAACTGTTCTTTCCAAGCTTCTTTACCTTGTTTGAAATCTTTGGCATCATCTGCTTTAAACTGCCCTCCTTTTGGTTCTATAAATACTTGATAGAATAAATTTTCTGTTTTTGATTTTAGAAATAATATAAAATCTGGCATAAAACCACGACCACTTTTAAAGTCATAAATTTTATATACTTCTTCATTTCTTAACAGTTTTACATCCTCATATTTATCTTTAAAATTATCTAACTTCTCTTTTAGAAAATTAATTAAACCTTTCTCTTCTGATGTACCATAAAATGCATCTAATACATACCAATCTTTCTCTACTAACTCTTTTTCTAAATAATCACTTTCAGGGTCATTAACTACAGATATTGGTTTTGGTTCATTAAAGTAATCTTTGATGTTTTTAGCCTCAAAGTCTGAACCTATATAAGGGTTAGAAATTAATTTTATCTCAGCTTCTAATTTTACAAATGCTTCTGTTAAAATACGAACTTGTTCTTTTGGTTTTATTAGAGCAAAACGCTCTATGTTTTGAAGATTATTATACTTACTATTTGAAGGTACGACTACTGATACTTTAAAATCTCCTATAAAATCCTCTTTAAAAGCTTCATCTATACTACTAATCGCTAATTCCTCTTTAAGGTTATTGAAACGCAACAATGATTGGTCTTTTTTACTTTGAATATGGTACGCTTTAAAAAATACATTGCGTAAATTTAATAGTGCTTCTTTAAAAGTAATACTAATTGTTCTTTCATCTGTTTTTTTAGATTGATACCTTGTTTCATCAGCTGCATCTTCCTCAAAATTTACTTTAGTTTCATCTATTAATAATGCCTCTATTTTAGTTTCAAATACCCAATCTTCTTTTAATTCTGCTAAATTTCTTTTTCTTTTATTAGGGTTAGGCAGTTTATCATTTTTATATATTTTTAAGGTATTGTAAAAAGAACTTTTATCACTTTTAATTTCTTCTTTTACATTAAATATTTTAAGCTGTTTTTCTTTTTCTGGCAATAACTCCTGTCTTTTTAATTCAGCTTTTAATTCACCTATATAACGTTCATCTTTATCGCTATGAAAATAAAACTCCTCTAATACTCTTAATTGATGATTTAATGCATTATCAAATTTTCTTTTATTAGGTATTTTATCTTCAAATTTAAAGGGATAATAACGTACACCTCTACCAATTAATTGTACTTCAGAAACTGTACTTTTACCAGCTTTTCCTTTATTAGAACCTCCTGTATTTTGACCTTCATACATTCTAACAATATCATATAAATTTAAAACATCCCAACCTTCTGTTAAACGTTGGCAGGTAAATATTGCTGTAATATGGTTTTGCTTATCTTCTAAACTATTTAATAATCTATCTTGCTCTGTTGTAGTTTTATCCTCACCTCTTCTACCTGTTGCTGTTTTATCTTGTGAGTGTGTGGTAATACAATTAACATCTTGAAAAGCATCTTGCAAATAGGTAATTATTGTATTGTAATCAATAGTCTCTTTACTATTAATGTATTTAAATATATCTACTATTCTACTCTGGCCAACTTCATAAACCTTATCTACATTTTCAGTTTCTATTGCTTTTAAGAAATCGAAATCTGTTGTCTTTAAATTATCTACAATATCTCTAAAAAATAGATAATCGCTTTCTACATTTTCATCTTTAGATTTATCTACAAATTTACTTCTGAAAAGAATAACAGGTTTAAAGTTTGGTAAGTTAAAGTCTAACCCTATTTGATAACGAAACCAATTGAATAGTAACGCTTGTAAAACTCTTTTTCTTTTATCAAAAGTTGATGACACTAAATTAATTTCTTTAGTATAACCCGCTTTTAAAAAGTCTTTTAAATCGAAACGATAAATAGTTTTATCTAAATATTTTTGCACTACATTTTTATTGGTTGGTACAGTAGCTGTAAATTCTAATAATACGTTTCTGTTTACTTCGTATTTGTTTTTATCACCTCTATTTAATATCAAATGATTTACGGTATGCTCCCAACTTTTTTCTACATCTGCTGCTTTTGGATTGTTAGATAATTCGCCTATTAAATCTAAATCTAATTGTTCACCTACTTTTGCTTTAGTATCTGAGTTTAAGTGATGCGCTTCATCTGCCAACATTACTATATCTCTTTGCTGTAAGTCTTCTAAAAAAATACTATCCTCTTTAACTTGATAGACTGCATTGTGTAGCTTATGAATAGAAGTGAATAATATTTCTATATCTTCTGTATCATTACTAAACGTATCTACTTTATTTATAGTTACTGTTTTATTATCTATTACAATAGGATGCTTAAATAAGTATTTATTATGCGTTGGGTCTGTAAGATTATCTTCTGTTTTACCAACAATATTATTTTGATTTACAAAGAACAAAAAATGACGATACCCTTGTTTATAATAATACAAGATTAAACTAGCCATTAACAACGTTTTACCTGTACCTGTTGCCATATTAAACAACAAATGAGAAGGTGCTAATGGGTTTTCTATTTCTTTTACTTCTTGATAATCTAAAAAGTATTCTATCGCTTTTTGTTGCCAATCAAATAAAGGAAATCTAACATTATCACTTATATATGAAGGTACATCTGAATAATTAATACGATACTCTCGCATTTTGTCTGATAGATACTCATATAGATATTCTTGGTTTGCCATAACTCTTATGTTGTTTGATAAAAGTTTTTAGTTAAATCAATATCTTCTTTACTAATATTATAACGTGCATCTTCCATTTCACTTGCATTTACATACAATTGATTATTATCTAACATTCTACAAAAGATTTCTTGCTGTTTGGCTAAAGGTAGATTTTTAAAGTTATCTTCTTTACTAATAACTTCTTTAAATTCTTTGATACGCACATTGTAATGTAAAAAATACTTGGTGTACAATTCATCAAAATAAGATAGTAATTCTTTATAAGATTTACATTCTTGAATATCTTCTTTTGCTTTCTGATTGTTTTTTGCTAATTCTAACTTAAAGAAAGAACCTCCACCACTCCAGTTTAAATCTTTACTGACACCTCCTTGTTCTCCTTTTATTACACTATTTAGTCGCTCAACTGTTATAGTGTCAATGTAATCCATTTGCTCTATCCCAATATACTGTCTATTCATTTTTTGTGCAACTGCACCTGTTGTTCCAGAACCAATATGATAATCTAAAACAATATCCTTTTCATTGGTAGACATATCAATTATACGATACATTAAGTGTTCAGGTTTTTTAGCATTACTAAAATCTACATTTCCTTCTAAATATAAATTATTAAGTTTAAAATCATCCCAAACATCACCAAGTAATATCCCAATCTCTTTTTTACCAAAAACTTCTTTTACTACTTTTGATAGTTTTAAGCCAAAACGCTTTTGATAAACATAATAATTAGGGTTTTCTTGATAAAGATATAATCCTCCATCAGAATAGTTAGCATCATTTTGAACTCTCTTATCAAATTTTGTTTGAAAAATTTTTTCTGAATTCTTTAAAACAAAGTCTTTAAATCTACTATCATTTAAATCAAAAGAGTAACCCATTTGTTTTACTTTATCTTTAAGTTTAACAACCTTGCAATCTTTTAAGCTTTTTAAATCACCTTCAATAAATAAATCATAATATTTATCATACTTATCAATTGATTTATATTGTGGCTTAAACTTAATTTTACTTTTTTTATAAACTAATATTTGTTCTTTAACTTTTAATATTGTTTTGGTAGCGTGTGTAGTTTTAATACCATTGGGATTAATTGTTTTCATTACTATTGTGTTAACAAAATTTTTAACACCAAAAACCTCATCCATTACAACCTTTAAATATGCTTGTTCATTATCATCACAATGAACATAAATTACACCATCATCTTTTAACAAATCTTTCCCTTCTTGTAGTCGATTACGCATGAATGTTAGCCATGTAGAACGATTGAAATTATCATTATACTTAAATTCATCATTACCAGTATTATAAGGAGGGTCTATATAAATTAGTTTTACTTTACCTTTAAATTCTTCTTTTAAGCTATGTAATGCTAATAGGTTATTTCCTTTAATAATTAAATTGTCTGTAATAGTATCTTCTGGTAAACCTCTTTTTTTGTTAAGTTTTACATCTCTATTAAATTGCGTTGGTTTACTTTCTCCTTTTGCATCATATTTTGTAATATTAGTAAATGCTTTTGGTTCTAATAAACGGTCTATTTCATCTCTTGCAATTACTTCGTTAAAGAATATTTCTTTACGTTTGCTTTGCTTTTCATTATACTCACCTGCTTTGTAGCCTTTTTTAGCATCTGTTTTACTCACTTCTGCATCATACTCATAATAGGTGTCTAAACCTTCTTCTGTACTTTGTCCTCCTTCTAAAATACAATCTTTATAAGGAAAATTTAAAACAACATCTGTATTGTCTTTTAAATATTTACCTCCAAAAGACAAACCTATTCTGTTGGCATAATTGGTAAAACTATTGTCTAATTTATTTTGTTCTAAAAAGAACTTAAACTCTTTTGCTTTAAAGACATACACTTCTTTTATCTGTAAGAAAAAGTTTTTACGTGTTTGTTCATTTTCTAAAAGGTTTCCTATAAATGTTTCATCTAATTTATCTGCAAGGTCTTTAATTTTATTACCCATTAATTCTCCTTGTTCATCTACTAAACGTTCATCTTTTTTTAGTAATGCTTCCAGATGTTCTTTAAATGTATTGGTCATTTTATGTTGTGTAAATTATACTGTAAGTGAAACCCTAAAAATATAAATCTTTTTTGTGGAAATGGGTACTATTTTAAAGTAAATAATAAACTCAAGAAACCCAGTGGGTTAATTGGGTTAAAATATAATTAGACAATTACTTTTGATCTTTCTTTTAAAGAAGCAAGATGCTTTACCATATTACTCTTACACCATTCTTCTCTTGCTAATGTAGGTGCGTAGCCTATCGCTATACAAAGTTCTTCTAACATAATATTCTCAACAACATCTACATATTCTGCTGTTGTAGAAATACTATCGTGAATTGTAAACAATGGTGCATTAGGGTATTCTTTAGAGATACGTTTTGAAATAACATCTATAATTAAATAACTCTCTATACTCTGCAACAATCTTGGTAATAGTGTACTGTCTTTACTTTTAATTTTTCTAAATACCTCATAAACCTCTGGAAACAATTCTTTAAAAAGCTTTTTAGGTTTTGCCTCTTTTTGCCCCAAAAACCTGTTATCTGTAAAGAGTACTTGGAAGACTGCTGTTTTCACTTCTTTACGTGTAGCAAATGTTTCCCCTAAATGAATGCTGAATTGTTCTTCTAAATACTCATATAACCTCCCTTTTACCACAAGGTTAATAAAATCACTAAAGCCATTACTTACAAGGGTTTTATGAATATCTCCTAACATAATGTAAGAATCATTGTGTGATAGATTAATTGATTTAATATTTAATTTATTTGTAGATTTATTTGATATTGAAGGTAAAACACCAATCTGGAGCTCATCAAACAAAACTGATAAAGAGTTTTTATTATTTTGCCCATTTTTCTGTTCTATCCAAAACGAACGACTCAACAAAATTGTACTTAAATATGGTTGACTGTTTTTAATATCAATAGAAATTAATTTTTGACCATCATAAGTTACTGCATTTCTAATTCTACTTGGCATATTTGTAAGATTTGTATGCAATCGATACACATTATCATCTAACACCAAACTATGGTCTTGCCACTTTAACCTTTCTGCACTCATTTGAGCGTGAACCATTTGATTTTCTGGACTCTTGTGTTTTTTACTTTTTCTATCGTAATTCCACAATGCTTTATCCAACATTTTCAAACGATACTCTTCTTTCAAAAATTCATCAACAAAATTATAATCTATTTGAAGTTTTGGATTGAACCATTTCGTTAAGAATTTAAGGTGTTTTACAGAATCCTTTTTTCTGTTCTTATCTGCTTTTAATTTATTACGAAACACAAAATCTTCTACCTGCATTGTTTTAACAGGAGTTCTAAATTCTTCAACAAACCTAAAACCTTTAGATTTTTCTCCTACAATGTAATGATTATCAGACTCAATAATTTTTAGATCAAGTTCTAAATAGTCAAGATATTTTTTATAATTCTGAATCTTTTTTTGAAGCTTTTTTGCATTTATAGGTACAAATTCTTCATTCTGAACATCTTTATCCATTAATGGAATCGCATTAATTAAATGCAAGATATAGCATAATTTATCCAATTTATAAGGCTTAAAATTTGGAGGAACACTATTTGTTAGTTCAAAAATATTTAGGTTTTCTGGCAGATATAATCTCATTAAGCACTTTTATTTTGGTTTAATACATTTACAACATCTTCATATTCGTAATACATCATTTTACCCATCTTGGTATAAGGTAATGTTCCATTAATACGTAAATTTTGTAAAGTACCTGGAGATATATTTAGCATCTCTCTTACATCTGCTGATTTTAACCATTTTTTTTGCTCTGTTTGCCCTCCTAATATTGTTTTAAGCTCCGAGATGATTTCAGATTTTAGAGCCTTTAAATCATCTTTTGTAATTACTTCAAATGTCATTTTATATAATATGGATTAAATGGTATTAACTACCTGATTTACATCCTACAAGATACGTCAAAACCACTGATTTTGTAGGATTAGTTATCCACAAAACAAGGGAAGTTTTAAACAAAAAACCACCTGAAAAACAGATGGTTTGGTTAATTTAACTAAATAAATAATTTAATATTTATAATGCAATTTTACTTTTATCATTTTGCTTTTTTATTGCAAATTTTTGCTTTAAAACAGCCATATCATCACTTACTTTTCTATCCAATATTTTCGCATAATGCTGTGTAGTTTTTAGTGATTTATGACCTAACATTTTACTAACAGATTCCATAGGAACACCATTAGAAAGCGTTACAGTTGTCGCAAAAGTATGACGTGCCAAATGTGTAGTTAAGTTCTTATTTATGTCACACAAGTCTGCTATCTCTTTTAAATAGGCATTAGACTTTTGATTACTCAGCACTGGTAATAAAACTCCTTTTGTAACTGCCTCTGGATGATTTTCATACTTTTTTATAATTGCTAAAGCCGTTGGCAAAAGAGGAATATTGCTTCGTGTATCTGTTTTAGTTCTTTTTACTTTAATCCATTTTTCTCCATCCATACCAAACACCAAGTTATCTTGTGTTAATTTCTTAACATCACTATATGCCAAACCTGTATAACAACAGAAAATAAAAATATCTCTTACCTGTTCTAACCGTTTTGTATGCAACTCTTTTTCTAACATTGATTGCATTTCTTCTTCTGATAGAAATTGACGTTCTACTTCTTTTAAACGAACTTTATAACTTAAAAAAGGGTCGCTATTAATCCAATTATTTGCTAATGCTATTCTTACTATTTTCTTGAAGTTCTTGATGTATTTAACAGTACTATTATGACCGCAATTTCTTTCGGTTTTTAAGTAAAACTCAAAGTCTGTTATAAATTTATGGGTAATTGATTTTATAGTAATATCACTTATTTTATACTGCAATTGCATAAACTGCTGCAGATGTTTACAAACGGTTTTATAACGCTCTAAAGTACCTGCAGAAAATTCTTTACCTATTAATTTTTCAACTTGTTTATTATGACTTTTGAAAATAGTTATTAATGTTCTTTCCTTTTCCTCAATACCTAAAACCTTATTTTTAAGAGTTTCAGCAGTTACAAGCTTATTATCTTGTATTAAATCTCTTTGACATTGATACACTTTTGCAGTTAGCGCATCTAAATAAGCATTTAGTTCTTTAACATTTTCTGTTCTTCCAATAGCTTTACTTCCTTGATTGTTCCATTTTTCAATCTCAATAATGCGTTTTGTACTAATCTCTTTGCGTTTACCATCTATGGTAATTCTCAAATAAATTGGGCATCTACCCTGTGCATCCACTTTATTTTTCTTCAAGTAGAATAATAATCCAAATGTTTTGTTCATTCTGGTGACCTTTAAAATTATACATTAATTTACAAAATATTTAGGTCTTATTTTATATATAATAAACTGATTTATAAGTAGTTATTAACAAAAAGGTGACCTAAAAAAGGTTTTTAAGAGGTAACCTAATAGGTGTCCAACAGAATGGTTATTAATACACTTTTTGATGTTTTGGGGTAAAAAGAAAGCCCTGTAAACATAGTGTTTGCAGGACTTTAACTAATTTTGAATAAATTCTGGCGGAGAAAGAGGGATTCGAACCCCCGGACCTGTTACAGTCAACAGTTTTCAAGA
>CAZMDC010000052.1:0-12343 GCA_964565055.1 uncultured Polaribacter sp. | reverse complement strand
TGTTCATATTCTTCTAAAACAATAGCACCTGCACCTTCACCTAAAACAAAACCATCTCTTTCAGCATCAAAAGGTCTTGAGGCTGTTTCTGGACTTTCATTTCTAGTTGATAATGCATGCATAGAGTTAAAACCACCCATACCTGCAATTGTTACAGCAGCTTCTGAGCCTCCAGTAACAATAACATCACAATGACCTAATCTAATATAATTCAATGCATCAATCATTGCGTTTGCAGATGATGCACATGCAGATACAGTAGTGTAATTTGGTCCCATAAATCCATTTTTAATAGAAATATTTCCAGGAGCAATATCTGCAATCATTTTTGGGATAAAGAAAGGGTTAAACCTAGGAGTACCATCTCCAGCAGCAAAGTTTAAAACTTCATTTTGAAAAGTTTCTAAACCACCAATTCCTGCTCCCCAAATTACGCCTACACGTAATTTATTAATTTCATCTAGATTTAATTTAGAATCTGCAATAGCTTCATCAGAAGCAACCATTGCATACTGTGTAAATCTATCCATTTTACGAGCTTCCTTTCTATCTAAAAAGTCAGTAGCTGTAAAATTTTTTAACTCACATGCAAAACGAGTTTTGAACTTGGCAGCATCATAATATGTTACAGGTGCTGCTCCACTAACTCCGTTAATTAAAGCATTCCAATATTCTTCTATATTATTACCTATTGGCGTTAATGCGCCAAGTCCAGTGACTACAACTCGTTTTAATTGCATATAAATATTACTTTTTTGCTTCTTCTATATAGCTAACTGCTTGACCTACAGTACCAATGTTTTCTGCTTGATCGTCTGGAATTTGAATGTCGAATTCTTTTTCGAACTCCATAATTAACTCAACAGTATCTAAAGAATCTGCTCCTAAATCATTTGTGAAGCTAGCTTCTGTTGTTACTTCATTATCGTCTACGCCTAATTTATCTACGATAATAGCTTTTACTCTTGATGCAATGTCTGACATAATTTTTTGTTTTTTTAAAATTTAAATCAGGGCAAAAATACAAATCTTATTAATTCTAACTAACTTTTGCCCAAAAAATGATTACTAAAGATAAATAAAAATCTTGAATCGCCTTAAAAATTGACTGATTTGTTAATAATTATTCTTTTTTTTGTAGCTAAAATTATATCATTTATGAAGCGTATTATAATATTTGCTTCTGGTTCTGGATCGAATGCAGAAAATATCATTAAATTTTTTAATAAAAATAAAACTGCAAAAGTTACTCAAGTGCTTTGTAACAATAAAGAAGCAAAAGTTTTTGAAAGGTGTAAAAACCTAAATGTTACCTGTACTTATTTTAATAGAAAAGATTTTATTGAAACTGAAGTTGTATTTAATATTGTAAAAAACAATGCTGATTTTATAATTCTAGCTGGCTTTTTATGGAAAATACCAACTAAAATTATTGAAACGTTTCCGAAAAGAATTATCAATATTCATCCTGCATTGTTACCTAAATACGGTGGTAAAGGCATGTATGGCATGAATGTTCACAAAGCTGTTGCTGCAAACAATGAAAGTGAAACAGGAATAACCATTCATTATGTAAATGAAAATTACGACGAAGGTGCCATTATTTTTCAAGCAAATACAGCTTTAGAAGAAAGTGATACTCCTGAAACTATTGCTAGTAAAATACATATATTAGAGCAGCAATATTTTCCAAGAGTTATTGAAGATGTTATTTTAGCAATAAATGAGTAAGAAAAAGTTTTATGTAGTTTGGAAAGGAAGAAAACCTGGCGTTTTTACTTCTTGGAATGCTTGTAAGAGACAAATTGATGGTTTTGAAGGTGCACAATACAAATCGTTTGCAAGCCTAGATGAAGCTGAAATTGCATCAACCAAAAATTACGAAGATTACAAAGGTAAAAACACTAAAAAACCAACGCTTTCTGCTACTGAAATAAAAAAATATGGGAAACCCATTTTAGAAAGTATTGCTGTAGATGCTGCTTGCGCAGGAAATCCTGGAAAAATGGAGTACAGAGGTGTTCTAACCCACAACAAAAAACAGCTTTTTATTAAAGGTCCTTATCCAAAAGGCACGAATAATATTGGAGAATTTTTAGCTTTGGTGCACGGAATTGCGCTTTTAAAAAGTAAAAACAAAGAAAATATTCCCATTTATTCTGATTCTAAAATTGCCATGAGTTGGGTTCGTCAGAAAAAATGCAAAACGAATCTTCATTTTGATGCTTCTAACAAAGAGCTATTAGAGTTGATTAAAAGAGCAGAAAACTGGCTCAAAAACAACAGTATTAAAAACCCAATATTAAAATGGGAAACAAAAGCTTGGGGTGAAATTCCTGCAGATTTTGGTAGAAAGTAATGCCTTAATGTCAAGAAGTATTGAATTTACATTTTAACCCCTTTTTTTGTGCAACTTGCCTGACTTTTATACCTTTTAATAGAATTTTTCTTAAAATTAATGATAAAAACCTTTTTTTTGTTTTAAATTTAAATTCTAAACTTATTTTAGTAAATAAAACTGATGAAATTGCATAACCAAAAAGATAATAATACTCCAGAACTACAGAAATTTTTATCTGTGGTAAAAATCGAAAAAATTGAACAAGAAACTAGTTTAAATGACTCTAAAACTAAAAAAGTACCTTTTATAAAAAATCTTAAAGAGTTCGTTAATTTGAGTTTTTTAAGCTTTCAGAAAATTTTTTAATCATTAATAAAGAAATTTAACTATCTAATATTTACAAATATTCTACACTACTTATTTTTTATCTATAAATAAATAACACTAAAATTGATAAAAAAAGAAATAAGTAAATCTAAAAAATACCGGTTATTGTATTTTTTTTGAAGTTCGTAAGCTTTTAAATGTCGTTTACTACCTTTCCTTTTCACAAAACTTAATTAATCTGTTAATTTGTTCCTGTAATTAATAGAATAATGTGACAATCTATTCTACATAATTTATTTTATCAAGTTCATTAAAAAATGCTGAGATATATTGTTTGTATAAAAACAATTTTACACTCATCTTAATTTAATTGCAGTTCATTGGCTTAAAAATGTTGTTTAAGGAAATTTGTTTCCCTTATTTTTTAGTAAATTATATATTGGTGGCTCAAAAGAAAAAAATGAATACTGTAATTATAGATGATGATAAATTTGTACACACAATATTTCAATCAATATTAAAAGGAATAAAGGAAGTTACAGTTCTTAAACAATTTTTATGCCCAAGAAAGGCACTAAATTATTTAGAAACTCATGATGTAGATTTAGTTTTTTTAGATATTCAAATGCCAGATTTTTCTGGTTTAGATTTTTTAAATGAACTTAATAAAAAAAGATTATTATTAAATGTTGTAGTAGTTACAAGTAATACAAAATACGCCATAAATGTAATAAACAATAAAAATGTTATTTACTTTATAAAGAAACCATTACATGAATACTCTATAAAAGAGGCAATAAAAGCCACAAAAGAAAAAATAAAATTTTATAAAGACGGTTATTTAAATTCTTATAAAAATCAAGCTAAAAAGAGCAGTAATACACACACCTTTTTTAGTAGTAATAGAAGAATGGTAAATTTAAATCATGATGATATAGAAGTGATTAAAAGCCTTGAAGGAGGAGTAAAAATATTAACAATAAAAGAGGAAATTATTTCATCTTGTTCATTGAAAGAGGCAGAAGAAAAATTACCCCCAAGCACTTTTATAAGAATACATAAATCTTATATAATTAATGCAAAAAAGATAGAACTCATTTACGATAATCTCGTAATAATTAATAAACATCATATTCCCATTGGAAGAACGTATAATTCAAAATTTAAAAATTATTTAAACAAAACCTAAAAAATATTAACCCTCCCCTAAAATCTACCCCTAGACAAATTTCGGGACTTAAAATTATTAATCATGAAAGATAAATGTATTTTAATTATTCCAATAATAGAAGAAAACCCAAATGTGTTTTCTAAACTATTAAAAACATTAAATTCTGTAGAATTTTGCGAAATTTTATTTGCTGTTTCCCCTAAAAATAAGTTTAAAGAAACTTATAAAAATTTAGAGAAAATTGATGAAAACTCATTCGTTATTTTTACAGACAAAAATTACAACAAAAATAAATTATATCAAGAAGCCCTCTCTTATTTTAATTTAAAAATTAAAAATGAAAGCACAAATTATAAATATGTAATGTCTATTAAAAAGTTTGATAACGACTATATAAATTTAATTATTGATGGACTATTAGAAATAGAAAAAACAAGTTTAGACGTAGTTTATTGCTTGTCAAACAACAATAAGAAGTCTTTAAAAACAAAAGTAAAAAAGACCATAAAAAAGAGTATTGTAGATACGTTTAAATCTCCATTATTTATTGCTTCTTACAAATTTGTTAACACTGTGTATTCAAACCCATTTAATAAGGTTGCCACATTTTACCATTTAATAAAAAATGCTAAACCAAAGCCAAACTATTATTAGGTAAAATATTTACCCTCAATTTTTTTTCACACAACTTATTTATGATTTAACGATCTAAATAAGTTGTTTTTTTTTAAGGCATTGTCATTAATAATTTGAGATTAAATGAATAATCTTTTTTTAAAAACCTACAAATTATACCCAATACTAAACATTATAATTCTTGGTAAAATAAAGGTTTTACGATCTGAAATTAAAAAATCTGAAAAACTGTTGCTTTGTCTAAACTGTGCATTAAACAAGTTTTGCGCTGTTAGTTTATAACTCCAAGCTGAATCTTCATTTTTATAAGAAAGCGTTGCATTTGCAATTTCATACGTATTTTTTTGAGCTAATGTTTTATTTTGATAATTGCTTTTTCTGTAATCGAAATTAAAAATAAAGCCTTCTAAAAAATCATAATCTATTGTTATAAAAGGTTCTGTAGTTACAAATTTAGAAGTGTTTGCACTTGCTGTAAAATTACCAATACTTCTTTCCATACCAATTTCTATAGTTGGAAAATTATCAAATAAGGTTTCAATACCAACCTCATAATTGTAATTGTTATTTGTGTTGGTTTGGATGTTGTTGTTTAATTCTTGTATGTATTTCGAGTTGTTAAAACCAACATCGAACTTATATTTAAATTTGTTAATACTTTTTTGAATGTTGATATTTCCTCGCCAATCTTCTGATGGATTGTCGAACATTTTTACGGTTAAAAATTGATTGATGTCATTAAAATCAACAGTATTTCTAACTCCTCTTATTTGCTTGTTATAATTTAAACTTGCAAATAGCATTAAACCTCTGTACAAACTAAATCTACTATAATAAATTCTTGCACTATGAAATAAGTTGTTTTCTAAATTTTCATTTCCTCTAAAAACAGAATTGTAAGATTGTAAATAAAAACGATTTGCAAATCTACTGGCATCAGAAAACGATGTTTTTAAATTGTAATTTATAGTAATTTTTTTAGATTTATTAAACTCAATTTTTGCTAAAAAATCTGGTAAAACCACCCACTTATTTTTATCTAAATTGGTTTGATTTTGTAAAGACCAACTGTAATTATGAGCTTCAAAACCTTGTTTTACAGTAAAAATTCCTGTTCTAAATTTATAATGCATACCAACAAAAAAGTCGTTTAATTTAAAGTTTACATCGTTTCCAAAACCACCTGATGCAAAATTATTGATTGTACCATCATCTAAAGTTTGGCTATCATCAGTTATAAAATCTTCATTACTAAATTTGTTACCTAAAGTTGTGTAAATATGATTGCTGTTGTTAATTTCCCAAAAATGTTTAAAAACAGCATCAAAATTATGCTCTTGTGTATTTTTAAGTTGATTAATTCGTAATAAAGTTTGGTTATTTTCTGCAGGAATTAAACCTTGTAAAATGGGGTCTTGGGTGTCCCAAAAAGCAGTTTTGTTACTTTTATCAAAAACGTAATTGATTACTGATGAAAACGTATGTTTCTCATTTTGCCTTTTATGCCATTCTATATTTTGGTTGATATAGGTTGCAGTTAAATCTCTATCTGTATTTATGGTATTTGTATTACCATTTACTAATGAAATTAAATTATTTGCATTGGTATTATTGGTTCTTTTTACCTGACTTCTTACATACCATTTTTCTTTGGTGTTTGGTGTGTATTCTAAATTTAAATTACCAATACCTAATAAATTGTCTGTATTTGTGGTGTTTGTTCTTTGTTCTGAAAACGTAGTATATTCGTTAAGATTCTCTATTAAATTAGTTGTTTCAGAATTAGAGAAAATAGCATAACCAGAAACATCTAGTTTAGATGTGGCTACTTTAGTAATGTTTAAAGCACCGAATTTTTGTTTGCTTTTAAGCACATCATTACTTTCTAGAAACTGTGCAAAATCTCCTCCTCTATAATTAAAATTACCACTAAAAACAGCATTTACACCTCCAGAAAAACTTAAATAATCTCTAAATGTGAATGTTTTTTCTCCAATATTATTAATGTTTCCAATAAAGTTTACATTGGTTTTGGGTGAGTAATAAAACAAATTGGCACTGGTTTTATAAAAGTCGTCATTGCCTTTACCAGCTTCTACATCACCAAAAACAAAGCGTTTTTTATCTTCTTTTAGTTTAATATTCATAGCCATTTCATCAGAATCTGTTAAACCCTTTAGAAAAGCAACTTCATTATAATTATCAATCACTTCTACATTACCCACTGCATTTGCAGGTATATTTTCTACAGCCAATTTAGAGTTACCTCCAAAGAATTTTTTACCATCTACTAACATTTTGGTTACTTTTTTACCTTGTACAGTAACGCTTCCGTTTTTACTAACCTCAACACCAGGTAGTTTTTTTAATACATTTTTGAGTTTACGTTCAGTACCATTTATAAATTTACTGGTTTTGTAAATGGTAGTATCTCCTCTAACAGTTACTGGCATTTCTATAATAACTTCATCTAACTGTTCTTCAGATTGTTGTAGTACAAAATCTTTTTGGGTGTTTGTGGTGGGTACAAATTCGAAATTTATGGGTTTGTAGCCTAAATAAGAAATGCTTATTGTAATAGTATCTCCTTGTTCTAACAATAATTTGTAATACCCATCATTATCTGTGATTGCAAATTGTAAATTTTTAGAAACATCTTTAGGTTTTGCAATTACGTTTGCATAAGGTAGAGGATTTTGTAAACTGTCTTTTACTTTGCCTGTTAAGGTAATTCGTTGCGAATAACTAAAACTAGTTATAACAAGCATAAAAATAATTAGGAGTTTCTTTTTCATAAATAGCTTTTATTGTTTTTGTATACTTTTCCAGAAACTACTGTAGCGTTTTTTAGCTTCTTCAGCTGTAACTCTTTTACCTTTTGTTGGTTTGTTAATTATTATTTTGTCTTTTGGATTTAAAACAATTTTAGTTGCTATAAATTTTCTTTTTTTTAACTGAACTTCAAGTACTAAACCTGGCAAATCCGCCCATACTTTAGGTCCAAAACTAACTGGTATTTGGGGTGTAAACCAAGCAAAAGTGCTGTTGTTTTTATAATCTAAATCTATTGCTTTATAACATAAGTAGCCTCCTATAACTTTAGATTCTTGAGTAATATTCCATTTCTTTTTTGGTAAGTCTATTAATGACAGTTCATCAAAAACATCACTTTCATGATAAAACTCTTTAGTATTACTGTTTTTGTAATATTTATTATCTCCACCAGCATAAGTTCTGTTCATGTTTAATATTGATTTCCCATCATTCTGCATTTTATCTTCTACATAATAAATTGATTCTTGTTTATTAAATTCAAGAAATGCGTTTACATCTGGAGTATTTTTAAGCACACTTTTCATCCAGGAATTCATTTTTAGATTTTTAACTTTACTGCTTTTTGTTATTGAGTCTATTTTTTTGTCTGAAAAAGGTTCTACAGAAACTATATAGGTTACTTTGCCACTAACTTCTTGAGTAAACCCATTTAAAGAAATAACTAACAATAAAATAAAAAAGTAGTTTTTCATGAAGATGTTTTCTTTTAAGAACGAATTAAACTTTAGTAAGTTTTATATATATCAGATAATCATTAATTAAGATTTTTTTGAATTTCTGTACTTCTCTAATCTTTTATAAAATGCTGGATGTGCTTTTCTTATTAAAATATCATATTTTTCCTTAGTTATTTCTTCACCTTCAGGCTTTTTTACTATTATTTTTTCTTTTGGGTTTAACTCTATTTTTATAGCTTTATAAGTAACTATATTATCTTCTAATTCCAAAATAAGACCTGGTAGTCCTGTAAAAAATTTAGGTCCATAACCAAAAGCCAATTCAGGTGCAAACCAAGCAACAGGTTTTTTTGCCTCATACAATTTATTTTCATATGTAGCTCTATAACATAAATAACCACCAATAATTTTAGATTCTTGAGTAATTTTCCAAACAGGTTTTGGTTGTTCCACTAAAAAACATTTTCCTAGTGCTTTACATTCTACAATACTGTTTTTTTGAATAAAAGAGTTATTTGTAAAGTAGATTTTTTCATTTCCAGCCCCTTTTCTTGTTTTGTTAATACCTAACGCTCCTTCATTTTTTAACTTTTTTTCTAACTTTTGTATAGAATTTGTACTATTAAATTCTAAAAAAGCTAAAAGATCTCTAGCGTTATTTATTCTATCTATTTGCCATTTAGGAATTTTTATTTTCTGTTTCTTATATCTTTCAGTTACTTCTTTAACAGTTAGATTTAATGATACATTATAAGTAATTCTGCCAGATAATTCTTGTGCTCCTATGTTTATAGTAAACATAAAAATTAAAAAAAGTTTAATCTTTTTTTTCATTGTATTCTAATTTTAAAAAAGAATCACTAAAACTAGTTATAGTGATTCTTAAGGTTACAAATTATTTTAATTTTCTAACAGTTTGTTATATAACAAAATTCATATTCTTCTAAATAATCAGATATTGTTGGTTCCTGCAAATCTGCAGTTGCTTCTAAGAAAACTTTTTCCATTGCAGCATCAACACAATCTCTAGCACATCCAAATTCTTCTAAAATTTCCTTTGTTTCTGATTTAGAATCAATATATTCAACATTAGAAGATGATGCATTAATAAAACTCGTTCCTGTTGCTAGTACAAATACTAGACTTAATATTACTTTTTTCATTTTTTCTATTTTAAAAATTATTTATAAATATATTTTGATGAATTTATATGAATAAACAAGTTTAAATAACACCTAAAAACTTGTAGAAAAAGCTTTACTTTTGCAAAACTTCCTCTGCTTGTTATTGTTTATTTACATAAGCATTTGTTTTAAGTGATACATTTATTTGCAAGATTTTTATATTTCTTAATTCCGCAAGCGGAGGTTTTTTTAATTGTTTCTACCATTTACCTTTTATATTACATCTATTCAGATATAACAAAACGTTACTATAATTACAAAAACTTTTGTAATTGCACCTTAATTCAAAAATGGCTATAGTTAAGTTAATTTTTTAGGGAAAATGTTTGTTAAACAGCAATTTTGTTTTCTCAAATTTGGTAAAGATTTTCGGTTTAAAAAAATAAATGCCTTTCCATTTTGGACTAACGGTTTCTGGTGAGGGTGCTTTATCACTGAAAACCGTTAATCCAAAATGGAAAGTAAAAACCAGAAAAATTTATCTTATTTTTACTTTATATTTAAAATAAAATGAGAGAAAAAGAAAGAGAAAAGTAGTTTTTCATGAAGATGTTTTCTTTTAAGAACGAATTAAACTTTAGTAAGTTTTATTTTTTAATTATCAAGGATACTTTTTATGATAAAATTCAAATTATTTAATCAAATTTAAATCCACTTCTATCATAGGCTTCAATAACTTTTTTTCTGTAATTAGCTGATGTTATTTTTATCCCATTTTTTGGTTTTTTAATATTAATGGTTTCTTTTGGGTTTAATATTATTTTTGTTGCTAAAAAGACAATTTGGCCTCTAGTTACCTCAAGCACTAAACCTGGTAGATCATTATATAACTTTGGTCCAAACCTCGAGGATATTTCTGGTGTATACCAAACAACAGTTTGTTTATTTTCTTCTAAATCTGATTTATTATCATTTTTTATAGCTTTATAACAAATATAATCTCCAATTTTTTTTGTTTCATTTAAAAGTTTCCATTTTGAAAAATTATAAGATATAATATACTTTTTCTCTAAAACATCAGAATCTTCTTGTACCAAAAGTTGTTTGTTTTGCAGGTTTGTATAGTACTTATTTAATCCTCCCCCAAAGCTTTTTAAGAAGCTTGGTCTACTTTTTCTGTTTGCATCCAACTTCATTTTTTTTATAGAATCTTTTTGTAAATAAAGAGATTCATTATTCTTGAAATAAAGCACAAAACTTCCTGTTTCCATCATAGAAGACATCAATTTGTTTTGCATTTGTTTTGGCATTCCTTTTAATCCTGGAGTATCTAAAATTTTTCTTACATCATAATTATCGTTATTTTTAACAACATATTCTATTACTCCAGAGGAATTTTTTTGAGAAAACGCAGAGCAAACACTTAGAAATAGTGTTAAGAAAATAATTCTTTTTTTTTGTAAAAAATAGAGATTATTTAAAACAACCTCTTTTTTATTTAATGTTATCATATAATTAGTTTATTAATCCTGCGTCTTCTAAACAATTTTCATATTGATATAAGTTTTCTCTCATAAGGTAAGTATATTCAGAAGAATCCCTACTTGTACCCATGTTATTTCCAGCTGCATATCCTAAAACCATATTTCTCACAAAACGAACACATTCGCTTGCTATAATTTGGACTTCAACAACTTTTTTAGCAGTTATTTTTTCTTCATCAGTAGTTTTACTCGTAAAAGAGGACATCATAAATATAACAGATAGACATAATATTACTTTTTTCATTTAGAATTTTCTACTGTAGTCATTTAATAAAAGATTATTGTATTCCTTTTTCAAAATATTTAAGATTGAGGTTAATTACCTTCTTGGATTGTTGGCAATGTTATATCTAATTCTAATTGTCAATTATCCTCATAAGACATACCGTCTTCTAATGCTGCAGCAAAAATAAATCCTCCTATATTTGTTTAGTTGAGGTGGATTAACTAATATCTTTTCTGTCTAATATCCTAAACCAAATTTCTTAGTAAAATCTGTTTTAAGTATATTATTATATTCTTCTTCAGTTATAATTTTTCCCTTTGATGGTTTTTTGATTTGTACTTTTTTAATTGAGTTGAGCTCTATTTTTATACATTTATAGTTTATACTACCATCTTCTAAAAGCATAATTAGACCAGGAAGGCCATGATAGTTTTTAACACCAATATTTACAGAAATTTTTGGGTTATACCAAGCTATTATTTTTTTCTCTTTGATTTCACCTATTCTATTAATAAATTTTTCTGTAGTAGTTGCCTTAAAACAAATATGTTCTCCTATCCTCTTTACTTCTTGACTCAATTCCCATCTGTAATTTATTTTACTTTCAATTATAAAATCTTCACCTAAAGCATTTTTTTGAATAGAACTTTTTTTTGTTTTATTATCATAATAATAATTACCACTACCTACAAAAGCTTCTATAACATTAGAATTGTTTTGATTTTCATTTTTCATTTTTTTATCAATATAAAAAAAAGACTTTTCATTATAAATATCTAAAACATATTTTTCACTTCCTGCCTTTTCCATAAACTTGTTATAGTAAAGTTTTTCTTTTGTTGATGAGGAGTCTAAATCTAACAATTTAAATTCTACATTATAGGTTATTCTTGCGTTATTTATTTTTTGACTATATAATGCTACTGTTTTTAACAGTAGCATTAAGGTGATTAATTTTTTCATAATTTAATTACTCTTCATATTGTAAATAATTACATATCGCAAAATAATGTTGGAAAACGGCATTCCATTGTTCAAAAGTCCATCCATATTGACCAAAAAAACTTTCTTTTTCTTTTTTATTAGCCCATTCATATGCATCTTTTAAACAGCTAAAGGCTTCATCTGACTGAGTTTCTGATGACTGAGGAGTTCTAATATACATAACTTCTAAATATGTTGGTATTTCAATTGTTTTTTGTGAAATAAAAATTACTTCTTCACCAAATTTAAATGTATCACTAACATTGTTACTTGCATTAATATTTATCATTGCAAGTATAAATATTAGACTTAAAATTATTCTTTTCATTTTTCTAAAATTTAAAACCTATTCTTAGGTTTATTAATACATTAATTCTTGAGTTTTTAGTTGAGTACACCAAATTAAAATTCTCTAAAAAATTGGTAGAAAAAGCTTTACTTTTGCAAAACTTCCTCTGCTTGTTATTGTTTATTTACA
>CAZMDC010000051.1:0-13025 GCA_964565055.1 uncultured Polaribacter sp. | reverse complement strand
TCCGAGTGGATTCGGACGTAGTCGAAACCGCCGTAATTGCGGTTATACATTGTTAGCAAATGTTTTTTATTTTCTATTTAAAAAATCAGTCACAATTTTGTTTTTATCAGATTCCATTTCACAAGTCCAACTGTCAATAAACCATCTTCCATTTTCATAATGTAGTTGAATACTATTTAATCCTCTAATATTAGATTCCGTATTTGGGTCAGTTCGTATTTCAAATGCACTCCAAACTTGGGCAATATTTCCATATTTGCTTACTGTTCTTTTAAGTTCCTTTTCGTAAAAATCCTCTTTCGGTGATAATCCGATTGGTATATATTCCGCTTCAAGAGTATGCGATTCCGCTTTTCCGTTTTCGTCCAGTCTTGTAATTACAGCAGTTTCTGAATGAATATATTTATCTCTTTCAAATTCCCAAGGCTCACTACTCGAACCTGAAACAACATCATAATATGCATTAATTATTGCATCTATTGATTTTACGTCTTTCGCATATTTTTCTTCGTTTGTTTGTCCGAAAACTGAATTACAAGCTAAAATTATGCTTAAGGATGTTAGAATTATTTTGTTCATTTTGGTTGGTTTTTAATGAAGGCTAACGGAAACGTATATGGCAAGTAGGGCAGTCGTCATAAACATACTTTTCCGTTGTTCAAAAATATAAAATATGGCAATTAGTTCAAGATTATAAACCAATCGCCCTATTTGCTATATACATGGTTATGCCATGTCAAGGCAGCATAATGCATTTTATATCAATAATGCTATTTAATTTTATCATCTTCATCAACACTTAAATCATATATTCTTATTGACTTTATTGATTCTAAACTATCAAATATTTTAGTGAGTCTTTTCCTTGTTTTTTTACCTAAAAATGAACCGTGTACGATTTGAATTTCGTACCCATCTTGGTATAATTCACCATCTCTTTTATAATTTTCTTTTGTTATAAAGTTTGTGGATAAACTATCGACTAAATTTAAAGTTGATAATGAAGCAATTTCGATTTTATCAAATTGCTTCATGCTTAATAGTTCTTGTGTATATTCAACATCGTCATAGCAATCAATAGAATATGTTTTATTAGTTTCCATATCTTTTAGTATAAAAATTGGAAAAGAAACATCTGACAATGCTTGAAATGTACCGATAAAGGTTTTTTCATCAGCAATAGTATTAATTATAACCTTTGCTTTACTCTGTTCAAACCAAGGTTTATAATAATCGAATCTATCGGCTTTATTTTCGTAAACCTTTGGATTTCGAACACCTGTAATTACTTTAAATATAGGTTGACAAGATGAAAGTATCCCTAACACTAAAATAAATATTAGGGATGTTTTAGCATTAATCTTCATAAACAGTTAAGTCAACATATCCATATGGATATTCTTCAAAAGTTCAAATGAATAATCTTTAGCTTTTATGAAAAAACTATTTGAGTAACCTAAATGTTCTGAAATTTCACTAGATATTTTCACATCATCATCATATTGTGATATGAATATACCAGATTGGTAATCTTTAGGTTCTTCTAAGAAGCTTAGACGAATAATTTGAGGATTGGATGTTGGTTCAAATGCCATGTGGGTAGTTTCTTCATTATTAACCTGTTCTGGATTATTGGAATACGAAGAACTATTTTTAGCTATCGATGGACATTTCACTGTTACCTTTACCTCTTTAAATTTCAGATTGCAAAGTCCAAAACTTTGGGTGCACGGTGTAACATTATTACGTTCACTCCATCTTTCTCCGCGATGTAGTTGACCAACAAATTTAACTTCCACTTTATCAACCTTACAATCATCTTCAGATTTTTGAATCAGGTTGTCATTTCTTAACTCACTTTCTTCTTCACTACAAGAATTAAAGGTAAAAGCTAGAACTAGCATTAAAATCGATAAAACTCTATAAATTTTATTTTTCATCTGTTAATTGTTTTTGTCTAAACGTTGTATAAGTCTGGACGGTAATTTTTCGTTTTCTTACTCACATCGCTTTTATTAAAAACAGTTGTTTCAAGCTCGGCTACTCTATTTTTTAGATGGTTTTTCGCTTTTACATACTCCATCGTTTGGTGGGATATCAGCCCAAGTGTCTGAATGTTAGCACAGAACTTTTTCTTTGATATGGCATAACTAGTTATAACCTTAACTTTAGTAACATTATCTCGTAATTAAATAGGGTATATGTAAATTGTAAATGTTTTGTTGTGGTTTAGTTTTTTTTATAACGTTACTGTGTATTATTTCGTTGCGTGTTTAAGCACCTAAGTTAGCAAATTAAAACCGAAAAGAAAACCCGCGAGGACTTTTGAAAGCATGTCCTGAACATGTTGAAGGATAGGCTAGAACTAGCAATAAATTATGCACATTGTCGTAAAACGTTTATTTAGCAATCAAGTTATTAGTTGGAAGTGAAATGTTTTTTACAAAGATTAATCCATCGTACATTTCTGAAAACTTTTTGTTATACAAATTATTTTTTTTAGGATTGAAACCATTACCACCTGCAACTATTTGTTTCCTCTTCTTTTTGAAGAAATACGAGGAATTACTATGTAAAGCTATTGACATATCAATAAAATAAATTTCGTCCTTTGCCAAATTAAGTGTTTTGGCATAAGTTTTAGCAAATGGTTCTTTTATTTCAACTTTTTTCCAACTAGGTTTTTTATGTTTAGTGGAAAAATAACCAGCTTGTGTACCTGTACCAAAGTCAAACCCTACACTATAATAATTATCTTTATAATATTCTTTTAAATGCCTCCCTAAATTATAAATATTTCGTCTGCTATAATTCCCAGCTTGTTTGTTATTAATATGATCATTATGAGCCCATATAAAAGCTTTACCGTTATTAGCTTTATTTTTTACGATCCATTTAACATTTTCAAACATTTTTAAATCTCTATCTTGACTATAATTATTTTGTACATAATACGTGTATTTAGTTAGATAATCTAAGGCTCTTATTCCAGAAATAACTTCTTCGATATTTTCCTGATTCTTTATCTTGTTCTTAAAATCTAGTAAAATGCTTTTAATTTTATTTAGCTTTGGTATTTGAATATTTGCCCAATTAGTTGATTTATTGTACATAACTTTTTTTTCTGCGCATTTGTCTGCTACTAAAAGCAGTTCTTCACTCACAGAGATTTCAAATTTTTTGACCAAATCTCGTATTTCTTTGTTTATATCTTTTACATTTTGAATGTCCATACCATAAAAACGAATTTGCTCTTTTTGTGGTTTATTAAGGTTATATTCTCTCATCCATTCTAACAAATCGACTACTTCTTTGCAATACCAAAATCCAATGCTAAAATTTTTTGCAATAGTTTCTGCGTTTCCTTTTCCTCCACTTATCCATTCGTTAATTCCAGCTTCTGAGGTATATGAATCTTCCATAATAAACACTCTTACACCTTGGTTTTTAACTAAATATTTAAAGAATTTGGCTTTTAAATTAAAAAATTCTTTTCCTTGATGAGTAGCTTCTCCAAAGCCAAATAATTTAGCGTCTGCAAATTTTTTAGGGATGTTATTGTTAAATATCGTAATGTTTGTATCAGGATTTGCATCTTCAATTTTAATTGCATTTTCATTAATCCAGTTTACTACTGTATTATTTTGTCCATTCAGGATCAATGTGGAAAATAGCATTATAACTATTAAAGATATTTCTTTCATAATTTTGACTTGAATGTTTACATTAAAAATACAGTATTTTGTTGTTGAAAATGTTAAAGAAATATTTAATTCAGGTTAATTTAATTACAAAATAATTCAATTAGTTTTTTTAAGTTGAAAGTTTTTCTAAATGTTTTACAACGTTGTTGTGTATGATTTTTTTGGGTGCTTTAGCACCTAATTTAGCAAATAAAAACCGAATAGAGAATCCGCGAGGATTTTCGTAAGTAAGCAAAAAGCAAGCAATTAATTTTGTACGGTGTTGTGGTGCGTATTTTTAATTTAACTTCAATTTATTTTTTTAACAGCGGTAGTTTCAAAAACTCTTTATCAGTTAACCATATTTCAATATCTGTATTCTTTGTTATTTCATAATACTTTTCGGTTAATTTTTCTAAGTTTTCAATCAGTTTGTTAAATTCATTTTTCTTGTCATAAGATATAGAAATCACTAGTTTTTTTGAATTTTCACTCAACATAGGATTTATTCCATTATTGTTAATATCCATTTTTAAAACACTATCTAAACTGTCTAGAGGAAAACTACCTTTTTCATATTTAAAAATTGTGTCATTATGAATTTCAATAACATTTTTTGATTTGATAATTTTATAAGAATCGTTTTCCCAACAAGGATTATGAAAATAGATGGTTCTAATTTCATTATTTGTTTTTAACGTTATTTTTGGAATACTATCATTACAAACAATCTTTCCAGCTCGTTGAACTAAATCATTCCAATTATTGAACTTTTTAGTATTCAGTTCAACAGCAAAACTATCATTTTTTGCGTTATATCTTCCAAATTTGCTTTGAACTATTGGGTTTTCTTTTTCAATTGACTTTTGTTCTTTTTTTTCAACCTTTCCACATCCATTAATTAATAGAGTTAGAATTATTACGAAGGACATTTTAACTGTGTTTCTCATTTTTCATTTTTTTTATATGCACCACAACGGTGTTGTATATAAAAAGTAGCGGATTCTTATACACTAACTTTTCAGATTAATAGTGACCATAAATTTATAAAATTCGTTTTCGTTAAAGCACCAAAACCGCTATTTTTTATATACGTTGTTGTGTTTTCGTACTTTTTCCTTTCTGCCGATAGCGTTGGCAAAGACATACTCTTTTACAATTTTTGGGTTGTGTAGTGGCTGTAGCGAATTGTAAATGTGTATGGCTTTATGCGTTTGGCAATTCCAATTTATATACATATATTTGCATACTATAATTAGCGTAATGGACGACAGAAAATCACAAGTTAAAAACTCTAATAAAAAAGACCTAAAACTATTAAGTTTCTTTAGTGGTGCGATGGGTTTGGATATTGGTTTACATAAAGTTGGTTTTAAAACTTTATTAGCTTGTGAAATTGATAAATCAAGTCGTGAAACCATTATTGCAAACAATCCTAAAATTGGACTTATTGGCGACATTAGAAATTATTCTACTGAAGAAATTTTAGAGTATGCAGGATTGGAAAATAGGGAAGAAGTAGATTTAATAGTTGGTGGACCACCTTGTCAAGCTTTTAGTTCAGCAGGAAATAGAATGGGATTAGCCGATGAAAGAGGAAATGTATTTCTAAAGTTTATTGAAGTAATTGAAAATATTAAACCAAAATTCGCAGTAATTGAAAATGTAAGAGGTTTGTTGTCTGCAACTTACTCTATTGATTTAAAAGAAGAGGAAGAGATTTTCTTACCACCAGAGTTGAAAGAACTTAAAGGTGCGACAATGTATTACATCTTTAATAGATTACGTGCTGCAGGATATGAACTTTCTTTTAATTTATACAACTCTGCCAATTATGGAACGCCACAAAGTAGAGAAAGAGTTATTATTGTCTGTTCAAGAGTGAACGATTATGTGCCTTATTTAAAGCCGACTCATTCAAAAGATGGTGAATTTGGTTTAAAAAAATGGAAAGTTTTAAAATCAGCTCTGAAAGGTTTGAATGGTAACAACAATGAATTCATCAAATTTCCAGAAAAACGCTTGAAATATTATCGTTTACTAAAAGCTGGTCAAAATTGGCGCAATCTAACTGAAGAGTTACAAAAGGAAGCACTTGGAAAATCTTACTATTTAGGTGGCGGTAAAACAGGTTTCTTTAGAAGACTTTCTTGGGATAAACCATCGCCAACACTTGTTACACATCCTGCAATGCCTGCAACTGATTTAGGACATCCAGAAGAAGATAGACCATTGAGTGTATTAGAGTACAAGAGAATTCAAGAATTTCCAGACAAATGGGAAATCAAAGGCAGTTTGATTAATAAGTATAAGCAAATTGGTAATGCAGTTCCAGTAAGTGTTGGTAAAGCAATTGGTCAACTTATAATTTCTTTATCGAAAAATGAAAAAGTAGAGAATATTCCTAATTTCAAATATTCTCGTTACTTGAATACATCAAACGAATCTTTTATTTTAGATTTCGAAAAAAGAGCTAAAAAATTAATAGAAGAGAATGAGAGAAATCAACTCTCATTATTTGAATCTTCTTCATTACCATAAAAAGGGCTTTCTTCTTCTAAAAATATAGAACCAGGATTGTTGCTTACTGCTTCTCTGACAAATGCTTTGAAAGATTCTTCATTCAAATTATCTTCTTCGTTGTCAATTCCTACTAATTCGTTTAGTGCATTCCAATTTGTTCCTCCAGTTCTTGAAAATCGTCTAAACCAATGTTTGATAGGTGTACCATCTCTTACTGTTTTACTAGAACTGTTTTCGCTATTGTCACTATTTTTCACTTGAAGTAATTGACCGTCAACATTACAAAAATCAATACTTTTCATAGTTTCTCCCCAACAGCAATGCCAACCTTGAGATATTAATTCTTCTGCAATATATTCTTCAAGAAAAGCACCTGCAATATTTTCTGCTGACATTGATAAACGATGACCGTACTTAATACTTTCAAGGTCATCTGTTGTGTGATGTATACGAGCTGATATTATTTCATCTAAAATTGGGTCGTGTTGTGTTCCGATTGGATTACTCGTTCTTTGAGATGGTCTATTGTTATAACCATTGATGAACTTGTTAGTCCATTTTTTCATAAAATCAGAAACATCTTCACCAGCTCTTATATTTATAGTGCAAGAATATTCAGGTATATCAATTATTCTATTAGCAACAACAATTAATGAATCACTAACTCTATCACCAGACTCATTTCGGACTATTTCCAGTAACTCCTCTTTATTAAGATTGTCAAATATTGATAATGGTTTTCTAGGCATAATATTATTTGATAAGATTTGCTATTTCTACTTCTAAAGCATTAGCAATCTTTTCTATATTGACAAGAGTAATATTTTTCTCTGCTCTTTCAATCATACCAATATATGTTCGATGTAAATCGGCTTTATGTGCTAATTCCTCTTGCGAAAGTTCTTTTTCCTTTCGGATTTCACGAACTCTCTCTCCAAATTTTATCAGTATTTTTTGTTTTGAATCCATTGCTAACTAAAGTATGCAAAGCTAACTTTAGTATTCATCTTAAGCAACAGACTATAGTTAGCATTCAGATTCAGCGTTGGGAAATTTTAGCTCTTTTGGTTTTTAGAGCGTTGGAATTGTGTGTTGGAAAAACCGAAAGTGCTAAAATATGCGGCTGGTTCAGTATGAAACACAACTAGTTATAACCTTACCTTTAGTAACGTTATCTTGTAATTAAATAGGGTATATGTAAATGTTTTGTTGTGGTTTAGTTTTTTTTTATAACGTTACTGTGTATTATTTCGTTGCGTGTTTAAGCACCTAAGTTAGCAAATAAAAACCGAAAAGAAAACCCGCGAGGACTTTTGTAAGCATGTTCTGAACTTGTTGAAGGATAGGCTAAAACCAACAATAAATTATACACGGCTTAACTTAGTTGCTAGTGCTTTTTTTCAACAATACAAGAAAACTAATGCTTAAATTTAATGAAGAAAATAGTTGCTTTTTAACTCAGTTCTTTGTTGCCATTAGTTATTTTTCACGCTTGGTTCTTGTTGTGTCGAACAATGTATTCCTCCTCCATTATAATTTATAGTCATCGCATCCAAAAGTATCAGTTCTCTATTTGGAAAAACTTCTTTTATAATTTTCTTTGCTTGTTCTTCTTTTTCAATTGATGAACCTTGTTCGGTATAAGTAGACATTATAACTAAATCATTTGTCACTAGATAATTTAAGTAACTTGATGCTGCGACCCAGTTTATAGAATCACCAACTTTCAATTCATTTTTATTTGGTCCCCAATTTTTTCCTACTGTCCAATCGTTGAAGTCAACACTCGAATTATTATCAGTTTCAGTTACTTTAGTTTTTAAATAGATTGGGTCTGGTAACGGAAATTTTATGATTTTAAATGGTTTTCCATTTTGGTCTTTAGCATTTTCTAAAATCTTTAGATTCTCTGACATCCTTTCATAGTTCCATTTGTTTATCGGATTCAAATCTTTCTCTGATTCATCTACCCAAGCTAATAAAATTGTAGAATCGTTTACAAAACGAACAAATTCATCTGTATGTCCTGAAACTCCCCAACCATAATAATTATCATATATTTTATTCCACCAAAAACCGTCCTCTACTAGTCCGCTTTTGAGCCAAATTATATTTGAAACTCCAAGTACACGTCTTAATTCGGATTCAAGATACTGTTTAGATTTACCAGGGTTTCTTTGAAAAGTTACGGACTCCGATTGTATTAAAGTTCCTTTGCCATTTACTTCTATAGAACCACCTTCCATATTCACGTCAGTCTTTATGGATTTTAAATTATCAACTGCTCCCATAATGGAGTCAACCATTCCAGTTTTTCCCAAGGCTCGTTTATAGTAAATATCAACACTATCTTTGTTCCCTTCGTAATAGTTTTCTAACCACTCTTTGTTACCGTAAAGTGTCCAACCAAAATCTACTACCTTTTTTTCTCCTTTTTCGTTAATAACATACGTTGCTCCGTGGTCTCGCATCCAATATCTATTATCTGGAATAATTTGAAATTGAAATTTGGCTATATCTAAATTGAGTGATTTCAATGTGTCTTTTAATCTTTCAAGAGAAGATTGATTATTTGAAATAACCTTTATTGGTATTTTTGGATATAAGGCTTTAGCAATATCTAAAAATGGTTTTTGATATGGTTGGTAATCAGACCAAGCTAACCATACAGCATCTTGTTTTTCATATTCTGCTGGCATATAAAATTTATCAGAAGTTAAATTTTTGTCTGCAGACTTTTCATTCTTGCAACTAATTAGAAGAAAAATCACTAGTGTTAATGTTATGTACTTTATTTTTTTCATAATTAATGGCAACGTTTATGTATAAGGATAGTTGCGGGTTTGTATGCGAGGATTTTCCGAAGGAAATTCAGACGTAACAAACACACAACTACCTTTAATTAAGTACTATACCGCAATTATTTTTATACGGCTTAAGTTTACAATCTCTAATTTTATAGATATAAATCAGAAAGAATAAAAGAGAGAATTAAGGTTAATTTATACGGTTGAGCTTAGACTCAGGCAACACTGATAATCCTCTCTCTTTTCTACTAAAATTACGTTCAGTTCTGTGAGACCTAGATCTCGATTTTAAGTTGTTGTGATTCCAGTAGTTTATTCTTTCATAAAAACATTTTCTTATGAATAAATATAATGAAACTTTTGGAATTGACATTAGTAAAAATGTCTTTGATTGTTATGGTAGTATATAAGGTCATTTACAGTTTAAAAATGATGAGTTAGGCTTTAAAAAGTTTCATAAAACACTACCTAAAAACTCTTTAGTAGTTATGGAAGCTATAGGCTATTATCATTACAGGTTTGCGCAGTTTTTATACAAGAAAGGTGTTTGTGTTTCTGTTTTAAAAGTGAAATAAAATGTAAAAAAAACAATGATAATTATAGCTTGTTGAATTGGAAATAAATCGACCAAAGAAGGTTTATGCTATTTCAACAATGCAAAAAACTAATGCTTAAATTTAATGAAGAAAATAGTTGCTTTTTAACTCAGTTCTTTGTTGTAAAACGTTATTTTCTTTGTTTTTTTCTCTGTTCTCCTCTTTCAAACCATTCTTTTCCTTTTACTCCACAATTATCCCTAATTTGAAACTTGAATTTAGATGTTCGTTTGTTAAACTCTTTAAGTTTAATTTTAAATTCTTTAGTTTGATTATTTAAAGTTTCTTTATCATTAAATAATGCTTTTCTAACTTCTTTTATTTGTTCAAGTTCTTCTGTTAACTTTAGTTTCTTTTCGTATTTTATTTTGGTTTGAAATAATTTTAAAATTTTGTCTTTTCTATCAGATGTGAGTTTTATATTTCTATTCATAGCATCATAATAAATTTTGCTATATGTCAATAAATTGTATGCTTGGTCAGCAATTCTCATACTAGAAAAATGAACATCTATTAAATTGTAATAATCTTCTTCTGTTTTTTTATAAGCAAGATAACTTTCAATTTTTCTTTCTTGTTCTTTTATTCGTTTTTCAACGTTTAATCTGTTTTCCTCCCAATTTTTCTTTGCTTTCTTTTCTTTATTACTAAATCTATCATAAATCGAGTAAGCAAGAAACGCAATTGGTGCCGCTAAAATCCAATACATTATGATTCTATGTTTTCAGGAATTTCAATTGGTGGAATAGTTTTAGCAATAACCTCAAGTGTATTTGATGCTTTTTCTCCAAAATTAGGTATTTGAGCACTCATTTCTATTGCCATTTCTTTGTAAAGTTTACGTTCTTCAATTTCTATTCCAGGTTCAACGGTTTTTTGAACGACGGTTTTGAGCATATCCAAAACAGCCAAACGTTCTATGTGAAGATGATTAAGTTGATTATTTACAGTTGCATAAAAACTTAATAAGTGTTCGCGTCTTTGTCTTAACTGTTCCATTTTTAGTTTAAAAACACTATCAATTGCTTTTTCGGCAATTTGAGCTTCAAGTTTGACTCTTTCCAATTCGTTATTTAGCCTTTTCGTTTCTATTTTGTAAGCTAAAGTTTTTGCATAAGCTTCTGAAACAGTTCCTAAAACATTAAGAGTTTTAAATATACTTGACCAATGTTGAGCATTATTGTCATTTCCTAAATCTTTGGTATTCGCCTTAATAGGTTCAATTTTTTTTGCCATTTGTTAATTTTATATACTGTTTATGTTCGTTTCGTTAATGTTTTACAACTAGTTATAACCTTACCTTTAGTAACGTTATCTTGTAATTAAATAGGGTATATGTAAATGTTTTGTTGTGGTTTAGTTTTTTTTTATAACGTTACTGTGTATTATTTCGTTGCATGTTTCAGCACTAAAGTTAGCAAATTAAAACCGAATAGAAAACCCGCGAGGACTTTTGTAAGCATGTCCTGAACTTGTTGAAGGGTAAGCTCTAATTAGCACTAAATTATATACATTGCTATACTTTCGTTATTTTTCTAATTCACTTTCCAATTGAGCTATTAGTTTTTTTATTTGTTTTATACCCATATTTAAAGCCTGAATGGTATACTCGTTATTATACTTCTGTTCTCTAATCAATTTTAAAAATGCATTGTTTTGAGTCAGTTTTTCATAATCTTGAGGTTTAAATGAGACATATAATCCTTCAAAATCAGATTGAAAACTTTTAAAATAATATTTATAACTAGGATTAAATTGCTCTAAACTTACTGTGTTATTCATATCTCCTAAATCATGAATAAAATCAAACCACCTATCTTGTACATTAATAATGGACTTCCTTAATGAATCGTTTGATATTATTTCAAATCCACGCGACTTTAGATTTTCAAAACCAGCTGTATTGAGGGTAAATTGTGTGTTATATTGAATGTTTCCAAAATGTATGTCCAACGAATCATTATAAGGTCTTTTATTTATTAGAATATCACTAATCAACATATTAGAATTAATAGCTCTTTGATTTAAAAAGATATCTTCTTCCAAACTTAAAAGGTTTGTTTTAGAATCACTTAAAAGTTCCTTAATTACAGAAATTTCTTCCTTTTTGTTTTTCAGGTTTTCGTTCCAATTGTTAATAGATAGAGCTATTAAAATTCCAATAACCACGAGAATTATTTCGCCAACTGCGTACAACAAATACTTACTAAATTTATTTTCAGAGAGTAGTTTTTGTCTAATTTTTCTAAAGAATTTTATCATCGGTTAGCGGTTGGTGTTAATGAAGCACAACGGTCTAGTGTATGATTTCGTTGCGTGTTTAAGCACTAAAGTTAGCAAATAAATCACAGATAGAAAGTCCGGGAGGACTTTCGTAAGTAGGCGAGAACCAGCCATTAATTATACACGTTGTTGCCAGTAGTATTTTATTCATTCCGTAAATAAATTCGTTCGTTCTAATTGTTCTGCTAATTCTTTTGCTGTCAAATTATCTAAATTTCGTTTTTCAATGTCTATTCCATTTTCGATTAAGAATTTGACTGATTTCTTGTCATTATTTTTTACAGCATAATGCAATGCAGTCCATCCGTTAATTGGATACGCAAAGTTCAATGTCAACGATTTAATTTTACTTTGATTAAATGCCTTTTCTAACTTCTCAAAATTTCCGTTTTCAGCACTTTTCATAAATGACAGATTAATCTCTCTACTTTCGTTTAAAGATTCTCTTGCGTTACAATAATCATTATATTCTTTGTCTCGTTCGTGTTCTGTTTTTCCACCATTTGCTTTTAAAATTTCTATAATTTCATTTGAAGTTGTGAAGTCAATTGCTTCTAAATTATCTTGGTCAAAATGAGAGACATTTGCGTTTTTTTCAATTAAAAATCTAACTAATTCTTTGTCGTTTAATGCGGAAGCAACCATTAAAGCAGTTCTTTCTCCAAAATCCTCTTCGTTTATTTTATGTCCATTTGCTAAAAGAAAGTTAATTTGATTTTTGTCCTTAAACGCTGTTGCTTGCGGTAAATTTTCTCCTGTTATTCCATTCACTTTGCAAATTTCTACTAACTTATTTAAATCAGTTTTTTTTCCAAATGGTGGAATGTGTTTTTCCTTTCCATTTTCTACCAAACTGTAATAAAATATCTTCCAAGAAATGTCATACGAATTAAGTTCAAAAATCAAGTTTTCGTCATTAGATATAAACTCGAGAGCTTTGTCCCATTGTTCATTAAATATCGAATTTTCAAATTTCTCCATTTCGGTTTTTACATTACTGGCAACTAGTTATAACCTTACCTTTAGTAACGTTATCTTGTAATTAAATAGGGTATATGTAAATGTTTTGTTGTGGTTTAGTTTTTTTTTATAACGTTACTGTGTATTATTTCGTTGCGTGTTTAAGCACCTAA
>CAZMDC010000050.1:0-13741 GCA_964565055.1 uncultured Polaribacter sp. | reverse complement strand
CTGCGACCTCCTCGTCCCAAACGAGGCGCGATGACCGGGCTACGCTACACCCCGAGTGCAATTTAGCGGAGAGACAGGGACTCGAACCCTGGCGACCAAAAAGGTCGACAGATTAGCAATCTGCTGCATTACCACTCTGCCACCTCTCCAAAAACACAACTATTATATAGTTGTATTAAATTGCGAGTGCAAATGTAATATTAGAATTACAATTAACCAAGGTTTTTTATAAATTTTATCATAAAAATTATTCAGGGTATTCAACTCTAAGGTGATAGATGTTCATCAATTTTTTTTTGATCACTTTTTTAATAACCTTTATTTCTCTAAAAGTAATATCTGAGTTTAAAAATTGATTGTCTGACATCTGTTTATCTATTATTTTATCAATTAAATTGTTTATTGATAAAGCTGTTGGATTCTTAAGACTTTTTGAGGCTGCTTCTGCTGCATCACACATCATTAAAATTGCAGTTTCTCTGGAAAAAGGAATTGGACCTTTATATTTAAATTTATTAATATCTATTTGAGTATCTGGATTCAACTCTTGCTCTTTTTTATAAAAATAATAAGTAGAACTGGTTCCATGGTGTGTGCGAATAAAATCAATAATCCTATCTGGTAAATTATTTTTTTTAGCTAACTCTACACCTTTTATTACATGATCAGTAATTATTTTAGAGCTATCTCTTGGTGATAAATCATTATGAGGGTTTACTCCTGTTGCTTGGTTTTCTATAAAATACATTGGATTTAGCATTTTACCAATATCATGATATAAAGCTCCTGTTCTAACCAACATAGAGTTTGCTCCTATTTCATTGGCTGCTGCTTCTGCTAAATTAGCTACCTGCATAGAGTGCTGGAAAGTACCAGGTGCTTTTTCATTAAGTTCTCTTAAGAGTTTTGTGTTGGTATTTGACAATTCTAAAAGTGTAACATCTGATACTAATCCAAACACTTTTTCATAAATGTAAATAAGTATTATTGATAAAAAAGACAGTAGGCCATTCATTGCAAAAAGCACAAAATAATCCAAGTTTATTTGGGAGGCATTACCTTCTTTAATAATAGAAAAGGCAAAATAGGTTATCATATAAATACCTGTAATTTGAGCTACAGAAATAAATAAATTTGCTCTCTTATATAATTCTGAAACAGTTAAAATTGTAACTATTCCTGCAATTATGTGTAAGTAAATAAACTCGAAACTATTTGGTACGATATACCCTAGTAATAAGACAGTTAATACATGTGTAAACAAACCTAACCTAGCATCAAAAAAGGCTTTTATGATAATTGGCAAAATACTTAAAGGAACTACGTATAAATAATCTGAATTGTATTTTACCACCAATGTTTGAATAAAAATTATAGCAAAAACATTGAAAAATATAAAGGTTACTTTATTATTGTTTTCAAAGGTATCAATTCGATATTTATGTAAAAAAAGTAATAGCATTAATAAAGCTAAAGACACAAGTATGGTGTACCCAAAAACTATCCAATTGTAATTTGAATCTGTCCAAATTTTAGATTCAGATTCGCTTTTTAGTGAATTTAAAATGGCTAATTTTCTTCCCTCTACAATATCTCCTTTTAAAATAATTAACTCTCCTTCTGTTACCTTTCCTTTCGTGTAAGAAATACGGTTTATATCGTTTTCAATTACTCTTTCTGTAAATTCTTTATTGTAAGAAATGTTTGGCTTAATAGTACTTGCTAAAATATTTAGCAATAATTTTTGCTTATAATTATAAGGCTCATCTCCAATACTACTGTTAATTATATAAAGAACGTCTTTTGATGTTAGAAAACTTTTAAACAAGACATCTTCTACCTCATTGTCTTTTTTTAGAGCAACAATCTCATTTTTGTCAGAAACTCTATCTTCACTAACTTCTTCTAAAAAACCTGCATTGTATACTTTTTTGATAATTTCCTTACCTTTTGACTGTAAGTTTTTAATCTCATTTAAAGTTAAAGAGTCATTTGTTTTTAAACTTGCAATTCTACTCGTAAAATTTTCATTTATTTGAACAACAATATTTTTATCGTACTTAAAATACAATTTAGCATTTACTTCTATTTGCTTTTTTTCGATGGCAATTTCTTCATCTGTTTTTTGAATTGCAAAATCAAAAGTTGCATATAAATTATCATATTTCCATAACTGTCCATTATTAAAATCATATTTAAATTGTCCTCCTTTTGGAAAAAGATATACAATTGCAACAGTGGTTATTAAAAAAAGAATAACCTTATAGATTATGGTGTTATTTCTATATATTTTATTTATAAAATTGCTCATAAAAATTAACGTTCTTACAACAAACTTAATGTAAAAAAATGAAGGTTAAAAATTAAGATTTCTTTTTGATTTAAAATGGTTATTTTCGCAATAGAAATAGAAGAACTAAAAAGTAAAACATATTATATGAAAGATGTAGTTATTGTATCTGTAGCAAGAACTCCTATTGGGAGTTTTATGGGAAGTTTATCTTCAATATCAGCAACAAATTTAGGAGCTATTGCCATTAAAGGCGCTTTAGAAAAAATTGATTTAAACCCAAGCTTAGTACAAGAAGTTTTTATGGGTAATGTAGTTTCTGCAGGTCTTGGACAAGCTCCAGCAAGACAAGCTGCAATACATGCAGGAATTCCTGATTCTGTGCCATGTACAACAGTTAACAAAGTATGTGCTTCTGGTATGAAATCTATTATGTTAGCTGCACAAACTATTGCTTTAGGTGATGCTGATATTGTTATTGCAGGTGGAATGGAAAACATGAGTTCAATTCCTCATTATCAACATGCAAGAAAAGGTTCTAAATTTGGACCAATTACTATGGAAGATGGCATGCAAAAAGATGGCTTAGTTGATGCTTATGGTAAAGTGGCTATGGGTGTTTGTGCTGATGAATGTGCTGCTAAATACGAGTTTTCTAGAGAAGATCAAGATGCATTTGCAGTACAATCTTATAAAAGATCAGCTGCAGCATGGAGTGAAGGTAAATTTGATGATGAAATTGTATCTGTTTCAATTCCACAAAGAAGAGGAGAGCCTATTATATTTTCTGAAGATGAAGAGTATAAGAATGTTAAAATGGAAAAAATTCCTGCTTTAAGAGCTGCTTTTACAAAAGAAGGTACTGTTACTGCTGCAAACGCATCAACAATAAATGATGGTGGAGCTGCATTAGTATTAATGTCATTAGAAAAGGCAAAGGAATTAAACCTAACTCCTTTAGCTAAAATTAAAAGTTATGCAGATGCTGCACACGAACCAAAATGGTTTACAACTGCACCTGCAAAAGCGTTACCAAAAGCATTAGCAAAAGCAAACATTTCTATAGATGATGTTGATTATTTTGAACTAAATGAAGCTTTTTCTGTAGTTGGTTTAGCAAACATGAAAATCTTAGGTATTAATGATAAAAATACCAACGTAAATGGTGGTGCTGTTTCTTTAGGACATCCATTAGGTGTTTCTGGTGCTAGAATTGTAATTGCTTTAACGTCTATATTAAAACAAAATAACGCTAAAATTGGTGCTGCTGCAATCTGTAATGGTGGTGGAGGTGCAAGTGCAATGGTTATTGAACGTATCTAACTATTAAAAACTTATTTTTTGTACGGCATTTGTAATTTAAGTATTGTTCCTTTAAGAGTAGAACCATCAGACAAATCAGAAATGGTTAGTCAGGTTTTGTTTGGTGAATATTTTACAATTGTAGAAAGTGATAAGTTTTGGAGTAAAATTAAACTAGAGTTTGATAATTTTGAGGGTTATATTGATAATAAACAATTTGAAATTATAACCACTTCTGAATTTGAAAACCTATCAAATAGTAAACCAACATACTCTGGAGAAATCATTGACTTTATATCTAATGAAGTCAATGATTTTTTTACAGTTCCCTTAGGTGCAAATCTTCCTTTTTTTAATAATGCTACTTTCGATTTAAATCAAAAAAAATATCATTTTGAAGGTAAGATTATTGAAAGTACTTTACCTAAAAGCGAAATAATTCAAAAAGCTTTTATGTATTTAAACACTCCTTTTCTTTGGGGTGGTAAAACTCCTTTTGGTATAGATTGTTCTGGCTTTACGCAAATGGTGTATCAATTATGTGGGTACTCACTTCCTAGAAATGCTAATTTACAAGCAAAAGAAGGTGAAGTTTTAAGTTTCATAGAAGAGAGTGAACCAGGAGATTTAGCTTTTTTTGATAATGAAGAAGGAGAAATTATACATGTTGGCATTGTATTGAATGATTATCATATTATACATGCACATGGAAAAGTAAGAATTGATACATTGGATCATAGTGGAATTTTTAATTCAGATTTACAAAAACATACACATAAACTTAGAGTAATAAAAAAGATTATTTAAATAATAAAACTAAAAAACCGAAATCAAAATGATTTCGGTTTTTTATTACTTGAAAAAGAACAAATTACATTCCTCTCATTTTCTTATAAATTGGTCTCAAAGCATCTGCTTTTTCTTCCATTCTTAAAATATCATAAATATTTAATAAAGACTTTACTGTATCTTCAGATCTTTTTATGCTATCTGCTTTTTCTAAATATGGTAAAGCTTCTCTATATAAAGCTTTTTGTTTTTTCTCTAATTCATCGTACTTTTTAAAGTTTGATAAATTTTTATTCATTTCTTCAACAATTTTTTGCTCACCAGCTAAAATTGCAATAGCTAAATTCATATATGCATCTCCATATTCTGGATCTAACTCAACAGCTTTCTTGTAATAATCAACTGCTTCTTTAGTTTTACCTTCATTTTGATTTACTACACCTAAATTAAAAAACAAAGTTGGGTTATTAGGATCTAACTTTATTGCTTCTTGCATTAAAGCAGAAAACTTATCCATTTGTTCTAATTTTATGTAAAGTTGAGCTTCATTCAATAATAAGTTTAAATCTGTTGGATTAGATTTTCTTGCTTCTTTAATAGCTACAATCGCTTCATCTATTTTTCCTTGTGCTATAAGGATATACCCCATATTTTTAATAATATCTGGTTGTTTAGAAGCACTTGCTACGTCTTTTGGATCAGTATATTCACCAGACTTAACCATTAAATCTCTTTGAGTTTTACCTCCTAAGTTTTCTGTAGCTCCAGTTTCTTTGTTGATAGCCATGTATTGAGTCTTAATACCTGTATACCCTAATTCTTGTAGTTTTTTATAATACTCTAAAGAAACATCGTAATCTTCTGCTAATGAAGCACTAATAGCTGCATTGTATAAAAAAGAAGTATCTGTTGGACTTAATTTAAATGTTAAGTAAAAGTTTTCTGTAGCAGTTTTATAATCTTTAGTTTCATTATAAGCTGTAATTGCTTTTTGAGATACTATTTGAACTAATTTATTTAAATTAGTTTTTGCGTCGTTTGTATATTTTGATTTTCTAATCTCTTTTTCGAACTTTATTAAATTGTTGTATGCATCAGCAGCTTTGCTAATATCTGTATTTGCATAAACCTGACCTTTTAAAAAGTAATATTTAGCTTTATATTTTGAAGCCATAGAGTCTTCCATACCTTCTATAGATTCTATTGCAGTTTTTGCTGTTTTAAAATCGTCTTTTTTAATTGCTTTTTCTGCAGTTTTTAGTTCGTCTTTTTGCGCAAACGTTCCAATTGTAATCAATCCTAAAGAAAGCGCTAATATTTGTTTTTTCATTTTACTGTTTGTTAAATTTAATATTTATTCTTTATTCTCACTTGTATTGTTTTCAATATCTGTGCCATTTTCAATTTCTTCTTCATCTGCATCCTCTTCATGCACAACTTTTGCTACAGCTGCAATACTGTCATCCTCTTTAATATTTATTAAACGAACTCCTTGTGTTGCACGTCCCATAACTCTTAAATCTTCAACAGCCATTCTTATAGTTAAACCAGATTTGTTGATAATCATTAAATCATTTGAGTCATCTACATTTTTAATGGCTACTAAGTTACCTGTTTTTTCTGAGATGTTTAAAGTCTTAACTCCTTTACCACCTCTATTTGTAATTCTATAATCTTCTAAGCTAGATCGTTTTCCATATCCTTTTTCAGACACTACTAAAATATTACTTTCCATATCATTTACAGCAACCATACCAATTACTTCATCATTTTCGTGTTGTAAAGTAATTCCTCTAACTCCAGAAGCAGTTCTACCCATTGGTCTTGTTTTAGCTTCTTCAAAACGAATAGATTTACCAGACGCTAGTGCTAACATTACTTGGCTATCTCCAGTAGTTAGTTTTGCTTCTAACAGCTCATCACCTTCTTTAATAGTTATTGCATTAATACCATTTGTTCTTGGTCTAGAGTATTGTTCTAAAGAAGTCTTTTTAACTTGACCTTTTTTAGTAGCCATAATTACATAATGACTATTGATATATTCTTCGTCTTTTAAATCTTGTGTTACTAAAAATGCTTTTACAGAATCATCTTGTTCTATGTTGATTAGGTTCTGCATAGCTCTACCTTTGGTGTTTTTACCACCTTCAGGAATTTCATAAACTCTCATCCAGAATACTTTACCTTTTTGAGTAAAGAACATCATGTATTGATGATTTGTACCTACAAATAAGTGCTCTAAGAAATCTTCATTTCTTGTAGTTGCTCCTTTTTGACCTCTTCCTCCTCTATTTTGTACTTTATACTCATCTAAATTTGTACGTTTTAGATAACCAGCATTAGATATGGTAACTACAACTTTAGTATCAGGAATCATATCTTCAATACGCATATCACCTCCTGCATATTCTATTACAGATCTACGATCATCTCCATATTTATCTTTAATATGTAGTAATTCGTCTTTTATGATTTGATAACGTCTTGGTTCATTTGCTAAAATATCTTTTAAATCAGCAATTGTAATCATTATCTCATCATACTCAGCTCTTAACTTATCTTGTTCAAGACCTGTTAATTGACGCAAACGCATTTCTACAATTGCTTTTGCTTGAATTTCAGTTAATTCGAAACGCTCAATTAATTTTTCACGTGCTTCGTCTGCATTACTAGAGGCTCTTATAATTTTAATTACTTCATCAATATTATCTGAAGCTATAATTAATCCTTCTAAAATATGAGCTCTTGCTTCTGCTTTTTTTAGTTCATACTCTGTTCTACGAACAATAACCTCATGCCTATGTTCTACAAAATAATGGATTAATTGTTTTAAATTTAATTGTTCTGGTCTTCCTTTAACTAAAGCAATATTATTTACACTGAAAGATGTTTGTAATTGTGTATACTTAAACAACTTATTTAATACAATATTAGGAATGGCATCACGTTTTAAAACATAAACGATACGCATTCCATTTCTATCAGATTCATCTCTAATATTAGCTATTCCTGATATTTTTTTCTCATTAACCAAGTCTGCAGTTTTCTTAATCATATCTGCTTTGTTTACTTGGTAAGGTATTTCTGTAACAATAATACATTCTCTACCTTTTACTTCTTCAATTATGGCTTTGGCACGCATTACAATACGTCCACGACCTGTATGAAAAGCATCTCTTACTCCATCATAACCATAAATAATACCACCTGTTGGAAAATCTGGTGCAGTTACATGTTGCATTAGTTCATCAATCTCAATATCTCTATTATCAATATAAGCAACAGTACCATTTATAACTTCTGTTAAGTTATGAGGTGCCATATTTGTAGCCATACCAACAGCAATACCAGAAGCACCATTTACTAATAAGCTAGGTATTCTAGTTGGTAAAACAGTTGGCTCTTGTAAAGTATCATCAAAATTTAAAGTATGGTCTACAGTATCTTTTTCAATATCAGCTAACATTTCTTCTGATATTTTTTGCATCCTAACCTCTGTATAACGCATTGCTGCAGGAGAATCTCCATCTACAGAACCAAAATTTCCTTGCCCATCAACCATCATATAACGTACACTCCAGTCTTGAGCCATACGCACCATAGAATCGTAAACAGAAGTATCTCCATGTGGATGATATTTACCTAAAACTTCTCCAACAATCCTAGCCGATTTTTTATACGCTCCAGTAGCTTTAATTCCTAATTCATGCATCCCATATAAAACTCGTCTATGAACTGGTTTTAAACCATCTCTTACATCTGGTAATGCTCTAGATACAATTACAGACATTGAGTAATCAATGTATGCAGATTTCATCTGCTCTTCAATGTTAATTGGAATTAACTTTTCGCCTTCTGCCATATATTTATTATTTGTATTTAATCAAAAATTTAAAACAAGGCAAGATACTGTTTCTATTGGTTTTTACAAAAGTTATAACACTCCTAAAGCCTCATAGTTATCAACATTTTTTGATAATTTTTAACAGTATTATATTTGTTTGATTTCCAATAGTTTTCTACCTTGTAAGAAGAGTCAGACTGTCAGTTTTTTAAGTATTGGCATCTTTTTTGTAATATTCTCAAAAAAAAAGGACTAAATTTACAACAGATCAATTATAGATAGAAAGAAATATGGACGATAATTTTTCACCAAAAGTTAGAGACGTTATCACTTTTAGTAAAGAAGAAGCCCTAAGATTAGGGCACGAATTTATTGGAACTGAACATCTTTTGCTAGGACTAATAAGAAAAGGAGAAGGCAAAGCAATTGAAATTTTAACCGCATTTGATGTTGATTTAACTTTATTGCGAAAAAAATTAGAACAACTTAACCCCTCTAATCCTGCATTTATAGAAAATGCAGATAAGCCAAGTTTACGTTTAACTAGACAAGCTGAAAAAGCGTTAAAAACTACTTTTTTAGAAGCAAAACTATATCAAAGTGATGCTATTGACACTGCACATTTGTTATTATGTGTTTTAAGAAACGAAAACGATCCTACAACAAAATTAATTCAGAAATATCATGTGAATTATGATGAAGCAAAAGCTTTGTACAAGCAACTACATGTTGATGATGCTGAAGCAGATTTACCTGTAAACCCAATTGCAGAAACTCCTTCTGATGATGAGTATGCTTCTGAAAAATCAAATCCTTTTGATCAGCCTCAAAAAAGTAAAACTGCTAAAAAATCTAAAACACCTGTTTTAGATAATTTTGGAAGAGATTTAACAGATTTAGCAGAAAAAGGTATGTTAGATCCTGTTGTTGGGCGTCAAAAAGAAATAGAAAGAGTTTCTCAGATTTTAAGTAGAAGAAAAAAGAACAACCCAATGCTAATTGGAGAACCAGGTGTTGGTAAATCTGCTATTGCAGAGGGTTTAGCTTTACGAATTGTAGATAGAAAAGTATCACGAATTTTATTCGACAAAAGAATAGTTTCTCTAGATTTAGCAAGCTTAGTTGCTGGCACAAAATACAGAGGTCAGTTTGAAGAACGTATGAAAGCCTTAATGAATGAATTAGAAAAGAATGATGATATTATTCTTTTTATTGATGAAATCCACACCATTGTTGGTGCAGGAGGAGCAACTGGTTCTTTAGATGCTTCTAACATGTTAAAACCAGCTTTAGCAAGAGGAGAGATTCAATGTATAGGAGCTACAACTTTAGATGAATTTAGAACCAATATTGAAAAAGATGGAGCTTTAGAGCGTCGTTTTCAAAAAGTAATTGTAGATCCAACTTCTGTTGAAGAAACTATTCAGATTCTACAAAATATAAAAGGTAAATACGAAGAGCACCATAATGTAGATTTTACAGATGATGCCATTGAAGCTTGTGTAAAATTAACGAACAGATATATGACTGATCGTTATTTACCAGACAAAGCTATTGATGCATTAGATGAAGCAGGTTCTAGAATTCATATCACCAATATTGTGGTTCCTAAACAAGTTTTAGAGTTAGAAGCACAATTGGAAATCATTCGTGATAAAAAAACGAAAGCTGTTAATGGGCAAAAATACGAAGAAGCTGCTAAGTTAAGAGATGATGAAAAGAACATGGAAGCTGCACTTAATTCTGCTCAAAAACAGTGGGAAGATGATTCTAAATTAAACAGAGAAATTGTTACTGAAGATAATGTTGCAGAAGTAGTTTCTATGATGACAGGTATTCCTGTGAATAGAGTTGCTGAAGCTGAAAGTCATAGATTACATGAATTGCCAAGCATGATTAAGGGTAAAGTAATTGGGCAAGATGAAGCAGTAACTAAAGTTGTAAAAGCAATACAAAGAAATAGAGTTGGATTAAAAGATCCTAACAAACCAATTGGTTCATTTATATTTTTAGGTCAAACTGGTGTTGGTAAAACCCAATTGGCTAAAGTTTTAGCTCGTGAATTATTTGACTCTGATGATTCTTTAATTAGAATTGATATGAGTGAATACATGGAAAAATTTGCTATTTCACGTTTAATTGGAGCTCCTCCTGGTTATGTTGGTTATGAAGAAGGTGGTCAGTTAACTGAAAAAGTTAGAAGAAAACCATATTCTGTTATTCTTTTAGATGAGATTGAAAAAGCGCATCCTGATGTTTTTAACATGTTGCTACAAATACTAGATGATGGTCATATTACTGATAGTTTAGGGCGTAAGATCGACTTTAGAAACACCATAATCATTATGACTTCTAACATTGGTGCACGTCAATTAAAAGACTTTGGTGGTGGAGTTGGTTTTGGAACTACCTCTAAAAAAGATCAAGCAGATGCTCATGCAAAGTCTGTAATTGAAGGTGCTTTAAAGAAATCTTTTGCTCCTGAGTTCTTAAATAGAATTGATGATGTAATTGTATTTAACGCACTTGAAAGAGAAGATATCCATTCAATAATTGATATTGAATTAGATAAGTTATTACATAGAATTTCTGATTTAGGATATACTTTAAATTTAAGCGAAAAAGCTAAAGACTACATTGCTGACAAAGGTTTTGATAAAAAATACGGAGCAAGACCTTTAAAAAGAGCTATACAAAAATATATTGAAGATGCTTTAGCTGAGGAAATTGTAAACTCTAAACTCTCTGAAGGAGATACCATAACAATGGATTTAGATGATGCAAAAGATGAGCTGACAATCAAAATAAAAAAAGGCAAAAAAAAACCTGAAACAAAATCAGAAAGTAAATCTGAATAAATAAAAAATCCCAAATTGTAAAATTTGGGATTTTTTTTATGCTTGACCTGTTGGTCCAAAATTCATAGGAATTGGTGGTTACGAAATGAAATATTTCGAACAACCATTTAAGCCAAAAATGCAATTAGTTATACTAAAACTAGGCCTGACCTGTTGGTCCAAAATTCATAGGAATTGGTGGTTGTTCGTAATCTTTAATTTCACCATTTTGTTGCTCAAATTTATTCACATTATCTGCTAATGCTTTAGATAATCTTTTTGCATGTTGAGGTGTTAAAATAATTCGAGATTTTACTTTTGCTTTAGGTAGACCTGGCATAATATTTATAAAATCTACAATAAATTCTGATATTGAGTGATTAATAATTGCCAAATTAGAATAAGTTCCTTCTGCAACTTCTTGATCTAATTCAATATTTAACTGCCCTTCTTTGTTTTTATTTTCTTCCATAATAGTATGCTAGTTATGCTTTTAAATTAATTATTTGTAAAAATACTAAAAAGAAAAAAGTTGAACTGAATACTATAATTTAAATTACAGTAAACAATTCAACTTTAAATATATTTAAACGTAAATTACGTTTTATTGGAAACTTTGCTCCATTTCATCTTTTGGACCAACAATTACTTTATCATAAGATCTCATTCCTGTACCAGCTGGTATTTTCTTACCAACAATTACATTCTCTTTTAATCCTTCTAAAGTATCTATTTTACCATTTACAGCTGCCTCATTTAATACTTTTGTAGTTTCTTGGAAAGAAGCTGCAGAAATAAATGATTTTGTTTGTAATGATGCTCTTGTAATACCTTGTAACACTTGTTCAGCAGTTGCTGGTCTTGCATCTCTAGCAGTAACTAAGTTATTGTCATTTCTTCTTAATAAAGAATTTTCATCTCTTAATTGACGTGCAGAAATAATTTGACCTGCTTTTAAATTCTCAGAATCTCCAGCATCTTCAACAACTTTCATTCCGTAAATTGCATCGTTTTCTTCAATAAAGTCATTCTTATGAATCAATTGATTTTCTAAGAAAAGAGTATCTCCTGAATCTATAATTTTAACTTTACGCATCATTTGACGAACTACAACTTCGAAATGTTTGTCGTTAATTTTTACCCCTTGTAAACGATATACTTCTTGTATTTCATTTACTAAATATTCTTGAACTGCAGATGGTCCTTTAATTCTTAAAATATCAGAAGGCGTAGTTGCACCATCAGATAATGGCATACCAGCTTTAATAAAATCGTTTTCTTGAACTAAAATTTGGTTAGAAAGTTTTACTAAATACTTACTAATATCTCCTGTTTTAGACTCAACAATGATTTCTCTATTACCTCTCTTAATTTTTCCGAAAGAAACTACACCATCAATTTCTGAAACAACAGATGGGTTAGAAGGATTACGTGCTTCGAATAATTCTGTTACACGTGGTAAACCTCCTGTAATATCACCTGCTTTACCAGATTTTCTAGGTATTTTAACTAATGTTTTTCCACTTTCTACAGTTTCGCCATTATCTACCATTAAGTGTGCACCTACTGGTAAACTATAAGAACGTAATGCATTACCATCTTCATCTTCAATAATTAAAGAAGCAATAATTTTTTTGTTCTTAGAATCTGTAATTACCTTTTCTTGGAAACCAGTTTGCTCATCAATTTCTACAGAGTAGTTCATACCTTGCTCTAAATTGTCGAACTTTACTTTACCAGCAAATTCAGAAACAATTACACCATTAAATGGATCCCATTGTACAATAACATCTCCTTTTTTGATTGATTTTCTATCTTTATCAAAAATGATAGAACCATAAGGTAAAATGTTTGTACTCTGAGTAATATCTGTTTTCTTATCAATAATTTTAATTTCGGCAGTTCTAGATATAACAATATCTACTTCTTTACCTTCACTATCTTTACCTACAACAGTTCTTAAGTCATCAATAACAACTTTACCATCAAACTTAGCAATTAATTTATTTTCTTCTGATATGTTACCAGCAACCCCACCAACGTGGAATGTACGTAATGTTAACTGTGTACCAGGTTCTCCAATAGATTGTGCTGCAATTACACCAACTGCTTCACCTATTTGTACTTTGTTTCGGGTTGATAAACTCAATCCGTAACATTTTGCACAAATACCTTTAGAAGATTCACACGTTAATGCAGATCTTACTTCTACAGAATCAATTCCTGACTTCTGAACAGCGTCTGCTAATTGAGAAGTTATAGATTGGTTTGCTTCTAATAAAAGCTCTTCTGTAACTGGGTGATAAACATTGTTTAAAGAAATACGACCTTCTATTCTTTCTGATAAAGATTCAACAATTTCATCATTTTTCTTTAAAGGAGCTACATCTAATCCTCTTAACGTACCACAATCTTCTTCGTTAATAATAACATCTTGAGAAACATCAACCAATCTACGAGTTAAGTAACCAGCATCTGCCGTTTTTAAAGCGGTATCTGCTAATCCTTTACGAGCACCGTGAGTTGAGATAAAGTATTCTAAAATTGATAATCCTTCTTTAAAGTTAGAAAGAATTGGATTTTCAATAATTTCTCCACCACCAGCAGTAGATTTTTTAGGTTTTGCCATTAATCCACGCATACCAGTTAACTGACGAATTTGTTCTTTAGAACCCCTTG
>CAZMDC010000049.1:0-13990 GCA_964565055.1 uncultured Polaribacter sp. | reverse complement strand
AAGAAGTAAAAATTAAAGAAGAAGACGGTGAAACCAAAATGAAGGTAAAAACCGATACTGACAATTAATTTTTAAATTTTTATAGATTAGAAAGCCTCTCAACGGTACCGTTAAGAGGCTTTTTTTATTAATAAAATAGTGTTCAACAATTGTGTAAACAATCACTTTATTATTCAAACACTAATAATAGTTAGTAAATTATACTATATTTAAACAAAACATCATTATGAAACCTTTTGCCTCAATACTTTTAACGATCATTCTGATTATAACCGTTTCTTGTTCAAAAGAGGACTCAGGAAATGAATTTGAAGGAAATATTGTCTTACAGTCTCCTGAAGAGGTAATGGAGTTTGGCAGCAACAATTATACAAAGATTCAAGGAAGCTTAACTATTAATGATATTGAAAATGCAAATAAAATTGTTACACTTCAGCCCTTAGAGTCATTAAAAGAAATTACTGGAGAGCTTGAAATAAATGCTCCGTATTTAGAATCTTTATCTGGACTTGAAAACATATCATCTGTTAGGTCTTTAACTATTAATAATTGCCATCAATTATCAAATTTAAACGGGCTAAATAACCTCTCCAAGTCGCGAATAATAACAATTGCTAATAATGAAGGTTTAATCAATTTAAACGGTTTGCAGCGTTTATCATACATTGAATATATCTATCTGCTAACCAATCCATCATTACAAAATTTAACTGGTCTAGAGGGCGTTACTAAAATAGAAAAAGGAGGAGGTTTTTCTATTTCGAATAATAATTCGCTTAAAAACCTCTCTGGTATTGACAATCTATCAACTATCAATGGTCATCTTACCATAAAAAGTAATGATTCATTGGTTGACTTCACAGGCTTAGGAGGTCTAACAAATATTACTTTAGGAATATTTATAGAAGACAATAGAAGCTTAACCAGTTTCACAGGCCTTTCAAACTTTAATACCATTGGAGGGAAACTGGTTATAGATAACAATGAAAAATTGTCTAATTTATCTGGACTAGGAAACTTAAAAAATATTTACACTGGTATAATCATAAAAAATAACGCTTCGTTACTTAATTTAAGTGGTCTAAAAAATATAAATATTGAAGGTTCGTCTATATATATTACTAATAACCCTGTTTTAAGTACATTAAATAAATCATTAATAACATCTTCAACTGTATCAGGTATATCAATTGCATATAATCCTTCTTTAAATAGCTTGTCTGGACTAGAAAGTATTTCAAGAGTTAATAGAAACTTAGAAATTAACAACAGCTCTATTACAAACTTAACAGGACTTAATAATGTAACTGAGATTGGTCTACAACTAGTAATTAATGACAATGAAAATTTAACCTCGCTACAAGCTTTACAAAACTTATCTACAGCAAAAAATTTTGCCATAATCAACAATCCAGCTTTAACAAGTTTATCAGGGCTAGAAAACCTTTCAAGTGTTGAAAGGGCTTTTAAAATTAATAATAATGTTGGTTTAGAAAACTTTTGTAGTCTTCAAGAACAATTAATAATTAACCTTCCATTTGATTACTATACAGTATCAGCTAATGCATATAACCCTTCTATTCAAGATTTACTTGATGGAAACTGTAGCCTATAAGTAGTTAAATCTACTTTAAATCTTAAAGCTAGCTAATTACCTTTCGAAGAAAGTAAGTCTATATTTATTTTACTGAAAACAAAAAAAGCCCTTCCAAACAGGAAAAGCTCTTCATTGGTCTATTTCTAAACCACTTCCGTCTAGTATGACGGACAACACAACATTTTAATTGCGGTCTGGACGAGTGTATTAAGCTACATTATAAACAACTATCTATTAGTTAATTACAAAAAATATTCTATACTGGTACTCCTAAAAGTTCACCTTTTTTAGTTTTTCAACTTTTATTTCAAGGTATTTTTTTCTTACTAAAAGACTCATCTTTGTTTTTGAATCTAATATCCATTTATAAGTTGATTTATCTTTTATCTGAGGTTTATTAAAATACAATATCAACTCTTGAAGAACAATATTGTACTCTTTTACATAATAAAACACATTAAATCCACTTAAAATATCTGCATTGAAAAACATTTCAATCCTAAAGTGAATAGATCTAATATTAATAGTTTTATCACCTAAATATAAATATCTATCATATCCCCTAATAGTTTCAGAAAGCATATCTAAATCAAACTCATAATTCTCATATTGTTCCCCAATAGTAAATGGAATAATGGTTTTCATTTTTAAAATTAAAGCCTTAATAAAGGCTTAAAACTCTGAATCAATTAAAAACCATAAGTTTCATATACAATATCTTTTTCACCTGTATTTATATCATATTCAAACCTTACTCTATACCTACTATCTGTGTTAATAAAAAGAGGCTCTAATACATCAATAAAAATAACTTCATCACTAGCATCCAGTATCTTAATACCATAATTTTCCAGTTTTGTACCTCTACCACTATCAGTATTATTTTCATCAAAATCTGGCATAGAAACTATAGCCCCAACTAAACTACCATCTAATGATTGAGTACCCTCAATCTGTTCTGTTCCAGAACCTGTAAATATTTCTGAGTTTATTATTTCTCCATCAGCTAAATACTCAATCTTTATTCTATAGGTTGATGCACAGTCTTGGCAGTTACTCGTACTTGCTGTTCCTATAAGCTGAACCTTTAAAGTTTCCACGTTTTTGTTGTCATCATCATTGGAACAACTAACAGACACAATAATAAACAGTATTAACAATAATTTTCTCATAATCATTCTTTTTTGTAGTTAGATAAATCTTTGAATTCTGAGTATAACTTTCTTAGTTCTTTACTCTCCTCTTTTCTTTTTTTATTCCAATTTTTTATAGATACGAGGTGATAAAAAAAAGTTGATGCTACACAAACATCAATAATAAGCCATATGGTTAATCCAAAATGAAATTGAAATATTGGATTAAATACAATTGCAATAAGTAAATAAATTACTTTTAATATGTCATTCTTATAGTAATATGAATCAGTGTAGTTAGTAAGTTTAACAATACTTTTCTTAAAAATGATTGTATTATTTCTAAGCTCAAAAAAGCTCAAGATTGCTGTACAACAGACAATAACTCTTAGGATTACAAACCACACATAAGATATATTTTGAGGTTCATCAATGATAAAGAGGAAATATCCTTTTTCAAAAAAATACATATTAATACTATGCCCAATAGTCAACATTAGTGAAGCAAATGGGATAAACCTTAGTATTTGAGTATGTTTTTTTGAAATAAACATTTACCAAATTTACATTAATTTATCATTTATGATAACCAAATGTTATCAAATATGATAAAAATTAGGCTCTAAAATGGAGCCAAATTCAGAAACATTTAAGAAAGAGAAAGACCTGTTGTGCAGGGAAATAGGTTTAAGAATTAAAGAACTTCGAAAATCTAAGAATATGCAACAACAGGACTTAGCAGCAGCTTGTAATTTTGAAAAATCTAATATGGCAAGGATTGAATCTGGTAGAGTAAATGTCACAATAGGTACTTTATTAAAGATTGCTTTGGCTCTTGATGAGCCAATAAATGAATTACTTCCCAAGAAATCTTAAAATCAAGAAATCGCTATTATTTACATCTTGCTTTTTAGATAAATGCTCAAAAACAGTCAAAACACACCTTTACTGGTGCAATTAAATACACGCTATAGTTCAAAATTATCACTAAAGCTATAATAACTTTTCCTTGTAACAATTAAATGGTCTAGTAAAAGAATGTCTAAATATGTACAAGCCTTTTTAATTTTTCTTGTTAATGATTTATCTGTTTCACTTGGTTTTAAGTTTCCTGAAGGATGGTTGTGAGCAATAATAATCCCTGAAGCATTAGCTTTTAGGGCTGTTGCCAATAATAACTTAACATCTACAACAGTTCCTGACACTCCACCTTTTGACATATGATAAATCCCAAGAACTTTATTAGCTCTATTCAGTAAAATAACTTTGAATTCTTCTTGTAGTTCAATTGTATTTAAATTCCAGTGGTCAATAAACATCTTATATGCCATATTACTACCAGAAACACATATTTTTTCTTGTGTAGATGTAGAATAAACTACTTCTATTTCAGCAATTATATACATAGCCAAAAATTAATTATGACCGTATAAGTTGTCCTAAACCTTATTAGTAACAAAGACAAAATACACGGTCAACTTTTTATGCTTCTAGAGGTTCCATAATTCCATTTGAGGAATTCTTTAATTGTTCTGGTGACATAATGAAAGTATTTTCTTTATGACCAGTATCTCTACTTTTAGATAGTACTGGTATGTAAACATATCTATGTTTAAACTCAGTAACTTCTCCTGTCTCTTGATTGATCACCTCATAAGGATCACACTCTTCTTTTTCAATTGTACCAGGAATTTCCTGCCCTATTAGATTCTTAGCATTCTCCTCATCAAAAGTTGAGGGAATGGATGCTTTCCTTGCAGTAGCATAAAAGTTACCTGTCTCCTTAGATTGAACCATCTCTACTCCACCCTGAAGGATGAGTGCAATGAAATCTCTTCCATCATCTGATTGTCTTTTTTCAATTTTAATTATTCTTACCATCGGTTGAAAATTTTTAGTTAAACAATAAGGGTACGGGGGAGTTTCCCCTTCCAAAAGTAGGTGGGGGTGTTTAGGAAGGTGGTTTGTGTTTGAGGAATTTTCAGTTATAAAAAAAATTATTAGATTTGATTCTCTCCCCAATATTTTATAAATATCTAGAATTACTCCAATTATACGTACATCTAGTTTTTGGACAAAAAATACTTTAACCTATATGAAGAACACTCAAGAAATTAAGGAAATTTTAGAAGAATTTATTTTTCCAAATATGTATGCAGAGAATACCGTCCTATTTTTAGGCGCAGGATTTTCTTACACAAAGAAAAAAAATTATTTAGGAGCTAGCATTGTAAATTTTTATCAAGAAAAACTTGGAGTTGATTTAGAAACTAAAGATCTTGTAGATTTTGTTGATAGGGCTTCAAGACTAGATAACTTTTCACGAAATCAATTTGATCAATATGTAAAAGAATTATTGCAAAAATTGAAACCTGAAGAAACTCACAAAAGAGTTGCTTCTATGGGTTGGAGACAAATAGTTACTACTAATATGGATTTACTATTGGAAAATGCATATTCTCAAATCCACGGTAAGCCTCAGGAATATAAAGAAATTATCCCTGTAAGAAGTGTTGGAGAATATCAAAAAACTATTTCTAAAGATCAAATTAAATATATAAAATTAAATGGTTGTCTTTCGGACATCTCCAAATATAAATTTATATTCTCAACACAAGATTTTAATGGAAACAAACAGTTTTACAATAATGTTTTGACGAATTTTTCCTCATTGAGTACAAATGTAAAATTTTTGTCTATAGGCTATTCTTTTACAGATGGTATTTCAAAAAGATTACTAAATGAGCTTAACAAAAATAATTTAAAAAACGAGAGAAAAGTCTTCAATGTTGACCCCTTTCCAAATGAGGCTTTAATTCCTTTTTTAGAGGAAAACAATGTGATAACAATTAGGATGACAGCCTCAGATTTTTTTGGTTTATATGATGATTGGGTTAAAGAAAGATATAGTAGACAAATGAAGAAACTTCCAAAAGTTTACTTTAAAGATAATAATACACCAATCCAAATTAATTCTAGGTTAAACCTTAGGCTTAGAAATAATATAAAACAACTTCATAAGAATAATAGGGAAAATTATATTCGTCCCGAAAATTATTATCGTGGAGAAGAACCAAATTATTCAATTATTTTGGACAATTATGATGTTTATAAAAAAGACTTAAATAAAAAAATCGTTGATACAATAATATCCTCAGCCATTGATAATAATTTAATTCCTGTTAATTTTATAACTGGAGGGAATGGTGTCGGTAAAACTACATCAGCATTAAGAGCAATTAATTCACTTCAAAAGGACTACGGCTATGTAGCTTTTGATTTAATAGAAATTAATGGTTTAAGAGCTCAAGATTTAGAAGAATTATTCGATGCTTGTTCCACTAATAATATAATTTTATTAGCTGATAATGTTGAAAGGCATACTTATTTTAAAGAATTAATGGCTTTTAGACTTAAATTAAGTGAACAACAATTCAACAAAAATATCGTAATTCTAGCTCCAATAAGAGAAAATATTCTGTTAAAACATCTTCGGAGTTATAGGTATCAAAATATACAAAAAATTGAGGCTAATCATAAATTAACAATTGGAGAAGTTAATGATCTCATTTCAAAACTTAAAGAACACAAACTTATTAACGTTAGAGACATTCAAGAGGAAAAAAGGATTAAAGAAAAGATCTTAACATCGTATGACTCTGACCCTTATGTAATAATGATTTCTTTAATAGAAAACAGTACATTACTTAGAGCTATTCAAGATAACTTAAGTCAAATAAATAATGATGCACAAGTGGCTTTTGAGTATACATCATTACTATATCAGTTTAGTATACCTATGCCAGCAAGTATTTTGAAAAAAATAATTAATATGGATTGGGATGAATTTAAAATAAATGTCCTTAGAGTTGATTGCAAAGGGTTATTATTAAATGAGATTACCACTCCAATTGACATAAAAGAAGATTTAGTCTTTAGAACCAAACATAGAATAATTTCATCAAAATTTATTGAAAACAGGTATAAGAGTGAAGATAGATTATTAAAGTCATTTCTGAAAATTATAAGAGCTTTAAATCCAAGTGATGAACACGCAAAAATCTTAGTTGATTTATTTAAGGCTATTCGAAAGAATAAGATATTTAGTCAAAAACAAAAATTACAAAAACTTTATGATGAGGCATCAAAGGTATTTACAGTTCATCCTACCTTTAATATACATTATGCAAGAAATCTTCAAGAAAGAAAAGATTTTGCTTCTTTGACAAAAGCTGCTGAGAGGTTAATGCTTGTAGATTCTTCAGATTACAGAAGGAATTATGCAATAACTCACACTAGAGGTGTAATTGATTTTGAATTAGCAAAATATCATCATAAAGAAAAAAATATTTACATAAGAGATGAGTATTTAGATAGTGCAAAAGAATTTTTTGAAATTAAGAGATTGGTAGATCCTTTTACTTCTTACAGTTATTACGAATATTTAGCATTAGAAATGTGGAAAATAAAAAATTTAGATTTATCGGAAGAAGATATTCTAAAGCAACACATAATTATTCAAAACTTATTTGTAAAAGCTTATGAATCAGTTGTTGAAAATGCAGACTATATTGAGAGGCTGAGAGCTAAATATATTAAAGAAATTAAGGTTAATCAGTTTTCTAAAGCTGAAATTTTGAGACATTTAGAAGAATTATATTCTAATTCGGAAACACGTGTTTTAGCATTAATCTTTAAACTCAATTCACTAGAAAACGATTTTTTTGATTTTGGAAAACCTTTTTTAGCACATTTGAATTCAGAAGATATAATTGACGAATTAATAGATTATTCACATTTAGACATTGTAGAAAAAGCTCTATTTGATTATCACTGTAATAGATTATATGATCTTGATTCAAGAATGGCTTTAAATAATTTTAAATCAGAACAATTTATAAAAGAAAATTTTTTCAAGTACCATTATTATTCTTATATTAAAGAATGCTATAACCAACAATATTCATATGCGAGAGGTCATCTAGATGTGTTAAAAAAAGAATACAGATACCTAAACCCATCTCTTCAAGAAATATGGATAGATCAAGATACTTTAAAGCCAAAAATCTTTAGTGGCTTAATAAAAAGCTTAAATAATTATAAAATATACATACCTCAATTAGGTAAAAGTTTTTATAGATTTAAAAGTGAAATAGAAATTGAAAAGGGTAAACAATATTATTGTAATTTAATTTTTTCAGTAAGAGGAATCCGTACTGAACTTATTAGTGAGAAAACAGATAGCCCTGCTTAAAACAAGCAGGGCATATTTTAATACAGAAACCAAGAATATTCACAATGACCATTTAAGGCTCTATTAAGCCCTTCTGAAAAATTCAATGCACTTACATTCCTATTTAAAAAAGTATCAATATAACTGCCCTTATTTGCGGAAGTAAATAGATTATATATATCCCAAAGATTTATCTCTCCAATTTCATTTCTACAGAAACTTTTATCCTCATAATAATCTTTGGCAATTGTAGAAATCTGAGTATCATTTATTAAAAGCTGTGGTAATTCAGCTTTCTCTTCCTTTGGTAAATATTGATACATTTTTGCTTTACCAATCAACTGAGCAAACTGCTTTTCAGTCAAACTGTATTCTGGTAATTTCTTTAGAATTTTAAGATCATTTTCTAAGCTGTATGAAGAGATTATGGAAGAAATACCCTTTTGTAGCTCTTCTATACTTGTAACCCTTAATTCTTCTTTAAATCCATCTGTAGATATACAGAGATTACAACAAACAAGGTTCTGAAAACCCAAAAAGAATTTAAACTTTTCTATCCCTTTTTTTGAAAACAGATTTTCTTGATTGTATGCCCTTACCCCACCAGCTACCAAAGACAATTTATTTCCATTTATGGTTTCTGTGATTCCTGGTATTCTAGTAATAAATGCCATTCTCTCCCAGTATTGGGTTTTTTCGGAATCCAATAACTCTTTAGCAGGTTTATGAATTGCACTTGGAACTCTTCCCTTTATTTGGTGGCTTACTCTAATTTCAGGTAAGTCAATTTTCATTCCTTTAAATTGAGTTTGTAAACATTCTTTAACTGTAAGAATAAACTCCTGATGAGCTATGGTTTTTTCATTATCCTTGCTAAATACAGGAATAATACATTCTGAACTTAAATGTGAAAGGCTAACATCTGTTGTGTTAGCCTCAATAAATGGATTTTGGTTCTTCTTTTTCTGGTGTCCTGATAAATCATTTGAAAGATTGTTAATTATACCAGAAACCTTTTTTTCATTTGGTTTAACTATTTGTAATTCCATTTTGACTAAAATTTTGTGGATTAGATAATTGGTTTTGTTGAATGACCTCTTTTTGTTTTGAGAAATCATCATTCAAGAATTGATGCCATTCTGGATATTTCTGATATAATGACCTCAATTGCTCAATAGTTTTACAAGAGATAATTTCCCTCCTTACATCATCTAAATTAGTTCCTGAGTTGCACCATTCTTGTATTTTCCTACCAGTAGCTGCATTAATGACAAATTCTGGTTTATCAATAAACAATCCTGTTCTGTCTTTAGATGCTTGTGCAAAATGTTTGATATCAATATCAAATACTAGTGTAAACTCATAATCCACACCATCTCTTTGTATTGCTTTTAATCCTACTTTCTCAGGAACAAATTTTCCATCTTTATTATTAAGCACATAGTCTTGCTTAGTTCTCATTGTAGCAATAATATGAGCTTCACTTTGCATCATTTTATCTACAAAAGCCTTTTGACGAGGTGTCACTTTTGACCAATTAGCAAATGAATTTCCTGGTAATGATGAATGAAACTCAAGTAAAAAATCCCAACAATGAGAAATTGAGTCAATAATAATTACTTCCATATTAGCCTTGATACAAGTCTCTATGGCTTCAATATATTTTTCTGGACTATAAGGTGGTTTTAATGATAACACATTATACTGCCCTAAATGAGCATATAAGTCTGCACTTCCATTCTCAGTATCTACAATAGCAACTTTTGCCAAATTGTTACCTGTGAGCCCTTTTGCCAGCAATAATGCTGACATTGTTTTACCAGCTCCTGATGGAGCTTGTAATGCCATTTTAATCTTGGCACTTTTCCGTTCTGATTTTCTTAATTGCATAATATTGGTATTTATAATTTTAAATTTTTAAGTGAATAATTTTCTAATATTTAAATGGTATAGTTTTTGCCTTATTTTAAGTGAAGCTCACTTGAGAGTATAATGCGGTTATACCTCTGTCAGTAATGACACCCTCTTAAAGGGGGGAATGAGTAACTATAAAAGAGTGAAGGAAGTAGCTAAAGACCTTCACTATAATAGACAAGAGTCAACTCTATCTAATGAAGCTGCTACTGCTTCCAATGATTTAAGACAGGAAAGTCAGAGATTAGACTCCCTTATACTTTATATTCCAGAAAGTATAAACATTGATGAGCATTTAAATGAAAAACCCCTTGACGTACCCAATGCAAGGGATAAGCTACTGTATATCTTACATTTAATTAATTCTATTCCATCAAAAAGGAAAGATTTAGATTTATCAAAAAATCAAGGCTTTACACCTATTAACAAAAAAACCCTACAAAAAAGAATATATCATTACCGAGATTGTATAAATTATCTAAAGGAAAGAGGTATTATTACCGAAAGTTATTACTATAAGGTTGGTAAGACTTCACAAGGACTAAAATTTAGTCCAAGGTTCAATTCTACATTAACACCTATTGAAATAACTACAAAAACTTTAATAAAAAGTATAACCAAAAGAAATGACAGAGTTGATTTAGTTAGAACAGAGGAATTGTATTATTTAAAAAAATGGTTTTCTGATGGAAAGCTACAAATAGACATTACAAAATCAATCAAATACCTACAGAATTTAACCAAAGTTGAGAAAGAGAATGGTAATCCATATCCTATACAGAAGTTTAATTTTAGGTTACTACCTGCATTGAAAATTAATCTTAATGATATTTCATTTTTTGTAGATAACACATCAGGAAGATTACATACACCATTAGCACATCTTAAATCAGAATTAAGACAATTTATTTCTTATGAAGGGGAAACTCTTGTTTCTATAGATATTATTAACTCACAACCTTTCTTTGCAACAGCTTTATTAGATGACACACTCTTTATTAATAATGGTATGGATATATCATATAATAGCTACTTAAGTAGTCCCCCTAATAACCCTATTATGGTAGTAGATTTGATAAGGTCAAAAAAAGAGTGTAATGATGTTCAATGCTTTAATGAAATTGTACGAAATGGTACATTTTATGAAGAGTTTGCTCAATTAATATCTAATAATGAACTTTCTGAGCAAGAAATAAGAGAGAAAAGACCAGAAGTCAAAAAAATTGTTTTTAGCGCCTTTTTTTCTCCAAATCAAAGTATAAGTTATAATGAGGAACTTAGAGTTTTTAAGGAGACTTTTCCTAATGTTTATGATATTTTTTCTCATTTTAAAAGAGTAGACCATACTATATTAGCAAAAATGCTTCAAAGAGTGGAGTCTCAAACTATACTTCATAAGGTTTGTAAAAGAATCTCATTAGAGAACCCTAATGTTCCGATATTTACAATCCATGATTCTATTGTTACAACATCAAACAATGTTGAGTTTGTAAGTAAAGTATTTTCAGATGTGCTACAAGAAAATTTGGGATACTCCCCAAAATTTGAAATAAAAGAATGGTAATAATAAAAAAGGGGCTATGCAGTCCCTTTTAATTTTTTCTTCTTTATATCATTTAAATAATCAAAATACTCGTGTTTAACATTGAATCAACCATATAAAGCTATTTTATTTAAAATAGTTAATGTCATTTTGACATAATAAAATCTATAATTCTTATATTTTTACAAGTACTAGTATTCAAAATATTTAAATGCATCAACAGGAAATAGATAAATATTCTTCTCAACTCCTAAAATTAAACAGAGGTTACAACAAGGGTTTAGGAAGAGCTCCCCATAAACCTATTTTATTACTCTCTGTAATAAAATTAATACAAGAAGGAACCATTACTTCTAATAAAATATTTATTACTACAGAACTTTTACTAGAATTTAAAGACAATTGGAAAAAATTAGTTGATACTAATCATACTTCAAACTTTGCACTTCCTTTTTTTCATTTAAGAAGTGAGCCCTTTTGGTATCTAGTTACAAGAATTGGTTTATCATTAAAACTTACTAATTCTAAAAGTATAAAAAGCTTTAAAAGCCTAAATGAAAATATTGCTTTTGCAGAGATTGACAAAAACCTCTTTAAAATACTTACTAATCAACTTCATTCATCATATTTTGTAGATTTACTTCTGAACAAATATTTTCCATCTACAAAGTCAAACTATTATTCAACTGAAGTAGATAAAACTGAATCTGAAATAGAAAATCAAATTCTCAATGAAGACAAGTCTGAATATCAAAAACATATCACAGAACTAAAAACAAAACTAACTGAAGATGAATTGGATGAAGAGTTTTTCATAAGAGGTGGACTTTTTAAAAAAGCTATTCCTAAGATATATGAATACAAATGTTGTATATCAGAAATGAAAATTGAAAATAATCATAATTTTCAAATGATAGATGCTTGTCACATAATTCCATTTAGCTTATCTAATGATGATACCATACCTAATGGTATTTCCCTCTCACCAACATTACATAGAGCTTTTGACAGAGGATTAATTACAATCAATGATGACTATGTTGTTAGGATCTCTCCAACAATATCTGAAAATGAAAACTCTCCATTTTCACTAAAACAATTTGAAGGAAAACAAATTATGCTTCCGAAAAAACAATCTCATTTTCCTTCAATTGAATCATTAAGCTGGCATAGAAAAGAACTTTTTAAACTTTAACTTAACTTCTTTGATATTCTTTTCATTTGTTCACTTACCTTTTTATCAATAATTTCCCCATAGTGGTCTTGAGTAGTTTGTAATTTTGAATGTCCTAGTAATTTACTTACAATTTCCATTGGCACATCATTATAAAGTAATACAGTGGTTGCAAAAGTTTTTCTAGCAATATGATGACTAAGTTTTTTATTAACACCAGTAATAGAGGCGATCTCTTTTAAATAAGCATTAAAATGTGAGTTATACATTTTTGGGAGTACAAACTCAGACTCGGAATCATTATACTTTAGCAAAATAGCTTCAGCTTTGGGCAGCAATGGAATCTTATAAAATTTGTTGGTTTTTTTTCTATGAATATGCAACCACAAATTATCATCAAACTCTTTTACTATTTGCTTCTTTTTTAGGCTAACCATTTCTTTAAAGCCTAACCCAGTATAACAACAAAAAATAAACATATCTTTCACTTTTTGTAATCGCTCTATTTCAAACTCCTCTTCTTCTAATTTTTGTAATTCTAATTCAGTTAGATAAATTACTTCTTTTTTTACTGATTTAGGTTTATATAACACAAAGGGGTCTCTATTTAAATACTCCTCAGAAATAGCATATTTTACAACTCTTCTAAATCTTTGTATTGCCTTATTTATAGTGCTTTGTTGTAAGTTTTTTTCTGTTTTAAGAAAATATTCATAATCTACCAGAAAATTGTTTTTAAGTTGTTTAAAAGGGTAGTCCTTTAATTTAAATTTAGCTTTAATAAAAGATTTTAAATGAGTACAAGACTCAATATATTTCTTATAAGTTACAAGCTTGATTTCCTTATCTACCAGAAGTTTTAATCTCTTAATGTATATGTCAAAAACCTCAACTACCCCAAACTCTTTCTTTGGAGTCTCTCCTTTATATTTTTTGTAAACATCAGATACTGTAAACTTGGTAAGGTTAACTTCTAAAAATAAAAAAGCCTGATGTAGCTTTTGACTTATCAGGCTTAGTTTTCGGTTAATGATTTTTGAATGCTCATCATCTTCTTTCACACATTGTTTTTTGCTATACCAGGAATTGGGGTTTATAAATATTCCTGTTGAAAATTCTTTTCTCTTTTTATTATATGTAATTCTACATCTAATAGGACACAAACCTTTAGTATTGGTTTTAGACCTATAAAGCAGAAAAAGTATACTGAATTTCATACTTGATAGTTTTAAAAGTTTAAAAATTGAATGGTACACCTCAGCAGTAAAAAGGTACACCTATAGGTACACCTTTTGAGGTGATTATTGTTAAGAAAAAAGGAGTAGGGACACCTAAACTGTCTTAAAACAAAAAAAGCCCTTCCAAACAGGAAAAGCTCTTCATTGGTCTATTTCTA
>CAZMDC010000048.1:0-14157 GCA_964565055.1 uncultured Polaribacter sp. | reverse complement strand
CAGGAATAGGATATGAACTTTCTTTTCAAATGCTTAACGCAGCTGATTACAATGTACCACAAGATAGAAAAAGAGTTTTTTTCATAGGGATTAGAAAAGACTTGAATTTTAAATATCAATTCCCAACTGAAACTTTCCCGAAAATACCACTTGAAGATGTTATATCTGATTTACAAGAAGGTGTTTTACCAGCTTTAGAATACAATAATACTAATGGAGACAATTGTGTAGTTCCTAACCACGAATATATGATTGGAAGTTTTTCTACAATTTTTATGTCAAGAAATAGAGTAAGAAGTTGGGATGAACAATCATATACAATTCAAGCAGGTGGAAGACACGCACCTATTCATCCTCAAGCCCCAAAAATGAAATTTATAGAAAAAAATAAAAGAATTTTTGTTCCTGGAAAAGAACATTTGTACAGAAGATTAAGTATAAGAGAATGTGCAAGAATTCAAACTTTTCCAAATGACTTTATTTTCCATTATAAAAAAGTCGCAGCAGGTTACAAAATGATTGGAAATGCTGTTCCAGTTAATTTAGCAAAGTTTTTAGCAAATAGCATTATGCAACAAATTAAAGCTAATGAAATCACGAATAAAAAAGTCAAACAAACTCAAAAAGTAAAAGAAGCAATTGCAGTATGACAAATATATTAGAGGCTATTTACAATATCGTAAATCATCAAAACTTCGAAATCAAGAATTTATATAGTGGCAGAAATAGAGCTAATAATATGGGAGAAGCTCTTGAAAAATACATTAAAGATGCTTTTGCTGGAACATTTGAAGTAACTGATGAATTAGAGAGAATGAAAACTTTTAACAAAGAATTTTCTTGGTTAGGTTCTCAAAATAATCCACCAGATATTATGATAAAAGGTGGAGATGCAATTGAGGTTAAAAAAACTCAAAGTGCAAATACTAGTTTAGCTTTAAACAGTAGTTACCCAAAAACTGATTTAAGACACACAAGTCCAATGATTACAAAGGAATGTAAAGAATGTGAAGATTGGACTGTTAAAGATTTGATTTATTGCGTTGGTCACACAACAGACACAAGTGTAAAATCTTTGTGGATGGTTTATGGTAATTCTTATGCAGCTAAACACGAAACTTACCAAAGAATAAAGACAACCATTTCAGAAGGAATAAAAACAATTCCAGATGTAGTTTTCGCAGATACAAAAGAATTAGGAAGAGTAAATCAAGTTGACCCATTAGGAATAACAAACTTGAGAATTAGAGGAATGTGGCAAATAGAAAACCCAAGGAAAGTTTTCAATTATTTACACGAACCAACTAATAAAGACTTTGAATTAGTTTGCATAATTCCTGCTGAAAAATACAATAGCTTTCCAAATGAAAGCAAAAGTAAACTTGAAGGAATTACTAAAAATGGTTTTAGTTTTGAGAATAAACAAATAAAAGACCCTAATAATCCTGCAAAATTAATGGATTGTAAACTGATAAAATTATGTGTGTAAGCCAACGCTAAAAGTCATACACATTTGCAATTCGCTTCAGCCAACACACAAGCCAAAAATTGCAAAAGAGTATGTCTTTGCCAACGCTACAAAACTGAACGATAAAAAGTACGAAAACACAACAACGTATATAAAAAATAGCGGTTTTAGTGCTTAAACAAAATGAATTTTATAAATTTAGAGTCAATACAAATCCGAAAAGTTAGTGAGGAAAATCCGCTACTTTTCATATACAAAACCGTTGTAAACAAGCTGAAAAACGAAAACTATGATACATTTAATTTGGTCTTTAATAAACGGAATAATTGTTATTTATTTTCTTTATCTGATTGTTGGATTTATCGCAAAAGGAAAGAAAATATTTAAGCCACAATTTAAAGTTGTCTCAATTTTTATAATGGTAATTGGAATTGTTCAAATAATTTCAGCTTCTGATTCTGAAAAAAAATCAAACCGAATTTCAATAACTGAAGATTATAACCGAAAAAGCAACTCAGCAATAAAACAAGTGAAATTGGAGGACAATTGGACTTTTGACATAAATATGCTTGTAAAATATTCAATTGAACAAAACCAATATATCCCAATAGAAAGTAACAGCTTTTTGACTGGACTCGTGAGTGGTTACAATTGGGAATTTAATTCGATTGACACAAATAACTTGAATCCGAATGGAAAGGCTGAATTTATAGCTAACGGAATTTTAAAGTGGAATCTTTTTGGAATCACAGTATATAGTGAATCTAAAACATTTAATGGAACAATTGAATAAAAGCCAGTTTACAACAATGTATAACCGCAATTACGGCGGATTCGACTACGTCCGAATCCACTCGGAATTGCTAACGTCTGTGCCAAACCGAAAAAATTGCGTACTTTAACCCGTAACTGACGGTTATACGAGACCGTTGTACACAAGCTCTGAAAAGCCAACCGCACAGTCAAGCACATTTCATTTTGCTCGTGCCTCACAAAATAAAAAGAGCTTGCCTTTTGCCAACGCTACCCGAAAATATTTTGACTTTTTACACAGTTTTTTGAGATATAAGTGTAAATTAGTGAATTGAAAACAACGTCAGAAATGAACCGAATTAAGGCAGTGCTGGAAGAGAAAGGAATCAAGCAGACTTGGTTGGCTGAAAAACTCGGAAAGAGTTACAATATGGTTAATGCTTATGCTCAAAACCGACAGCAACCGAGATTAGAAACATTAATGGAAATTGCAAATATTCTGGATATTGACGTTAAAGAATTAATAATATCGAACAAAGAATAATGAGCGAAACTCAAGTAAAATCTAAAAAAAGAGTAACCGACCACGGAGAAGTTTTCACTAACGAGCGTGAAGTAAATGCAATGCTCGATTTAGTAAAACAGGAGACTGAACGAATTGACTCTCGTTTTTTAGAACCTGCTTGTGGTACAGGAAATTTTTTGGTGGAAATTTTAAGACGAAAATTGAATATTGTAACTAACAAATACAAAAAAAGTCAATTAGAATTTGAGCGTTATGCTGTAATAGCGGTTTCAAGTATTTATGGTGTAGACTTACTAGAAGATAATGCAAAAGAATGTAGAGAGCGTTTGCTCAATATTTTTAAAGAAACCTACACTTCTATTTTCAAACAAAAGATAAAAGAAGATTGTATCGATACAATTGCATTTATTTTAAGTAAAAATATATTAGTTGGTGATGCATTAACCTTATTACAAAACAATGGCAAACCCATCATATTTGCAGAATGGTCTGCTGTTAATGGAAGTATGATTAAAAGGCGTGATTACACGCTAGACGAATTACTAAGGAACCAACCAATGGAAGAACCTAACCTATTCTCAGACCTAGGAGATAAAGCATTTATACCAACACCAATAAAAGAATATAAACTCACTCACTTTTTAAAGCTAAACCAACAAGATGAAGATTAACTACAATCCAGATGTATTGTCTTGCTTAGCCAATTTAAGCAATGATGAAGTGTTTACACCGCCAAAACTCGTCAACCAAATGTTGGATATGCTACCACAAGAGCTATTTGAAAGTAAAGACACTACATTTTTAGACCCAGTTACAAAATCTGGAGTTTTTCTTAGAGAAATTGCAAAACGTTTAAACAAAGGTTTAGAAACTCAAATACCTAACCAACAAGAACGCATTAACCATATTTTTAAAAACCAGTTGTATGGTATTGCCATTACAGAGTTAACCTCTTTATTGGCAAGACGTAGTACCTATTGCTCTAAAAAAGCAAATGGGAAATACTCGGTATGTACAGAATTTGAAACCGAACAAGGCAATATAAAATTTGACTATACACAACACACTTGGGAGAATGGAAAATGCATCTATTGTGGTGCAAGTGAAGAAGTTTATAGCAGAAAAGAAGATTTAGAAACCTACGCTTATCAGTTTATACATACTGATAAGCCAGAAAAAATATTTAATATGAAGTTTGATGTAATCGTAGGAAATCCACCTTATCAATTAAATATAGGTGTTGAGAAAAAAAACTATGCAATCCCACTTTACCATAAGTTTATAGAACAAGCGAAAAAATTAAATCCAAGATATTTAAGTATGATTATTCCTGCTCGATGGTATTCTGGTGGTAGAGGTTTAGATGATTTCAGAGAGTCGATGTTGAATGATAGTAGAATAAGGTCTATTACAGATTATCCAAATGCTGTAGATTGTTTTCCAGGAGTAGATATAGCTGGAGGTGTTTGTTACTTTTTATGGGAAAAAGATAGCAAAGGTGAATGTGAAGTACGAACATTCCAAGGTGACAAAATTACAAGTGTTATGAAAAGACCACTATTAGAGAATGATAATAATGTATTTATTCGATTTAATCCTGCCATATCTATTTTAAGAAAAATCAAAAAACATAATGAAAGTAGTTTCTCAAAAATGGTAAGTGCACAAACGCCATTTGGATTTGTTTCAACTTTTAAAGCTTTTAAAAATGAAAAATTTAAAGACAGTGTTGAATTGCACACTGTTAAAGGGTTAAAATATATTAAACGTGAGCAAGTGAAAAAAAACCCACATTTAATAGATGAGCATAAAGTTTATATTTCCAAATCTTATGGAGAAAGAGGTAATTATCCATATCGTTTTCTAGCAAAGCCATTTATCGGTAATAAAGGGAGTTGTTGTACTCAAACATACTTAATGATAGGACCATTTGCTAATGAAAAAAGATGTCAGAATGTGCGTAATTACATTTCAACGAAGTTTTTTAGGTTTTGTATACTTCTGAGAAAAAACACCCAAGATGCAATGAGAGGAGTGTATTCAGAAGTTCCAATTCAAAATTTTGACGAAAACTGGAGTGATGAAAAACTCTTTAAAAAATACGAATTGACAGCTGATGAGATAGCTTTTATTGATGATATGGTAAGACCAATGGAATTATAATATATGAGTAAAGAATTTTTCCCACCAAAAACTTCGGCTACGCCAACCATTTATGCGTATTCATTACCAAATGATACAAGTAGAATAGGACAACTCAAAATTGGTGACACCAATAGAACTGCACAGCAACGTATTAAAGAACAAATAGGTGCTGCTCGTTCTGAGTTTATTATAGAACTAGAAGCATCAGCAATGCGAAATGATGGTTCAAACTTTCGAGATTATCAAATACACAATTATCTCAGAAAAAAGGGATTTAAAAATCCTGATGGGGAATGGTTTGTTTGTACAGTTGAAGATGTAAAAGCAGCATTAATAGCGGTAAAAAGTGGAGAAGAAAATGTAGAAGATAGAACACTAGATTTTTCAATGCGACCAGAGCAAAAAGATGCAGTAGAAAAAACCAGCACGTTTTTCAAATCATTTAAAGCAGATAAAGAAAACAAAGGTAAAACACCTCAGTTTTTATGGAATTGTAAAATGCGTTTTGGGAAAACTTTTACTACCTATCAATTGGCAAAAGCAATGGGATGGCAAAAAGTGTTGGTGCTTACTTTTAAACCTGCTGTACAAAGTGCTTGGTATGAAGATTTAATGACTCACGTAGATTTTGAAGGTTGGCAATTTGTATCTAAAAACACAATGCAGTATGAAGATTTAGACACTTCAAAACCCTTTGTTTGCTTTGGCTCATTTCAAGATTACTTAGGTAAAAATACAAGTACAGGAGGAATTAAAACCAAAAACGAATGGGTACACGCTACCAATTGGGATTGCGTTGTTTTTGACGAATACCATTATGGTGCTTGGAATGAAAATTCAAAAGGACTTTTTGAAGAGCTTTTTGAAGACGGAAAAGATGAAGATTTAAAATTTGTAGATAAAATAGAAAAGTTTGATTCAGAAATTATACCCATAACCACAGAACACTTTTTGTATTTATCAGGAACACCATTTAGAGCCTTAACCTCTGGTGAATTTATAGAAGAACAAATTTTTAATTGGACGTACTCAGACGAACAAAGTGCCAAAGAGAATTGGCAAGGAGATGATAATCCGTATGAAAGCTTACCAAGAATGGTAATGCTTACGTATCAAATGCCAGATGCTATTCGTGAGATTGCACTTGGTGGAGAATTTAATGAGTTTGATTTAAACGTGTTTTTTGCAGCTACAGGAGAAGGAGAAAATGCACGTTTTAAAATGGAAAACGAAGTCCAAAATTGGTTGGATTTAATTAGAGGTAGTTATAGAGAAACAACACTTGATAATTTAAAATTAGGTGCTCAAAAACCACCAATGCCTTTTTCAGATGCCAGATTATTAAGCATTCTAAATCATACATTTTGGTTTTTGCCAACTGTCGCAGCTTGTTATGCAATGCGTAACTTAATGATGCAACTCAATAATTTATTTTATCAAGATTATGAAATAATAGTTGCAGCAGGAACACAAGCAGGTATTGGTGTAGAAGCCTTACCACCAGTTTTAGAAAAAATGGAAAATCCATTAAAATCGAAAACGATTACATTGTCTTGTGGTAAATTAACAACAGGTGTTTCTGTAAAACCTTGGACTGGTATTTTAATGCTAAGAAATTCATCAAGTCCAGAAACCTATTTTCAAGCAGCATTTAGAGTGCAAACACCTTGGACGATTAAAAATCCAGATGGTGAATCACCTAATAAGACAGAAATTGTAAAAAAGGAATGTTATGTATTTGACTTTGCACCAAATAGAGCGTTAAGTCAAGTAGCAGACTATGCTTGTCGTTTGAATGTTAATGAATCAAATCCTGAAAAAAATGTTGCAGAGTTTATTCATTTCTTACCAGTGCTTGCATACGATGGAAGTTCAATGAAACAAGTAGATGCAGCAGGAGTTTTGGATATTGCAATGAGTGGAACTTCAGCTACCTTGTTGGCAAGACGTTGGGAATCTGCTTTATTGGTAAATGTAGACAACTCAACATTAGCAAAACTAATGTCAAATCAAGATGCTTTGGATGCTTTAATGAGCATAGAAGGATTTAGAAATCTGAATCAAGATATTGAAACAATTATCAATAAATCTGAATCAGTAAAAAAGGCTAAAAAAGAAGCCAATGAAAAACCTTTAACACCAAAAGAAAAGAAAGAACTAACTGCTGAGGAAAAAGAATACAAAAGTTTGCGAAAGCAAATACAGGAAAAGCTAATCAAGTTTGCGACTAGAATTCCTGTCTTTATGTATTTAACAGATTACAGAGAAAGAAGTTTAAAAGATGTCATTACACAATTAGAACCAGGTCTTTTTAAAAAAGTAACTGGACTAGATGTAAAAGATTTTGAATTATTAGTGAGTTTAGGAGTATTTAATAGTTCATTAATGAATGATGCTGTTTATAAATTCAAACGTTACGAAGATGCAAGTTTGGAATATACTGGAATAAATAAACGAGTAGGAGAAGAAATCGGAGGATTTGACACAGTAATTAGCAGTGAAGATTATAACGAAATATTTGTGAATCGTGAATAGCCAACGCTTAAAGCCATACACATTTGCAATTCGCTACAGCCAAATCTCTAGCCAAAATTGCAAAAGAGTATGTCTTTGCCAACGCTGAATGACAATCTGAACGGAAAAAAGCCAGTGTACAACAACGTATATAAAAAATAGCGGTTTAATCGCTTAATCGAAACAAAATGAATAAATTAGAGGTCAGTTACAAACCGAAAAGTTAGTGCTTAAAATCCGCTACTTTTCATATACAAGACCGTTAGCAAACATAAAAATGAACCGCATAGAATTAAAATAATATTTGAAAATGAAAAACAATACTTTACTCTTAATTGTACTTTTTATAACTACATTTTGCTTCGCTCAAACTAAATTTACAAACGGATTTAACACAGGATATAAAAAAGGTTATTGCCAAGACCAAGGAATTGGTTGCATTGAACCAATTCCACCAATTCCACCAACCCCAAAAATTGGAGAAAGTTCCAACAGCTATACTGATGGCTACAATCGTGGTTTTAATACAGGTTTAAATGCAAGAAAATCAAATTCTAATGAAAGAACAAGATATAAAACAGCGAAACCAAAGTTTGTTGAAGATGTTATGCACAATTCACAGACTAATTCAAAAGCCGAGACAATAAAAGCACTAGATAGAAAACAAGATTTTAATTTAGCTTATGCCAAAATACTAAAATCTAAAATTAGATTAATAAAAAAAGAAAACCCTCAAGACCAACAATTAATAGAAGTTTGTAATGGGCTTATTGAGAAAATAGAAATCGTAGAAGAACCCAAATATGTTCTTGTAGCTCAAGATGTTTTGAGAAAAATAAATGAAAATATTAATGCAATTGAGACTGAATTAAAAAATGAAAATAAGGTAAGTGGCAATATTAATAATGACTTATTAAATGAAGCACAAGACTTATATCAAAAAAAAGAATTTAATCAATTAATTGAAAAATTAAAACCAATTGAAGAGAAAATTACACAAGGTGCAATTACTGACAAAAAGACGCTATTTTTTACTTATTCAATTTTAGCTTATTCACATTACAATAAGAACAATTTAGCAGAAACAATTAAATACACTACTCAAGCAATAGAAAATTCGCCAACAGATGAAATTGGTGATTTTTATTTTCTTCGTGGTCTTTCTAAATCAAACATTGGAGATTATTATGGATCAAATACAGATTATGATTATTTGATTAAAAATCATAAAAAAATCAACTATAAATCAAATACGCTATCTACTTTGTACAATAACAAAGCTTATAATTTTGTACTTCTTAAAAATTATTCAGAAGCAAAGCCTTTTATTGAAAAAGCGTTGAAGTTAGATAATGATATAAATTATATTTGGGACACTAAAGGAGAGTTAGAATATCATTTAGGAAATTATTCTGATGCAGTAAATGCAATGTCTAAATCAATAAAAATTAAACCAACAGCAAATTCATATTATTTCAAAGGATTAGCAGAAATTAAATTAGGAAATAAAGAAAAAGGTTGTTCAGATTTATCAAAAGCCGGAGAAATGGGAGAAAGAAATGCTTATAAGGCTATAAAAGAAAAGTGTAACTAAAAATGAATAGAGAATGAATAACAAAATCTTATATCAAACACAAATATTAGAACTAAATAAGAATGATTACAAAAAAATTCTTCACAAAAAAGTAAAGTTATTTACTGATAGAGAAGATGTAGAAAAATCAGAGCTTGTTGGGACTATTACAAAAGTAAATCTTGAAACAGTAGAACCTCATAGACCTTTTGATTTAGTTATAGAAAATGTGGAAAATAATTCAAGATTATCTATAGGTATAATTGCAATAAAAAAAATTGAATTTATATAATAAAATACGTTTGCTAACACCGTATAAAATTAATTGCTTGTAAAGGCTTACTTACGAAAATCCTCGCGGATTTTCTATTCGGTTTTTATTTGCTAAATTAGGTGCTAAACCACGCAACTAATCTTATACAACAACGTTGCCAAACATACAAACCAACCATTGAAAATTGGGAAAAACGACAGAAAATATTGAATACTATCTTGACCCGAAAAATGATAAGGATTATCTTCAAGATTTATTGCTGAATATTAAAGAGGCTTATAAAAATCAAGAAAATCTGACTTTCCTAATTGTTGAACCGAAAGAGAAAGGTTTTTTAGTAAAAGTTGGTGGTTTATTTGCATTTGTTTCTTTTAAACATTTAGGTTGGACTTATCCTTCAATCGAATTTTGGAAAAATGCTTCTAATTCATTTGTTGGGAAATTTTTTACGGGAAAAATTCATAATGTCGAAGAAAATCCAATTTCAATTCAAATAGACGCAAAAGAACAGAAATTTGAAAATCCAAATTTGGAAAAGTACTCTAAATATCGTGGAATTATTTTAAGAAAAACTAAATATGGTTTTTTTGTAGATTTAGGAATTCACTTTAATTGGAAATGTGGCTCAATTATGGGTTTAATTCATATATCAACATTTTTAGACGAATCGGATTATCAAAATTGGAAAGTCGGAGATGAGATTGAAACTGTATTTCAAGGACATAATGAAAACAACCAGCCTGTACTTGGAGATATTATTGAACGAGGAAAATGGAGAAATGGAGAAATGGAGAAACTGATAGGTACAGTCCAAAAAGTTTCTGTATCAATCAATGAAAGTGGGAAACCCGAATATTATGTTTTAAGAGAGCATAAAGCAACAGTTCCAATCAAAAAAGAATTTTATCCTAACTTCAGAACAACAGCAAAAAAATATACTTATGGACTAAAAGACGGAGAAATAATAGATTGCGAAATAATTAAAATAAACAGAAAAAAAGATAGTTTTGTACTGAAATTAACAATTGAACCACCAACGAAATAAAAAAGTACGTGTGGCAACAACGTGTATAATTAATGGCTAGTTCTCGCCTACTTACGAAAATCCTCGCGGATTTTCTATTTGGTTTTTATTTGCTAAATTTAGTGCCTAAACCACGCCACTAATCATACACAAAACCGTTGTGGTGCATTTAAGAAAAATCGTGCTAATCATTAAAATTTTGACATTAATTAAATGGATTTAAAAAAAATTATCCTAATCGACCTTTAAAATAATGAAAGAGAAATTAAAAATTTTAGATTCATTAGAGGTATTAAGTTTTCAAAATAAAAAAACTAAACATCCTTCACATTTTCACGATACATATTGCATATCATTAATTGAAAAAGGAGTTCTTGTTGAAAATGAATTAATAGCATCTACAGGTAAAATACTAATTTCAAATCCTTATGAGATACATAATAATCTATCGTCAGAGAATATTATTTTTTCTACATTCTATGTAAACCAAGATGTCATTGATTTTATAAGCCCTTTTAATCGCACATCATTTCAAGATAAAGTTATTGAAAATCCTTTATTGCATAGCAGTCTCAAAAACCTTTTAAATTTTATCAAAGAAAAGAAAGAAAAGAAAAATTTCGTCAATGATTTTTACGATGATTTTAATCAGTTCATTTTTCAATTAACAAAAAATTATGGAGCAGCAAATCCATACAATAATGCAAATGATACAACCATAATAAAAGATTTAAAAATATATATATCTGACAATTTGAACACACAATTAAGTTTGATTGAGCTTTCTAAAATGGTTGGAATGAGCAAATTCCAATTTATCCGTTGGTTTAAATTCAATATTGGGTTGACCCCATTTGAATACATACTTCTTAAAAAAGTGGAGTATGGTAAAACATTGATTAAACAAGGAATTCCCCTTGTTGAAGCTGCATTAGATTCTGGTTTTTATGACCAAAGTAATTTTTCCAATTATTTTAAAAAATATATCGGAATGAGTCCAAATTCTTACAAGCAAAGTTGCAATATATTCCAAGACTCAAATCAGCAATAAAACTATATTTGAACTTTATAAAATTGAAACCTTTTTTTTATGAAGTATATTATTGTCTTACTATGCATTGCTTTTGGATTAGAAACACAAGCACAAAACACCAATGATTTCGAAATTCAAATAAAATTACAAACAACTAAACTAAACGACCAACAATCTTCTGGAACGTGCTGGAGTTTTGCTACTACATCTTTTTTGGAGACCGAAGCACTTCGATTAGGGAATGATACAGTTACTTTATCACCTATATTTTATGTCAAACCCACCTATATTAAAAAAGCTGAAAAATTTATTGATAAGAAAGGGGAAAGTTGGTTTAAGGCAGGAGATTTAACATTTAGTGTTTTAGATGCTTATAAAAAATACGGTGCTGTTCCTGAACAGGCATATAATGGCATTATTGAAGGAGATTGGCAACACGATCACGTAGAAATGGACAATTTGCTTTCTGCTATGGTTGAATCTGTGGGAAATTCTGGCTACGGTAGAATAAAACCGCAAAGTTGGAAAAAATCTGTCAACGGTGTTTTAAATGCATATTTAGGAATAGCACCCAAAACATTTAATTATAAAGGGAAATCATACACACCACAAACTTTTGCAGATACTTTTATCGGTATAAATCCAGATGATTATATAGAAATAACAAGTTATTCTCATCTTGAATTTTACAAAAATGTTGTTTTAAATATTCCTGCCAATTGGAATGACAACAAATATTTAAATCTGCCAATTAAAGATTTTGAAAGTGTTATCAATAATGCCCTTAAAAATGGATATTCATTAGCTTGGGATGGCGATGCTACCGAACCTAATTTTGATTTTCAAAAAGGGGTTTTGAATCTTACAGAGCAACAAGAAGATTCTAAAATAACCCAAATTATTAGACAGCTAACTTTTGAAGATGGAACAACAACCGATGACCATAATATGCATATTATTGGAACAGCTAAAGACAAAAATGGGAAATTATATTATTTATTGAAAAATTCAGAAGGAAGCAATTCAATGGATGGCTATATCTATATGTCTAAAAATTCACTTCTGTTAAAAACTATTTCTGTTTTAGTTCATAAAGATGCAATACCAGCGGTTATCAAGAAAAAACTTATTTAGAGAATTAGGATTTTTCATTAAAATAAAAAACTTATTATGAAGATAAATGTACCCATAAAACTTCTGTTGGCAATTACTATCATTTTAAATTCTTGCGTCACAAGTAATAAAAAAAACAATTCAATAGAAGGAATTTGGAAATCTATCGGTTACGGGAAAATTCTAAAAATAGATGCTAATTCTTATGAATATTATGACATTACAACTATTTCTTGCTTGCCTGCAAAAGAAGGCAAAATTTCGGCTGTTAAAAATTCAATGCAAATTTCAAACGATACACTAACCATAACACGTGGATTTAGCAAATATCGCTATGTAAGATTAAGTAAGTTTCCAGACCTATGCCAACAAAGTGCAAAAGACAAAAACGACATCTCATATAATTTTGAAGTCTTTGCAAACACCTACAAAAATCATTATGCATATTTTGAACTCAATAAAATAGATTGGGATAATCTTTACAAAAACTCAAAAGATAAAATAAATTCAAAAACTACGGAGGTCGAATTGTATATAGTTATGCAAGATATGCTTAACAGTTTGAAAGACAATCACGGTTCCATAGAACCACCAGATGAAGTTTACGAATTAGCAGAAAATCAAATTCAATCAGAAATAGCGGAAGAAGAAACAGAAGTATTAAAAGAATATGGCGATTTTGAGATTGCTGGAATCGTTGCAGATTATTATCTTAAAGAGGATTTGACGAAAGATACGTGGCTTATGAAATGGGGAAAGATGAAAAACAATGTTGGCTATATCCAAATCAAAGCAATGTTTTTATATGCAGATTTGAATTTAAACGATAGCCTTGTCCAAGAAAATGGATTTGTTTCTACATATATGGACGCATTTGATAGTTTAAATTACGAACAGCAAATTTTAGAAGAAGTTGCTGGAATAAGTAAATTAATGGATATGGTAATGCAAGACCTTAAAGAAACAAAACATATTATTATTGATGTTCGTTTTAATGGTGGTGGACAAGATGTTGTAGCATTAGAAATTTTGAGACGATTTAATTCTGACAGAAAACAAATCGCAATTAAAAAAGCAAGACATAATAACGGCTACACTAAAAAAACACCAATTTATTTAAATCCTGCTAAACAACCATATACAAAACCAGCATATTTATTGACTTCCCAACAGTCTGCAAGCGCAACAGATATGATGGCATTAAGTTCAATGGAATTAAATAATTTGAAACGCATTGGCTCACATACAAATGGAGCAATTTCAGATGCTTTACAAAAGACATTGCCAAACGGTTGGTATTTTTCACTTTCAAATGAAGTTTATACAGATAATAATGATAAATGTTATGAAAACATTGGAGTTCCAGTTAATTATGAATTGAATTATCCGAATGATAGACAAACATTTTTTAGAAGTATTGCTAACGATTTAGAAAAAGATAAAAAGAATATTTTGAATGCGATTAATGAGCTACAGAGCGAGTAAAAACGCACCACAACAACGTATATAAAACATAGCTATTACAGGCTTTCCGAGAGGTTTTCGCTTCTTTATTAAGTCCGCCAAATTTTTATTTTTATATATTTAGAAATTAAAAGATATATAGAAAAAATAAAAATTCGGCTCGTGTTTAATCCGAAAAGTTAGCGTCTATTTACACGCTACGTTTCATATACAAGACCGTTGTAAGTAATGCGGAAATCGTGCTAAAATTGAACATTTGAACTAAAAAAG
>CAZMDC010000047.1:0-15114 GCA_964565055.1 uncultured Polaribacter sp. | reverse complement strand
CCTTTATGTTTTATTCTTAATTTAATACTATAGATTCCAATCTCAATTTAACAACTTCATAACGTTCTCAATGTAATCTGTAAGTGAATAAGTAATACTTTTGCGCCATGCAAAAAAAATCAACTTCTCAATTAGAATTTATTATAATAATGGCGAGTCTTATGTCATTAGTTGCGCTTTCTATTGATGCTGTTCTTCCTGCTTTAAATACTATTGCTATAGATATTAATAGCACAGATACCACAGATACACAGCTGTTGATTACAATGATTTTTTTAGGTTTAGGATCTGGACAATTAATTTCTGGGCCACTTTCTGACAGTTTAGGAAGAAAACCTGTAGTAATTGGTGGGTTTGTAATTTTTGCAATTGCAAGTATTATTTGTGTGTATGCAGAAAGTTTAGAACTTATGGTTTTTGGGAGAATTTTACAAGGTATTGGCTTATCAGCCCCAAGAACTTTAAGTATTGCCATGGTTAGAGATACCTATGAAGGAGATTATATGGCTAAAATAATGTCTTTTATTGTTTCTCTATTTATATTAATTCCTGTTGTTGCACCTACTTTTGGTAAATTTATGTTAGATAATTTTGGTTGGAAATCTATATTTACCAGTCAGCTTATATTTGGTTTTCTAGTAGTGCTTTGGTTTAAATTTAGACAACCTGAAACTCTAAAAAATCAGTATAAAAAATCATTTCGTTTATCGATTTTTAAAAATGGTTTTATAGAGTTTTTTAAACATAATGATGCAATTATTTATACCATTATTAGTGGTTTTATAACTGGTTCATTTATGGTTTTTTTAGGGACTTCTCAACAAATATTTCAAGAACAATACAAGTTAGTAGATGAGTTTCCTTATATATTTGGAGCCATTGCTCTTGCTGTAGGTTTTGCTACATTTATAAACGGAACTGTAGTTGTAAAATTTGGAATGAAAAAATTAGTCCGTTTTTTCTTAGGGATATTTACAGCAGTATCCTTGTTTTATGTAATTGTTTTTTATCAACAAGCCAATCCACCAATATTAGTTTTAGTGATTTCTTTTATGATTCAGTTTTTTGCAATAGGCTTTTTATTTGGAAATTTACGATCGTTAGCCATGCAACCCATTGGACATATTGCTGGAGTTGGAGCTGCTATTAATGGATTTATTTCTACAGTAATGGCTGTACCAATAGCTACTTTTATTGGGCTTTATGTTATTGATACTACTTACCCACTCTTTGTAGGCTTTCTGTTTTTTGGAAGTGCTTCTATTCTGTTGCTTTTTTTTACTCGTAAAAAGGTAAATTAAATATCGTAGAGTTTAATGTCAATTAAGTATAATTAAATCATACATAATTAAATTATTCTTTTTCTATAGCTTTCCATTTTCCATAATAAATAATTGTAGTTCTTATGCTACTATTAATAGTTATAACACTGCTTTTATTTTCAAACAAAACTACATTTATTGTTAAACTTTCACTGTCAGTTTTAATACGATAATCAATTTTGTATTTATTTTTATTTGCTTTAAACTCTTTATCTACAGACTCAGCACTTCCGTTAAAAGTAAAACCGCCATCAGAAGCATATCCTCCACCCATTTGTTTTTCTCCATAAAAAGGTAAATTTAAATCAATACTATCTTTTTTGCCACTGAATTTATTAGCATTACTAGACAAGCTTATTCTATTTAAATTACTTCCAGGAGGCAATAAATTCTCTATACCTCTTGTATTTGCAAATGCTACAGGATTAGCAGCATCAGAATTAATGATAAAGCCAGTTTCTTCTACAGCCTTTTTAAGGGCATTTATTTGCTGATTACTTACAGTTTTTTTTGAACTATAACATCCAATAAATAAGCTTAAAAAGAAAATATAAATAAAATATCGTTTCATAATTATGTCCTTTATTTCTTAAAATACATCAAATTTAGTACCAAATTACTAGATTAGCATTTATATTTGATTCTTAAATATAACACTTTAAAATGAGCTTAGAAATTATTTATCAAGATGAATATATCATTTGTGTAACAAAACCTAATAATGTTTTGGTGCATCATGCCTATCATTCTAGAAATATGGCAGATGAGGCATCGCTTTTACAGCTTATTGAAAATCAAATAGGTATAAAAACATATCCTATACATAGATTGGATAGAAAAACGTCTGGTATTATTTTACTGGCTAAAGAGAAAATGTACGTTTCAAAATTTCAGGAGTTATTTACTAATACTCAAATTCAGAAAATATATTTTGGTATTGTTCGTGGTTTTGCTCCAGATACTAAAACAATTGATTCGCCTGTAAAAGGACGAGATGCAAATGTGCATAAAGAAGCTTTAACAGAACTTACTACATTAGAGAAAATAACGTTAGATATCCCTGTAAAACCATATGACAGTTCAAGATATAGTTTGGTACAAATGTTTCCAAAAACAGGAAGAATGCATCAATTACGAGTGCATTGCAATAAAATTAGTCATCCTTTAATTGGTGATGCAAAATATGGAGATAAAAATCATGACACCATGTTTGCTGAAAACTTTAACTGCAAAAACCTTTTTTTACATGCTGGTTTGTTAGAGTTTATACATCCTTTTCTTCATAAAAAAATGATTCTTAAATCTAGTTTTCCAAAAGATTGGTTGACCATATTTGAAACGTTTTCTTGGAATAACCCACTGTTATAATCATAAAAAAAAATCCTGCAAAAGCAGGATTTTTAAATTTTACTGTTCTATGGATTGTGCATGAAAAGCAACCAACTCTCCGTTTTCGAAATTAGGAGAAATTTCAATGGGGTTGCAACACACTTCACAATCTTCTATATACGTTTGTTGATAAACGCTAGTGTCTAAAATCATAGATATTTCTTCCCAACAATATGGGCATTGAAAAAAATGCTCTAACTCCACTATTCTTCTATTACTTTTAAAACCAATTTACCTTGTTTGTCACCAGAAAATAAACGGTTATAGGTTTCATGAAAGTTTTCTATACCTTCATAAATATCTTCTTTCGATTTTAATTTGCCTTCTTGCATCCAAATTCCCATTTGTTTTGCAGCTTCACCAAACTTTTTTGTATAATCCATAACTACCATTCCTTGCATTGTAGAACGAGTTACTAAAAGCGACAAATAATTGCTTGGTCCATCAATTTTAGATTTGTTATTGTATTGCGAAATTGCTCCACAAATAACAACTCTAGCATGCATTCTTAACTTACTTAATGCAGCATCTAAAATTTTACCTCCTACATTATCAAAATAGATGTCTATACCTTTTGGACACTTTTCTTTTAAAGCAGAGTATATATTTTCTGATTTGTAATCTATAGCAGCATCAAAGCCTAATTCATTAGTAATATAATCGCATTTTTCTTTACCTCCAGCAATTCCTATTACAGTACATCCTTTAATTTTTGCGATTTGCCCAACTGTACTTCCTACAGCACCTGCTGCTCCAGAAACCAAAACAATATCACCTTCTTTTAATTTACCAACCTCTAAAATTCCGAAATACGCAGTCATTCCTGGCATTCCTAAAATACCAATATATTTTGGCATTGCAGCTAAACGAGTATCCACTTTATACCAACTATCTCCATTAGTAACAGCATATTGTTGCACTCCACCCCAACTTGTAACTACATCACCAATTTCAAATTTAGGATTTCCATTATTCTGAATTACTTTACCAATTGAACCTGCTCTCATTACTGCATCAATTTCTACAGGAGGAATGTAAGACTTTGAATCGTTCATCCAACCACGCATTGCAGGGTCTAGAGAAATATAATGGTGTTCTACTAAAATTTCACCATCTTGTAATTCAGGAACTGGATTGTTTTCTAATTGCCACGTATCTTTATCAGGAACACCTGAAGGTCTTTTCTTAAATATAATTTGTTTATTGTTCATCTATTAAATCTCTTTTAATGCATAAATTTAATTAATAATTATGCAAGTCTAAAATTTCTTGTGTTAAGTTTGATTTTCCTAAGTATTGTGCTTCTAAATCTGATTGAAAAGGTATTGGAGTTTCTAAACTTGCAAAACGTTTTACAGGAGCATCTAAATAATTGAAACAATTTTCTGTAATTAATGCAGAAATATCACTTGCAATTCCACCAAACATAGAATCTTCTTGTACAATTAAAACTTTACCTGTTTTTTTAACAGAATCATAAATGGTATCAACATCTAAAGGCTGTAACGTTCTTAAATCAATAACATCTATAGCTAATTCTGGAGTTTTTTCTATAGCTTCCAAAATCCAATGCACAGTTGCACCATATCCAATAATAGTTAAATCATTACCCGTTTTTAATAGGTTAGCTTTGCCTATTTCTAAGGTAAAATAATCTTCGGATACTTCTTGATAAACAGATCTATATAAGGCTTTGTGTTCAAAAAATAACACAGGATTTGGGTCGTTTATAGCACTCGCTAATAAGCCTTTTGCATCTTGAGGAAATGCAGGATATATTACTTTTAAACCTGGTGTTTTTGTAAACCAAGCTTCATTGGTTTGGCTATGAAAAGGGCCTGCACCTACTCCTGCTCCACAAGGCATTCTCACAACTACATCTGCGTTTTGAGACCATCTGTAGTGCGATTTTGCTAAAAGATTTACAATAGGATTAAAACCAGAAGAAACAAAGTCTGCAAACTGCATTTCAACCACAGCTTTCATATTATTTACTGATAAACCATAGGCAGTAGAAACAATGGCAGATTCACAAATAGGTGTGTTTCTAACGCGTTCTTCTCCAAACTCCTCAACAAAACCATCAGTAATTTTAAAAACACCACCATAAGCAGCAACATCTTGTCCCATAATAACCAAATTATCATGTTTTCTCATAGAGAGTTGTAATCCTTCTGAAATAGCATCTACAAAACGAATATTTTTTGTTTTAGTTGAAGGTGTAACTTCTTTATATTCAAATTTTTGATACACATCACTTAGTTCTGTTTCAAGATTAGGAATAATTTTCTCTTCGTTAAATGCTTTGTCTAAATGCGTATTGATTTCATGTGCTATTTCCTTTTTGTATTCAATTTCAATAGCATCAGTAAGAATATTTTTATCTTTTAGATACGATTGAAAATTCTCTAAAGGATCTTTTGCAGCCCAAAAATCGAGTAAATCTTGAGGTACATATTTTGTGCCACTTGCTTCTTCATGACCACGCATTCTAAAGGTTTTAAACTCTAATAAAATTGGTCTTGGATTTTTACGAACACTTTTAGCAAGTTCGTTTACAATAGTGTAGACTTCTAGGATATTATTACCATCAATAACATGACTTTCTATACCATACCCTATTCCTTTATCAGCAATATGTTTACAATTAAACTGTTCTGATGTTGGTGTAGATAAACCGTAACCATTATTTTCTACACAAAACAACACAGGTAAATTCCAAACTGAAGCTACATTTAAAGCCTCATGGAAATCACCTTCGCTTGTACCACCTTCTCCTGTGAAAACTGCACATACTTTGTTAGATTTTTTTAATTTATTGGCTAAAGCAATACCATCTGCAACCCCTAATTGAGGTCCTAAATGCGATATCATACCTACAATATGATACTCTTGTGTACCAAAATGAAAGCTACGATCTCTACCTTTTGTAAAACCGTTCATTTTACCTTGCCATTGAGAAAATAATCGATATAGAGGAATTTCTCTTGTAGTAAAAACCCCTAAATTTCTATGCATTGGTAAAATATACTCTTCTTTATCTAGAGCTGCAGTTACCCCAATAGCAATTGCTTCTTGACCAATACCTGAAAACCATTTAGAGATTTTGCCTTGTCGTAATAAAATCAACATTTTTTCCTCTATTAAACGAGGCTTCAACATTAGTTTATATAATTTTAATAAAGTAGAATTATCTAATTGATTTTTTAAATTATAGTCAATTTTATTTACCATATAGTATTGATTTCATAATAATAACAAACATAACAAATCAAAATTTTATTCCATAAAAAAATCCTTATCATTTTAAGTGATAAGGATTTTTTATTTCTATAATTTTTATGAAACTAAAGTTCTGCAAAAATAGCATGCATCATTCTTTTTTTATCATTAATACTTTCTTCTAAAGCAATCATGGTTTCTGTTCTATTTACACCAGGTATATCATCAATTTCATATATAATATCTTTTGCATCATTGGTTCCTTTAGCTCTTACCTTACAAAAAATATTGTACTTGCCAGCAGTAACGTAAGCTACAGTAACATTAGGAATTTTACGAAGATTTTCTATAACGTTTTGTGTCATAGATGTTTTTTCTAAAAAAACACCAACATGGGCTATAAAAGAATACCCCATTTTCTCATAATTTAAAGTTAATGTAGAACCCTGAATAATACCTTCATCTTCCATCTTTTTAACACGTACGTGAATTGTACCAGCAGAAACTAATAATTGTTTTGCAATATCTGTAAATGGTGTTCTAGCGTTTTCAATTAAAATATCTAAAATCTGATGATCGATTTCATCTAAGATAAATTTTTTCATAATTTATGTATTATTCAATTTATACTGCAAATTTATGAATTAAATTTAATTAAAACCGGATAAACGTGAGAAAAGTTTAACGTTTTTTTGTTTCGAAAACGATTTCGTGATGTGGTATTTTACCTTTTAACTCATTTTTAGGTACTTTTTCTAAGCTTGAAACTAATTTGTTTTCTAAAACTTGGTCTTTATATAGATAGCCTTCATCATCATTTGAATTTGGATATCTATGAATTAGATCTAAAAATATTTTATCGTTTTTAGGAATATTAAAATACGCTTTGTAGTCATTAAAGTCTTGAGTATTTGTAACATGATATAAACCTTGAACTAAAGCATAAAATGTATATTCTCTTGTTTTTTCGCGATTATAATCGTTAGTAAAATGACCAGATTCTATAAGAATAGTGTTATGTCCTAGTTTTTGAAAATTATCTCCTGTAGCAGTTGGATAATATTCATCTGTATACCTACCAACAAAATTAGGAATGATTTGTTGAAGCATCGTATTCATGGCTACAATTACATTCATAGTTTCCTTTCTACCTTTGGTAAGTTTTCTAGTTTCTTCTTCAGAAGGTGCTAAAAAGGAAATTGTAGCAGGATTTGTTGTACCTTCTACATTAAAAATAGTTCTTTGATCGTGTAAATTAAAACAAAAATGAGGCTTAAAGTTATTTAAAATAGTTCTTAAAATTTTACTTTCTACAGCAGTTTGAGCCACAGCGTCTCTATTTAAGTCAATATTGTTGGCATTTACTCGAGTATATTTTTGTGCTCCATCTGGATTTAACATTGGTACAAACAAGAGCGTACATTCTTTTTGTATTTTTTTAAACTCTGAATTTGTTGAGTTTGAAAAACAATTAAATACATCAAATAAAGCTCTTGTACCTGTACTTTCATTTCCATGCATCTGAGACCAAAGCAAAATTTTCTTTTTTCCTGAACCTATTTTTAAAGCATAAATAGGTCTTTTTTCTTCAGAAACTCCAATTAAAGTAATTTGAAAAGTAGCTTCATGTTTCTGAAATAATGGTTTTATATGTTCTAAAGTAATCCATTTACCAAAAAGAGAATCTTCTTTTTGTTCCTTAAAAAGTTGCTTTAAAAATGCTTTAGATAATATTGTCAAAACTAAATTTATTTAAAAACACAAACTTACAATTTTGCAAAATGACATCCTATTGAATTGTATAAATTGTAAGTCGATTTTGAGGTGTTTTACTATAAAAATAAATAGGTTTTTTACTTTTGTAAACCAAAAACAAATCTAAAAAGTCTGATCTATTCATTAACTAAATGTATTTTTTGTTTACATGAATTTAAAATTTTAAAAACCTGTATATATATGTTATATGAATTTTACCTAAAGTTATTATTTGTGTTTTTTTGCCTGCTTTAAAGAATTGTTTAGAGCCTATTTGTAAAGCGAATTTTATTCTTATACATTTGTTCTATTAAAACCATTTACAATGATAAACAATACTTCTTTTGCGTTAAGAATAAAAGAAATTATGGAGTACTATGATTTATCTGCTTCACTTTTTTCAGATAAAATTGGCGTTCAACGTTCTAGTATTTCTCATATTTTATCAGGCAGAAATAAACCAAGTTTAGACTTTGTACTAAAAATAACCAATGAATTTAGTGAAGTTGATATTTATTGGTTGTTAAAAGGTGTTGGTAGTTTTCCAAAAATTCAACCTGTGAATAACTTACAATCAAATTCTCAAACTTTATTCTCTACTTCTGCTGATTCTGAAAAAAAAATACAACGTATTGTGGTTTTTTACAATGATGGTACTTTTGATGAATTTAAAAAATAATTAATTAATAAGATTTAGAAACAAAAAAAAATCCAGCTCAAAGCTGGATTTTTTATTTTTTAAAACAGTTTTTTATTGATTTCCTAAAATTATAGGTAAACCATCTTTACTAGAACCAATAACAATTACTTTACTATTTGGTGATTTAGATAATTCTAACGTAGCTCCAATTCCTTTTTCTTGTAGAATTTTATCTGTTAAAGAAGCGCTTAAAATTTTATTTGCTACAGCTTTACCTTCAGCATCAATTTTTTGTCTTTCAGCCTCTTTTTTAGCTTTTGCTAATCTAAACTCGTATTCTAGAGATTCTTGCTCTTGCTTTAATTTTGTTTCAATAGCGGTTCTAATAGTTGTTGGTAGTTTTACGTCTTCTACTAAAACTCTTTTTACAGTTAAGAACTGTCCAGCTAATACCAAACGAACTTCATCTAAAATTTCTTGTTCAATAACATCTCTTTTACTAGAATACAATTGCTCAGGTGTATAGCGTCCTACAACACTTCTAGCAGCTGCATTAACTGCAGGGTCTAATAGTTCTCTTTCATAATCTTCACCTTTTGTTTTAATTAGAGAACCCAAGTTTTGAAATTCTGGTTCGTACCAAATTGTACCATTCACTTTAACTTCTAATCCGTTTACAGAAAGCACGTTCATTTCATCAGAAATAGATTGTTGACGTACTTTTCTAATGATCATTCTATTCCAAGGTGCAACAATATGAAAACCTTCTCCATATGTTTTTTCTGTATTAATACCATCACCTAAAGTTTCAAAGATTACTCCTCCTTCTCCAGGTCCAATAGTTACTGTAGATTTTGAGAAAAGAATGATTACTGCAACAATTATGATTACAAAAAATATACCTCCTTTTGGAAAATTTAATTCCATTTGTTTATTTGCCATTATTTATTTTTTTAAATTTTATCAAATTTACGACTTCTAAAGCGTAAAGACAACGTTCTTTGAACTATATTTTACCATGGTATTTTCTTAAAAACCACTCTGCAGTTAATAATGAGATTAGTATGAACAAAAGCCATTTAAAGTTGATTAATGCTTCTTTTTGAGTTGTTGACCTTTGTATGGTGTAATATTTATTGTTTTCAGAAAGTTCTTTGGTTAAAGCTTTTTTTTGATTTTTAAAAAACAACTTTCCTTTGGTATTATTTGCTAATTTTCTTAATTTATTACTATTTGCATTAGTAAATTGTTCTTCAATTTGGTATGCTGTAATCTTAAAACGTCCTGTTTTTTTAATGTTCTGATTTAACACAGCAACTTCAAACGTATAATCTCCAGATATTAAATTTTCAATATTTGCCTGAAACGAATTATTTACTAAAGAAAAAGGAAAAGTAATGGTTTTATTTGTTTCTATATTGGTAATTTTAATCTCTAATTGAGCCCTTTCATCAAATTTATAATTCTTATCAGTATAAAAAGCAGCTATATTTATGCTTGCATTTGCAGGATACATATTTTCTGCATTTACTTCTAATCGACTTCTTTTTTTGTTTGATGCTAAATATTGCACCATGTTTCCTATAAATCCATCAAACTCTTCAAATGAATTTGTATTTAAAAAACTTGTAGCTCTCCATTGCCAAATACCTTCACCAAATAAAATCGCAGTTTTTTGATTGCCTTTTTCAAAAGTTGTTAATAAAGGTTGATTTGTTTGAACTCCATTTATATTTTGAAACAACAATGTTTGATTTTCGTTTGACAGTAGAACTTCTCCAAACTGATCTTTTAATGGCGGAAATCCATTAAAATTAATGTCTTCTTGATAAAAAGGAATAAAACCATCGTTAAAATATGGCATATAGTTTTCAGTTTGATTTATAGCATTTTTTTGAAAACCAAGTTTTTTAGTATTGATAAAATTCCAATTTGTACTTGCACCAGAAATCAACATATAATTACTTGCTTGCTCTTCTATTTGACTAAAAATAGTATTAAAAGCATTGTTAGGTTGATAAAGAAGCACTAATTGATAATCTTTTATTGAAAAGTTATTATCCTGAATGTTTTTAATTGTAACTTTTCTTTGTTTATTACTTTCGATGGCTTTTTTAAGTACTCCTAAATCTGGGTGTAAAATAGACGTTAACAGTAAAATATTAGTTTGTTCATCAATTACTTCTACTGCAAAGTTTTTACTATTATTATTGGTGTTTTTTTCGTTGGTAATTTTAGTTAAAGTTGCAGTATAGTATTGCAAACCTTCTTTTTTTGCTTTTAAATTTGTTGTAATCGTTATCGATTTTTTTAAAGGCGAAAAAGATATATTTTTACTAAAAATAATTTTATTGTTATTAGTTATAGTGAGTTTTGAGTTTCTCTTTTGAGAGCCATCATAATTTAGAATAAATTCTACAGGAAATTGGTTTTTAATATAGCTATATTTATTTACGTTTATTTGAGTAATACTAATATCTTCATAAGATACTGTATCTCCAAAAACAATAGGATATACACTGTTTTTAGTTGCTATAAATTCATAATCTGTACCTTGTGTTTGGTTGCCATCTGTTAATAAGACAATGGGGGCAATTTTGTCATTATGTAGTTCGTTTAAACTTGAAATTGCTTTATAAATGTTCGTTTTATTTTCTGAAAATGTAAAGCTATTAAAAACATCTAATTGTTCTCCAAAAGTATATTTTTGAACATTAAATTTTTTTAAAATTGACTCATTTATTTCAAGTTCATTTACAAACGATGTAATATTAGCTTCTTCTTTAAAATATTTAAGAGATATAGAATTATCTACAACAATAGCTAATGTGGGTTTTGTATCAATAATAGTAGTTTTTTCAATTTTAGGGTTTAAAATCAAAAGAATTAATAAGAATAAACTAGTTCCTCTTAGTAGAAATAAGATTGGAGTAATTTTTACTCTTTGTTTTGTTTTATAATAATACTGAAAAAATGCAATTGATAAACTCAATAGCAAACTAACTATTAACAATAAAAAAAGCGTTGAATTCAATGTTTGCAATTCAGTTGTTATTTTTATGGAAAGATATGTAATCTGTATTAAAGTAAAAAAACCTACAAGTTAAATTTGCAGGTTTTTTGTTTTCAATTCAAATAGGGATTATAGGGGTTTCTTAGAGGTTTAAGGAGTTGGTTTATTAGGAGTTTAGGGTATTATTAAAAGGGATTAATAATATTTAAGCTAAACAATGATACTTCTTGCCTTCTTTTGTATAGGTTTCTAATACACCTAAACTTTTAAGTTCGTCTATAATATTATAGACAACTAAAATTAAAGAAACATTTTTAACTCTGTTAAGTATTTGAAAACTTGTTAAATGCTCATCTTTAAGTACTTCTATTACTTGTTGGTGCTTTGCAGTTAATTCTATTGTTTCCATAATATTATTGATTAGAGGTTAATTACACCACAAATATAATTTACAAACCAATGTAGTTTTTAAAATATTAGATAAATACAAAAAAACCTTAGATAAATTGTATCTAAGGTTAGTTGAGTTGAAAATTTACAATAAATTGTATTAAACGCTTTATATATACTGTTTATGTTAGCATTCCACCATCTACAGAAAGTGTTTGACCTGTAATATAAGCGCTCATATCTGAAGCTAAAAATACACAAGCATTTGCAATATCTTCTGGAGTACCACCTCTTTTTAATGGAATAGAATCTCTCCAACCTTGCACTGTAGCTTCATCAAGTTTATCTGTCATTTCAGTTTCTATAAAACCTGGTGCAATTACATTACTTCTTACATTTCTTGAACCCAATTCTAAAGCCACAGATTTAGAAAAACCAACAATACCAGCTTTAGAAGCAGCATAATTGGTTTGCCCTGCATTACCTTTTAAACCAACAACAGAGCTCATATTAATTATAGAACCAGCTCTTTGTTTCATCATGGGTCTAATTACAGCTTTTGTTAAGTTAAAAACTGATTTTAAGTTCACTTCAATTACTTTATCAAAATCATCTTCAGAAATACGCATTAACAAATTATCTTTTGTAATTCCTGCGTTATTCACTAAAATATCTATTGTACCGAATTCAGCTAAAACTTCTTTTGCTAATTCTTGAGCAGCATCAAAATTAGCTGCATTAGATTGATACCCTTTTGCAGAAACACCAAAAGCTTTTAATTCTTCTTCTAATGCATTTGCAGCATCAACAGAAGAACTATAAGTAAAAGCTACATTTGCACCTTGTTTTGCAAATTCAATAGCAATGCCACGTCCAATTCCTCTTGTAGCTCCTGTAATAATAGCTGATTTATTTTCTAGTAATTTCATGTTGTTTGATTTAATTGAGATTCAAATATAAAAAAGAAATTCCCGTTTTTTACGGGAATTTCTTTTTCAATAATTAATTATTGATTTATTTTAAAACGCTAGCAACCATTTCTCCAATTTTTGCAGGAGAGCTTACTACGTGTACTCCATTAGCTTCTAAAATTTTCATTTTAGCTTGAGCAGTATCATCTGCACCACCAACAATAGCTCCAGCATGCCCCATAGTTCTTCCTGCAGGTGCTGTTTGACCAGCAATAAAACCTACAACTGGTTTTCTGTTTCCATCAGCCTTAATCCATTGTGCAGCTTCAGCTTCTAAATTACCACCAATTTCACCAATCATTACAATTGCTTCAGTTTCATCATCATTCATTAACATTTCTACAGCTTCTTTTGTAGTTGTTCCAATAATAGGATCTCCTCCAATACCAATTGCTGTAGTAATACCAAAACCTTGTTTTACAACTTGGTCTGCAGCTTCATAGGTTAATGTTCCTGATTTTGATACGATACCAACTTTACCTTTTTTAAAGATAAAACCTGGCATAATACCAACTTTAGCTTCTTCTGGAGTAATTACACCTGGACAGTTAGGACCGACTAATCTTGTATCTTTATTGGCAATGTATGCTTTTACTTTAACCATGTCTGCTGTTGGTATACCTTCTGTAATACAGATGATAACTTTAATTCCAGCATCTGCAGCTTCCATAATTGCATCAGCAGCAAAAGCTGGTGGTACAAAAATAATTGAAGTATCTGCACTTACTTTATCTACAGCTTCTTTTACAGTGTTAAAAACTGGTTTGTCTAAATGTTTTTGACCTCCTTTTCCTGGAGTTACACCACCAACAACGTTGGTACCATAATCAATCATTTGACCAGCGTGAAAAGTACCTTCACTACCTGTAAAACCTTGTACAATAATTTTTGAATTTTTATTTACTAAAACACTCATGGTTTGCTTTTTTATTTAGTTATGCAAAAATAGTTCATAGTTCTTTTTTAAAAAAGTGATTTTTAAGAATTCTTTTGCTCTTTTAAAAAACGTTTTATTCCTGCTAATTCTTTTAATTTTTCTCTTGATTCTGATATTGGTGTTCCAAAATATGATTTTCCTCCTGCAACTGATTTTGTTACTCCAGTTTGACCCAGAATTATTGCTCCTTTACCAATGGTAATTCCGCTATTTGTACCAACTTGTCCCCAAATAGTAACTTCATCCTCTATAATTACACAACCAGCAATTCCTGTTTGTGAGGCAATCAGACATTTTTTACCAATAATAGTATCATGTCCTACATGAACTTGATTGTCAATTTTTGTACCTTCTTTAATAGTTGTATCTCCTGTAACTCCTTTATCTATTGTACAAGATGCGCCTAAATCTACATTATCTTCTAGCACTACTCTACCCCCAGAAATTAATTTATCAAAACCTATTGGTCTATTTTTATAATAAAATGCATCTGCACCTAAAACTGTATTTGCATGTATAGTTACATTATTACCAATTACAGCATTATCATAAATAGATACATTAGGATGTATTACACAGTTTTTACCAATGGTTACATTATTTCCTATAAAAACATTTGGTTGAATAACTGTGTTTTCTCCAATTACTGCACTTTCAGAAATACTTACAGTTGAAGCTATAAAAGGATTAAAATGTTTGGTGATTTTATTAAAATCTCGAAAAGGATCTTCTGATATTAATAAAGATTTACCTTCAGGACAAGCTACTTTTTTATTGATTAAAATTGTAGTTGCAGCAGAGTTTAAGGCTTTATCGTAATATTTTGGATGATCTACAAAAACAATATCTCCTTTTTCTACAACGTGTATTTCGTTTATTCCTAGTATTTCATAATTTTCATCACCTATGAAATCAATGTTTAAAAGTGATGCAATTTTTGATAAAGTTTGTGGAGTTTTAAATTTCATAGATTTTTTTAAGCTTTGTGCTTAAATTACTCTTTAATACGTTCTTGATAAGTACCTTTTCCTGTTTCTATTTTAATTTTATCACCTTCGTTAATAAATAAAGGTACATTAACTTCTGCACCAGTTTCTACAGTTGCTGGTTTTGTTGCGTTAGTAGCAGTGTTTCCTTTTATACCAGGCTCTGTATGGGTAACTTCTAAGATTACACTTAAAGGCATTTCTACAGAAAGAGGCATATTGTCTTCTGAATTGATGATAATTGTTACAATTTCTCCTTCCTTCATTAATTGAGGAGTGTCTAGTGCAGACTCTAATAGTCTAATTTGTGTATAATCAGCTTCATTCATAAAGTGATAGAATTCACCATCATTATATAAATACTGAAATTTATGTGTTTCTACTCTCACATCATCAATTTTTCTACCAGCAGGAAACGTATTGTCTATTACTTTTCCATTTGTAACACTTTTTAATTTTGTTCTTACAAAAGCAGGTCCTTTACCTGGT
>CAZMDC010000046.1:0-15298 GCA_964565055.1 uncultured Polaribacter sp. | reverse complement strand
TGATTGCATAGTTGTCGTCTTTTAATTAAACATTCTTCTAGACGAAAGTCAAATCAACTATCTCAAAAACAGTTTATTAAGGTTTCAGTTGGTTCACACTTTTTGTGTTTTGAAACTGTGAACCGAATTGTGAACCAAACTAAACTATATTAATTCAATTCTTATGATAACCCAAAAACTACAAAACCTTGTAAATCATACGATTTACAAGGTTTTAGTTTCTATTGGTATTCATTTTAGTCGGGGTGGCAGGATTCGAACCTGCGACCTCCTCGTCCCAAACGAGGCGCGATGACCGGGCTACGCTACACCCCGAAAATAGTCATTAATTTTAGGACTGCAAATATACTTTTTTTATTTATTTAGATTACTTTTTTTTATAATAATTTTTGACTTAAAAATATTAGTTTAGCATTTCGAACTTGGAACCATTTTTTTTGAAATTATTAATAAAAAAACTAATCATTATTACGTTTTTTATTCAAGGATTTTCTGGATTTAGTCAGTCTTTGATTAAAGGGAAAGTAGTGAATGAAAACGGAATTATATTATCAGAAACAAAAATAATTAGTGCTGAAAACCGATTTATAGGATTTTCAAATTCAGATGGATTTTTTGAATTAGCTAAAGAAGGTGTCTATACATTTCGAAAGAAAGGTTATCAGACAAAAACTATTCAGTTGAAAAGTAATCAGTTTTATATTGTTCAACTTACTTTGAATTCTTTAGAGTTGAGTGAAATTATTATCACTTCTAATCATATTCCGCAAAAACTAAAGAAAGCAACTGCATCAATTGCTATAATTTCATCAGAAGATATTCAGCGATCAAACAATACAGATTTTGCACCGATTTTAAATAGAACACCAGGAGTTTTTATGCAAAGTGGTTCATTAAATACCAATAGAATTACTATAAGAGGAATTGGAGCTAGAAACCTTTTTGGGACTTCAAAAATAAGAGCTTATTTTAAAGATATTCCTCTTACAAATGGAAGTGGGCAAACAGCTATTGAAGATTTTGAACTCGCTTCTATTGCTAACTTTGAAATTATGAAAGGAGCAGCGTCAAGTATTTATGGTGCTGGTTTGGGTGGGGTTATCCATTTAAATTCACAAAATACTTTTTCAAACAACTCATCTGTTAATACAGAGTTTTCAATAGGGTCATTTGGTTTAAAGAAAGGAATTATAAATATAAACCATCACACAAAAAAAAATGGAATTAGAGCTGTTTATAGTGATACAAAAAGTGATGGATTTCGTGACAATAACAAATATGATAGGCAAACATTTACACTACATTCTAATCATTATTTAGGTGAAAAAGATGAACTTACATTTCTTGCAAGTTATGTTGATTTAAAGGCGTTTATACCAAGTTCTATTGATGAAAATACATTTATGAACAACCCAAGTTCTGCTGCTTTTACTTGGCAACAAGCTAAAGGTTTTGAAGATTTTCAACGAGGAATTTTTGGGCTGTCTTGGAATCATAATTTTAGTAGTAATTTTAAACAAGTTACAAGTATATTTACTTCTTTCAGAGATAATTTTGAACCTAGACCATTTAATATTCTTGAGGAAAATACAATTGCTTTTGGACTAAGAACTCGTTTGTTAGGGACTAATACTCTTTTTAATAAAACTATAAAATGGACAATTGGTGCTGAAATTTTTAATGATAGATACATGTCTAAAACTTTTGAGAATTTATATCAAAATTTTCCACCAGAAACAGGAAGTGTTCAAGGAGATATTTTATCAGATTTTAAAGAAAATAGAAATTATTACAATCTTTTTTCTGAAGTAAACTATGAATTTTCAGAAAAAACTACACTTTCATTAGGTTTAAATGTAAATGAAACTTGGTATAAATTGGATGATCTTTTTGAAGTTTCAGCAAACAACCCAGATCAATCAGGAGAATTCTCATTCAATACTATTATTTCACCAAAAATTGGAATATCTCATTTAGTTTCAGAAAATATAAGTCTTTTTTCAAGCGCTAGTCATGGTTTTTCTCCAATATCTCTTGAAGAAACATTATTACCTGATGGACAAATAAACACAAATTTACAGCCAGAAACTGGCTGGAATTTTGAAATAGGTTCAAGAGGAAATTTTTTTAAGAATCGATTACAATTCAATTTATCACTTTATCGTTTAAATATTAAAAACTTATTGGTTTCTAGAAGAACAGCACAAGATGAATTTATTGGAATTAATGCAGGTAGAACACAGCATGATGGCTTAGAGTCGGAAATCATTTATAAGTGGATTAAAAATGAAAAATTATCTATTAGTACGTTTACCAATTTCACCATCAACAATTTTACTTTTGAAGAATTTATAGATAATGAAAATGAATTTTCTGGAAACGATTTAACAGGAGTTCCTTCATCAATTTTTAATACAGGAGTAGATTTTAAATTTGCTAATGGTTTCTATGGAAATATAAATTATCAATTTGTGGGTAGTATGCCAATTACAGATGCAAATACTTTGTATTCAGATAGCTATAAATTAGCCAATACTAAAATCGGTTATTTGCTTGATTTTAATAAAAAACTAAAGTTAAACGTGTTTTTTGGTGTTAATAATATTTTTGATGAAGTTTATGCTTCTCAAATTTTAATAAATGCTTCAAGCTTTGGAAACAATGCTCCAAGATATTTTTATCCTGGGAATCCTATAAATTATTTTACGGGATTCAATCTTAATTATGTATTTTAGTGTAACAATAAAAATAAAAAAATGAAACATATTTATTCTGTACTGCTAATTCTTTTTATCATCTGTTCTTCATGTGCTCAAGGATCTAAATCTAATAATTCTTCAACGTTTCAACATAGCACAGAAGTTGTAGTTTCAGATTTATCAATTCCTTGGGGATTTACTTTTTTGCCAGATAATTCTATGCTGATAACCGAAAAAGCTGGGCAATTAATTCATTTTAAAGATGGTAAGAAAATAGAAATTATGGGTATGCCAGAAGTTACTGTTAGAGGCCAAGGAGGTTTAATGGATATTGAGTTGCATCCAAATTATAAAGAAAATAATTTTATTTATTTTACGTATGCATCTTCTGAAGGAACAGAAAGAGGCGCAAATACTACTTTAATGAGAGCTGTTTTTAAAGATGGAGTTTTGTCAAATCAGCAAGTATTGTACAAAGCCTATCCAAATAGTAGAAAAGGGCAGCATTTTGGATCTAGAATTGCTTTCGATTCAGAAAACAGAATTTATTTTTCTATTGGAGATAGAGGAAATAGAGACGAAAATCCACAAGATATTACAAGAGATTGTGGTAAAATTTATCGATTAAATGATGATGGAAGTATTCCAAAAGACAATCCTTTTGTAGGTGTAGAAAATGCTAAAGAAGCTATTTTTACTTATGGAAATAGAAATCCTCAAGGTATGGAAACCAATCCCTTTACAGGTGAAATCTGGGCTCACGAACATGGTCCAAAAGGAGGGGACGAAATTAACATTATACAAAAAGGGAAAAACTATGGTTGGCCTGTAATTAGTTACGGAATTAATTATTCTGGAACTAAATTTACAGACATCACAAAAAAAGAAGGCATGGAGCAACCTTTGCATTATTGGGATCCATCAATTGCACCTAGTGGAATGGCTTTCGTTAATTCTGATATTTATCCATCTTGGAAAGGAAATGTATTGGTAGGTTCTTTAAAGTTCGATTACATAGCAAATTGTTATCTAAAAAATGGAAAAGTAATCAAAGAAGAAAAAATAGTTGAAAATATAGGAAGAGTAAGATCTATAGAGCAAGGAAATGATGGTTATATTTATGTTGGAGTAGAAGGAAAAGGAATCTTAAAAATAATACCAAATTAAAATGAAAGTTATTAGTTTATTAATCGTTTTGAATCTGTTTTTTATATCAATTAACGACGAAAAAGAAATTTATACAAGTATAAAACAAGACAAAGCTCTGCAAGAAAGTATAAAAAGAGGTAAAGAAGTATATACAGATATGTGTGTTACTTGCCATTTACCAAATGGAGAAGGTGTTCCAAAAGTGTATCCACCTTTAGCTAAGTCAGATTATTTGATGGAAAAAAGAGAAGCCAGCATAAGAGCTATAAAATATGGTATTCGTGGTAAAATAGTAGTAAATGATGTGCAATATAGAGGGATTATGGCTAATTTAGGCCTATATGAAGACGAAGTTGCAGACGTTATGAATTACATTACCAATTCTTGGGGCAATGAAAACTTTAAAATGATTACTGAAGAAGAAGTTAAAAAAATCAGTAAAAAATAAAATTGGCTTCTTTCAAAACCTTTATCAATTTTTGTTATTAACAAATTAGGATTATTCATTCACATTTATCAAATAAATCAACCAAAAAAAATACATTTGTGTTTTAAATTTTAAGAAGGAATATGTCAGATACTATTGAAAAAATTAAATGTTTAATTATTGGTTCAGGTCCTGCAGGTTACACAGCAGCAATTTATGCAGCAAGAGCAGATATGAAGCCAGTAATGTATACAGGAATGCAAATGGGAGGTCAATTAACAACAACAACAGAAGTTGATAATTTTCCTGGTTATCCTGATGGAACAGATGGAACTGCAATGATGGAAGATTTAAAAAATCAATCTGAACGTTTTGGAACAGATGTGCGTTTTGGGATGGTAACCTCTGTAGAGCTTTCTGAAAAAGTTGGTGGTGTTCATAAAGTAATTGTTGACGAAAATAAAGAAATAGAAGCACAAACTATTATTATTTCTACAGGAGCAACAGCTAAATATTTAGGTTTAGAAAGCGAAATGCGTTTGATAGGTGGAGGAGTTTCTGCTTGTGCAACTTGTGATGGTTTCTTTTACAAAGGACAAGAAGTTGTGGTAGTTGGTGGTGGAGACACTGCAGCTGAAGAAGCTACTTATCTTGCAAATATATGCTCTAAAGTGCATTTATTAGTTCGTAAAGACTATATGAAAGCATCTAAAGCTATGCAGCATAGAGTGGATAAAACAGAAAATATAGAAGTGTTATACAACACAGAAGTAGAAGAGGTTTTAGGAACAAACGTTGTTACTGGTGTAAAAGCGATTAACAATCAAACAAAAGAAACTTTTGAAATTCCTGTAACTGGTGTTTTTATAGCAATTGGGCATACCCCAAATTCAGATTTATTTAAAGGTGTTTTAGATATGGATGAAACTGGCTATTTAATTACTAAAGGTAAAACTACCAAAACAAATAGACCAGGTGTTTTTGCTGCAGGAGATATACAAGACAAAGAATACAGACAAGCTGTAACTGCTGCAGGTACAGGTTGTATGGCTGCTTTAGATGCAGAACGTTATTTGGGAGCTTTAGAATAAAACCTTATTTAATTTGATAAAAAAAAGAGATTACGTTTTCGTAATCTCTTTTTTTATTAGTCTAATTCTAAAATCTTTCTTTCTTCAACATCTGCAACTCCGTTTTTACTCCAATAGGCAGATTGTATGGTTTTTATTTTTTCAGCTTTTGTAGTCAGTTCTTGTCCTCTGCTTGAAATAATTTCTTGCCAACTTTCAATAGTATGAGGGAATTTTTTCGTAAGTTTTATGGTTAATTTTCTTTGTAAAGTTGGATAAGAAACACTAAAATTAAAATGACCATCATCTTCAACTAGATTTACTTCTGCTGAGTATGCTTGAAATTCTTTATGGTTTAACGCTAAAAATTCAAAAGAAGGAATTACTTTATAATTTCCTGTTTGTATTCCTTTTGGGTTTATTCTAAGTAAACTCCAAAATTCATTTTCTAAAGGATACTTATCTAAATTGATTTTTCTATCGCTGTTTGTTTCAAAGTAAGAGTAAAAACTTATTTCAAAATCATTTCTATTATTCAATTGTGCAAAAGTGTTTCCACACCATTCTTGAGCCGAAAAAGAAATTTTAATACTTTTCTTATTTGTATCAATTGGAGTAAAAGTACTGGTCATTAAAGAATATGGATATATGCCTGTTGTGAATTTTTTTGTACTATTTAATTTTATAACAGGTATATTTTCTTTATTCTGATAATCTGCTTTTACCTGCTTTATTGGCAAAAAATCTTCAGTTACAAAAATATTAACAGCTTTTCCCTCATGTATTTCCCCATAACGAACTTGTGATAATTTATAAGAAGTAATTTCTGCTTTTCCAGAAAACCAATAGGCATTAAACTCAGGATTTTTATTAGTTTTTATAATAGAATTCGTAGTTTTTATTTCATTTTCTTTCGGCTTTGAATCTGTACAAAACATAAAAAATAAACTAAATAAAATAGGTATATAGAATTTCATAGTTTGTTTCATTAATAAAGTTTTAATAATACACTAAATTACAACAAATTGAATTTTATCTGAAATTAATAACGAATCATTAACAAAAAAAGAGAAACTGTAATTTTACAATTTCTCTTTTTTTAACTATTAAATATTTTAAAATCGTTAAGCCATTACTGCAGCTTTTTTAGATTTACGATATAAAAATTTATTAAAAATATTACGTTTACCAAAGTTATTGATAGATTTGGCATTGATGAATTTACCAAAAAGAATCTTATTTACACCAAAGTATTCGTAAGTATTTCCATCAGTAAAAGTTACTTCTAACAACATACTTTTATGGTGCCAATCTGCAACTTGGAATTCTGTAATTGTAGTTTTGTAAGCTTCTAAGTTTGCTTCTTTTGTTTCTGGAGCAATACTTACTAGAAAATGATAACCATCTATAATTTTTGTACTAACAATTTCAGCTTCAGCTTTTTTAGTTTCGTCTGTAAATTTATCTGGATGCCATTCTTTAACAAGACTTCTATATGTAGTTTTTAAATCTTTTAAGTCTATTTGACCCTCAACATTAAAAAGTTTTTTGTATTCTTTAATACGTTTCATACCCGAATTTATAATTTGGATGCAAAAGTATTGATAATAAATAGAATAAGTTCTATTTATTTAATGATGTTTTAAATGAAGTTTTTTTAAAGTAAAGAGTGCTAAACTAGCACTCTTTACTTTAAAATTAATTTTAGTTAAGTTCTTCATCAAAGTTTTCAATAGCTTTGATGATTATTTTTACTGCTTCAACATAAAACTCTTCATTAATAGTTCCATAAGTGTCTGTATGTCTGTGATAATCTTTATGATCAGGAACACCAAAGTAAATAAATGGAATTTTTTGTCTATGAAAAACTCTATGGTCAGATGAAAAAGTCCAATCAGACTGCTCTTTATTATCAGGATCATCATGACCAAATAACAACATAATTTCATTAGACTTAATGTCTTCTAAAGGGTCTCTTAAATCTGGATAATGATATAAACCACTGGCAAATAATTCAGGATCATAATCGCTATGAGCAATCATGTCCATATTAATATTTAAATTGATATTTGATTTATCAAGAAAACTTTTTAGAAAATAATCTGCGCCAAGAGAACCAATTTCTTCAGCATCTACAGCTGCAAAAATTAAGTTGTGTTTTATTGGTTTATTTTTAAAATATTTTGCTATCGTAAATAGTGCTGCAGTACCAGAAGCATTATCATCTGCACCATTATAAATTCTTTCATTTCGAATTCCTAAGTGATCATAATGCGCAGTTATCACAATACTTTTATTGGTCTGTCCTTTAAGCATACCTACAATATTAGCACCAGATGCTATTGTATCTTTTACATTAGACAAATCATCTTTTGGTTTTTCGATAGGAAATACTTCTTGTCTAACTTTTCCTCTAAAGGTATGACTGAACTCTTGTAATAAATCACCATTGATTACAGGCTGTAAGCCTATTGAGTTAAACTCATTTAAAATGATTTGTTGCGTTTTTTTATTTCCTTCTTTTGAAAATGCTCGTCCTTCTAAATCATCATCAGAGAGTTGTTTTAAATCTTGTAATAATTTATCGCTATCAATCTCAATAATTCTTGGTTCGTTGCAACCCATTAGCATAAAAATGATAGCTACAACAGAAAGTAATCTTATTTTCATCTCTGATATTTATCTTATGTTTTGGGGAAAAATTTTTCAAATATAATAAAAGACCGTTAATTAAAACGGTCTTTTATTAATAAACAATTGCTTTTTAAAAGCAGTATTTGTTTTCTGCCTTCATAATTTCAGCTATTTCATTTCTTAAAGCCACAACATTTGGGTAGTTTGCATATTTAGTAAAACGCTTTAAACCCATTAATAACATACGCTGTTCATCTCCTTCTGCAAAAGAAATAATACCTTCTCTACCATTTTTAGCTATGATTTCTACAGCATTGTATAAATACAATTTAGCCATAGCAATTTGTCCTTTTTGAGCATCTTCTCCAAAACGTTTTGCATTTTTCTCTGCACGTAATAAAGTTGATTCTGCCATATATACTTCATTTAAAATTTCAGCAGCAGCTAATAATAACTGTTGATGTTCTTCTAAATCTGGTCCATATTTTTGAATTGCAGAACCTGCAACCATTAAAAATACTTTTTTAAGTTTAGCAACCATTTCTTTTTCTTCTGCAAATAGTTCTGAATAATCTGGAGTATCAAAAGATGGTATTCCCATTAATTCGTCTGCAACAGCAGTAGCAGGACCTAATAAATCTACATGACCTTTCATTGCTTTTTTAATTAACATACCTACTGAAAGCATTCTGTTAATTTCGTTTGTACCTTCGTAAATACGAGCAATTCTTGCATCTCTCCAAGCAGCTTCCATAGGTGTTTCCTCAGAGAATCCCATTCCTCCAAAAATTTGGATACCTTCATCTGCACAAGCTTGTACATCTTCAGATACAGTAACTTTTAAGATAGAACACTCAATAGCATATTCTTCTACACCTTTCAATTCTGCTTCTTGATGAGAGTTTCCTGCAGCCCTTCTCATAGCAATTCTATCTTCAATATCTTTAGCGGCTCTGTAACTTGCAGATTCACCAGCGTAAGTATTGGTAGCCATTTCTGCTAATTTTGCTTTTATAGCTCCAAAATCTGCAATAGGAGTTTTAAATTGTTTTCTTTCGTTAGCATATTGTAAAGCTGTAGTTAAAACTCTTCTCTGAGAATCAATACAAGCTGCAGCCAATTTAATACGACCAACGTTTAATGCATTTACAGCAATCTTGAATCCACCACCTCTAACAGATAACATGTTTTCTGCTGGTACAACAGTATCGTTAAAAAATACTTGTCTTGTAGAACTTGCTCTAATACCTAATTTGTGTTCTTCTTCACCTAGTGTAATTCCATTTGGATTTTCTGCATCATATTCAACAATAAATCCTGTAATGTTTTTATCATTTTCAATACGTGCAAAAACAATCATCAAATTACAGAAACCTGCATTTGATATCCACATTTTTTGTCCGTTAATTTTGTATGATTTACCATCTTCTGATAACTCAGCAGTAGTTTTACCAGAGTTTGCATCAGAACCAGCACCTGGTTCAGTTAAACAGTATGCACCCATCCACTCACCTGTGGCTAATTTTGGTACATATTTCTGTTTTTGCTCTTCTGTACCATATAAAGTAATTGGCATTGTACCAATTCCTGTATGCGCACCAAAAGCAGTACTTAAAGAACCATTTCCACTAGAAATGTATTCGCAAGTAATCATTGTAGATACAAAGCCCATGCCCATTCCTCCATATTCTTCAGGAACAGCTACACCTAAAAAGCCAAGTTCTCCAGCTTTTTTCATTACTTCTTCTGTTAAAGCATAATCTTTAGCTTCAAAACGATCTCTGTGAGCTACAATTTCTCTATCTGTAAATTCTTTTACAGCTTCTTTCATCATTACTTGCTCTTCAGAAAAATCTTCTGGAGTAAATATATCTTCGCATTTTGATTCTTTTACAAGGAATTGCCCTCCTCTTAAAATTTCTTTATTTGTTGTTTCCATAATATTATTTTTTAGGAGTTTAATTTAAAAATTCAAAAATACCTGCAGCACCTTGCCCAGTTCCAACACACATGGTTACCATTCCGTATTTATTATTCATTTCTCTTTTACGCATTTCATCAAATAATTGAACAGATAATTTAGCCCCTGTACAACCTAATGGATGACCTAAAGCAATTGCACCACCATTTACATTAATGATGTCTTTATCTAAACCTAATTCACGAATTACAGCTAAAGATTGTGAAGCAAAAGCTTCATTCAATTCAATAAGCCCTATATCATTTTGATTTAAACCTGCTTGTTTTAATGCTTTTGGAATTGCAGCAACAGGACCAATACCCATAATTCTTGGAGGTACACCTGCAGCAGCATAACTTACCATTCTTGCAATTGGTTCTAGATTTAGTTCTTTAACCATGTCTTCGCTCATAATCATGGCAAAAGCAGCACCATCACTCATTTGAGATGAATTACCAGCTGTTACACTACCATTTGCTGCAAAAACAGGACGTAATCTAGCCAAACCTTCAATGTTTGAACCTTTACGTGGACCTTCATCTTTATTTACTGTATACTTTTTAGTTGCTTTTTTACCATTAGCATCAACATAAGTCTGCTCTACATCAATAGGTACTATTTGGTCTTGGAATCTGTTTTCTTCTAATGCCTTTAAAGCCTTTAAGTGTGAGTTTAAAGCAAACTCATCTTGGTCTTTTCTAGAAACATTAAATTCATTGGCAACTGCTTCTGCAGTATTACCCATTCCCCAATAATATTCTTCATGACCAGATGCAACTGTATCATAGTTTAATTCTGGTTTAAAACCTGTCATTGGCACTGAACTCATGCTTTCTGCACCACCTGCAATAATACAATCAGCCATTCCTGCCTGAATTTTTGCAACAGCCATACCAATTGTTTCTAATCCTGAAGAACAAAAACGGTTTACAGTTACTCCAGGTACATCAACAATATCTAACCCCATTAAAGAAATTAAACGTGCCATATTTAAACCTTGAGAACCTTCTGGCATTGCATTACCTACAATTACATCATCAATTCTTTTTTTATCAAAATCAGGCAGCTCATTCATCATATATTGAATGGTTTCTGCAGCTAATTCATCTGCTCTTTTAAATCTAAACAGTCCTTTTGGTGCTTTACCAACTGCTGTTCTATATGCTTTTACTATATATGCTGTTTTCATATTTAAAGTTTTTAGTGTTTAGTTTTTAGTTGTTAGTGAATCACTCATCACTTATAACTCACAACTAATAACTCGCAACTTTTAGTTGCGTAAAGGTTTCCCTGTTTTTAACATGTGTTGGATTCTTTCTAAAGTTTTACGCTCTGTACATAAACTTAAGAATGCTTCACGTTCTATGTCTAATAAATATTGCTCTGATACTTTAGTTGGTTCAGATAAATCTCCACCAGCCATTACATAAGCTAATTTGTTAGCTATTTTTTGATCGTGAGCAGAAATGTAGTTACTAGCTTCCATAGAATCTGTACCTACTAAAAACATTCCTAATGCTTGTTTACCTAAAACTAAAACATCTTTACGTTTTACAGGTTGTGTATAACCAGCTTCAGCCATTAAAACTGCGTGCTTTTTAGCTTGTGCAATTTGTCTGTCTTTGTTTACAACAACTACATCTTTTCCTTTTTGTAATAATCCTAAATCGAAAGCTTCATAAGCAGAGGTTGCTACTTTAGCCATACCAATAGTTAAAAAGTGTTCTTGTAATACGTTTAATTGTACGTCACCTTTATCAAATTTATCAGAAGCTCTTAAAGCCATTTCTTTAGAACCACCTCCACCAGGAATTACTCCAACTCCAAATTCTACAAGACCCATGTAAGTTTCTGCTGCTGCAACTACTTTATCTGCGTGTAAAGAAATTTCACAACCACCACCTAAAGCCATTCCATGAGGAGCAGAAATAGTTGGTATTGCAGAATAACGCATACGCATCATTGTGTCTTGGAAATATTTGATAGCCATATTAAGTTCATCATATTCTTGCTCTGCAGCCATCATAAAAATCATACCAATATTTGCACCAACAGAAAAGTTTGCTGCTTGATTACCAACTACTAAACCTTGGTAATTTTTTTCAGCTAAGTCTATTGCTTTATTTACTGCAGCTAAAACATCACCACCAATTGTATTCATTTTAGATTGGAATTCTAAATTTAAAATTCCATCTCCTAAATCTTCAATTACAGCTCCCGAGTTTTTCCAAACTTCGTTTGATTTTCTAATGTTATCTAGAATGATGAATGAATCTTGACCTGGCTTTTTAGTTTGCGTTTTGGTAACAACATCATAATAATATGTTGCTCCTTCTTTTACTGTATAGAAAGCATCGTTATTGTTTAATAACATTTCTTCTACCCAAGATGCAATTTCATAACCTTCTGCCTTCATGATTTCTACACCTTTGGCTACACCAATAGCATCCCAAATTTGGAATGGTCCATGCTCCCAACCAAAACCTGCTCTTAAACCATCATCTATTCTGTATAATTCGTCAGAGATTTCTGGAATTCTATTTTGTACATAAGCAAACATTGCTGCAAATGACTTTCTATAAAATTCACCTGCTTTATCTTTACCTGCTACAAGTACTTTAAAACGATCAGCAACATTATCTATGGTTTTGGTTAACTCAAGAGTTGCAAATTTTGCACGTTTCTTTTCTCTGTATTCTAAAGTATTTAAGTCTAATGATAAAATGTTCTTTTTACCATTAGCGTCTTTTGTCATTTTATAAAAACCTTGTTTGGTTTTACTACCTAACATTTTGTTTTCCATCATATGATTAACAAAATCAGGTATAACAAACTGCTCTCTCATTTCATCTTCAGGACAATTGTCTTTAACTCCGTTTGCAGTATGTACTAAAGTATCTAAACCAACAACATCTATAGTTCTAAAAGTTGCAGATTTTGGACGCCCAATTACTGGACCTGTTAATTTGTCTACTTCTTCTATAGTTAAGTCCATTTCTTTAACTACATGAAATAAACTCATAATACCAAAAATACCAATTCTGTTTCCAATAAATGCTGGAGTATCTTTTGCTAAAACAGATGTTTTACCCAAAAACTTATCACCATACATCATTAAGAAGTCTGTAACTTCTTGTTTGCAATTTGGCCCAGGAACAACCTCAAAAAGTTTTAAATATCTTGGTGGGTTAAAAAAGTGAGTTACAGCAAAATGTTTTTGAAAATCTTCACTTCTACCTTCATTCATAAATTTGATAGGAATACCAGAAGTATTTGAAGTAATTAAAGTACCAGGTGTTCTGTGCTCTTCAATTTTTTCGAAAACAGATTTTTTAATATCTAATCTTTCTACAACAACTTCCATTACCCAATCTACATCTTTAATTAAGTGTAAATCATCATCTATATTACCAGTAGTAATTCTACTTGCAAATTTCTGACTATAAATAGGTGATGGTTTTGATTTTAAAGAAGTTGCTAAAGCATCATTTACTAAACGATTACGAACTACTTTGTCTTTTAACGTAAGTCCCATTGCTATTTCTTTATCAGTCAATTCTCTTGGAACAATATCCAATAAAAGAACTTCTACACCAATATTCGCAAAGTGACATGCAATACCAGATCCCATAATTCCAGATCCAATAATGGCTACTTTTTTAATTCTTCTTGTCATTTGTTTATAGTTTGATTTTATTTATCTTGATTAATAGGTTCAAAAATTTTCTTTTCTGCAATTAAAGTATTTATGGTAACCATTACTTTAAAAAAAGATTCTAACTCATCTTCAGTAACATATTCTCTAACCACGTTATTAAATTGATATACATGACTTTTAGAAAACTTTCGCATTTCTAAGCCATAATCTGTCAATTTTATAATAACGCTTCTACCATCTTCAGGGTTTTTTTCTCTAGATATAGCTCCTTTTTCTTCCATCGATTTCAAAATTCTTGAAAGACTTGTAGGTTCCATTCCCATAAGTGGCCCTAAAGCTGTACTTGGTGTACCTTTATCTTTATCAATTGTAAGTAAAACGAATGCCATAGACATTGTACTACTATAGTTTGTAGCTTGTTCGTTATACATTTTTGCAACTGCTTGCCAAGTTGCACGTAATTGATGATCTATAGATTTATTTTTATCCATGACATCAAAGATATAAAAATTTACTATGCATGCATAGTAAATTTAAAAAAAGTTATGCGTGCATAATAAATTTTAACATTTTATGTAATTGTAACATTTTCCATGTTTCCATTACTAATTAAAATATGTAAGTTTGTTACATTATCATTTTTTATTTCAATTTAATCAAGTAGCCAATGAGTAATTTATTAGAAATTAATAATGTTGTTAAAAATTATGGAGATTTTAGAGCATTAAATGATGTGTCTATTCACATACCAAAAGGAAGTGTTTATGGTTTATTAGGGCCAAATGGAGCAGGTAAAACGTCATTGATTAGAATAATTAATCAAATTACAATGGCTGATTCTGGTGCTGTTTTTTTAGATGGAGAAACATTGGCACCAAAACATACTGCAGATATTGGTTATTTGCCAGAAGAACGTGGTTTGTACAAATCTATGAAAGTTGGTGAGCAAGCTTTATACTTAGCGCAATTAAAAGGTTTAAGTAAAGCTGAAGCTAAAAAGCGTTTAAAATATTGGTTTGAGAAGTTTGATATTATGGCTTGGTGGAACAAGAAAATTGAAGAACTTTCTAAAGGGATGGCTCAAAAAGTACAGTTTATAGTAACTGTAATGCACAACCCTAAATTATTAATTTTTGATGAGCCTTTTTCTGGTTTTGATCCTATAAATGCTCAAATAATTGCCAAAGAAATTCTGCAACTAAGAGATGAGGGTGCAACCATAATTTTTTCTACGCATAGAATGGAGTCTGTAGAGGAAATGTGTGATGAAATTGCATTGATTAATAAATCGAATTTAATTTTAGATGGTAAATTATCTGATATAAAACGTGAGTTTAGAACGAATACTTTTCAAGTAGGCTTAAATGCAGATAATCCAATGGAAGTTGAGGCTGCTTTAAAACAAAATTTTCAAGTTTTTCCTGCAGATTTTAAACTGTTAGGTAATGAACTTACAATGAATGTTAAACTAGGAACTAATGATACTTCTAACGATTTATTATCATTTCTAACAAGTAGAGGTCAAGTACAGCATTTTGTAGAGTTAATACCAAGTGCAAACGATATTTTTATTCAGGCAGTAAGCAAAAATCAATAAGAAAATGAGCAAGTTAAAACTAATTATACACAGAGAATTTATTGCTAAAGTTCGTAATAAATCGTTTATAGTGATGACTTTTTTAAGTCCGCTAATTATGGTAG
>CAZMDC010000045.1:8505-15620 GCA_964565055.1 uncultured Polaribacter sp. | reverse complement strand
TAATTTAAATTTTTTCATGTATAATTTGTTAAATAATAACTGTAAATTTGATTTGCTTAACAATAAATTTACATTCCACCTAGTAAATATATGTATGTTGTAAGTAATTATAATATGATTATTATCACGAAAACGGTTTCGTGTTAACAACTTTTATCTTTGAAATATCATTAAATTAGTAATAATTAACAGATAAATTTGTTTATTCGAAAAAAATGAAGCAAAAAATTACCATAAAGACAATAGCTAAGGAACTTGGAGTTTCAACATCAACTGTATCAAAGGCATTGAAAGATAGTCATGAAATAAGTACAGAAACTAAAGAAAAAATACAGGCTTATGCCAATCATTACAACTATAAACCTAATCATTTAGCACTTCAATTAAGAAATCAAAAAACTAAAGTTATAGGCGTTATTTTACCTAAAATTGTACATCATTTTTTCTCAACTGTAATTATGGGTATAGAAGATGGTGCTAATAAAAAAGGATATAATATTATGGTTTGTTTCTCAAATGAATCTTATAAAAAAGAGGTAGAAACACTTAAAGTTTTGTCTAATGGTAGTGTAGATGGAATTATAGTTTCAATAGCTAGTGAAACCTTAGAAAATAAAGATTTTAATCACTTTAAAGGTTTGGTTTCTGAAGAGATTCCATTTGTTTTATTTGATAGGGTTGTAGATGATATTTCTTGTGATAAAGTAGTAGTAGATGATGTTGGTGCAGGCTATAAAGCAACAAAATATTTATTGGATAATAATAGGTCAAAAATAGCTTTAATAACTACTCCAAACCATGTTAATGTTGGTGCTTTAAGAAGGCAAGGTTATGAAAAAGCATTAATAGAATCTTATATTAAAACAGATAAAAATTTAATTATAGAAATCGACGAGAAGAAAGATATTAAAACTCAAATAGAAAAAGTTTTTGAACAGGATATAGATGCAGTTTTTGCTGTAAACGAAATATATGCTGCTAATACCATGCGTATTGCAAAAGAAAAAGGCTTTAGCATACCAGATCAAATTTCAATTATTGGTTTTACAGATGGCTTAATATCAGAATATTCATCACCTTCAATAACAACAATTGCACAACATGGTTTTACAATGGGACAACAAGTAGTAGATTTATTAATTGACAGAATTGAGAATGAAAGTGTAGATTTTAAACCTAAAAAAATTGTAATATCTAGTGATTTAAAAATTAGAGAATCAACGAAAACGTTTTCGCTTTAGTTTTTTTTAGAATTTATGTTACGAAACCGTCGTCGTAAATTTTAGAGCACTTTATTATCAACTTCGTAAAAAAAACATATATTTGTTGTCATATTAAGATTTATCAATAAATTTCATTCCACACTTTAATAATTGATAAGTCATAAATACTTATCGTAAATTCTAAATACGATAATGGAAAAGCGTAAATTAAGCTTTTGGCAAATCTGGAACATGAGTTTTGGATTTCTAGGAATACAATTTGGATTCGCCCTTCAAGGTGGATTTATGTCAAGAATTTTTCAAACATTAGGAGCAGGTAAGGAAGATATTCCTTTACTTTGGATTGCTGCACCACTTACAGGTTTACTTGTACAACCTATAATAGGTTATATGAGTGATAGAACTTGGAGTACAAAGTGGGGAAGAAGAAGGCCTTATTTTTTAGTTGGAGCTGTTTTAAGTTCTATTTCTTTATTTTTTGTGCCACATTCTCCTGCGCTTTGGGTTGCAGCTGGTTTTTTATGGATTTTAGATGCATCTATTAATATATCTATGGAACCTTTTAGAGCTCTAGTTGCAGATAAATTACCTCAATCTCAACGTTCTTATGGGTTTGTTGTACAAACTTTAATTATTGGAATTGGAACATGGGTGGCTAGTAATTTACCTTGGATGGTTTCTCAATTTGGTGTTAGTAATGAAGCTGCTTCAGGTGTAGTACCAATGTCTGTAAAAGTTGCTTTTGCAATTGGTGCTTTTGTTTTTTTAGCAAGTATTCTATACACAGTTTTTACAACTGAAGAATATCCACCAGAAGATATGGAGGAATTTGAACGTGAAAAAGCAAAGAAAAATAATTTTATTCCAGATATTTTAAACAATATAGGTAGTATGCCAACAACAATGAAAAAATTGGGGGTTATCCAGTTTTTTTCGTGGTTTGCATTTTTTACTATGTGGAGTTTAGCAAACCCAGCTTTAACAGAACATGTTTTTAAAACTCCTGCACCTATTGAAACTGCATATAATATGGCAGATAAAGTTCAAGAAGCAGCGTTTAATTTATCTAACACAAAATTTCAAGAATCTTCTAATTTAGTAGGTTCTGCAATGGGTATTTACGGTTTGTCTTCAATGGCCTTTGCATTACTTTTAACGCTTTATACTTCTAAAAGAAACATTAATAGAAAATATGTTCATATGGCTTCTTTAATTTTAGGAGGCGTTGGTTTTTTATATATGAATTACGCAACTCCAGATACTTTAGTGTATAGTTTTATTTTAATTGGTTTTGCTTGGGGAAGTATTTTATCTATGCCTTATGCAATGTTATCTAGCTCTGTAGATCCAAAAAAGATGGGGGTAATTATGGGTATTTTCAATATGTTTATTGTAATTCCTCAAATAATAGCAGCTCTAGGAGGTATCAATTATGTATCAAATTTATTAGGTGAAGAAGCCATTAATGCAATGACAATTGCAGGTATTAGTTTAGTAATTGCAGGCTTATGTAATTTTTTAATTACCAATAAGAATGCTATTAGTTATCAAGAAGAGAATTAAGAAATGAAAAAAGGATTTATTTTTGATTTGGATGGTGTTATTGTAGACACTGCCAAATATCATTATTTAGCTTGGAAAGAATTGGCCAAGAGTTTAGATATTAATTTTACGCTCGAACAAAATGAGCAACTAAAAGGAGTTAGTAGAGTAAAATCTCTAGAAAAAATATTAGAATGGGGTAGCAAAAGCATCAATTATGTAGAGTTTGAAAGGTTGATGAAGAGTAAAAACGAAGAGTATTTAGGCTTCATAAATGAAATGAAAGATACAGAAATTTTACCTGATGTACCTAAAATTTTAAATTATTTACAAGAAAAAGAACAAGGCATTGCTTTAGGTTCTGCAAGTAAAAATGCCAGAATGATTTTGCAAAAAGTACATTTATTAGAAACCTTTAATTTTATAGTTGATGGTAATGATGTTGTTAAAGGCAAACCAGATCCAGAAGTATTTTTAAAAGCAGCCAAGTTATTACAAATAGAACCAAAAAATTGTATTGTATTTGAAGACTCTGTTGCTGGTATTCAAGCAGCAAATACTGCAAATATGATTTCTATTGGTATAGGAGAGAAAAAAACATTACATGAAGCTGATTACATTTTTAATGATTTTACAGAAATCACTACCAGTTTCATAGAAAATATTATAAAAAATTAAACGTATGAATCAAGAATATATCATACCAAACGAATGGTCTATAATCGAAGAAGGCTTTAATGTAGATAAAGTAAAATCATCAGAAAGCTTATTTAGTATTGGTAATGGAGCCATGGGACAACGTGCCAATTTCGAAGAAAAATATACAGGTAAAACTTTTCAAGGAAGTTATATAGCAGGTGTTTACTACCCAGATAAAACAAGAGTTGGTTGGTGGAAAAACGGTTATCCAGAATATTTTGCTAAAGTATTAAATGCACCAAATTGGATTGGAATAAACGTTAAAATTAACGACGAAGAATTTGATTTACACACGTGTAAAAAAGTATCAAAATTTAGAAGAGAACTTAACATGCAAGAAGGTTGGTTATCTAGAAGTTTTGAAGCTGTTTTGCAAAATGATGTAAAAATTAAAGTTTTTTCTAAACGTTTTTTAAGTTTAGAATTAGATGAGGTTGGTGTAATAAATTACAATATAACTCCTTTAAATGCAGATGTAAAAATAACTTATACACCTTATTTAGATGCAAGTATTACTAATGAAGATACCAATTGGGATGATAAATTCTGGGATATTTTAAACGTTACTCAAAATAGTCAGCAATCTTTTATAGAGGCAAAAACGATGAAAACTAATTTTCACACTTGTACCTTTATGCAATCTAGATTGTTTGTAGATAATAAAGAAATTCTTACAGATTGTGGAAACTCAAAATCAGAAAAAACCGCTTTTTGTAGTTACGAACAAAACATCAAAAAAAACCAGACATATACAATTCATAAATTTGGTGGTTATGTTGTTGATAGAAATCATGACAGAGAAAATTTAGTTACAGCAGCTAAAGACGTTTTAGACAAAGCTGTAAGTTTTGGTTTTGATGCTTTATTAGAAACACAAAGAAATTCTTGGGCACAAATTTGGAGTATGTCAGACATTACAATAAAAGGTGATGTAAAAGCACAACAAGGAATTCGTTTTAATATTTTTCAATTAAACCAAACGTATTTAGGTACAGATGCAAGTTTAAATATTGGTCCTAAAGGTTTTACAGGAGAAAAATATGGAGGAAGTACCTATTGGGATACTGAGGCATATTGTATTCCTTTTTATATGGCTACAAAAGATCAGTCTGTTGCTAGAACTTTATTAGAATACAGATATAATCACTTAGAAAAAGCTATTGAAAATGCTCAGAAACTTGGTTTTAAAAACGGAGCAGCATTATACCCAATGGTTACCATGAATGGCGAAGAATGTCATAATGAATGGGAAATTACTTTTGAAGAAATTCATAGAAATGGCGCTATTGCTTTTGCAATCTATAATTATCACAGATTTACAAACGATTACTCTTATATTCCAGAAAAAGGATTGGAAGTTTTAATTGGAATTGCACGTTTTTGGCAACAAAGAGCAACCTTTTCATCAAACAAAAATAAATTTATGATTTTGGGTGTAACAGGTCCAAATGAATACGAAAATAACATCAACAACAATTGGTATACAAACTACATTGCAAAATGGTGTATTGAGTATGCTTTAGAAAATATAGAAACTGTTAAAATAGATCATATTTCTGATTATATCAGAATTAAAGAAAAAACAAACTTTACTGAAGAAGAATTGTCTACTTGGAAAAATGTAGCAGACAATATGTACTTTCCTTATTCAGAAAAGCACGATGTGTATTTGCAGCAAGATGGCTTTTTAGATAAAGAATTAATTACAGTTGCAGATTTAGATAAAAGTCAAAGACCAATTAATCAAAAATGGAGTTGGGATAGAATTTTACGTTCACCTTATATTAAGCAAGCAGATACACTGCAAGGCTTTTATATGTTTGAAGACCGTTTTTCTACCAAAGAATTAGAACGTCACTTCGATTTTTATGAACCATTTACAGTTCATGAGAGCTCACTTTCTCCATGTGTACACAGTATTCAAGCTGCAAAGCTAGATAGAATGGATCAAGCATATACATTTTACTTAAGAACATCTCGTTTAGATTTAGACGATTACAATCATGAAGTAGAAGAAGGTTTACACATTACCTCTATGGCTGGAACTTGGATGAGTATTGTAGAAGGTTTTGGTGGAATGAGAATTGTAAATAATACACTTTCTTTTTCGCCAAAAATTCCAAAAGGTTGGCAATCGTATTCTTTTAAAGTAAACTTTAGAAACCATGTTATTACTGTAAAAGTTGCACAAAATGGAACTCATTTTGAGTTGAATGGAAAAGATAATTTGGATATTTTAGTTAATAATGAAAAATTATCAGTTTCTCCAAATAAGCTGGTAACCATTTAAAACAGCAATTATGAAACGCTTCAACACTATTTTGTTTTCATTAGTATTTGTCTTTATTTCTTCTTGTAATACAGAAGAAAATAACAAAAATAGTGTTGAAGTAGCTGTTTCTAATACATCACTTTCTGTTGTAGAGCCTCCAAATTGGTGGGTAGGTTTTAAGGATGCATCACTTCAGTTGTTAATTAAAGAAGATAAAATAGGTAATTACAAACCTTCTATTTCTTATCCTGGAATTACAATTGCAAAAGTGCATAAAGCAAAAAGTATAAATTATTTATTTATAGATTTAGCTATCAGCAAAACTACTAAAGCTGGTAAATTTGATATTACTTTTAAAAAAGAAAATTCAGAAACATTAACTCATACATACGAGTTAAAATCTAGAGTCAAAGATGCAGAAGCCTATAATGGTTTTAATAGTTCTGATGCTATTTATTTAATTACTCCAGATCGTTTTTCAAATGCTGATGAAACTAATGATAAATTATCAGGTTTAAAAGATCAAACTTTAGACAGAACAGATGGTTACAAAAGGCATGGAGGAGATTTACAAGGGATTATAAATGGTGTAGATTACATAGCAGACTTAGGTTTTACAGCAATTTGGCCAACTCCTGTTTTAACGAATGATATGCCAAGAGGTTCTTATCATGGCTATGCAATTACAGATTATTATCAAGTTGATCCGCGTTTTGGAACGATAACTGATTATAAAAACTTAGCAAATAAACTTCAAGAAAAAGGAATGAAGCTAATTATGGATCAAGTTGCAAATCATTGTGGTTTAGAACATTGGTGGATGAAAGATTTACCTTTTGATGATTGGGTTAACCATCAAAAAAATTATGAAGCAAATATTAATAATTGGGGAAATGACAAAAACATTGGCTCTAATCATAGAAGAACTACAAATCAAGATTTATATGCTTCTAAAATTGATACAAAAGGAAATAATCAAGGTTGGTTTGTATCAAGCATGCCAGATTTGAATCAACGTAATCCTTTTATGGCAAAATACATCATTCAGAATTCAATTTGGTGGATAGAAACTTTGGGTTTAGCTGGTATTCGTCAAGACACATATCCTTACCCAGACAAAGAGTTTATGGTAAATTGGGCTGGTGCAATTATGAATGAATATCCTAATTTTTCGATTGTAGGCGAAGAGTGGAGTTACAATCCTTTATTGGTTGGTTACTGGCAAACAGGTGCAAATAATAAAGATGACTACAAATCGAATTTAAAATCTACCATGGATTTTCCAATGCAAAAAGCCATTATAGAAGGTATTAATGAATACGAATCTTGGGACAAAGGTTTGGTAAAAATCTATGAAGGTTTAGCCAATGATTTTTATT
>CAZMDC010000045.1:0-8405 GCA_964565055.1 uncultured Polaribacter sp. | reverse complement strand
TCAGAACAGAAAGAAATGCAAAGTTTTGTAAGTAAAATATTGAATTATCGTAAAAATTCTAAAGCCATTCACGAAGGTAAAACCGTACATTTTGCACCATTTATGGGAACTTACTTTTTGTTTAGAATAAAAAACGACGAAACTGTAGTACATATCATTAATAAAAATGAAAATCCAATTTCTATAGATTTAAAACGTTATAAAGAGGTTGGTTTAAAAGGAAAAATTTTAAAAAATATAATTACTGGAGAAGATTTTACTTGGGATGATGTAATTGATTTTAAAGAAAAGGGAAGCATCATTTTAACTACAAAAAGTAATCAAGATTTATTTTAATAAACTTTAAAAATTAAAACAATGCATAGAGCTATACTTTTAATGCTTATTTTTTTATCAATTTCATGTAAATCGCAAAAACAAGAATTTCCAAATGTTAAAGCCAATGTTTTAGAAAATGCAGTTTTGGCTGCAGGAAAACTTATTCGAGTAGATTCTTTTCCATCAAAATATATTACACCAAGACCAGTAGATGTTTGGTTGCCAGAAAATTATTCTGCAGACAAAAAGTATGCAGTTTTGTATATGCATGATGGTCAGAATTTATTCGATGCAACTACTACATGGAACAAACAAGAATGGATGATAGATGAAGTAGCTACAAGATTAATGAAAGAAAATGTTGTAAGAAATTTTATTGTTGTAGGTATTCATAATATTCCAAAAATACGTTGGCAAGATTTATTTCCAGAAAAAACAATGGGTTTTGTTCCAAGTAAAGAAAGAGAAGCTTTGTACAATGAAGCAAAAAAGAATAATTTTAGTATAGATTTAAAAGGAGATGCATATTTACAGTTTTTAGTAAATGAGTTAAAACCATATATAGATAATACGTATTCAGTTTATGTAAATAAAGAGAATACGTTTGTTATGGGCTCTTCAATGGGTGGTTTAATGTCTATGTATGCTGTTGCAGAATATCCAACAGTTTTTCAAGGAGCAGCCTGTGTTTCCACACATTGGGTGGGTGCAACTCCTAGTGCAACAAATCCACTTCCTGAGGCAATTTTTACATATTTAGAAGAAAATCTACCCAATCCAAATTCACATAAAATGTATTTTGATTATGGTAACAAAACTTTAGATCAGTTTTATCCTCAATATGCACCAAAAGTAGATGCTATTTTTACAAAAGGAGGGTATACATCAACAAACTTTAAAAATTTATTTTTCGAAGGAACCAATCACTCTGAATTGTCTTGGCAAAAAAGAGTAGATATTCCCTTGACTTTTTTATTAAAAAACTAAAATGATTAAAAGATTAACCTTTCTTTTTTTATTTTTTTCTACTGTTTCATCATTAAACTCTCAAAATAAGGAAAGAGTTTTTGAAGGATTAGAACAAAATGGAAATTCAATTCAAATCAATGTAAATGATGGTGTTTATCAAATAAAATATTTTACATCACAAATTGTAGAAACTTCGTTTATACCAAAAGGAGACACGTTTAACCCAAACTCTCATGCAACTGTTTTAGAGCCAAAAAAAGTTGATTTGGTTTTAAATTCTTCCACAAAAAAAACAGTCGTAATTTCTGATGGAATATGTTTAGATATTATAAAAAAGCCTTTTCAAATTGTGTATACTGATAAACAGAACAATGTTATCACCTCAGAAAAAAGAGGCTATTTCAAATCACAACATGTTCCTATGGAATCTGTAAAAGGAAACATTCCAAACAAAGAAACAGAAAAAATCGAGTTCAATTTAAAAGCTGATGAAGTTTTATATGGAGCAGGAGCAAGAGCACTTGGCATGAATAGAAGAGGCAAACGTTTGCCTTTATACAACAGAGCACATTATGGGTATGAAACCTATTCTGAGTTGATGAATTTTACTATTCCTTTAGTAATTTCATCAAAAAAGTACATGATTCATTTTGATAATCCTGCAATTGGTTATTTAGATTTGGATAGTAAAAAGGATAATTCGTTAATTTACGAAACCATTTCTGGACGTAAAACCTATCAAGTAATTGTTGGAAATTCTTGGGAAGATTTAATAGATAATTATACAGATTTAACAGGAAAACAACCTTTACCTCCAAGATGGACTTTAGGTAACTTTTCAAGCAGATTTGGATATCATTCACAAGAAGAAACTGAAAAAACCATCGAAAATTTTAAAAGTGATAGTATACCTGTAGATGCAGTTATTTTAGATTTATATTGGTTTGGAAAAACAGTAAAAGGAACCATGGGTAACTTAGAAGTTGATAAAGATTCTTTCCCTGATATGAAAGGTATGGTTTCACGTTTAAAAGACAAAGGTGTAAAAACAGTGCTTATCACAGAACCTTTTGTGTTATCTACTTCAAAAAAATGGCAAGAAGCTGATGTAAAACAAGTTTTAGCAAAAGATACTGTTGGCAATTCAGCCAGATACGATTTCTATTTTGGAAATACTGGAATTGTAGATATCTACAAAAAAGAAGGTAAAGATTGGTTTTGGAACATTTATAAAGAAATTCTCGATTTTGGTGTAAAAGGTTTGTGGGGTGATTTAGGTGAACCAGAAGTTTTACCATCTTGGGTTACTTTTGGAAATAATCAAAAAGCAGATGAAATCCATAATATTTATGGACATGATTGGGCAAGATTAATTTTTGAAGGTTATCAAAAAGAGTTTCCTAACGAAAGACCTTTTATTTTAATGCGTGCAGGATATTCTGGTTCACAACGTTTTGGAATGATCCCTTGGTCTGGAGACGTTAGTAGAAGTTGGGGTGGTTTACAATCTCAACCAGAAATTGCCTTACAAATGGGGATGCAAGGTTTAGGCTACATGCATTCAGATTTAGGCGGATTTGCAGGAGCAAACTTAGATGATAATTTATATGTAAGATGGTTACAATATGGCGTTTTTCAGCCTATGTATAGACCACATGCACAAGAAGATGTTGCAAGTGAACCTGTTTTTAGAAGTAATTTTGCAAAAAAGCATGCTAAAAAAGCTATTGAATTACGTTACAAAATGTTGCCATATAATTACAATTTAGCATTTGAAAATAATCAAAAAGGAACACCTTTAATGCGTCCTATTTTCTTTGAAGAAGATGATGAAAAATTAATGTCAAATTCAGAAACGTATTTATGGGGAAAAGATTTTTTAATCACACCTATTTTAAAAGACTCTGTAAAAACAAAAGAAGTGTACTTTCCAAAAACAGCCAATTGGTATAATTTTTATTTTGATGAAGATAAAGTTATTGGAGGACAAACAAAATCTGTAAAAGTAAAGCAAAAAGCAATTCCTACTTACGTTAGAGGAGGAGTTGTCATTCCTCTAGCAAAATTAGTGCAGACTACAGCTGATTATAAAGGCAACAAATTAGAATTACACTATTGGTTTGATGCTTCTGTTAAAGAATCTGAAAGAACACTATATAATGACGATGGTTTAACTGCAAATGCTTTTGAAAAAGGGCAATATGAGTTGTTAGAGTTTGAAGTTGAATTGGGTAAACGATACATAGAGATCGACTTAGAAGCTGAGTTTGGAAATAACTGGAATCCACAAGAAAAAGAAATCGAATTAATTTTACATAACGTAAACTGGAAACCTAAAAAAGTAAAAATCGACGGAAGTAGAGTAAGAATTACTATGGATGAGAATCGACTAAAAATTCCTGTAAAATGGAATCCTAATAAAGAAATGAAAATTAAAGTATCATTACAATAATACCAATTATGAAATTTAAAAATACTTTTCACCTATTTGTACTAGTAGCTATTTTAATGAATTGTACCTCTAATAAAGAATCAGAAAAGAAAATGATCGTAGCGAATTCTAAAGAGAAAAAAACAGTTGTTTATCAGGTTTTTACAAGGCTTTTTGGTAATACAAATACCACTAATAAACCTTGGGGAACCATAGAAGAAAATGGAGTAGGGAAGTTTAATGATTTTACAGATAAAGCGCTTTCTGAAATAAAAGATTTAGGAGTTACGCATATTTGGTATACAGGAGTTCCTCATCATGATGTAATTCGTGATTATACCGAATTTGGCATTTCAAATGATGATCCAGATGTTGTAAAGGGAAGAGCAGGAAGTCCTTATGCTGTAAAAGATTATTACAATGTAAATCCAGATTTGGCAGAAAATGTAGCCAATCGTTTGCAAGAATTTGAAGCTTTAATTGCACGTTCTCATAAAGCAGATTTAAAAGTAATTATTGATATAGTACCTAATCATGTGGCTCGTAATTATCAAAGTTTAACAAATCCTGAGGGTGTTAAAGATTTTGGTACAGATGATAATACTTCAAAAGAATATGATGTTAATAATAACTTCTATTACGTGCCTAATACTCCTTTTGAAGTACCAGATTTTTTAAACGGATACAAACCTTTAGGGGGTGAAAATCATCCTTTAAGTGATGGTGAGTTTACTGAAAATCCTGCAAAATGGACAGGAAATGGATCACGCTCTCCAAAACCTAGTTTTTACGATTGGTATGAAACTGTAAAAGTAAATTATGGCATTTCTCCTGATGGAAAAAAAGATTTTGATGAGTTACCAACAGGTTTTGAAAACGAAGATTACAAAAAGCATTATACCTTTTGGAAAGATAAAACTATACCCAACTCTTGGGTAAAATTTAGAGACATTGCTTTGTATTGGATTGATAAAGGCGTTGATGGATTTAGATATGATATGGCAGAAATGGTGCCAGTAGAATTTTGGAGTTATCTAAACTCTAATATCAAAATGAAAAATCCGGATGCATTTTTACTAGCAGAGGTATACAATCCAAGTTTGTATAGAGATTATATCAAAAAAGGAAAAATGGATTATTTGTATGACAAAGTAGAACTATATGATACTATTAAACATGTAATGCAAGGTCATGGATTAACAGATAATATTCCTCAAATTCAAGAAGGTTTAAAAGATATAGAGCATCATATGTTGCACTTTTTAGAAAATCATGATGAGCAACGTATTGCAAGCCCTGAGTTTGCTGGAAATGCATTGAAAGGCAAGCCAGCAATGGTGGTTTCAGCAACCATTTCTACAGCCCCAACTATGGTGTATTTTGGTCAGGAATTTGGAGAAGATGGTTCTGAAAATGCAGGCTTTGGAACTCCTAGTAGAACTTCAATTTTTGATTATGTAGGAGTGCCAAGTCTACAAAGATGGGTAAATGATAAAAACTTTGATGGAGGGCAATCAACTCAAGAAGAATTAGATTTAAGAGATTTCTACAAACGATTGTTAAACTTTACCATCACTTCTGATGCTTTGATGGGAGAATATTTAGACATTCATCAATACAATAGAGTTAAGACTTTAAATTATAATTCTAAAATCTTATCATTTGTTCGTTATTCAAAAAATGAAAAGTTAATTATTATTTCAAATTTTGATGGAGAAAAAACGTATAATTTCGAATTGCAATTGCCAAATAAGATTATTCAAAAATGGAACTTAAAAGATGGGGATTACCAACTTACAGATCAACTGTATAAAACCTATTCATCAATTTTAAAGGTTTCTAAAAACAAGGCAAAAGCGAGTATTGAACTGAAACCATTACAATCTTTTATATTAAAAATCCAATAAAAAATACCATGAAAAAATTACTTTTCATAATTACAGTAGCTCTAATTTTAAGTTGTCAGCAGAGCACAACAAAAGATAAATCGATTAATACGAATGCAAATAAACCTTTTGTTTGGGAAGGTGCAAATATCTATTTTTTATTAACAGATCGTTTTAATAATGGAGATCCGTCAAACGATATCAATTTTGATAGAAACAAAGAAACTGGAGTTTTAAGAGGTTTTGAAGGTGGAGATATTAAAGGAATCACACAAAAAATAAAAGAAGGGTATTTTACAGATTTAGGAATCAATGCCATTTGGATGACACCAATTGTAGAGCAAATTCATGGTGTTACAGACGAAGGTACAGGAAATACCTATGGTTATCATGGGTATTGGGCAAAAGATTGGACGAATATTGACCCTAATTTTGGTACTGCTGCAGATTTAAAAGAATTAGTACAATTGGCGCATAAAAAAGGCATTCGTGTACTTTTAGATGCAGTAATAAATCACACAGGGCCTGTTACAGCAAAAGATCCTGTTTGGCCTAGTGATTGGGTAAGAACTGAGCCTCAGTGTGAATACAGTAATTACGAAAACACCATAACTTGTACATTAGTTAAAAATTTGCCAGACATTAAAACAGAAAGTAATGATAATGTAGCTTTACCTCCTCAATTAGTTGAAAAGTGGAAAGCAGAAGGGCGTTTTGAACAAGAAGTGCAAGAATTGGATGCGTTTTTTGAAAGAACAGGTCATCCAAGAGCGCCTCGTTTTTATATCATGAAATGGTTAACAGATTATATTACAGAATTCGGAATTGATGGCTACAGAGTAGATACTGTAAAACACACAGAAGAATTTGTGTGGCAAGAATTCAAGCAAGAATGTGATGCTGCTTTTGAGCAATACAAAAAAGATAATCCAGAGAAAGTGTTAGATGATAATGATTTTTATTTGGTAGGAGAAGTGTATAATTATGCCATTTCACACGGAAAAGCTTTTGATTTTGGCGATAAAAAAGTAAATTATTTCGATAATGCTTTTAACAGTTTAATCAATTTTGAAATTAAATGGAATGCAAAACAAATGCCTGAAGCTGCAATATTTCATAAATACGACTCAATTCTAAATTCAAACTTAAAAAATTATGGGGTGTTAAATTACATGACCTCACATGATGATGGTCAACCTTTTGATAAAGAAAGAGAGATGCCTTATAAAACTGCAAATCTATTGTTTTTAACACCAGGAACAGCTCAAGTTTATTATGGAGACGAGTCTGCAAGAGATTTAACTATAGAAGGTACAATTGGTGATGCTACTTTGCGATCTTTTATGAATTGGGATGAAATTCAAAACAAAAATGAAACTCAAAAAATTCTAAACCATTGGCAAAAATTAGGGCAATTTAGAGCAAACCATATGGCAGTTGGAGCAGGAAAACATGAATTAATAGCTGATGAAAATGGAGTAATCTTTTCAAGAGTTTTTAAAGACGATAAAATTATAGTTGGTATTAATTTACCAAAAGGAACAAAAACTATAAATGCTTCATCAATATTTAAAAATGGAGAATCAATTAGAGATTTTTATTCTAACCAAATTGTTAAAGTTGAAAATGGTAATGTAGTTGTAAATTCAGAATTCGATATTGTTTTATTAGAAAAGAACTAAGTATGAAAAGAGTATTTGTAGTTTTTGTTTTAAGTGTTTTTATATTCAGTGCATGTAGCGTAGAATCTTCTGGAGTTGTATCACCAGATGAAAACATAGAAGTAAAATTTCATTTAAATGAAATTGGAAAGTTCTTCTACACCATAAATTATAAAGAAAAAGCAATTATAGATAATTCTTTTGTAGGATTTGAATTTACAAATGCACCAGCTTTAGATAAAGGTTTTGTAGCAAAAGTGAATACACCAAATGAAGTTAATGAAACTTGGCAAATGCCTTGGGGAGAACAGCTAAATGTAGTGAATCATTATAATGAAGTAAGTGTAGAGCTTCAAGAAAGAGATGCTCTTCAAAGAAAAATTATTTTACAAATTAGGGTTTTTGATGATGGTGTAGGTTTTAGGTATCAGTTTCCAGAACAACCTAATTTAAAAGAAGTACGTATTAAAGATGAACTCACAGAGTTTAACCTTACAGAAGATTACAAAACGTTTTGGATTCCTGGTGATTGGGATATTTATGAGCATTTGTATAGTACCACAAATTTATCAGAAATTGATGCAAAATCATACATTCCAAAAACAAATTTAGCCCAATCTTACATTCCAGCAAATGCAGTAAATACGCCTCTAACTATGGTTGGTAAAGATGGAGTACATTTAAGTTTTCATGAGGCAGCTTTAGTACATTATGCAGGAATGACTTTAAAAGTTGATACACTAAATTTATCGTTAAAAAGTAGTTTGGTGGGCTCTAGAAACACAGCTTATAAAGTAAAAAGAGCATTGCCTTTTCATACTCCTTGGAGAACCATTCAGATTACAGATAATGCACCAGATTTAATTGAATCGAACTTGATTGTTAATTTAAACGAACCTAATAAATTGGGTGATGTATCTTGGTTTACACCAATGAAATACACTGGAGTTTGGTGGGAGATGCATTTAGGAAAATCTTCTTGGGATTATGGAATGGAAATGGTTGATGGTAAATGGATTGATACAGGAAAAGCACATGGTAAGCATGGAGCAACTACAGAAAATGTTAAAAATTTCATCGATTTTTCTGCAAAAAATAATATAGGAGGTGTTTTAGTAGAAGGCTGGAATACAGGCTGGG
>CAZMDC010000044.1:0-16427 GCA_964565055.1 uncultured Polaribacter sp. | reverse complement strand
AGAATACCTGCCTGTCACGCAGGGGGTCGCGGGTTCGAGTCCCGTCCAGACCGCTTTTTAAAACCTTAACTCTCTTGTAATTAGAAAGTTAAGGTTTTTTATTTGTGTTATATCCCCACATTTTCCCCACAATTTTTAATAAATAAAAAACCGTTACAACTTAATGCAACGGTTTAATAACTGTTTATTTGTTCAAAATAACTAAGCCACCGTACCAGAACCTAAATAAACACTATTTGATACTATCTTTCCATCTTCAGAAACAAATGCCATAAATAGCTCTACTGTATCTCCTGTATAAGATATTGGTAGTGTTAATATTTGAGAGGTTGTACTTCTTTGTGCACCATCTAAAATATATATTGATTCTTTTTTTGATGGATTGTAAGCCAATACCATTGCTTTGTCTGTAGCATTTGCATTACCATCTGCTGAATTGTCATCCCAATCAAAAGTAACTTGATTTGCAGTTGATAGATCTACAGCACCATTCAAAGGTGTTGATAGATTTCCTTTACTTAAAAGAGCTAATGCATAGTCAACTGTAAAGTTGGGTGCAATACCTGTAATGGCATTATTTAACACATAAGACATTGCAGAGTTAAAAGCAGTTTTCTTTATTGCAAATGCTTTGTAACCTACATTTAAAAAATCTTTGTTTGGCTGCAAAAATTCAATAGTTGCACTAAACTTATTTCTTTGATTAACTTGCCCAACTGTTCTTGGGTTTGCTACACTTGAAGGTTTGATTCTTAAATAATCAATCCCTTTCCAATTACCTCCGATAACGTTACCTACTTTACCAGATAGTCCTCCTAAAATTCCTTGAGATATCTTTCCCATTGCTATATAAAATTAAAATTAATACTTCTTTGGACTTGATACGGAGTTGTTATGGCTTTGGTATTTTGACAATAATACATAAAAACATAGTTTATTTTACATCGGTTAATTTGATTGTCTTATTTCGTCTTATTTTGCTGTTTTTTACTTAGTGAAATGAAACAAACAAAGAATTTTGATAAAGAAACTGAATGAATTTAGCAGAATTTTTGTGCAGTTGAATGAGATAAGGGAAAAATAGGTTTACATCGTTTTTAAAGATTGAAAAACAGAGGCTGGTTTGAGCGTGGAGTTTATCAATTTTTAAAAATGTTAGCCCAATGGCGATTGAATGGAAAATAATTAAAGACCTAGTACGTAGTGCGTTGGAAGAAGCGAGAATAAGGGTAAAGACTTTTTATTTGTGCTACTATATTTTATTAGGTTTCATTAAAAGTGAATGCTTCCTATTTATAATTTTAACGAATTGATTTTGGTATTTAACTTTTATCTATTTTATACATAGCATTTACTTTTAGTGAAAACGGTTACTACTTATTTTCTTCACAAATAAAAAGTTTTACTCTTATTGGCTTTTTTTGATTTTATAGGTGCTTTACAAATTCTATTTAATTTTCCGTTTTTAATTATTAGTTCTTACGCTTCATTTAAAGTTGCTAAAAGCACTTATAAAAACAATGCATTAAAGACTGAATGTTGTTTAAATATCTAAATGTTATTATTAATATCGGGTGTGCGCGTTGGAGAAGCGGCTATTTTACATAATGGCGTTATAGACCCTGTAGTTTTTACGAAAGAGGACTATAACTGCGCATTATGTAAATATAGCTTTGGGGAGTTTTGTGTTTTATGAAAACAATAGTAAAGATTGCTTTTTATAGTTGTGTTTGAGTGAGCGAAAATGCAAGCTGTAAAATGCAAGTACCTTTAGAATATAAAACGCTAAACTTGCAGGGGAAAGCGGAACAGGACAAAATACAGAGGTTTTTGAGGTACGAAAATTCTGGGTTTTGTAATGTGGGGAATTGTAAAGTAATACACTGCCTATTAGAATCTTCAAATTTTAAAAAAACTAAAACGTAATTTACTTTTACTAAAATAAAAAACCCAGAGCTAGTCTGGGTTTTTGTTTTTCAGTATTTTAAAGTGCAGCGCCAATGCAAAGATTGGTTGGGCACTATAGAGTACAAAAGTAAACTATTAATATGTATTATACAAATATTATACCACACCATATGAGTGACCTATTTTATTTGTGATTATATCTTTAATAACTTTGTTTGTTTTAAAACTGTTAAAAAGAGTATCTATTTCATTTTTAATAATGTCGTGTCTTGATGTTGAAATCTCTTTCAAAAAATATAATATTACTTTAATAGATGAATCTAAACAATGACGATTGTTGTTATTAAAAGAAATTATTGGGGTTGTACTAATTTCTTTAGGTGTATTCGAGTCAAAAAGTAAATCACTATGAGCGCATATATTTCTAATAAATAATATTGTTAACAGAAAATTCTCGAAAACCTTTGTGCTTTTTATATTGTACTGATTTGCAATTTTTTCTTTTAATTCTCTATTAAAAATGGATATATATAAAGTAATTACGCTACCAAATGTTAGAAATTCTAATGTTTTCCAAGCTGGTGCATAAATATCATTAATGTATTTTTTATGATGATTTTTAATAGGTTTATTATCGGATTTAAACTTTTTGGTGTAGTGAAATTTAAAACCTTCTACATATTCTCTTTTTACAATTTTTGGATCTGCAAACCAAGTTGGGTTTTTATCATATTTAATAGAAGCATAGTATATTAATTGTGTTTTAAAATTTATTTCAATTCTATTGATTGCTTTGTTTAGAATATGTTTTAAATCTGTGTCTAAATAGTATAATTTAACTACGTCAGAAAACTTAGTATTGGGTTGTAAGTTATGATTTTCATCTATTTCAAAAGGATTCCAATAAAAACCTAATCTATAATAGCCAATATCTAAAAGTATTTCTTTTGCTTTAGGTATACCCAAATCCATAACCATACCACGACTGATAAGTTTTTGAATTTGTGCTTCTACTGTAATTGCTTTTTTACCCATTTATAATTTATTCTTTCACATTACTGACTGCAATAATCACATCATTTTCTATATGACTACTTCTTGCTAAAATAACATCTAAATAATCAATACCTAACTTTCTTTTTATTTCAATAATATTAGCGATTAAATCATCATATTTTTTATCTTTTTTACCCTCACCTAATTTTAATCTACGTAAAGTAAATTTAGATAAGGTTTTATATTTATTAATATCTTTTAAGAGTGTATCTATGAATGAGATTAGGTTTTGGTCTAAATCATCCCTTTTTACTTTTAAAAGGGTTTTAAGGGCTATTTTTGCCTTTGTTTCTAATGCAACTTCAGATTTACCTGTGCCATATTTTGGTTTAAAAATTTTTAATTCTTCATAAGATTTCCAAAACTTTTTTGTTAGAGGCTGTCTTTTATCTTCAGGTGTGCATTTAACAAATTGCAATAACTCTTCAAATGTTTTTTCAGTTGGCTTACCATCTGTTACCTCACTTTCAAATTGATGCACTATAGAAAACAAAGCCATCCCTTTTTTTCTTAATACAACAGCATTATTCTCTTCAAATAATTTAGCAGTTTTAGTTCTATTTGGTAACTTCTTAATTTTATCAATTATTTCTGGATAATTATTTAAAACCTCATTATAATCATTTCTAATTACTGTACCAATATTCAACTCTTCATTATCCTCTGGGTTTTGACTAATTTTTGTAAATAAACCACTTGGAGAAGGCTTTTCGTCAGCATCAAACATTTTGGCATCTTCACCTAATGCACTATGAATTAAAAACATTTTTTGTTGAGCAATCTCCCTACTTTTTACAATATCTGCGCCTATATCTGTTGGAAAGAAATTATAAATATGAAGTTCGTTAAATACTTTTGCACTCATTCTATTAATCCTACCAACACGTTGAATAACTCTTGTTGGATTCCAAGGAATATCATAGTTAATAATTAAACCAGCTCTATTTAAGTTGTAGCCTTCTGATAATTTATCACTTGTTATTAATACATCAAAATCATCTACTTGCTTTTTAAATTTCGCATCAAAATTTGCATTTAATTCTAAAGCAAAACTTTTGGTTACACTACCATCACAAAATAATGCTCTACCTACTAACTCTTTTTCAAATAAGGTTTTTAAATGCCTGACTGTATCTGTATATTCTGTAAAAAGTATTACTTTTCTTTTTGGTGAAGATTCTTGATGTAAAACGTTTTTAATAGTTTCAAGGACAGCTAATCTTTTGGGGTCTTTTTCAACTAATTTTAAATCTTTAATTTCTTGATTTATTCTTTCAAATAAAGAAATGTCATTTTTAATATCTGCTATAAATTTATCTTTAAACTCAAACTTATCTACTTCGTAAATTTTAGTGTGTTTTGGTTTCTTTTTAAATTCTGCATTTCTCTCAAATTCCTCTAATGCTAACTTTATGGCTTCAAAAGTAAAATCATCTGCATCATCAGTTTCATCATAAATTTGTTCTATGACTTTTCTATCCATTACATACTTGTTGGAATGCTCTATGAAAGAAAGTACCATTCTATTGGTTCTTAAAAAGCGTTCAATACTTTTTTCAAATGCACCAAAAGAACTTTCAAAACGTTTTACTAACAATCTTCGCATAAAATCAAATAAGTTACGTTGTTGTTGGAATGCCCTATTATCATCTTCACTTAATTTATCCTCATCAGCAACAGCATTTTCATATTCAAACGGTTTGTAAATTGCACCTGTAAAATCACCAATTTCACTAAAATATACTTTAACTATTCTATCATAAAATTCTGACTGCTCTTTAGACAACTTAAAAAATTGTTCTTCAGGGTCTTTAACTTCAGATAAATTATTTATTTCTTCTTTGTATTCAAAATCTGTTTTTAAATCTAATCTGTTACGTCTTAAAACTACAGGAGTGATTATGTTTTTAATATCACTAGCCATAGCACTCACATTTCTTTTTACAATATGAATATCAATAGGTGGTTCTATACCAAAAAGTTTTACATAATCATTTTCTGCTTTACTAACTTTATCTAGATTTAAAGATTGATAATTTTTTAAAATATTGGAGAGTCTTTTAAAACGATAATTATATGAGTTAAACCTACCTTCTAAATCTTGTTCTAAAGTAATACCAGATTGACCAGGGATTATAAATAATTTTAGTAATGAAAATATATCTGCTGGAGAATTGTTAAATGGTGTTGCAGAAAGCAGAATTACTTTTTTACCTCTACAAATATCTAATAATGCTTCATAAGCAGAAGTATCTTGATTTCTAAATTTATGTGCTTCATCAACAATAATTACTTCATAATCTAAATTATTATTTAAAATACTTTCAGCCTCATTTTCTAAATTACCAGAACTTGCAATGTCCCAATTATGGAGTTTAAACTTATTTTTATATTCCCACCAACCTGTGCCTTCTTTTTTACTACCAATTAAACCAGGAGGGCACAATATTAAACCTCTTTCACCTAATTGATTCGCTACTAAAGATGCAATAACAGATTTACCTAAACCAACTACATCTGCTATGATTACACCGTTGTAGGTTTCAATAATATTTAATGCTTGATTAACAGCATCTATTTGATATTTATATTTTTCAAAACCATTTTCTTCTAAAAGGCGGTCTACAGCACTATTTATTTTTTTAGCATCTTGTAAGTCTATATATGTTTTTAAAATTAATGCATAAGCTTCATATGGTGTGATTAATGATGCTTGACTTTTATTTTTTAGAAAATCTATAATTACTTGAGTACCATTTTCTGCTTCTGTAATTTCTATAGAATTATCCCATAATTCATTAAAATACTTCTCTGCATTTTCAAAACCATAATCTTTAATCTCTACATTAAATTCTTCTTGACTTTGTAAACCCGCTTTTGTTAAATTACTACTCCCTGTTATAAAACCTTGTTTTAATATTTGAGATTCATTTAATTTAAACAGGTACAATTTAGCATGGTTTGGGTTTAAGGTTTTACGTATTATTAATCTGCCTTCTTCTAATAATTTAATAAAAAATGCTATTTGGTTAAAGAAAACTTCATTATCCATTTCTGCATTGTTTATGGCATAGCCCATAGATTTCATAAATTGAGAAAAATGCTCTTCTTGACTTAAACTGTCATCTTTTAAACCTACTTCTACAATATTAGACAAGTATTTATCTACCTGTAAACCAACTAATATTTTTAACTTTACTTCTTTATTATTTTCTAATTTTTTATAAATTTCTTGCCAACCAGAAAAGTAGAAAAACCCCACCAAAAACTTTAATTCTTTACTTGCTGCAATTAGAGTTTCTAAACGTTTTTTTAAAGTTGCATTATCTCCGTTATTTGTAATAAAGTTGTTAGTCATTTATTTTTTATTATTGATTTTTTAGTTTGGATTTTGCTGTTATTATTTTAAGTTTTAATTCATCAGAAAAATCATCTTCATAAATTAAAGAAGTTATAATTTCAAATAATAATTCCCTTTCTATAATATTATCAGCAACATCAACCACAATATTTTCTATGTCTTTTATAAATTTACTTACAATAAATGCAAGACCATTTAATTCAAAAAAATAAGCGGTTAGTGCTACAGAAGTTCTTTTATTACCATCATTAAATGCATGGTTTTTATTTAGTGCATATAATAAGTAAGAAGCTTTTCTTCTATAGTTGGGTAATACAAATCATTTTGAACAAATTCTAATGTTGCTTCTAAATAGCCTTCATTTTTAATCCCATTAAAGCCTCCAGAATATTGTATTATATAATCATGTTGTCTTATTGCATGGTATTTGTCAAAATATAAATAAGCCATATTATCTATTTTTTAACCTTTTAAATACATCTATATTTTCATCAATACGTTCTTCAAGCGTTTTACTTTTTTCACCTAAAAACCTATTAAAATCTGATGTTGAAATGGTATCTACATATTTTTCTAAATTATCATGCAACACTCTTCTAAAGCCATAGTCTCTTGTTGCCATTTTAGTGCGTGCATCTTCAACTAAGGGTTTATATTGAGGGTGATTGGCAAAATCATAAAGAAGTCTATCCATTTCTGGCTGTAGTAGTTTACGACCTAATTTTTCGCTTTTTATTTTCATTTCATAGGCCAAACCTGTTTCAAAAGATGCTACCAATTTTAAAACCTCTGCATACATGGTGTCTCTTACATTTTCATTTTGTTTTAAATTTAAGATACGTTTATATTCTTTGGCATTTTCTTTAAAAATACATTCGTAAATTTTATCAGTATAATAAGGGTATTTAAAATTACCAAGGTTTAAATAATCTCTTAATGCATCTGTAAACTCTTTTCTATAATAAGGTTCTTTTAGTATGGTGTTTAAAAAATCTTCGTCTCTTTGATTAATGTATTTTGTAGTGCCACCTGTTTTTTGATTTAAAGAATCTATTACTATATCTAATATTTTGCTACGCAATGCTTTTGCCATTTCGCTTTCTACTAAAAGCATTCCTAAATTTAAAAATGCTCTAAAGTTAAAAATGCCCAATTGTGGTGTTTTGCTAGGGACATGTATGATACTACCAAAAGCCTGTTTAAACTCTTTTAGTTTTTTTCCTTTAAGTACTTGGTAGCCATTGTGTTTTAACTCTTTTTCATTACGTTCCAAATACCGTTCTATGGTACTCTCATTTATATTATAAAATGATGTAAGAATTTCTTTTGTAAATACATACTCTTCATTAAAAAACATACCCGTTAACCCTATGTATTCTTGTATTGCTTGTAGTGCAACAATATTGTTTAGTACGTTTTGGCGGTCTATATTTGATACTGTTAAATCTTTCATTTTACCTAATTTTGTTAATAACTTTTAGATGTTCCCCTCATGAATGAGGGGAACATACTTTTAGAAAGTTTGTATTTGCTTATTCTATAGCGTTTCTAAGCGTTTTTGTGTGCTCGTTTTATTTTATTAACTTTTTTTTTAAAAACTCCTATTATTAGTCATTTGTAATGCAGTAATTTTCGTATTGTTCTTTAGTTAATTTGAATTCTGGGTCGATTACTAAAATATCACTGTAGTCTAATTTATATAAATTATAAACATATAAATTTAATTCAAACTCTTTTTCGGATAAGTCCGCCTCAGAATCTATCTTTTTTGTTTTAATAATGGTGTCAACAATTTGGATAATTTTATTTTGAGTATTTTCGTTTGGAATAGCAATAGGAATTTCTGATAAAGGTGTTAAATACAACTCTAACATTTTTCCCTTTCTTTTACCTCTATGGTATAACCAAAAATATATTAACTTAGAATTTAGTATAGCTAGAATAAACTTTAAATTAATACTACTGTTTTTTGTAGTAATAAAATAAACATCTGCTGATGCATACCATTCTTTATTTGTGAAGGCAAATGTATTAGAATAAGAACGTTGAGGTGATACAATTTTTGGTAAATCAAAATTAAAATCCCATCTTGAAGAAGAAAGGGCAAACCATTTGTTAAGCTTTTTTGCTTTTCTTAATTCGCCACTGTCATAGTTTCTTTCTTCTATAACTTTTTTGAAGCTTAATAAATGTTTTTCAATAAAAGGAAATTTACTTAAATCAATATTTACACTTGTATGTATTAGCCATTTGTTATTAATCTCGCTGACTGTATACTTACTAATATCTGAATTTTTGAACCAAGGTTTTAATAGTTTATCTTCAAACTTTTCTTTTCTTTCTTCATCAGAAATAACAAAGACTCCACAATCTTTTTGATCTGCATATTCTATGTGCTTTTTAATGTGTTTTGGACTAATTTTATCAATACCTGTTACAATTCCTTGTGAAATATTACATATTTTACCTAACAAAGTATTATTAGATTTAATTTTTAGGTCTAAAATTTCATTTACTTTATCAGCATCACTATTTGAATTGATTATTCTTAAATAGAAATTTAAACCATCAAATAAATTAGAATCTTTTTCGCTGTAGTACTTAGTTTTTTCATCAGTTCCATGCAATATGGAATTGAGTAAATTTCCTTTAGCAAAACCTGTTCTATTAACATTTGTAATTTCGCAAGTGTTGTTATTTGTTGTTTTATTTAAAATAGTTATAATATTATGCTGACCAACTGCAGATTCAAAAATTTTAAATTCATTAAAATTAATTAATTTAATGGGTTTTGCTCTATTAAAAAAATCTTTTCTTAATTTGATAGCACTATCAGCTGTTAAATAATAGTTAGTTGTAATAAATGCAATTATTCCTTCATCAAGAGAGTTGTTTATTGCCTTATGGAAAAAATAATAAAAAATATCCATTCTTTCATTATTAAATGATTTTCCTAAAGTAGTTGTTTTAAGTTTTCTAAAAAGTTGTTTTTGACCACCTTTATGACCTATATATGGAGGGTTTCCTAGAATAATATTGAATTTATCCACACCAAACATCCACTCTGAATCAAACCAATCAGATGTGGTATCTTTAAAGGGATTCCAACTCATGATTTTATAGGCTCTACTATCTGGGTTTAGAAATAAATTATTTTTACTTGTAAAAGCTTTTTGTTGTACGCGTAAAAAACGTTCCTTAATCTTGTTTTTCTTTTTACCAGAACTTTGTAAATAGTTTGTTCTTAACTCTTCTAATAATTCAAGTTCTACCTGGTTGTTAAATAAACCTTGTTGGCCACCTTCTTTTGGTAACCCAATTAAAGTATTAGCCGTTACAAATTTAAACTCTAAATTAGGTAGTGGTTCTATGCCTCTATTCTCTGCTTCATCTATAATGTTTTCATCAATAATTAAAGATAAAAAACTTCTTAATTTGGCTATTTCTGTAGCTATAGGTTGAATGTCGACACCATAAATTGAATTTTGAATTATACCTAATTTTCGTATGTAATCTGCATTTTTGTTTTTTAATTCCTCTCTTACTGCTTTTCTAATAATGGCGTTTTTATTAGAGTTTATTTGTTTTTCTTTCCACCAAGAAGCATCTGGGTCTAACTTATGTAAAATGGCAATTATTTTATGTAATGCACCCATTGGATATGCACCAGAACCACAAGCTGGGTCTAGTATTTTTACGGTATTTAAAGCCTCTAAAATTTCTATGGTTTCTTTTTCCTCAAACTCATTTTCACCACCCTCTTTAAATAAGTTTTGTAAGGCAACTTCATCAGTTACACTTGTTTTCGTTTTTAAATACTGTATGATAGATTGCTCTACCATATAATCTACTATTTCTCTCGGCGTGTAAAAACTACCTGTAGCTTTACGTGCACTTTTTTCGGTATCTGGGTCTATCTCTGCTAAAAGGTTTTCAAAGATAGTACCTAACATTTCTGGGTCTATACTAACTTCTGCATCGTTGATGCTATTTTCATCAATAGTAAAATTGAATTGCTCTAAAACTTTAAATAACTCAAAAAACCAATTGTTAGGTATTTTTAAATTATAAGAAATTTTATGTATGCCATTGCTATCCTTAGGGAAGAAATCATCTGAATGCGCTTCAAATAAACCACCATTTAAAAAAGGGATTGTTTGGTGACCATCTGGTAAATCATAATCAGTTCTATCTTTAAGTTTTTTATTAAGTATTAAAAAGAATAGTTTTTCTAAATAATCATGATAATAATTATAACCACCATTACTTAACATTTCTACTGTGTCAGATTGTAGCCAGTTTTCTGGGATAAGAGGTAATTTATTGATTGATTTTTTATTTTTTAAAAACCAGCAAAATATGGTTCTACCAATTAGACGTACTGCAAATTCTTGATATCTTTGTCTGTCTGAATGTGGTGTTGAAGGGAGCTCAAGTAGTGGATTAAAATCATACTTTTTACTTGCTATATTTATTTTGCCACCTATTAAGGCATAAAAAGCTTTCGATATTTCTTGATAAAATTGTTTGTTTAGTGGCTCTACACTAAATGCTTTAATGATTTCTTCTAGCGAATTAAAATTACAATCGCCAACTTGTCTTTTAAACGTATTATTTTGTTTGTCTTTATTTACAAAATAGGTATATCTTTTAAAATCTGAATATTCTCGTTTAGTGCCTAAGTAATTTGCATTTACAAAACTGAACCTGAAATTGCCTTCATCATCATAAAAAACAAAAATAGCTGCATCTTTTACTTCTTCTTTTAATACTTTTTTAGCAATTTCATATTGGTTTTTCTTACCAGATTTTTCGGTTAAAGGGTCAGATGTTCTGGAAGTGATAAAAATTAAGTCATCACCATTAATAGTTGCATCACCAATTTTTTCTATGGATTCGTAGTTTTCAAATACTTCATCTTTGAATAAATATGATAAGTCTTCATCATCTGGTTTAAATGTTTTTATCTTTTGTCTTAAAAATTGTATCAGATTTTTTTGACTAAATAAATGAATTAAGTTATCAATATGCATAGCTGGTTTTTTACTTAAAAAACAATTAATTTTTCTTGACTCTAAAAATAGAAATATATATTGATTTATCATTACTGTTTAGCCTATCTATTTTATATAATAATAATTATCATCCAATAACCTCTGAATGTCAACCACTTTATAATAGAATTTATTTTCAATTTGAGAGTAGGGTATAATGCCTTTATTTCTCCAGTTTTTAGCGGTACTGTTGCTAATATTCATTAGTTGTAGAAAATCTGCGTTATCTATTATTTGATTCTCTAATTTATTCTTTTGCAACCTGTTTATTTTGGTTGTAAGAATATCTAATTTATCTTGAATTTCCTTTAATGCTATTTGTTGAGTTTCTGTGTTGTTCATAGGTTTACTTTTTACCCCTGTTTTAGACTATATTACAAGTTGAAAAACATTAGTTATTAATACTATAATTTATTTGGTTTTTTAACTTATTTATTACTTGATTTTGAAACTCTGAATTGTTAAGATTATTCATCATTTTAGTATATTCTTTTCTGTCTTTTTTATAAGTTTCCGGATGCTGTTTTTTGATGCTCTCTTTCACTTCATAATTAATTAGTGAAGCATATAATCTTTTTCCTTTGATGGATAATGTTGATAAATCTAGTCTTGGTAGTTTTTCTATTTGAATATATTTGTCTAAAACCATCTGTCCTAACTTTTTAAACTTACCTCTATCTAACAAATCATTTACTGTGTAGATACCCATATTATTTGTTTTGTTATTTAATATTTTAGGTTTACAATTATCTACTTCAAATCGGAAATAACTTTTTTTTAAATCAACTTGATTGTGTTTTTTTACTTCAAAAGTTTTATCATATCCTTTAATTTGATAATCCGTTAAGTAGTATTTTGCTCCATAAATTTGATTTTTGTTTTTCATTGGTAAGTATTCTTTCCCTAGAAAATATTTCCATTCGTTTAATACCTTTTGGGGATTTTCATTAATAACTACTCCAGGACTTAATTTGATAATCTTGGAGGTGTAAATATTAATTGGTAAAGCATTATCTAAAAGAATAATTGATTTTACCATTTGAGAATATGTAAAAGGCTCGTAATTGTTGCCAAAATAGGATTTGTGCAATGAGTTTTTTACTATTAATTTGTCACCAATAATTCTTAAATGCATATTTTTAAAATGCGATTTATAGTAAATAGGAATGTTACTTTCTTTATAGTGAGGTATCCATCGTATACCATACCAATCAAAAGGAGTTTCTTTTCTCTCAATGATTTCTTTTGGTAATTCTTGAATTGTATTTTCTATGTTGAAAGTATCAATCACCAATTACTTTTTATTGATTGCAATTAATGACTCCTCAATTTCAGAAGTTTTGTATCTAATTAGGTTGCCTAATCTGTAAGGTTTTAAGACTCCTTTTTTATTCCAATCTGATAAGGTTACTAATGATACCTTTAAGATTTTAGCTACTTCTTTTCGTGTAAGATATTCAGGTTGTTTTTTTGGTTGAAAGTTTTGAGCGATTACTTGTAGTTCTGCTCTAACATCTGATAAGATGCTTTCTTTTAATTGTTGAGGTGTTACATTGTGTACCTGTGTGATATTTTGTTGTTCCATCGTAAAAATGTTTTAAGTTTACGAGGACAAAACTATATTGGATTGAATTGGATTTTACTATTGGAGTAACTCCAAAGGGTACTCCAACACTATGTTAAATCATCTAAAAGTTTATTGATTTTATACATATCATTCTGGTAATTAGTACCATTTACTGAAAGTGATTTCTCTAATCTTTCAATACGTGTTTTTAAATTTTTTTTATTTAAACCAGTTATTAAACTAATTAATTCGGCTTGTCTAGTTTTTGGTGCAAGTTCAATTTTTGGGTGGGAAAAGAAACCTATTTCTTGGAGTAGTAATATTATTTGATTTGCTGTTAGTTGTGTTTCTGATTTTGGTTCTTCAATTATCTTTTCTTCTACAAGTTCGCTAATTATACCTTCAGTACCATAACTTATTTGTGAGCCATAATCGCCATAGATAGCTGTATCCTCTTTTATGTATACAGTAAGGTTAAATTCTTTTAACCTTTCAGCTAAGAATTCAAATTTTTTACGAATAGATATTTTATATTTTTCTTCATAATCAATGTACTCATTATATGGGTGACATTCCAAAAAATCTAATTCAAGGTATCTGTTGCCATAAGCATTATTTAAATACTGAATTTCATGAAATAAAAAATCTTTTTCATCAGCATCTATATTTTTTTCAAAATAGCTACTTTTTCTATTTTCAAAATGATTTATATAAACTTTACTTGGGCAATCAAAATAATAAAAGTTTAAGTCAACACTAGAGACATATAATTTATCTATTAAAAATCTTATTGAGGATTTTATACTTTCAATTTCATTTAACCTTTCTTGATATTGTTCAGGATTTTTGTATTCTACAAAAACACCTTCTACCACATTTTCTTTATTTATTAGTACTTCAATTTCATTTTTGTTGTTAAAATGATTTTTTAACTTTTTGAGTAAACCAACTTCTTCCATTAGAAACAATTTTACCTAAATATAAAATATTTTTATTTTACAACTTTCATTTTTAATTGCTCATAACTATTTTTTTCATTCTGTTTTGCCCAATATTCTTTTAGTTTATTAGCATTTTCTTTGGGTGTAATTTTGATATACTTTAAAAATTGAGTTTCTGTTTTATGCCCTGTAATACCCATTATAACCATATTAGGTAATTCTCCATAAAGATTGGATGCAAAGCTTCTTCTACAAATATGAGAGGTTATTAACTCGTGTTTTGGGTATGTGCCTTTTTCTTTTCTGTTCGTTTCTTTATTTACTTTACTACCTTTTGTTAGTTCTTTTAAACCAGAGATTTCTGCAACTTCTTTGATATACAAATTGAATTTTTGGTCTGATATTTTATTTGGAAATCCATTTCTTTTTTCTAAAATTTCTTTTACTTGCCAATGCATAGGAATTACAACTTCTTGTCCTGTTTTTTGCGTTTCTATTTCTATAAAACCATCTTTTATATTGGTTTGCTTTAAGCGTAAAAAATCAGATACTCTTAAGCCAGTTCTTAAGCCAATGATAAATAAATCTCTTGCATTTTCTAAACGGTCATCATTTTTAAAGTTTTGCTTATACATTTTATTAATCTCTTCATCTTTCAAATAAATATCTTCTGTTTTTTCTGTTGGTACAAAAAAGTTTGGGTGATTGATTTCTTTATGAACTGGCAAACCTTGTAAGAGTGCTTCTCTGGCAAATGCTTTAATTGTTGTAATGTATTTTCCTGTTGTGTTAATACCAATGTTTTCGACTACATTAATATAGTGTAAAAATTGTTTATGAAAGTTTAAATCTAAATCTGTGAATTTTATTTTTGTACTATAATGTTTCTCAAAAGCTTCTAATTTCTTTTGAGTGCTTTTATATTTAGTAATAGTGGAAGAAGAAACAGGTTTATTTGTTGCTTTTATAATTCTTGTAGGTGCTTCTAGTATAAAGTTTTCTATAAATGGTATAAAATAGACTTCATCTAAAACCGTTTCATTTAAAGGTCTGTTAAAGTATAATGCTACTTTTTTATTGAGCCATTCTTTATCTATATAAACACCTGTTGCGTTATCAAGATTAAAATTGTCAATAATATATTTCTTTAAGTCTGATAGATGATTATTGATTGCGTCTTTGGTTTTATCGCCAACCGTATTTTTAACTTTCTGTTTTGCTTGACTCCAATTTTTTGGTTCTACTTTTAATTCTGATGAAATTGTATAATCGAATTTTCTTCCATTCTTAAAACGAATGAGTATATTTGAAAAGTTTTTCTTTCCTTTTACGAGGTAATTTAAGGTTGACATAGTGGTAAGTGGCTTATTTATTACTACTTAAAGATACGAAATTATCCCCACATTATCCCCACAATTGTCATATTTATATGTAATTTGCTTAATTTTATTTTCTTTTATTTTGGATAAATCCCTTTATTTACAAGGGTTTGAAGTAGTTTTGATAAGATTTGTAATATACTGAAAAAGTGTTTGTTGGTTCCGTCCAGACCGCAAAAAGCGCTTCATTTTTGAAGTGCTTTTTTTGTGCTATCAAATTTATGAAGTTTATTTTAAGTTTTTTAAATAAAAGTTTTTAAAAAAACTCGATATTATTTGTGTATCTAAATTTAATCTTTAGATTTGTCTTTTTAAACAAAAAAAAACAATGTTAAATTCAACTTGGTTAGGTTTCTATTTTTACTTTTATTTTTATAATAAAAGGAGAGACTTTGTATCTTGTTGTTAAAAAACAAAAAAAAATATATAAAGTCTCGAAGTTAATTCGAGACTTTTTTTTTGAAATTAAATGAGTAAAATAATAGCTATACAAGGGGCAGTAGGTTCTAATCACCATAAAGTAGCGTTAGATTTTTATGGGTTGAATGCTAAATTTAAAGAATGTAAGTCTTTCGATAGTTTAGTAGCTAGTCTTATCGACGGCTTATCAGATTTGGCTGTAATGGCTATTGAAAATACTATAGCAGGTTCTATTATACCTAATTATGCTTTGTTAGATCAATATAATTTACAAATTATTGGCGAAGAATATTTGAATATTCACCATCATTTAATGGCGTTAAATAACCAAAAAATAGAAGATATTAAAGAGGTTTGGTCTCATCCAATGGCACTTTTACAATGTAAGGAGTTTTTTAAGAAACATCCACATATAAAATTAGTAGAAGATATTGATACAGCAGAAGTTGCTAAAAGAATCGCAAAAAATAATTTATTAGGTATTGCAGCAATAGCACCTAAAATTGCAGCATCAATATTTAATTTAGAAATTATTGAAGATGATATTCAAACTATAAAAGATAATGCCACACGTTTTGTAATTATTCAAACAAAAGGAGGACTATTAGACAAAAAAATTGATAAAGCGTCTTTAAAGTTTGAGCTAAATCATAAAAGAGGCAGTTTAGCAGCAATTTTAAATGTACTAAGCGATTGTAAAATGAACTTAACCAAAATACAGTCTTTGCCAGTTATAGAAAC
>CAZMDC010000043.1:0-16617 GCA_964565055.1 uncultured Polaribacter sp. | reverse complement strand
ATATCAACGTAAAGTTGCGCAAGCAATTAAAAGAGCGCGTCATTTAGCGTTAATGCCTTACGTTGGAGATATGTTAAAATAAAAAGAGGTAGAGACATGGAATTGATATTAAGACAAGACGTAGAAAATTTAGGATTTAAAGATGATATCGTAGACGTGAAAAACGGTTATGGTAGAAACTTTTTAATCCCTACAGGACAAGCAGTTTTAGCTACTTCATCTGCAAAGAAAGTTTTAGCAGAGAATTTAAAACAACGTGCTTATAAAGAAGCTAAATTAATTGATGAAGCTAACAAAACTGCTGAAACAATTAAAGGATATGAAATTAAAATTGCATCTAAAACAGGTTCAGGAGACAAATTATTTGGTTCTGTAAACAATATAGATTTAGCAGCAGCTTTAGCAAAAGAAGGTACAGAAATTGACAAGAAATTTATTAAAGTTGTTGGTGGTTCTGTAAAAAGATTAGGTACTTATGAAGCTTCTATTAGACTTCATAGAGAAGTAGTAGCAGATATTACTTTTGATGTTATTGCAGAATAACATTATATTTTTATAATATTTAAGCTCGTTAGAAATAACGAGCTTTTTTTTATTTTTGATTTTATGAAATATAGACAACTTACAAAAGAACAATTTGAAAGTTTGCATGAAGAATTTGCACGCTTTTTAGCTTCACAAAAAATTGATGCAAATGAATGGAAATCAATTAAAGAAGAAAAGCCTCATGTTGCAGATGAAGAAATGAATGTTTTTTCTGATATTGTTTGGGATGATGTTTTAAGCAAAACAAAGTACGTAGAGCACTTTTCTAAAACATCTGCAAACCTTTTTAAATGTGATGATAATGAAATACATAGAATTGCTATTAATGTAAACTGGGATATTAACTTATTAGAACAAAAAGGTTTTGAATGGTTATTGCAAAACCCTATGGATAACTCTGTTGATATCTTTAAAGGTAGTAAACCTTATGGTTTAGAAAGGAATTCAGAAATATTTGATTTAATAGAAAAAGGAAGCACTATTTCTAAGGGTGAAATTTTTGAATATATTCACAGTTTAATAAGTTAAAACAAATATTCGATAAACCGTTCATCGATACTTAAATGTATTTTATCCTACAAAAAGCACATTTTAGCACTCATATTTTAAAAACAAATATCTTTAATATTATTTTGTATCTTGTAAGAGCTTAATACCCTATTTAATTGGAAAAAACTTTAAAAATTTTATTAGTAGAAGATAATTTAATTGAAATAATGAAAATGAAAAGAACCATTTCATTATTACAATTAAATCATACAATAAATGAAGCTAAAAATGGAGAAGAAGCTTTGCAGTTTTTAGAAGATAAATCTAATATTCCAGATATTATTCTGTTAGATTTAAATATGCCTAAAATAAGTGGTATAGAATTTTTAAAAATTTTAAAAGCAAATGATGATTTAAAACACATACCTACAATTATTTTAACAACATCTAATAATCAAAAAGATTTGTTAGAATGTTACAAAACTGGTATGTCTGGTTACGTATTAAAGCCCTTAAAGTATGAAGACTATGTTAAGAAAATAGAAAAAGTGTTAGCATACTGGAGCGTAAACGAATTAAGAAAACTTTAAAAATTTAAATAAATACCTTTAGCCCCCATTAATAATCCTTTTAAGAATTTTTAATTACCTTTATTATTGAGTGTTAAGACTACTTTATCCTTTTATGTTAAAGTAGATTTGTTTTTTTTATTTGCCCATAAAATAATTATAGTAAAAATAAATGCTTCACTTTTAATTAAGCTTCAATAAAATAAAAGCAAAATTGGTTTAGTATTTTTCATTCAAATATACACATGGATGTAGAAAATATTGAAATACTTAAAAGAGCTTTAGAAAGAGAAAGAAAATCTAGAAAAGCAGCAGAAAAAATTCTTGAACAAAAATCAAGAAGCCTATTTTTAATTTCGAAAGAATTAAAACTTACCAACTTAAAACTACAAAAACTTTTAGACGAAAAATCTACCCAATTAGAGGGTATTTTTGAAAATATAAATGATGCTTATGTTGTACTAGATCTTTCTGGTAACATCCTAAAAATGAATAACATTGCTGAAAATATTTTTGAATACGAAAGTAATAACGAAAATATTAATTTATTTTCACTAGTTCATAAAGAAGATGTAAATCATGCAAAAAAATCTTTTACGGCTTTAACAGAAAAAGGAGCTATTACAAATTTTATTACTCGAATTTTTATATCAAAAAATAACATTAAATGGGTGCAGGTAAATGCTAGTCTAGTGTTAAGTAAAACTAAGAGACCTATTGCAGCTCAGGGAATTGTTAGAGATATTACAAATATTAAAGAATTACAACATCAAAAAGAGAAAATTTTAAAAAAATTAAAAGAAAGTAACACCCACTTAGAAGAATATGCACATATTGTATCTCACGATTTAAAGTCACCTTTAAGAAATTTAGATGCATTAGTTTCGTGGATAAAATCAGACAACTTCGAAAAATTTGACGAAACCACTCAAAAAAACTTTGAGCTTATTGAAAATACACTTGAAACTATGGATAATTTAATATCTAGTATTTTAGAATATTCTAGTGCAGGAACAGAAACTAACGAACTTAATGACATAGACTTAAATGGTTTGTTAGGCGAAATAAAAAACACATTAAACTTACCCAAGCATATTTCTTTAAATATTTTAACTAAATTACCAATTATTAAAGGTGATAAAACAAAACTTAGACAAGTATTTCAAAATCTAATTAGTAATTCTTTAAAGTTTAATGATAAAAAAGAAGGATTTATTAATATAGATTTTAAAGAGAACAAAAAATATTATGAATTTTCTGTAGAGGATAATGGTATTGGAATTCAAGACAAATACAAAGACAAAGTTTTTGAAATTTTTCAAAGTTTACATGAAAACAAAGAATCTTCTGGCATTGGTTTATCTATTGTAAAAAAAATTATAAAACTTTATGAAGGAGATGTTTGGTTTGAAAGCACACCAAATATTGGAACTAAATTCATTTTCACCCTAAAAAAATAGCAATGAAAACTGTACAATTAAAAAAGACAAAAAATTCTGACTTTAGTTATATTACAGATAAAAAAGAATTGAAAAACCCACTTGTAATCGTCTTTGGAAACAGATACATGCTAGAGGATAAAAATATTTATGATGAAGTAAAATCTGTTTTTAAAGATGGTCATATTGTATTTGGTTCAACATCTGGTAATATAACTTCAACATCAGTTGATGAAGAATCAATAATAATAACTGCAATTGAATTTGAAAAAAGTATTTACGAAATAAAAACTACCAATGTTTTAAAGTCTGATAGTGAAATAAACAGCATAGAAGTTGGTAAGAAATTGATTGAACAATTTGATCAAAACAATTTAAAACACGTTTTTATTATCTCTGATGGAAGCTATATTAATGGGAGTCAATTAACCATTGGTATTAACTCTGCTTCTTCAAGTAATTTATTAGTTACAGGTGCTTTATGTGGTGATGCAGCAAGATTTGAAAAAACACTTAGTTCTTATAATGAAAACCCTAAAGAAGGAGAAATTGTTGCTATTGGTCTTTATGGAGATACATTAGAAGTTTCATTTGCCACAAATGGTGGTTGGGCACCTTTTGGCCCTGAAAGATTGGTTACTAAATCTGAAGATAATATATTGTACGAAATAGATTATAAACCTGCTTTAGATTTATATAAAACATACTTAGGAAGTAAGTCTAAAGAATTACCTGGAGCAGCACTTTTATATCCATTAAACGTAAAGTCTAAAGATTCCAATAAATCAATTGTAAGAACTATTTTAAATATTAATGAAGAAGATAATTCAATGATTTTAGCTGGTGATATTGTAGAAGGTTCTCAAGTACAACTTATGATGACTAATGTAGATAGTATTGTTAACGCTGCAGAAACAGGTGCAGAACAAGCATTAAAATCTAGAAAAAACAAACCAGAACTAGCTTTATTAGTAAGTTGTATTGGTAGAAAATTAGTTTTAGATCAAAGAGTAGAGGAAGAAGTAGAAGAAGTTATAGAGGTTATAGGTAAAAATGCTTTAGTAAGTGGTTTTTATTCTTATGGAGAAATAGCCCCTTTTGAAGATGAAAAAGATTGTCAATTACACAACCAAACTATGACTATTACTCTAATAAGTGAATAATGAACTCACTCCTAAAAAGACAAATCAGAAAGTTTTTACCAGAACATCTTAAATCTAACAAAGATTTAGAAGCTTTTCTTAAGGCAATAAACCTTTCTTACAAAAATTATGAAGAACAATTTGCAATGTTGCAAAGAGGAACCAAAATAAGTTCTGAGGAACTCTTTGAGTCTAACAAACAACTTAGAAAAGAAACAGCTTCGCAAAAAGAAATTATTTCTAAACTTAATAACGTTATAAACACTTTAAAGTTTTATGATTTAGACGAAGTAAAAAATGTAGAAAGTTCAGATTCTTTAAAGCTAGTAGACTTTATAGACAACCAAACTAAAGAAATAATTGAAATTAATAAACAGAAAGATTTATTAGTATCAAGCTTAGAAAAGCAAAACCAAGAATTAAATGAATATGCACACATGGTTTCTCATGATCTAAAATCGCCTCTACAAAGTATAGATGCATTAACCACATGGATTAGACAAGATTATGCAGAAAGTTTAGGAGAAGGAGGAAGAGAAATAATAAACTTAATTGGCGAGAATGTAGAAAAAATGGATACCTTAATTCAAGGCATTTTAGAATATTCTACCATTGGTAAAGTGCAAAAACGAAAATTTGATGTAAATCTAAATCTACTATTAGACGATTTAATTTTAACTTTAGATAACCCTAACAAGGTTAAAATAATAGTACAAGAAAATCTACCAACCATAAATGGTGATTATTATAGGTTAGAGCTTTTATTTCATCACTTAATAGAAAATGCTATAAAATTTAACGATAAAGCAGAAAATGGTAGAATAGAAATTCTCTTTTCTGAAGAAGACGAATATTGGAAGTTTTTTGTAAAAGATAATGGAAAAGGTATTGAAAAAGATTACTTTAATAAAATTTTTGTGGCATTTCAAAAATTAGAAAACGATTATAAATCTACAGGAATAGGTTTATCAATAGTTAAAAAAATAGTAGAAGCTTATAAAGGAAGAATTACATTATACTCAGAACCAAGTATAAAAACTATTTTTACATTTACTATCAAAAAATAAGAATGGAACAACCAAATTTATCATACATAAATCAATTAGCAAGAGGAGACGACTCTGTAAAAAATACATTAATAGAGGTTATAAAAAATGAGTTTCCTGATGAAAAAAAAGTTTATCTAGAAAGCTTAAAAAGTAATAATTTAGAAAAAATTGCTAGCAATGTTCATCGCATTAAACATAAATTTAGTATTTTGGGCTTAGAAACAAGTTATAACACTGCTGTGAAATACGAACAAAGCCTTCGAAACGATCAATTAGAGACGATTTCTAAAGAACAATTTGAAACTACACTATCAGTAATTTCTAAATATTTAAAAACTATTTAGCCCCCATGAATTGTATAGTTATAGATGATGAAAAAATGGCAAGAGTGATTATTAAAACACTCTGTGCAGAAATTAATTCTTTACATTTAGTTGAAGAATTTACAAATGCTATTCAAGCTATAAAATATCTAAATGAAAATGAGATCGATTTAATTTTCTTAGATATTCATATGCCAGATTTTAGTGGTTTAGATTTTATAAAAACACTAAAAAATCCACCAAAAATTATATTTACCACTTCAGACCCTAAGTTTGCAATAGAGGCTTTTGAATATGATTTTATTGTAGATTATCTTTTAAAACCAATAGAGTTACCAAGGTTTAAAAAAGCTATTCAAAAAGCTGAAAAACTACATATTTCTCAGAAAGCAGAAAAGCAAAAACTATCAACAGAAATTAAAAATGACTTTTACGTAAATATAGATAGAAGATTAATTAAAATTGATTTACCAAGTATTTATCTTATTGAAGCTAAAGGAGATTATATTAATATAAAGACTGAAGAAAAAAACTATATTGTTCATTCTACACTTAAAAAGATTGAAGAAAAACTTCCAGATTCATTATTTTTAAAGGTACATAGATCATATATTATCAATGTAAAAAAGATTATTGATATTGAAGACAATAGTGTTTTAATTAAAAAGGATGTTATTCCTGTTAGTAGGTCTAATAGACCTGAATTAATGAAGCGTTTAGATTTATTGTAGCTAATCGTAACTAAACTTTCATTTATCGAAACTTAAGTTTTAAGAATCGAAATAAGAAATATTGTTCTGTTATAATCTGTAATTTTAAGGTATTAAATAAATACCATGAGAAACTATATTATAATTATTATAGCACTTGCATTATCTATTTCGAATTTTATTTCTTTTAAAACAACTAAAAATTTAAATATAGATTGTGATAAAAAAATGGCAAAAGAAAAATCAAATTTAGCTTTAAAACAAGTCGTAAATTCTGTTTCTACACTTTATCTATTTTAGTATTTTGTATTTAAGAATACTTATGAATAGTTATGAATTAATTTTGTAAACAATTTTTCTGAGCCAATAGTAGCAACTTCATCAATTATTGTTAAATTATTATAGTTACTTTCATTTATTTGAGGTTTAGGATCTATAAAATATATAGGAGTAGAATAAGGTATATAGTCTATTAAACCTGCTGCAGGATATACTTGCATAGAAGTACCAATAATTATCAAAACATCTGCTTTTTCAACAATTTTTATAGCAATTTTAAGTTGTGGTACTTGCTCACCAAACCAAACTACATGAGGTCTAAGCTGATTTTTTTCTGCACAAAGATCTCCTAAATTTAAATCTTTTTTCCAATCATAAAGTAAGTTATCATTTGTTGTGCTTCTTACTTTTAAAAGTTCACCATGCAAATGAGTAATCTTTGTGCTGCCTGCTCTTTCATGTAAGTCATCTATATTTTGAGTAATAATTTCAACATCAAAATGCTTTTCTAATTTAGCTAAATTATAATGTGCTTTATTAGGTTTTACGCTTAATAATTGTCTTCTTCTTTGATTATAAAAATCTAAAACCAATTCTGGGTTAGATTGAAATCCTTTTGGTGATGCAACTTCCATAACATCATATCCTTCCCATAAACCGTTCTCATCTCTAAAAGTTTTAATTCCACTTTCTGCAGAAATACCTGCACCTGTTAAAACTACTATTTTCTTCATAAAGAATATCTGTTTTTAAAAACTAATACCTTAAAAATAATAATAAATTGATAAGTTTGTAAATATGATTGATGAAAAATTACTAACATATTTAGAAGGATATTTAACAGATAAAAGAAAAGCAACTTTTAAAAATGTTTTAAACAACAGAACAAAACATTTTACAGTAGTTTTAGAAGATATTTATCAGCCTCATAATGCCAGTGCAGTTGTAAGAACATGTGATATATTTGGAGTTCAAAATTTACATGTTATTGAAAATAAATACATAAATAGAGTATCTAAATATGTTACAAAAGGTTCACAAAAATGGATTGACACCAAACGTTATAAATCTGATGGAAATAATACTGAAGAATGTTTACACCATCTTAAAACTGAAGGATATCAAATTATAGCAACTTCTCCACACTCAAATTCTAGTCTATTACATAATTTTAATATTGATAAAAAAACCGCTTTTGTTTTTGGGGCAGAAGCAAATGGCATCTCTGAAACTGTTAAAAAAAATGCAGATGGATTTTTAAAAATTCCAATGGTTGGTTTTACAGAAAGCTTAAATATTTCTGTAGCAGCTGCAATTATTTTACAAGAAGTAACTACTAAACTAAGAAACTCTACTATAAATTGGCAATTAACTCCCTTAGAAAAGCAAACTTTATATTTAAAATGGATTAAAAAAACCATTAAGAATGTTACTAAAATAGAAGAACATTATCATAATAATTTAAACAAAGAAGATAAATAAAAAAGTTGATAGTTTTTACAGATAACAACAATTTTAAAATTAGAAATAAATATTGAATGCTAAGTATAAAATCTTAACGAACTATTACTTTTTCAATTGTTGATGTAGAATCGCATCTAGAAATATATAAACTTACATTTTCTAGTTCATTTTTACCTGTTACAAAATACTCTGCACAAGGTTTTTTTCTCTGTTTACTTTTACCAAAATCAACATCACCAAAATTCAAAATTTTAGTAATTTTAAGAGAATCTATATTAGAATTTTGCATTGTTTTTTTAGCCTCTTCAGAATAAATTCTATCTCTTATTCTTATGGTTTTTAGTGTTCTAGCATCCATACCATAATCAAAAGTTGCGTTTTTCTTTTGCCAGAAAAAATACACACCAATTGAGCTTATAGAAGCACCAACTAAAAAATATCCTATTCTCTTAAGTAACATTCGTTATTTTTGAATTGCAAATTTAAGATTTTTAAGCCGAAAAAAGGTTTACAAAATCAATAAATTGATATCTCTAAAAGGTAAATCAAACCATTCTGCAACAGTTCTATTTGTTAGTATTCCATGATAAAAATACATTCCGTTTCTTAAACTCTTATCAAAACGTGCTGCATTTTCAAAACCTCCTTCATCTGCAATGTTCAATAAATAGGGAGTAAAAATATTACTTATTGATAATGAGGCTGTTCTAGAATATCTTGCTGGAATATTAGGTACACAATAATGAATTACACCATGTTTAACAAAAGTTGGTGTGTTATGAGAAGTAACTTTAGATGTTTCGAAACAACCACCTCTATCAATGCTAACATCAACAATAATTGCACCTTCTTTCATAGTTTCAATCATATTTTCTGTTGCACAAATAGGAGACCTGTTTTTACCTCTAATAGCTCCAATAGTAACATCACAACGCATTAAAGCTTTAGCAACAGATTTGGGTTGTAAAGTAGATGTATAAATTGGTGATGGTAAACAATGTTGTAGTTTTCTTAATTTAGAAATTGAATTGTCGAAAACTTTTACTCTTGCTCCTAAACCCAATGCTGTTCTTGCTGCAAATTCACCAACTGTACCTGCTCCAAAAATAACTACACTTGTTGGTGGCACACCACCTATGTTACCAAAAAGCAAACCATTTCCTTTATTAACTCCGCTCATTAATTCACCTGCAATAAGTATAGAAGCTGTCCCTGCAATTTCACTTAAGGATTTAACAACAGGAAAAGTATTGTGTTCATCTTTTATATAATCAAAAGCTACTGCTGTAATTCTTTTTTTTGCCAAACATTCAAAATACTTTTTAGATTGTGTTTTTAATTGCAAAGAAGAAATAAGTACAGCTTGCGGATTCATAAAAGCAATTTCTTTTTCTGTTGGAGGTGCTACCTTTAATACAATATTACATTTAAAAGCTTCTTCTACATCATAAGAAATTTTTGCACCAGCTTCAGAATATTCTTTATCTGTAAAATTGGCTCCTTCACCAGCATTTGTTTCTACAACAATTCTATGACCATTAGCAGTTAATGCAGTTACAGCATCTGGTGTTAAACAAACACGTTTTTCGCCTAAATTAGTTTCTTTTGGCAAGCCAATAAAAAGTTCTCCTTTTTTCTTTTTTACTTCCAACATTTCTGTTTGTGGTAATAACTCTTCTTTACTAAAAGGAGAAAATTGGCTCATAAATTGATTTTTATTTTAAATGAATATTGCGTTTTCCATTTTTTAAAACAGAAAGATGGATTTCAACAGCATCTAAAGGTAATAAATTTTCGATATTTTCTGGCCATTCAATTAAACACCAAGATTTACTGTACAAATAATCTTCAAACCCCATATCTAAAGCTTCTTCTTCGTTGGTTATTCTATAAAAATCAAAATGAAAAACTTTTTCATTTTTTTTAGTTTCATATTCGTTTACCAAAGAAAAGGTAGGAGAGGAGATATTGTCTAAAACTCCTAGTTGTTTGCAAATTTCTTTAATAAGAGTAGTTTTACCAACACCCATTTCTCCATAAAAAAGTAATACTTTATTATTTACGGTTGATAATATTTCGTTTGTAATTTGGGATAAGTCGTTTAAAGAATAACTTTTATTCATGTGGGTAAAAGTAAATAACATTTTTTATAAACTAAAATGAAAAATAAGTTTATGAAAGGTATAAATTTTTAATCAATTTATATTAACTAATAATTTATACGTTATTTAGGACTATAAACTGCACAAGGAATAATAATTTCTTCTAAAGAGACCCCTCCATGTTGATAAGTGTTTTTATAATAATTTACAAAATGATTAAAGTTGTTTGGATATGCAAAAAATAAATCTTCTTTAGCAAAAATAAAAGGAGCATTCATAGCAACTGTTGGTAAAAAAATATCTTTTGGATTACGAACTGCATAAACGTCTTTTTCTTCATACGTTAAGCTTCTACCTGTCTTATATCTTAAGTTTGCACTAATGTTTTTATCTCCAATAACTTTTGTTGGATTTTTACAGTTCATAGTTCCATGATCTGTAGTAATGATTAATTTTTGACCTAAATTTTGTGCTTTCTGAATAATTTCGAATAATGGTGAATTTTTAAACCAGCTTAAAGTTAAACTTCTATAAGCTTTATCATCTCCTGCTAATTCTTTTATTACTTCCATTTCTGTTTTGGAATGCGATAACATATCTACGAAATTATACACAATTGTGGTCAAGTCATTTTGCTTAGTTCCATTGTAATTGTCTGCTAATTCTTTTCCACTTTTTAAGGTTGTAATTTTATAATACTCATGCTTAATATCTAAACTTAAACGTTTTATTTGGGCTGTTAAAAAATCATTCTCATGCAAATTCATACCTCCTTCGTCAGTATCATTTTTCCAAAAATTTGGATAGCGTTTTTCCATTTCTGATGGCATTAAACCAGAAAAAATAGCATTTCTAGCATATTGTGTTGCTGTAGGTAAAATTGAAAAGTACGAGTACTCTTCTTCCTTTTTATAGAAATTATTAAGTAACGGTTCTAAAACTCTATATTGGTCGTATCTTAAATTATCGATAACAACCCACAAAACTCCTTGTTCTTTGTTGAGTTCTGGAACAACATAATCTTTAAAAAGCGTGTGTGAAAATGTAGGCTTATCATTAGCAGTTAAAAAATCTTGATAATTCTTTTTTATAAATTTAAAAAACTGACTGTTTGCTTCTTGCTTTTGACTTTCTAGAATACCTAACATTCCAGCATCACTTATATTTTCGAGTTCTAACTCCCAGTGAATTAGTTTTTTATACAATTCAATCCATTCTTCATAAGAATTTACCATAGCCAAATCCATAGCTATTTTTCTAAATTCTTGCTGATAGCTTGAAGTCGTTTTTTCAGAAACCAATCTAGAATTGTCTAAATTCTTTTTTAAACTTAATAATATTTGACTTGGGTTTACAGGTTTAATTAAATAATCTGCAATTTTAGAGCCAATGGCTTCTTCCATAATGTACTCTTCTTCACTTTTTGTAATCATAACCACAGGTAAGTTCGCCTGTTTTTGTTTAATTTCTGCAAGTGTATCCAAACCAGTTAAACCTGGCATGTTTTCGTCTAAAAAAACAATATCAAAATTTTGCTCATCTACCAAATCTATAGCATCAGCACCATTTGTGCAAGTGGTAACTTTATAGTTTTTTCTTTCAAGAAATAGAATATGAGGTTTTAATAACTCAATTTCATCATCAACCCATAAAATCTTTATATTACTCATAGTATCTTCTTTAGAATCTTTCAACCATAAAAGTACAGTTTTGTTAAACCTAACATGTTTTTAAAATGATAAAAAAATGCTAAAAAACATCCTTTAAATTATCTTTTGGCTATTAGTCTGTATATTTTTAAAGATTTAATATATAAAATTGATTTTGTAAAATTTGTATTCTAGTTGCATAAAATCGTAATTTGCATAAAATTGTAAAACCCTTTCTTTTGAAGAAAAAAAAACCGAATAAACTTAAAATTTTAAACGATCCCATTTATGGTTTCATACAAATTCCAAATTCTCTTATTTTTGATATTATAGAGCATCCTTACTTTCAAAGATTAAGAAGAATTGCACAAATGGGTTTTTCTAGTTTGGTATATCCAGGTGCAAACCATACACGTTTTCATCATGCAATTGGATGTATGCATTTAATGCAAAAAGCTGTTCGTGTATTACGTTTTAAACAGATAGAAATTTCTAAAGAAGAAGAAAATGCCTTATTAATTGCTATTTTATTACACGATATTGGTCATGGTGCATTTTCACATGCTTTAGAACACAGCATTGTAAATGGTATTTCTCATGAAGAAATATCATTAAAATTTATGAAGTCTTTGAATAATGAGTTTGAAGGACAATTAAGTTTAGCTATAGAAATATTTGAAGGAAAATACCATCGTAAATTTTTATGCCAACTAATTTCTAGTCAACTAGATATAGATCGTTTAGACTATTTAAGACGCGATAGTTTTTATACAGGAGTAACAGAGGGTAATATTTCATCAGATAGATTAATTACAATGATGAATGTTAAAAATGATGCTTTAGTTATTGAACAAAAAGGAATTTATTCTGTAGAAAAATTCCTTATTGCAAGACGTCTTATGTATTGGCAAGTGTATTTACATAAAACAGGGTTAGTTGCAGAAAATATATTGGTAAATATCTTAAAAAGAGCAAAAACATTAGCAGAAACTGGAGAGCAGCTTTTTGCTAGTTCTGCACTACACTATTTTTTATATAACAAAATTGATGCTGATAATTTCTCTGATACTACTTTAAAGATGTTTTCAAAATTAGATGATTTTGATATTTTATCAGCTATAAAAGAATGGACCAATCATTCAGATAAAGTGCTATCACATTTATCAACAATGATGGTAAATAGAGAGTTATTGAGAATTGAGATTCAAAAGAAAGAGTTTGCTTTAGAGAAGATTGAAAAACTCAAAAGCAAATTTTCAAAAAAGCTAGATATTACAAAACAAGAAAGTAATTATTTTGTTTTTTCGAGAGAAATAAAAAACATAGCCTATCAATCTAAACAGCCCATCTATATTTTAAGTAAAAATGGTAAAGTAAAAGATATTGCAAAAGCATCAGATCAATTAAACTTGCAAGCTTTAACAAAACCCGTTATAAAATATTTTTTTTGTTACCCAAAGTAAAAATCATATTAGCCAAATACCTATAAATTTTATACTTTTGCGTTTGATGAAATTTACAGCACAACAAATAGCAGATATTCTAGAAGGAGAAGTTGAAGGTAATCCAAATGAAGAAGTTTCTAAATTATCTAAAATAGAGGAAGGCGAACAAGGTTCTCTAACTTTTTTATCTAACCCAAAATATAATGGATATTTGTACACTACAAATGCTTCTATTGCTATCGTAGATAAAGGTTTTAAACCAGAAAAACAAATTAAAACTACCCTTATAAAGGTTGCAAATGCATACAAATCATTTTCTAAGTTATTAGAATTTTATAACGAAGTTAAGAACAATAAATTAGGTAGAGAAAACCCTCACTTTATTGCAAAATCTGCAAATATTGGTGAAAATGAATATTTAGGAGCATTTTCATATATTGGTGAAAATGTAACTATTGGTAAAAATGTAAAAATTTATCCAAACACATATATTGGAGACAATACAACAATTGGCGATAATTGTGTAATATTTTCTGGTGTAAAAATTTATTCAGAAACACAAATTGGTAATCATTGTAAAATTCATTCAGGCTGTATTATTGGTTCAGATGGTTTTGGTTTTGCCCCAAATGAAGAAGGGCATTTTAAAGCTATTCCACAAATTGGTAATGTAATTATTGAAGATTATGTAGATATTGGTTCTGGTTCTACAATAGATAGAGCAACTTTAGGGTCTACAATAATAAGACAAGGAGTAAAGCTAGATAATCAAATACAAATTGCACACAATGTAGAAGTGGGCAAAAATACTGTTATTGCAGCTCAAACTGGTATTGCTGGTTCTACAAAAATAGGTAAAAATTGCATGATTGGTGGTCAAGTTGGTATTACAGGTCATATTACTATAGGAAATGGTGTAAAAATACAAGCACAGTCTGGCGTTACAAAAAGTTTAAAAGATAATGTAATCGTAAAAGGGACACCTGCATTTAGTTTTCCTGAATTTAATAAAAGTTATATCCATTTTAAAAACTTACCTAAAATGGCAGCATCAATCAATAAAATAGAAAAAGAAATTAGTACTCAAGCAAAAGATTAAAGTAATGAGTAAGAAACAAAAAACAATACAGAAAGAAGTTACATTATCTGGTGTAGGATTACACACAGGTAATACTGTCTCTATGACACTAAAACCAGCACCAATTAATCACGGTTTTGCTTTTAGTAGAGTAGATTTAGAAGGTAAACCAACAATTGAAGCAAAAGCAGAATATGTTGTAACTACACAAAGAGGAACAAATTTAGAGAAAAACGGAGTTAAAATTCAAACTTCAGAACATGTGCTTGCAGCAGCAGTAGGGTTAGATATCGATAATTTGTTAATAGAAGTAAACGCTTCAGAACCACCAATTATGGATGGTTCTTCAAAATATTTTATTGAAGCTCTAGAAAAAGCAGGTATCCAAGAACAGGAAGCTGAAATAGAAGAATATGTAGTTAAAGAAATCATTTCTTATAAAGATGAAATTTCTGGAAGCGAAATTATTTTAATGCCTTCAGATCAATATCAAGTTACAACTATGGTAGATTTTGGTACAAAAATACTAGGTACTCAAAATGCTACTTTAGAAAATATAGCTAATTTTAAAGAAGAAATTGCTGATGCTAGAACATTTAGTTTCTTACACGAAATTGAAATGTTATTAGAAAATGATTTAATAAAAGGAGGCGATTTAAATAATGCAATTGTATATGTTGATAAAGAATTATCTGACAGTACAATGCAAAAGCTAAAAAAGGCATTTAAAAAAGATGATATTGCTGTAAAACCAAATGGTATTTTAGATAATCTTACTTTACATTGGGCAAACGAAGCTGCTCGTCATAAATTATTAGATGTTATTGGCGATTTAGCTTTGGTAGGCACACGTATCAAAGGTAAAGTAATTGCAAATAAGCCTGGCCATTTAGTAAATACTCAATTTGCTAAAAAATTAGCTAAAATTATAAAAGCTGAAAAAAGAAATAATATTCCTGCTTATGATTTGAATGATACTCCATTAATGGATATTCATCAAATTATGGACATTTTACCTCACAGACCACCGTTTTTAATGATAGACAGAATTTTACAGCTATCAGACAAACATGTTGTTGGTATGAAAAATGTAACTATGAACGAAAACTTTTTCGTAGGTCATTTTCCAGGAGCTCCAGTTATGCCAGGTGTTTTACAAGTAGAAGCAATGGCGCAATGTGGTGGTATTTTAGTGCTAAGTACAGTTCCAGATCCAGAAAACTATTTAACGTATTTCATGAAAATGGATAATGTAAAATTTAAACAAAAAGTTTTACCTGGTGATACTTTAATTTTTAAAGCAGAATTAATTACACCTATTAGAAGAGGAATTTGCCATATGCAAGCTTATGCTTACGCCAATGGTAAATTAGTTGCAGAAGCAGAATTAATGGCACAAATAGCCAAGAAAAAATAACTTATGAATCAACCATTAGCTTACGTACATCCCCAAGCAAAAATTGCCAGAAATGTGGTAATTGAACCGTTTACAACTATTCATAATAACGTAACCATAGGATCAGGAACTTGGATAGGATCGAATGTAACCATTATGGAAGGTGCAATAATTGGTAAAAATTGTAGAATTTTTCCAGGTTCTGTTATTTCTGCAATTCCTCAAGACTTAAAATTCGATGATGAAGAAACAACCGTAGAAATAGGTGATAATGTAACCATTAGAGAATGTGTTACCATCAACAGAGGTACTAAAGATAGAATGAAAACTATTATTGGAGACGATTGTTTAATTATGGCTTATAGTCATATTGCTCATGATTGTTTTGTGGGTGCTAATTGCATCTTTTCAAACAACACCACACTTGCAGGTCATGTAACTATTGGAGACAATGTGGTCTTAGCAGGTATGGTTGCTGTACATCAATTTGCATCTGTGGGTAATCATGCATTTGTAACAGGTGGCTCTTTAGTAAGAAAAGATGTTCCTCCTTTTGTAAAAGCAGCAAGAGAACCTTTGTCTTATGTAGGTATAAATTCAGTTGGCCTAAGAAGAAGAGGCTTTACCACAGAAAAAATTAGAGAAATTCAAGATATATTTAGAATTCTATTTCAAAAAAATTATAACTATACACAAGCAATAGATATAATTGAAGCAGAAATGGAAGCAACACCCGAAAGAGATGAAATTATACAATTTATAAAAGATTCTCATAGAGGAATAATGAAAGGATATTACAAAGCAAATTAAAATAAATAAATGGCAACAACATCAGATATTAGAAACGGATTATGTATCAGATATAACAATGATATTTATAAAATAGTAGAGTTTTTACATGTAAAACCAGGTAAAGGACCTGCTTTTGTAAGAACAA
>CAZMDC010000042.1:0-16784 GCA_964565055.1 uncultured Polaribacter sp. | reverse complement strand
TCCTGCCATGGCACGTTCACCTTGTAATACGTGGATTTCCACTGAAGGTTGATAGTCTGCTGCTGTAGAGAACACTTGTGACTTTTTAGTTGGAATTGTAGTATTAGCTTCAATAAGTTTTGTCATTACATTACCCATTGTTTCGATACCTAATGATAAAGGTGTTACATCTAAAAGTAATACATCTTTAACATCTCCAGTTAAAACTCCACCTTGAATTGCTGCTCCTAAAGATACAACTTCGTCTGGGTTTACACCTTTACTTGGCGCTTTTCCAAAGAATTTTTCTACTGCTTGCTGTACCGCTGGAATACGTGTAGATCCACCTACTAATATAATTTCATCGATATCAGATTTTGATAATCCTGCAGATTTTAATGCTGCTTGGCAAGGCTCAATAGTTCTTTTAACTAAATCGTCAATTAACTGCTCAAATTTAGAACGTGTTAATGTACGTACTAAGTGCTTTGGTCCACTTGCTGTTGCTGTTACATATGGTAAGTTAATCTCTGTCTGTGCAGAAGATGATAACTCAATCTTAGCTTTTTCAGCAGCTTCTTTAAGACGTTGTAAAGCCATTGGGTCTTTACGTAAGTCCATATCTTCATCAGCTATAAATTCTTCAGCTAACCAATCTATAATTCTTTCGTCTACATCATCACCACCTAAGTGTGTATCACCATCAGTTGATAATACTTCAAATACACCATCTCCTAATTCTAAGATAGATACGTCATGTGTACCACCACCAAAGTCAAATACAACGATTTTTTGATCTGTAGATTTTTTATCTAATCCATAAGCCAATGCTGCTGCAGTAGGCTCATTGATAATACGTCTTACTTTTAATCCAGCGATTTCACCAGCTTCTTTCGTAGCTTGACGTTGTGCGTCATTAAAATATGCTGGTACAGTAATTACAGCCTCAGATACATCTTGTCCTAAATAGTCTTCAGCCGTTTTCTTCATTTTTTGAAGAATCATAGCCGATAATTCTTGAGGAGTATATAAACGTCCATCAATATCTACTCTAGGAGTATCATTATCTCCTTTAACTACTTTATATGGTACACGCTCTGCTTCTTTCTTAGATTCAGAGTACTTATTACCCATAAAACGTTTAATAGAATAAACTGTTTTTGTTGGGTTAGTAACTGCTTGTCTTTTTGCAGGATCACCAATTTTACGTTCTCCTCCTTCTACAAAGGCAACAATAGATGGTGTAGTTCTTTTTCCTTCAGCATTTGGAATTACAACTGGCTCATTACCTTCCATTACAGAAACACATGAGTTGGTTGTTCCTAAATCAATTCCTATAATTTTACTCATAATATTTATTTTAATTAAATTTTGTTTTTCAATTTTACAGTTACTATTAGTCAAAGGGTGTGCCAACTGTTTTTTCTTAGAAAAATGTCAGTAATTTCCTAGAACAAATAAGATGTTATGACAATTTGACACAATTTCTTTAAAATAATAGGTGATTTTTTGATTTAAAATCAGTTTTAATTTCCTTATATTTGGTTGGTACTTTAATAGTAAATCATATATTTTATTAATCTAAAAACCAAATTATGAGTAAATTTGACGAAAAAGTTGCTTTATACAAACAATTTATGGACGATAGAAACCTACGTTCTAATACAGAGTTATTAGCAGCTGTAACAAAAGGGCTAGGACCATCTATTTATAAAGCAGATGCAGAAACTGTTTCTGGTTCTGATGCAAAAGAATTAGCAACCGTTAAAAATAATTTTTTAATTAAAAAATTAGGTTTATCTGATTCTAAAGATTTAGATGAAGGAATTGAGGAAGTTATGGAGAGGATAGGGAAATCTGAAAGAAAAAAATATAGAGCTGTTGTATATTATATGCTAGTGAAAAAATTTGATAAAGAATCAGTTTACGGAATGTAAGCGAAATTGCTTTAATTATTATAAAAAAATCCAACTCATTGAGTTGGATTTTTTACATTTACACCTAAATATTTAATCGGTTTAAGATGTCTCAATTTATTAGTGTTTTTGATATGCTCAAAATAGGTATTGGTCCTTCTAGTTCTCATACTCTAGGCCCTTGGAGAGCTGCGCAAACTTGGATTCAAAAAATAAGAAAAAACAATAAATTTGATAGTATTGATGAAATAAAAGTTGATTTATATGGGTCACTTTCTTTAACAGGTAAAGGACATGCAACAGATTTAGCAGTATTATTAGGGTTGAGTGAGGCTGACCCAGAATATATACCTATAGAAGATATCTTTATTATTGTAGAAAGAATTAATACGCAAGAAGAACTATATTTTAAAGGAGGTAAAAAAATTAAATTCCCAAGAAACAGTATTACGTTTAATAGAGAGTTTTTACCTTTTCACTCTAATGGAATTAAATTTAGAGGTTTTGCAAATGGAGAAGAAGTATCCACACAAATTTATTACTCTATTGGAGGAGGCTTTATAGTTCAAGAAAATGACAACTTAGAAGATGAAATAGAAATTAACAAAAAGAATTTTCCTTATCCTGTAAACAGAGCTATTCAATTAGAAGAATATTGTGAAAGAGATAATTTGTTAATTTCTGATATTGTACTTAAAAATGAATTGGAGCTAAAATCTGAAAAAGAAATAGATTTTGAGTTAAATCGTATTTGGGAAACTATGTTAGAATGTATGTACATAGGCTGTCATACAGAAGGGAAACTTCCTGGGGGATTAAATGTTAAAAGACGTGCTTTTGATACGCATAAAAAATTAATAAAAGATGCTGAATATTCTAACCCTAAAGAATGGATTACAGCAATTAGAAGTTCTGAAGTTAAATTTAGAGAAATATTAAAATGGGTAAGCTGTTTTGCGCTTTCTGTAAATGAAGTGAATGCATCTTTAGGAAGAATTGTAACTGCACCAACAAATGGAAGTGCAGGTGTAATACCAGCTGTATTGATGTATTATTTAGTGATAGAAAATCATGAAGCCGATTTTAATCATATTAAAAAATTCTTGCTAGTTGCAGGTGAAATAGGTAGTATATTCAAAAAAAATGCAACAATATCTGCAGCAATGGGTGGTTGTCAAGCAGAAATAGGTGTTTCATCAGCAATGGCTGCAGCAGCTTTAACAGAAATGTTAGGAGGTACTCCAGCTCAATCTTTATCTGCAGCAGAAATTGCAATGGAACATCATTTAGGGTTAACTTGTGATCCTATTGGTGGTTTGGTTCAAGTGCCTTGTATAGAACGTAATTCGATGGGTGCAATTAAAGCTATACATGCTGCAGAAATTGCATTAGAAACCAACCCAAAAGAATCTTTGGTTCATTTAGATAAAGTGATAGACACTATGTGGGAAACTGCAAAAGATATGAATAAAAATTATAAAGAAACCTCTGAAGGAGGTTTAGCAGTTACTGTAAGAATGGTAGATTGTTAATGGTTTAGTTATTGGAACAGTAAGAAGCTTACTTTTTTATCTTGTAAAAACAATTTCATTTCCTTTAGACATTTCTTCTGAAAAGCGATAATTTTCTATATCAAAACCTTTTAATTCATCAATAGTTTGTACGTTATTATCTATTATATAACGAACCATATGACCTCTTGCCATTTTAGCATAAGTCATTATTGTTTTATACTTTCCATTTTTAAAATCTTTAAAAACTGGAGTAATCATAGGCACTTTTAAAGCTTTTTTAGGAAGTGCTTTAAAATATTCTGTACTAGCTAAATTGATTAGCAATTCATCTTCTTTTAATTCTTTGTTTAAAGCTTCTGCAAGTGTGGTATCCCAAAATTTATATAAATTATCTTTTCTGCCTACTTTTAATTTTGTACCCATTTCTAATCTGTAGGGTTGAATTAAATCTAAAGGTTTTAAAAGACCATACAAACCAGATAATATTCTTAAATTTTCTTGTAATAAAGGTATTTTATTTTCTTTTATTGTGGTAACATCAATTCCTTGAAAAACGGCTCCAGTAAAAGCATAAATGGCTTGTTTTGCATTGTCTTTCGAAAATGGAGTTTCCCATGCTTGATTTCTATCGTAATTTAATGAGGCTAAGTCATCAGAAATAGACATTAAATCTGCCAATTTGTTCTTTGATAGTGTTTTAAGTTTTTTATTTAACTGTTCTGATTGTTCTAGAAACTGTGGTTGTGTATGTAAGTTTGTAGAGGCTTTATTTTCAAAATCTAAAGATTTTGCTGGAGATATAATGATTTTCATTTTTACTTTTTTTAAAAAATAATGTACTACTTTTAGCTACGTAAATATACAAATCATATAAAATGTATAATCAATTTAATAGTCTGTATTATTGATGTTTCTATTGAAATAATTTATACTATTGCTTTTTAAATAAATTAACTGTTATAAATTTTTACTTTTAGTATTTCATGAAAAAATTACTATTTAAATATAAAGAAAGTACGTTTCATGTCTTTATTAGAAAGCATAAAAAATATGCCCCACTTTTTTTCTTTATAGCTGGTTTTATATGGGATTCTCTAACTTTAGGAAGAATAGATAGGCTGTATGATAATATAATATTAAGTACACATATGGTTTTATTAACCATAAGTATTTATTTGTATAATGCTGTAAATTTAGAAGAATCTCAACGTAAATTTTTAAGAAAATATGGAGTTTATATACCTTTAGCTATACAGTTTTTTTTAGGAGGTTTATCTAGTGCGTATGTTATCTATTTTTCAAGAAGTGTTTCATTATCAAGAACAGCAACCTTCTTTTTTATATTAATTTTATTATTTATTGCCAATGAGTTTTTACGAAAACGAATTTCTAATAAATACCTTCAGTTTGCATTCTATTTTTTTGTCAATTTTATATTTTTAAGTTTTTTTGTGCCAGTTATCATAAAAGAAATGAATACAACTATTTTTGTAGTTTCTGGTATTTTAAGTCTTATAATTACTTTCTCATTAATTTTTTTGGTTTATAAATCAGCCGTTTTTCAAAAAACAGAAATTGTAAAGTGGAAAATGCTATTGCTCATTTTTAGTATTTACACATTTATAAATGTAGCATATTTCTTTAATTTAATTCCTCCTGTTCCTTTGGCTTTAGATAAAGGTTTGGTAGCTTATAATTTAGAAAAAATTGAGCGTAATTATAAAGTAACTTACGAAGTTGATGAATGGTTTTATTTTTGGAAAGATCATAAAACAGATTTTATTAAACTTCCAAATGAGCCAGTTTATGTGTTTACTTCTATTTTTGCACCTACAGATTTAAAGAAGAAAATATACCACAGATGGAAATGGTTTGATGAAGATATAGATGAATGGAAAACCATAGAAGATATAGGTTACATAATTATTGGCGGAAGAACTTCTGGTTTTAGAGGATATACTTATAAAAGTAATGTTTGGAAAGGGAGTTGGAAAGTAGAAGTGGTAACTGAAGAAAATTTAGTTTTAGGAGTTGTAGATTTTACAATAAATACAAAGACAAAACAAAAAAAAACAAGATTGGTTGAAAAGTTATTTTAAGGATATTTTTTTATGTAAACAATTAATCGTAATATTACAATTAATAAAATAAATCAATTGAATTGTTTTAAAACAAAAGAGTAATGAAACTATCAACAATAAAAAAACATTTACAAAAGCTGAGTTCTATAGGTTTTCAATTGCCAAATGGTAATTTAGTTCTAGAACATTTTCATGTAACAGAAGTAGGCAAGGTGCAAAAAGATTTTATAGATTGTGGTGGTAAGGTAAGAAGCGAAACTGTAATTAATTTTCAATTATGGGAAGCGCAAGATTATAACCACAGGTTGCATCCTGAAAAATTACTTAATATTATAGAATTGTCTGAAAAAATTTTTGAATTCGAAGATTTAGAAATTGAAGTAGAATACCAAGGAAAAGACACTATTGGAAAATATAACTTAGATTTTGATGGAACTAATTTTTTACTAACTTCTAAATTAACAGCTTGCTTGGCATTAGATGCATGTGGAATTCCAGCAGAAAAACCAAGAATTAAAATATCAGATTTGCAAAATAATTCTTGTGCTCCAGGTTCTGGGTGTTGTTAGAAAAAGTTGATTAAAAAAATTAAAACCCATTCTATTTTTAGAATGGGTTTTATATACTTTGGGTTCTTGATTATTCAATTTCTTCTTTAGAATGTTCTGAATACGTTCTCCATTTTTCTAAACATTCTGAAATATCTTTTGGAACTTCTGAGTTAAAACGTAGAAATTCACCTGTTTTTGGATGTGTAAAACCTAACGTTTTTGCATGTAAAGCTTGTCTTGGTAAAACTTTAAAACAGTTGTGAACAAATTGCTTGTATTTAGTAAAGGTTGTTCCTTTCAAAATATCATTTCCTCCATATCTTTCGTCATTAAAAAGAGTATGACCAATATGTTTAAAATGCGCTCTAATTTGATGAGTTCTACCTGTTTCTAGTTTACATTGCACTAAAGTTACATAGGTTAAACGTTCTAGAACTTTAAAATGAGTTACTGCATGTTTTCCAAAATCACCCTCAGGAAAAACAGCCATTTGTAATCTATTTTTTAAACTACGTCCAATATTTCCTTCAATTCTTCCTTCATCTTCCTCTATATTTCCCCAAACTAAAGCATAATATAAACGTTCTGTAGTTCTATCAAAAAATTGTTTTGATAAATGTGCCATTGCAAATTCAGTTTTGGCAACCACTAACAATCCACTCGTATCTTTATCAATTCTATGCACCAAACCTGGTCTTTCATTAGAATTTGTAGGTAAATTTTCTATATGATAAATTAAACCATTTACTAAGGTTCCAGAATAATTTCCATGACCTGGATGCACAACCATTCCTGCAGGTTTATTAACAACTATAACTGTATCATCTTCATAAACAATATCTAAATCTATTTGTTCTGCAACCAATAGATTTTCTGCTGGTGGGTAAGTTAAAACAACCTTTACAACATCATTTGGTTTTACTTTATGATTAGATTTTACAACCACGTCATTTACTAGAATATTACCTGCTTTTGCTGCTTGTTGAATTTTATTACGAGTAGCGTTTTCTATAAAATTCATCAAGAATTTATCAACTCTTAAAGGTATTTGCCCAACAGCAGCAGTAAATTTATGATGTTCGTATAAATCATCATTTTCTAACTCTAAATCTTTATTTTCGTTCAATGCTTTTTAATTTATAGCTATTTATTACCTGTTTCCATCACCTAAAACCAACTCAATAATTGAGTTTTTTGGTAATTTATCATTTGGGTTTATAATTTTCCCATCATGTCTAAGGCCTCTTACAACATCTTTACCAATATCTTTTACATAAGTATATTCTGTACCAACAATAAAACCAATTGCTTGTAGTTCAGAAATAGCTTGTCTTTTAGTTCTTCCATTTAAATTAGGGATGGTAATATCTCTATACTTAGAAGGATTTAAAGTAAGGTAAATTTTTCTTTTTTCCTTTACAAAATCACCACCTTCTGGAGATTGTTCTATCACAGATTTCTTAGGATAATCTGGGTTATAACTTGCACTATCAATAACTTTATAATCTAATTCAAGCTCATTTAGCTTTCGTTCTGCTTCACTAATTGTCATTTTATGTAAATCTGGAACTTGTATTTTTTGATCGTGATTAGTATTAATATTTAGCCAAAATTTTAAAACGAAAAAAAGCACAAATAAACTTATTACTGCAATAGCAATTTGTTTAAAAAACGACTTGCTTTTAAGAAATTGAAAAATAGACATAAAATGTTTTTTGATTGATGACAAAGATATAAAAACTAAACGTTGCAGTTTCTATTTATATTTTGATAAATTTGTGTAAATATTATATTTTGATGAAAAAAAATATTGCCATAATAATGGGTGGTTATTCATCTGAGGTAAACATCTCTTTAAAAAGTGGAAATGTGGTTTATAACCATTTAAACAAAGAGAAATACACCCCTTACAGAGTACATATTTTAGAAGAAAAATGGGTTGTTGTTACAGATGATTTAGAAGAATATAACATCAATAAAAATGATTTTTCTTTTAATATAAACAATCAAAAAATATCTTTTGATTGTGTTTTTAATGCCATTCATGGTAATCCTGGAGAAAATGGGATGATTTTGGCATATTTAGAGTTGCTAAACATACCTCATACTTCTGCACCTTTTTATCAAATGGCATTAACATTTAATAAAAGAGATACATTAAGCGTGGTTAAAGCTTATGGTATAAAAACAGCTCTTTCTGTATATTTAAATAAAGGTGATGCTATTAATACAGATGCAATAATTGCAAAAGTTGGCTTGCCTTGTTTTATTAAACCAAATAATGCTGGTTCTAGTTATGGTATTTCTAAAGCGTATACAAAAGAAGAGGTTTTAAACGGAATTGAAATTGCCTACAATGAAGACAGTTCTATTTTAATTGAGTCCTTTTTAGATGGCACAGAAGTTTCAGCAGGCGTTATTCAACACAAAAATGAAATTAAAGTTTTGCCACTTACAGAAATAGTTTCAGAAAACGACTTTTTTGATTATGAAGCCAAATATGAAGGAAAATCTCAAGAAATTACACCAGCAAGAATATCTGCGTCTCAACAAGCAAAAGTAGAAGTTGTTGCAAAAAAAGTATATCAGGTTTTAAATATGAAAGGCTTTTCTAGAGCCGAGTATATTTTTGTTAATGATGAACCTCATTTTTTAGAAATAAATACAGTGCCAGGCTTAACAGAAGCAAGTATTTTGCCTCAACAAGCACAAGCTGCAGGAATTTCTTTAGAAGAACTTTTTGAGAATGCTATAGAAAGTGCTCTTAATTAGAATTGAATTCTTTAAAGGTTTAGTTTTTTGATAATTGAACTTTTGAAGTTATAAATAGTTAAACATCAACACATGAAAAAAGCAATTTTTCCAGGATCTTTTGATCCAATAACTTTAGGCCATATAGATATTATTAAAAGAGGTGTTCATCTTTTTGATGAATTAATTATTGCTATTGGTGTAAATGCTGATAAAAAATACATGTTTTCTTTAGAAGAACGTAAAATATTTATACAAAACTCTTTTGCAGATGAACCTAAAATAAAGGTGGTAACCTATAAAGGTTTAACTGTAGATTTTTGTCAAAAGAATAATGTCGATTTTATTCTAAGAGGGTTAAGAAATCCTGCAGATTTTGAGTTTGAAAAAGCAATTGCGCATACCAATAGAGATTTAGCTCCTATTGAAACTGTTTTCTTATTAACTGCAGCCAGCACTTCTTATATTTCTTCTTCAATTGTAAGAGATGTAATTCGAAATAATGGAGATTATACCAAACTAGTACCAAATACTGTAAGAATTAAATAATTATGAAATTAAAATCAACTACCTTTTTTCAACTAATATTACTTTGTTTTGTTGCGTTTTCTTGTGATGATTCATCAAAAAAACAAGCAGATTTTAAAACACTTTTTGAAACTTCAGAAGGTACAGAAACTCCAGAATATAAAGATGTTATTACATATTTTGATAATTTAGCAGAAGCACATCATCAAATTTCGTTGTTTTCATTTGGACAAACAGATTCAGGTGAACCACTACATTTAGTGGTGTATAATAAAGAAGGAATTTATAATGTTGATGAAATTAAAAACTCACCCAAAAATAGAATTTTAATCAATAACGGAATTCATCCAGGAGAATCTGATGGAATTGATGCGTCAATGATGCTTTTAAGAGATATCGTTCAAAATGATTCACTTCAAAAAAAATACGAAAATTCTATTATTTGTGTAATTCCTGTGTACAATGTTGGAGGTGCTTTAAATAGAAATGCACATACAAGAACAAATCAAAACGGACCTTTAGAATACGGTTTTAGAGGAAATGCTAGAAATTACGATTTAAATAGAGATTTTATAAAACAAGATTCTAAAAATGCAGCAACATTTGCAGAGATTTTTCATACTGTAAATCCAGATGTATTTATAGACAATCATGTAAGTAATGGTGCAGATTACCAATATGCCATTACACATTTATTTACACAACACAATAAGTTAGGAGGAGATTTAGGTGCATTTTTACAAAATGAGATGCGTCCTCAAATAGAAAAATCTTTAGAAAATAAAGGAATTCCTATTACACCTTATGTAAATGTTTGGGGCAATACACCAGAAGCTGGTTTTTCTCAGTTTTTCGATTCTCCAAGATATTCAACAGGCTATACAACTTTGTTTAATACCCTAGGTTTAATGGTAGAAACACACATGTTGAAACCTTACAAAATAAGAGTAGAACAAACTTATGAGCTTATGATTTCTGCTTTTGATTTTACCGAAGAAAATTCTGAAAAAATTAAAAGTTTAAGAGAAAATGCTGTAGATGCTATTTTGGCAAAGAAAACATATCCAATTCAGTTTAAAGTTGATAGAGAAAAATCTCGAGTGTTAAACTTTAAAGGCTTTGAAGCGTCTTATGTAGATAGTAAAGTTACCAATGGGAAAAGATTATTTTATGATACTACAAAACCATTTGAAAAAGAAACCAATTATTTTGATGAATTTATGGTTACCAAAGAAATCGAAATTCCTACTGCATATATTTTACCTCAAGGTTGGCACGAAGTTATTGAAAGGTTAGATCATAATTATATAGAATATTCAACTTTTGCAAAAGACACTACAGTAACAGTAGAGGTAAACCACATAAAAGATTTTAAAAGTAGAAACGCACCTTATGAAGGTCATTATTTACATTACAACACAGAGATTTCAAAAACTACAGAAAGTGTCAATTTTAGAAAAGGTGATTTATATATACCAACAAATCAAAATAAAGTACGCTATTTACTAGAAACCTTAGAAGCAGAAGCAACAGATTCTTTTTTTAATTGGAACTTTTTTGATACTATTTTACAGCAAAAAGAAGGCTATTCTGCTTATGTATTTGAAGATATTGCAGAGGAACTTTTAAAAGAAAATACTGATTTACAAAAGGAGTTTGATACGAAGTTGTCAACTGATGAAAACTTTGCGAAAAACCCAAGAATGCAATTAGACTTTATATACAAAAACTCACCACATTACGAAAAGGCTCATTTGCGTTTGCCTGTTTTTAAGGTAAGGTAATAACTTTTTCTAAGGTGATGAGTTTTGTTTTCTAAACTTTTGCGAGTATTTGTTTTAAAACTTATACTCGCCTAAAGGTTTTGGAAATTTCTCTGGATTTGCAGCCAAATGATAACGAGGATCATCAATATCTTCTTCAATAATATCAGTAAAAATTGGGCTTGCTTTGTACAATAAAACCTTACAATCTTCACTTAAGTGTTTTAGTGTTATTTTTTTATTGGCTGCATGGTATTTTTCAACCAGAGCAAATATGGCTTCTATTGCAGAATGATCAGAAATACGAGACTCTACAAAATCTATTTCTACATTTTCTGGATCATTTTTTATATCAAATTTATCATTAAAAGCAGAAATACTTCCAAAGAAAAGAGGTCCCCAAATTTCATAAATTTTTGTACCATCTTCTTTGTAACGTTTACGAGCTCTAATCTTTTTTGCATTTTCCCAAGCAAATACTAGTGCAGAAATTATAACACCAATAAAAACAGCAACAGCTAAATCTACAAAAACGGTAACTGTAGAAACTACAATTAAAACAAAAGCGTCAGATTTTGGTATTTTCTTTAAAATTCTAAAACTAGACCAAGCAAAAGTTTCTATAACCATCATAAACATTACACCAACTAATGCAGAAATAGGTACCATTTCTATATATTTATCAGTAAAAAGTATAAAAATTAGTAAAGTTACAGCCATCATAACTCCAGATAATCTTCCTCTTCCACCAGCATTTATATTAATAACTGTTTGACCTATCATTCCACAACCACCTGTACCCCCAAACAAACCAGAAATAATATTTCCAGAACCTTGTGCAATACATTCTCTATTTCCATTTCCTCTGGTTTCTGTTAGTTCATCAACCAGATTCATAGTCATTAATGTTTCTATTAAACCAACTGATGCTGCTAAAAACGCAGGTAATGCAATAAACTTAAGTGTATCTAAATTAAGAGGTAGGTTTTGCCAAAGTTCTAAGTTTGGTGTAGGGAATTCTCCTTTTAATCCAGTTCCTCCACCTTCTATAATATAAGAGCCAACTGTAGAAACATCAATATTAAAACCAATTACAATAAAAGTAGTAGTTAAAATGGCAGTTAATGCTGCAGGAAGTTTTTTGGTAACTTTAGGTAACAACCACATTATTGCCATAGTTAACAAAACTAAGCCAAGCATGGTGTACAATTCTGAGCCTTGCATAAAGGTGTTTTCGTAAGTTTTAACTCCTTCATTTGTTACCACTAAAGATTTATGTGAAAACATTTTTACCTGAGCTATAAAAATTACGATAGATAAACCGTTTACAAAACCCATCATTACAGAATGCGGAATTAACCTAACAAAACGACCTAGTTTAAAAAATCCTGCACAAATTTGAATAATTCCCATAAGAATAACACAGGCCATTAAATAGAAAAAACCCATATTTTCTATAGGTTGATCAAGTAACATACCTTTTGTATGCCCTTCTGAAATCATGTGTACAAAAATTACAGCAACAGCACCAGCAGCTCCAGAAATCAACCCTGGTCTACCTCCAAAAATAGCAGTGATTAACCCTATAATAAATGCTCCAGAAAGCGCCATTAAAGGATCTATTTGTGCTACAAACGCAAATGCAACTACTTCAGGAATCATAGCTAGTGAAACTGTAATACCTGCTAAAACATCGTCTTTGGCATTAGGCGTAATTTTTTGGAAAAACTTAGTCATTACTTTTAAAAATTTAAGTGGGCAAAGATAGAATGTTTTTTTAGAAAACTATTGTTCTTTAAAAGTATCGTACACAATTTTAATATTGGCGTAAGTATTTTTTAGGGCTAGTTTAATTTCAGCTTCATTTTTAAAAACAACTTCTGTAATACCTTCTTCTAGTTGAGGTTTTAAAGGTTGGCTATAATTAGAATGCATTAAAAACCAATGAGTTTCTTTTAGTTTCACACCATTTTGATGATAAATATGATAAGTAGTGGTCAATTTTTGTTTGATTGTTAAATTAAAAATTCCACATTCTTCTTCAACTTCTCTTATTGCTGCATTTTTTATAGACTCGCCTTTTTCAATTCTTCCTTTAGGTAAATCCCAAATATTATTTCTGTAAATAAAGAGTATTTGTTTTTTATCATTTAAAACCAAACCACCTGCTGCAGGAACAATTTTTAAGTTTTTTAGGAAGCTTGTCCAATCTTTTTCTAGATTTTTAGAAACTAGATTTATTCCTTTAATTGAATCTTTATCTAATTTTTTGAGCACATCTTCAAAGATAATATCTGTAAATAAGTATGTTGGAAAATTATTTTCATTTTCTAATGAAGATGTTAAAATTATTGGGCTATCATTTACAAAAACTTTATACATTTGCGCTATGGTTATGAACAAAGATACTTCAAAAAAAACAGCTGAACTTTTATTGCAAATAAAAGCGATAAAATTGAGTCCTAACAAGCCTTTTCAATGGGCTTCTGGTTGGAAATCTCCTATTTATTGTGATAATAGGATAACTTTATCTTATCCACCTGTTCGTATTTATTTAAAAGAACAAATAGCTAAAATAGTTGAATTAGAATATGGCAAGCCAGATGTAATTGCTGGTGTAGCTACTGGTGCAATTGCTATTGGTATTTTAGTGGCTCAAGAATTGGGTGTACCTTTTATTTATGTAAGGCCAGAGCCAAAAAGTCATGGTAGAAAAAATCAAATTGAAGGGCATTTAGAAAAAGGGCAAAACGTAGTAGTTATCGAAGATTTGATAAGTACAGGTAATAGCAGTTTAAATGCTGTAACTGCTTTAAAAGAAGCTGGGGCAGTTGTAAAAGGAATGGTAGCTATTTTTTCTTATGGATTTGATGTAGCTGATAAAAATTTTAAGGAAAAAAATGTTAATTTAAAAACATTAAGTAATTACGAAAACCTGTTAGAACAAGCTTTAGATAGCAATTATATTTCTCAGAAAGAATTACGTACTTTGCAAGAATGGAGAGCTAACCCAAGTAATTGGAATCAATAAAGAATCAATAATGAATATAGAAGGTAATAGAGTAGTAGTAGAAAAATCTCAACAAGAAGTATTTGAATTTTTATCAGATTTAAAAAACTTTGAACAATTAATGCCAACATCAATTCAAAAGTTCGAAGTTGATGGCGATTCTTTTATTTTTGGTTTAAAAGGTATGCCAGAAATTAGATTGGTTTTAAAAGAAAAAACTCCATTTTCTAACATTACATTAGGTGCTGCAAGTAGTAAGTTAGATTTTCAATTGGTAGCAGATATTCAGGCTATTGATGAAGAATCTAGTGAAGTTCAATTAGAATTTAATGGAAAATTTAATGCAATGATGGCAATGATGGTTAAAAAACCATTAACAAGCTTTATTGAAACCTTAACAGATAATTTAGAAAGTATTTAGGCAAAAGAAATTTCTTTTAAACCGAACTCAGCTATAGTTTCATTTTCAATTTCTACAAGAAGGTTTCCAATTTCAGAAATTCCTTTTATTTTACCCATAAATAAAACACCATTTTTGTCTTTAAACATAGATGGTACCTCTAGTTTATAAAGAACATTTAAATAATCTTGTTCTAGTTCAATAAATTTTTTTAAGGATAATTGCTTTGTTCTATTTTCCATTTTATTAATTAAAGTAGAAAGTAATTCATCTAAACTGTAATTTATATTCGTTAAATTCTTTAATGAAGTTACATTATCTAAATAATTCGGAAAATTTTCTTGATTTACATTTAATCCAAAACCAATAATACAGGAATTTATTTCTAGACTTTTTATACGATTATCTATTAAAATACCACATATTTTTTTGTTTGCTGACATAATGTCGTTTGGCCATTTTATAGAAATATCTGGAATATTATAATCAGCAAGTAGATCGTAAATAGCTAAGCTAGCAATAAAGGTTAGGTATTTAATATTATAAATTTCCAAATGCAAATCTGTAATAAATATACTGGCAGTAAGGTTTTTAAATGGTTCTGATACCCAGGAATTCGATTGTTGGCCACGCCCATTAGTCTGTTCATCTGCAACAACAGTTGTAAAATTTTCTAATATATAATCCTTACACAACTCCTTTAAAAAAGAATTGGTAGAATCAGTGGCACTAAGTTTGATTAATTTCAATTGTTAAATATTGTGTAAACTACTTCAATAATACGTAAAAAACTCGCAAAAAAATAATAACTTTGCACTAAATTAGAGAAAATATTAATGATAAAAAAGCAAATAAGCACAGATGATTTAATCGCTGTAATTATAAAAGGGATTGATGACGTTAAAGGAGAAGACATTCAATTACTAGATTTAAGAGAAATAGAAAATACCGTTTGCGATTATTTTATAATTTGCTCTGGTAATTCAAATACACAAGTGAACGCCATTTCTGGTTCTGTTCAAAAAGTAGTAAGTAAAGAGCTTAAAGATAAGCCTTGGCACGTAGAAGGCCAAGCTAACTCTGAGTGGGTTTTAATGGATTATGTAAATGTAGTTGTTCATATTTTTCAAAAGCACGTTAGAGATTATTATGATATTGAAAGCCTTTGGGGTGATGCAAAAATCACCGAAATTAACCCAGTTTAATCTTATTGATTTTATAACACATGAGTGATTCAAATAAAGAAAACAAATCTAATATGCCTAAATTTAAATTTAGTTCTTATTGGATTTATGGAGCAATTTTTATTGCAATTATAGCTATACAGTTTTTTAATAGTGGAGATTTAGCCTCTAACAGTATTTCAAAAAATAAATTTGATGAAATCTTAAAAGATAACGACATTAAAAAAATTGTTGTTGTAAACAAAGATGTAGCTCAAATTTTTTTAACTAAAGAAGCTTTAGAAAAAGAGAAACATAAAAAATATACTTCATCAACTTTTTACAGACCAGGTTCTGCAGTGTATGAATATAATTTTGGAGATCAAAGAACTTTTGAGCAAAGCGTTATTGAAGCAAAGCAAGAAAGAGACCTAGTTGTAGATATAGATAATAAAGAAAGAACAAGCATATTCGATGCAATCATTGGTTTTTTACCTTTTATTATTTTAATAGCTATTTGGTTATTTTTTATGAAAAGAATGTCAGGTGCTGGAGGTGGCTCTGGAGGTGGAGGTCAAATATTTAGCATTGGTAAATCTAAAGCAAAATTGTTTGATCAAGATACTAAAGTAAAAACTACTTTTGAAAATGTTGCAGGTCTAGAAGGAGCTAAAGAAGAGGTACAAGAAATTGTAGACTTCTTAAAAAGTCCAGAAAAATATACTTCTTTAGGAGGTAAAATACCAAAAGGAGCTTTGTTAGTTGGCCCTCCAGGAACAGGTAAAACTTTGTTAGCAAAAGCAGTAGCTGGTGAAGCTGGTGTTCCATTTTTCTCACTTTCAGGTTCAGATTTCGTAGAAATGTTTGTAGGTGTAGGTGCTTCTAGAGTTCGTGATTTATTTAAACAAGCGCAGCAAAAATCACCTTCTATCATATTCATTGATGAGATTGATGCAATAGGTAGAGCAAGAGGTAAAAACAGTATGACAGGGGGTAATGATGAGCGTGAAAACACACTGAATCAACTACTTACAGAAATGGATGGTTTTGGTACAGATACAAACGTAATTGTTTTAGCAGCAACCAACAGAGCAGATGTTTTAGATAAAGCTTTAATGCGTGCAGGAC
>CAZMDC010000041.1:0-16992 GCA_964565055.1 uncultured Polaribacter sp. | reverse complement strand
AAGGCCTCATAAAATTTTGGTCTAAACAATAGGTGAGTTGAACGACCATATTCTAGGCTATAGAAATGCAATTATCCTGTGGATAATTGCATTTGGATACAACTCTTTACATTTTATCCTTCATTCAATTTTAAACCACAACTAAAAGACAAGAATAGAAGTAAAGTGATTGCGTTTGTTTTTATGAACATTTAAAAATTTTTGAATTTGATATTATGAATCCTCATGAATATTGTTGTAGGTAGAACTTTTACTCAGAGAGTAAAAAGTTTGATATGTCGCCTGCAATTGTGTATACAGATTGTTCAAATTCATTACTCAGTACAATTATTGTAATTCCCTTGTTTGGGTAGATCCACATATCAGATGTAAACAAGTCACTGGCACCGCCATGGACCACTAACTTATTCTCTGAATCATTATTTTCAATTCCCCAGCCATATCCATAGCTATCATATATGTTTGTGGGTTGGAAATGCGGAAAAAGATATTTAGATGTAGTTGCTTCATCTAGTACTGTGTTGTTCATTATTGATTGGCTCCATAGTAATAAGTCACTTGCTCGTGTTAGAATACCACCATTTCCTTTAAGATTGAGATACGGCCCATTGTCACTCCAATTCTCTTCATTTGGCTTATTATCTTCAACGCCATTGAAATAACCGTTGGCAACTTCATTTTGTTGCCAATCTGGAATTATATAACCAGTATGGTACATGTTTGAAGGTTCAAAAATCTCTGATCTTAAAAAGCTTTCATAATCCGTTCCACTAGCTTTTTCAATTATTAAGCCAAGCAAGCTATAGCCTACATTAGAATAATTAAATCTTTCCCCAACAGGACTAATTAATTCGCTATCAAAAACTTGCTCTAAAAACTCTTCCTCAGTAATGGTTTCATAATCCCCACCAATTGCAACTGATAAACCAGAAGAATGTGTAAGCAACTGATGAATGGTGATATTCTCTTTGTCATTAGGAACAGTATCAAAGTATTTTGATAAACAATCATTGACTGAAAGCTCATTTTGCATCTCTAATTTTAAAATCCCAGCAGCAGTGAGTTGTTTTGTTATAGAGCACATATCAAAAATGGTATTTGTATCATTAAATCCATTTTCTTGACTATTCTTTCTTCCATATGCTTTATTAAATAAGATGTTGTCATTTTGAGCGACTAAAACAACACCTGAAAAGTCTCTTGCCATAAGTTCTGTATCAAGGGAAGAGAAATCATCAATTTTTATCTCATCATCACTAGTAGAACAACTAAAATTCATTAATAAAAATGACATTGTTAGAAGTAATAAGGTTGTTTTTGTTCTTTTCATGATTTTATATTTTTAATTGATTGAAATATTTAAAAAATAAATATCTCAGTAGATTCAATAGGGTTTTGAAAATTTGGAATTTTTTAAAAGAAATAGCCAACAGATAGTTGAAAAACACCATTTCTGTTTTTATCTGTAAAGCCGTCTACATCATTAATGTTAGATAGTCCAAGATTATATCTAGCACTAAAATTGAGTCCGTTATCAAGTTTGTAACCAACGCCAAAATTAACACCATAATCTGTTGATTTTAAAAAATCCTTATAGTTAACTGAACCTCCTTTCGTGGATAGTAAATAACCGATTTGAGGTCCTGCTTCTAAGCTTAATCCTTTTGTAACATAGTATTTCCCTATTATTGGGATATTTAGATAATTTAATGAAATTCTGCCTTCAGATTCAATGTTTATATCAGAGCCTTGTCTGGAATAAACTATTTCGGGTTGTAAACCAAATTTGTCTGAAATTTTCCATTCTGCCATAATGCCAAAATGAAAATCTATATTGGGTTTAAAGTCTTCTGTATCGTCTCCTGTAATAAATGCAAGGTTTAAACCTGCTTTTGTGCCAAATTTAATTTTTTGAGCATTGGCACATGCTAATCCTAAAACCGTAATAACAGTTATTAATAATAATTTTTTCATAATTTATATTTTATACAAGTTATTTTTAATTCAATTTTCTTTTAAAAATGTAGCGTGTGATAAAAATGCCGTTTCCGTCGTTTACACCTGCGTCACTTTCTACAGCACTTGTCACAAAAACCAAGTTCCAACCTTCTGATATCATTGCAGTTAGTTTTGAGGAAATTATAGCATCATTAGCCGCTATATTCTGAAAGCGTATACCAGCAACATTATAAAAGTTCAATAGTTTTGTCTCTTCAAAATCCTTAACTCTAATGTCTTTTCTTTTAGACTTATTTCTAGAATTGTCATCTTTGGTTTGCGTAGTGGTAAATTTTTTATAGTCTCTTTCGTCATTAGCTGAAATTAAACGCGATCTCCCTAAGCCATCAGGTATTATAGATTCTACGCTTGTAATTACTTTTATTTCAAATTCTTGCCTCAACGTATCTTGTTGCTTTAATACGTCTTGTGCAAAAACATTACTTACTAAGGATGTAAACACTAGCAGTGTTGTTAATTTAATTTTTATCATTTTTTAATTGTGGTTATGTTATCTATTGTTGCAATACTATTCCAAATGCTTCGCTAAACCCCTGTTCAACAAAACCCTCAAAAGGCAAATCATGACCGCCATTTCCGGAAAGTATATTTGCATTTTTCGATTGTAAAAGCTGTACTTCGTTAGTGGTCAGACGGCCAACCGTTTCGTCATTTTCTCCATAGATATACGTTATGTTCGATAGGTCATCTATGGTACTAAAAAGTTGAGTATATCTGTTCATTGCAAAACCGGCAGATATTCTATTGAGGTTTCTTTCTATTGCGTCTGGTTCTGGTTCTGCTTCTACAATTGGGGTAATCCCATTTTCAAAATAACCTTTTCTTCCTTCTGCAGCAGCTTGCCAAATAATATCATTCATATCCAATCTACCAGAAATAATAAGGTACTTATTGGCGATATCTATTCCTTTTTGCGCAATAAGCTCTTGCATTACAAATGCGCCAAATGATATTCCAGCGACATAAACCATTCTACCTTGATCTTTAAGATAGGTCATCACTTCAGAAAGCCTCTCTACACTTTCAGCATTAAAATTAATGGCTTGGTCTAATGTTATATCATTGCCTTCTAATATGTTAGGATTTAGAGTTTGAGCCTGATGTACGGTTACGGTTAAAATGCCTTGCGGGCTAATATTTTGTGCAAGCTCATCTACTATATCTGTAGCCAATTCGGTACTAGGACCACCAGGTATAAGTATCATTACTGTTTCTGCTTTTTCATCTCCTCTGAAATAAATTAAATCTTTAATATCTTGGGATATTTCAGGGATAACCTTAGGAGGTGTTCCATCGTCATCATTAGAACAAGAGAATGTAAGGATTGAAAACATTACAATTAGTACTCTATTGGTAAGAGCATAACTGCAATCTATATTTGTTATTTTTAAGAACACTTTTTTCATGATTTATTTTGTTTATAATTTTTGAGCAAAGAAATGGGTAAAAACGACTTGGAGTAGGGGGGATTTGACGACCGTTCAGAATTTATTGATGAACGTTAGAATTTCTTAATTACAAATATTTAATATGTTTCTTTGTGAAAAATATAGCAATGACTAAAACCAAATCAATAAAGAAAATAATACTGCATCTGCTGGTGTGGGTGTTAAATTATTTGGTGGTTGCCTTTGTAGTACAATCAGAATGGAACGGATTTAGCAATTTCTCTGATTCTGAAAATAGTTTAGCCTATGCCTATTTATATGGGCTTTTTACTAATATCTTTTTGTTTTACATACAAGTATTTTGGTTGGTACCAAAAATTTTTATGCAGAGTAAAAAGATAAAATATTATGTGCTTTCTTTATTTATTTGCATAACCGTTTCAGTAGTTGAAACCTATTTTGATTATGTACTGTATAATTTATTTGAAATCTATGATACAGATGAATTTATGGATAACTTCGGCGTTACCGTTTTCGTTAACCTAATCTATAGTGCTGCTGGTTTTTATTATATCTTTAGGCATGCGCACAAAAAATCTGAAAGAGAAAAACAACGTTTAATAGAAGAATCATTTAGGGTAGAATTAAAATATCTAAAGGCACAGTTAAATCCTCACTTTTTGTTTAACGGAATTAATAGTGTTTACCACTTAATAGGTAAAAATAATGCCTTAGCTAAAGATACCTTGCTTCAGTTTTCGGAGTTACTACGCTATCAATTATATGAAAGTGGTACCGAAATCATATTAGAAAAAGAACTAGACTTTGTGTTACAATATATTAAAATGGAAAAAACCCGTAAGGGTTCAGATATTCAGCTATTCTACAATATAGAATTTGAGAATGCTACAAAAAAAATTGTTCCATTATTATTAATTCCGATTATAGAAAATTCGTTTAAGCATTGTAGTAATCACACCAACAATTATGACAATAGCATAGACATCAATATTAAAGAAATAGGAGGTAAGCTCTCGTTGATGTGTACAAACACTTATGATGTAGTAACTGATAAGAAAGCAGCTGGCGGAATTGGTTTAACAAATGTAAAAAGACGCTTGTCATTGGTATATCCGGATACCCACAAATTAACCATAGATAAGGAAAACTCGAGGTTTAGGGTAAACTTGATTATAGATTTATAGAAAGTAAAAAATGAAACAACTAAATTGTTTAATCATAGATGATGAACCGATCGCAAGAGAAGGCATTCACGATTATTGTAAAGAGATTTCGTTTTTACATGTGGTAGCGCTATGTAAGAATGTATTACAAGCAAATCATTATCTCGAAAGCCATGAAATTGATTTAATTTTTTTAGATATCAATATGCCCATACAATCAGGTATGGATTGGCTAAAAGGCTTAAAAAAATCACCTTCAATTATTATGACTACAGCATATAAAGAATATGCGTTGCAGAGTTTTGGGTATAATGTTTTAGATTATTTAGTAAAACCCATCTCTTTTAAACGGTTTTTGCAGGCCGTTAATAAAGTGAACAGTTATTACGCCCAAAAGGATGAAAAAAACATACTTTTCTTAAAAAGCGAAAGACAGCTTAAAAAGATAGTTATAGAAGATATTCTATATGTAGAAGCAATGCAAAATTATATCAAAGTAATAACATCAAAAGAGTCTACCATTACACATATTTCTCTAAAGAGTTTTAAAGATCAATTACCTGAAAGTGAATTTATTCAAACACACAAGTCATTTATAGTATCTAAACATAAAGTAGATAAAATTGTAGAAAATGAAATTATTATTGGCGAATATAAAATTCCTATTAGTGTACGCTTAAAAAAGGAAGTATTAGCTAATTTTTAATTTTAAAATTTTATGTGAAATTGAGCCTGCGTTTTTCTGGTTGAATGCCTACTACTAGTTACACTTATAACAGGCGGAAATAATTGGTTTTAATATTTAATCATCCACTAGATAATCAAATATTAAAAATGTCCTATAATGTACTAGCGTTATGTAAACATGGGCTTTATTCGCGAGATTTTTATTTTAAAACTAATGAGCTCATGAATCTCGCAAACTCGATTTGGTTAAAAGCCCATGTTAGTACTTCTGTTTCTGAAAAATTTTAATCCAAAAGTTTCTTTGCAATGTTAATGGAAGACTCTTTTTCTGAAATCGAGGCACGAGATTCACGAATACCTATTTAATAAGATAGAAAGTACATGAGTAAAGGGTGGAGTAGTGGCGAAAATGTGTGTGGAATGGATTCTAAATAATTACGTACGACCCAAAATCTAATTCTTACAAATTTTATTATATTTAAACATTCCCTTAATTAATAAATAGTTCACGATTTCACGGAATTAAAAAAATGATTAGTGTTTATTATATTTATTAATAATCCTTAATATTTCTAAATTTAACTATGATTGATTTTATTATCAATAAAAAATTTTCTGAAAAACATATAGATGAATTTTCATCTGTTGTTTTTAAAGAAATAAAATTTAATAAAAGAAAAAAAATAAACTTTGATCTTTCAAATGTTGAATGGATATCTAATCAGAACTTACTTTTTCTTACAAGTTTATGGAAATACCTAATTGAAACAGAAATTGATTTCAAAGTAAAATTATTTAAAGATAACTTTAATGAGATTAACCACCGTGAGGCTAAGAATATTATACAGCTTTGGGAAATATGGAAAGTTTATCAAATACTTCCAGCTAATGAAGATCTTAAAATATACTTCAATATTACTAGTAATTCTAGTATTAATACTTTAATAGAAAAATTTGATATTGTCGTAGATGACACTTTTTTTGAGAGGTATGGAATCACACCTTTTATCACTCTGAATAAAATTGAAAATTTCAACGATTTTAAATTATTAAAACAAGAAATTGAGCCAATTTATTTACTCAATAATGTAATAAAAGATAAAGTTAAAGAGAATAATTGTGAGCATCCATTTTTGCATAATACCTTAAGTGCTATAATCACGAGGGAATTATACGAAAATTTTTTAGATCATTTCAATAAGAACCTATTTGATACTGATAATAACTGGGCTTTTTTAAGTCTCTCTTTAAAGAAAAAATTAATTAATTATGACAGTGAAAGGTTGGAATCTAATTTCTATGAAGAGGAAATTCCAGAGACAATAAATTTTTTTAAAGACAATAACGGAAACTTTAAAAATGACCCATTAATTCAATTTTCATTTATTGATTTTGGAACAAGTATAATTGAGACTATTAGAGATGAATATTTAAGAGATAATAATCTAACAGATTCTATATATCATAAACCAAATGATATTTTAAGGTATGCATTTAAACACAATAGTTCTAGGCATCCAATATCACATAAGTTTTCTAATATTGAAAAGATAATACCAAGAGGGTTATTTGATATATTATCCATTGTAAAAAGATATAAAGGTCTTATAATTATTAGAAGTGGTGGAGGCAAAATATTTTACGATTTTTCTAACTCTGATAAAAGCATTGATGAGTCGTGCAATGAATTTGGTAGTAAAGAAGATAACTTTTATGGCAATTTCATAACAATTTATATTCCTCCTTTAATTGAACATAAAAAGTTTAATTATACTAGTATAAAACCACATTATAAAATCAATAAAGCAGTAAAGACTAAAGAGAGTTATCTTAGTTTATTTGAATTATTGGATAAAATTACATTAAACAATTTTACAAAATCAGAATTATATACAAAGGGTTTAGAAGAACTAGATATACAACTTAAGCGAAAAAATAGCAATTTTATATTCTTTGATTTTCAAGGGTGGGAATTTGATAGGAGGTTGACCAAAATATTTATTTTCTATTTAACAACTACATATGACATAAACATCGAAAAATCAATAACAATTATTAATCCTCCAGATAGAGAATTTCTTATAAATATTAATATAGAATTATCGGACTTGTTGGAAAACTTAGTATCGTTCCAGACACATCCAGTTCCTTTTATTTATTTTAATTCATTGAATGAAGATTTATCAATTTATTGGACTGGGGTTTTCAATGAAACTGATAATGAGGTTTTAGATGGTATTTTATTAGAAATACCAGATTTAAGAAAAGACGATTTTGTTCAGCCTGAAAATGTTACCGGAAATATAATTTTTCTCGATAAAATGGGCAATATTCAAACGAATATGCCAAATCAAGAAAGGTTTATAAAGTTTTATAAAGAAGCCTATTTCAAACTTGAAAACGATAGTATCGAAACAACAATGGAGAATGCGATTAATTACGGAGAAAATAATTGTATTTATATATGTTCTGGTAACTATTATACTGAAAAATATATAACTATTGATGAGATAATATTAAATAACTTTAGAAATAATAATTTCTCAAGATTATTATTTAATAGAATTAGGAGAGTAGTTGATGATATAGATGATTACATATTCATAAGTGTTACCTCTATGAATAACAAAATTTTAAGATCAATGATTAGTCAAAATCTAATTGACCAGGAAAAATCAATTTTTTTAGAAAATTACCACTATAAATTAAAAGATTTCAAAGATCAAAATCCGTTAAAATCAAATAGCAAGTATATACTTGTTTGTGAACTTATAGCAACAGGTTCTTTAACAAATAAAATTTATAATGAATTAAAAACAGATTACAATTCTTCTTTAGAGTATGTTGCTGTTTATATTAATACTCTTGGTGATGGAGAAATGGATTTAATAGTTGATGAGCTAAAAGATAAAATCATTTATTTAAAGAGAGATGAAATAAATAAACATCATATAAAAAAATTATCAGAGCAAGAGATCGATAAAGACATTGTTAGAATTAACCCATTTACAAATCAACCTATACTTAAGTCTCTCGAAAAAACTAATATTTCTGAATCAATTATTTTAAATATTGATGACTTCTTTGAGGGAATAGGTGAGGATAAGTTTAAAATAAAATATTTGGACTTTTATGGTTCTATACAATCTTATTTTTTTGACCTGAAATCAATTTTGATTGAAAAAGGTAACTCAATTGTGGAAAAAATTTTTAATGAAATTAATGTCGAAATTAAAAGTAATATAGAAGTAATCTTTTATCCAAAAAATTCAGGAGCAGCGTTTATAGATTTCGATTATTTAACGGATAAAATTTTATTAAATCACTCTATACCATATTTTGAAATAGAAAGATTTCAAACTAGTGATGGTTTTAAGTTTCCTCACTTGTCTAGTTTTTATGAAAACATTTCTACTAAAAAAAAGATTTTAATAATTGATGATAGCTCTAACTCTGGAAATTCTTTGCAACAGCTAATCGATGAAATAATCTTCTTTGATGTAAAGGAAATCGTTGTATTAGTATTATTAAGCAGAATTTCTGATGAAAAACTAGAATTTTTATCAAGGATAAAAAAAATAAAAGGTGATAAAAGTGAAATCAAAATTAGCATACTTTATGGCTGTCATATAAATATACCTACTTACAAGACTGACAGTAATCCAAATAATCTTGAGTTAAATTGGTTAAAGCAATTAAGGTCGATACAAAATATACCTTCAAAAATCTATACTATATCTGAAAAAATATCTAATGAGATTGCAACAATACCAATAAAAGATTTTGATTTAGATTATAAATATCTTCCTTGGAGGAAGGGTAAAAATAAATTGTCTAAGAAAACACTTTCTAAAACAAGAAATGAAGTAGGAAAGATTTTAGGACATAGGTTTTATACTGAGAATTTTAACTATTTTAATGATATCCTTGTATTAAAAAAAGACTTTCAAAATCCAGAATACACAAAAATAATTGAAGAATTAGTATCAGTATTTTTATATGAACCTTTTTTGTATAATCCGTTCAAAAAAATATTACCTGATATAGTTGCAATTCTAGAGGAACTCATTGAGTTTATTTTATTTTCAAAACATATCAATCATTCTAAACTTCTATTTTATCACTGGGATAAGCAGGATTTAGTTCATTTATTTTTTATAATATTCAATGATAAAGAACTAGTCGATAAAATAAGTATTTCAGAAAATTTTGAAAGGATCATTAATTTTTGTGGTAGCAATAACTTAATGGCATTAAATTATATTTTTTACAAACTATTAAAATATGTGCCAATTGACAGAACAGAAATCGAAATAAAGCCATATTCTGGTGATGTCAAACTTGTTTTAGAGAAAATCGTCCAAGCAAATTCGGAACAATTTAATCAAACAATACTTAGAGAAATCAAGTATTTTAAATCATTCTTATCTACACTTCCTAGTGATAAAAAATTTAATTCGCTTCTTTCAAAAGTAGCAAGTAATTATGGTAAACTAACTGATGATAAGGAGCATTCACATGCAATAAAAGCATTATATGATAAATTTAGAATGAAGTTAATTATTCTAAAGAACAAATATTATGCAGAATTGGCAGAAGAACTTTTTTCAGATTGGGAAAACATTGAAATGTTTATCAATGATATTTTGAAGCTTTCATCAACTTTTCCAAATTTCTTTATGATTCATTATAATAAGATTGAAGGAAACGAAGAAAATTCACTTATAAACTTATGGAGTTACTTTTCAGAGAATATTAAGGGCATTAATTCAGAAAGTGATTTATCTGTAATTGAAAAAAAACTAGATTGGTTCAAAATATTTTTTTTAGATAAAAATGTTGTTCAAGAAGATCAATTAAATAGATTTTATAATGTTTTTTCTCAAATCACTACACCCAATGTTGTCAAATTGATAAAGTCTGGTATTAGAAGTTATAACGAGAATTTAAGTTCATTCAATTCAACTAAAAAAATGGTTGAATATAACTTAACAACGAATTTCACAGAAAAAGTAAAACTTGATTTCCCATATGTTTACTTTAAAGAGTTAATATTAAATGAAATAATCAAAAATTTAGAGCATAGAGATGACAACTGTATTGTAAATATTGATATCCAGATTAAAAAGCGAATAGTTACTTTAACAATTGAGAATAAAAAGAAGAATTCTGAAAACAGGATTGGTGGAAATGGAATTAGATTGATTAGTAAATTGAATAATTATCCAAATGAATTCGTGACATACAAAAATAATAGTTTAGATGAGTTAAATGAATCCTTTATACAAGTATTAACATTTGAAATAACTTAAAAATATGGAAACAGAAAAAGTAACTGTTTTACTTTGGGACAGTTTAAAAAATTTTGATGAGAATAAAACCAATTGGGGTTTTTATAATGGAGAATCAAATATATTTCGTGATGTAAAGCAATTTCAGTCCGAAGAAGAATTCAAAAAAATAATTAGTGACACTAAACCTGAATCAGAATTAGTGTTTTGTTGTCATGTGAATTTAGGAAATTTAAAAGAAGGGTTTTATTTATTTAGAAATTCCAGAATAGAACAAAAGCTTAATATTCCAGATGTTTATTATATTTCATCTGGTGGCGATGAAGCAGAAAATACATTGCGAAATGAGAGTGCTGGAAAAATTATCGTGCGTCAATATAATGATTTTGAAAGAGATGTTAGACTAGGAAAGATAAAAACCTTCAAAAAGAGTGAATTATCCTCAATACCTCCATCCTTAAGTTCAAATGTAAAAAAGGGCGTCTTCTTAAGTCATTCATCAAAAGATATAAAGATTTTAAAAAAGTTTAGGGATTTAATTCTTGTTGGTGGACTAGGTGTTAATTTAAATGATATTTTGCTTACAACAGATGAAGCTACGGCAATAAAAGCAGGTAGAAGTATACCAGAAGAAATAAGTCATTTTTTGAAGAACAGGTCAGGACTTTTTATTCAATTTATTTCAGATGACTATATTAAAAGCCGTGTCTGTCTCAATGAAGAAGGTGCCGCATGGGTACTACATGATGAAACTAACTATATCACTATTATACTCAGTGGATTTACAACCTCAGATATTACATGGGTAAAAACTGTTGATAAGGGTATAAAAATTGAAAACAAAAACTCCCTTATGAATATATATAATGATAGGAAAGAATTCTTTAAAAATGTAAATGTTACTCACTTTTCTAATAAAATAGAAGAGTTTTTAGAGTTTTTAAAATCGGCCTCATAATATTTTGGTCAAAACAATAGGTGAGCGGAACGGTAATATTTTAGGGGTCTACCAATAACTATTCTTTAAATATTCTATTTTACATAATATTAAACACAATCTTTACAGTTACAATGTTTCCTAAAATATAGTGGAAGGAACCGTAATTGTTTCCAAAATGTTATGCAACCTTGATTTTTTGTTTCTTTTGCATCAAGGCAAAAGATATAGAACTTAAAGAATGTTTGTTAGAAGTCTTGTGGCAATCCACGAGAATCGCTTAAAATTTTTTGAGCAATACATTTTATCGTTTACGCGATTTTTAAACCATAACTAAAAGCCAGGCTTTTTTTGTGCGCTGGCCAAGCGGCTGGGAATTGTGTTTAAAATAAATTACAAGAGTAATTTGATTTTATAAAAACAATCGAGCGTTTGGATAGCGGACATTTTACATAACGTCTAATTATAGGAACATTACATTAACGCTGCGTAAGCAGACCGATTTTTAGTTTAATGCCCAAGTACTGCACATACTTATGAAAACGAATTACTGTGGGATATTTTACATAATAACATTATAGTTGACAATTGATACGCTGACTTAAAAACCAAATAATAGCAATTGTCCTATAATTTACGTTATGTAAAATAATAAATAAAACAGATGACAGCTAAAATTCCCCTTTCACTATTCCACAGCATCCACTGCGGTTAAGGTTCCAGAATAACGCATATAGGTTTTATACGTTGGCGTTACTGTTACCATGGTGTTTTCATTTGGGTAAATCTCAATGATAACATCGTAGCTATCCGATCCGTTCTTAGTTTGTTCTGTACTAAACTCAAGTACCAGTTTGCCTTTCTTTTCGTTAACTTGTTTGGTATAGTTTTCTAGCTTACCTTCAAATTGTATTCCAGCTTCGTTTGGACCATAAGATCCACCATTTATGCGGCGTTCACCAAAAAAAGGTAAATAACCTTTTACAGAGTCGTTGCGTATTTCTATAAAATTGCCATCACCACCGACATCAATTCTGTTAGGATTGTTTCCGGCATTCTGTATCAATAAAGCATTAAGTACTTGTGTGGTTGCGAAAGTATTAAAAGGAAATGCAACTTTTACATCGACGCGGTAATCTTTTTGTTCAGACAGCTGCTCTAAAGCAAGCAAATCATTTGCTCTATTTTCGGCTTTATCAGCAGATTTACATGTCCACAATAGACTTAAAAGCCCTATGAGAAGGAACAAATTCAATCTATGATGTACGGTCGTTTTCTTCATAACAGTTTAAATATACAACCAAATTGTATAAATAACAATCACATTAACAGTCTTTTATGACCTATTCAATATTAAATTAATAAAAAACGATGGCAGTCTTTACCATCGTTAATGACAAACTGTTCAATTTTTACTTATCGGTATCCTCAGAAATATCTTTTTCGGAATTAATTTTCGCCAGAGGTTGAATCTGTGGTTTTATGGTCTTGTAAAGATTAAATTGTGGTTGGGTCAATACATTTCTAATTTCCATGCTCTCAGCTTTACGTAGATTATAGAGCAAATCCAATTTCTGCCTACCTTTAAAATTTTTGTGAATAGTCTCTTCTCTAATTAAATACTCTTCCACTATTTTTTGAAATGATACAAATTGACTGCCGTCTAACCCTATTTGGTCGTCGTAAGCTTTAGTGATTTTTGTAGCGACATTTTCTAAGGTATCGTGATTCTCCTGCATTATGGGATCTTGTCCCGAAAGTTGAATTGTAAACAGTAATGCCAGTGCTAGTATAAGTGTTTTCATTGTTTTAAGGTTTTATGATTATACCTTAATATATAAGAGCAGTATATATAAGTCAAATTTATTAAGAAACCTTAACGTCTTGAAAGCGGGTTTAACAATAAATTAAAACTTAATTTAAGAATGTTTAAGTATTTAAAAACAAGGAACTTGAAAAAATTATTCTTCTGGTGGATGACCATGGATTTCTTCAAATTTCTCATCGAAATTTGTACGTAAATAAGAATTGAGTTTTTTCTTATAATCGTCCTTAAGCCATTTCAAAAAATTATAAGTGCTTTTACTGATGCACTTCGCATAGATTTCTATGCGTTGATTAATGTCATCTTTAAGCAATTTCGCTAAACCTAATGCATCGTAGACATCTTCACTGTTCTCAATACAAATCCTGGCATGCTGCTCTATGGAACGCTCCAAAACCACCTTAGAGGATTCTCCTTTGGCTACAGCATCTTTATAGGTTTGCCTAATATCGAAATAAGTGTCTTCAGATTTAGAGAATTCTCCTTTAATTTCGTCAGCTAAATCGTGCTTAAAATTGGCTTCAATAGCTTCATCACTTTTAATGCGGTCGGTATACCAATTTGGTGATTTAAAAATGAGCTGCCAATCTAAATCTGCTCCCCAAGGTCCAAATCTGTACAGGTTGTTACCTAGATCAATAATGGTGAATTTTGATTTGTTATTCAATATACGAGAACCTCTACCCACCATTTGGTAGTACAGTGTTAGAGATTTCGTAGCCCTGTTCAATATTATAGTGTCAATAGTGGGTTCATCAAATCCTGTGGTTAGAATGCTTACCGAAGTCAATATAGCATTTGGGGTTTCATGAAACCAATTCAAAATTTGCTGACGTTGTTTTTTGGTTGCCGTATTATCTAAATGCATAATGGGCAGACCAGCTTCCCTAAATGCATAGTACACACTTATGGATGTGTTTATACCATTATTGAAAATCAGGGCCTTCTTCCCTAGCGAATGTTTTTTGTAAGCATCCACCGTTTTTTGTAACATGGCTGGACTTGAATATAAATCTTCTGAAGATTTTACGGTATAGTCTCCATTAGAACCTACCTCCAATGATGTTAAGCCCATATCGTAAGCGTAAGTTTCTGCTCTTGCCAAAAACTCGTTTTCTATAAGGTTCTCAATAGTCTCACCAGTAATTAACTCTTGGTAATTATCCTTCATTGGCAGTTCTTTGTTAGAACTCAACGGAGTTGCCGTAACGCCAAGGATAAAGGACTTTTCAAAAAACTTGAAAAGCTTGGTGAATGAGTTGTAATGCGCCTCATCGATAATCACTAAGCCTACATCGGAAATGTCTAACTTATCATCGTTTAACCTATTGTTTAAAGTCTCTACCATGGCCACAAAACATGAATATTGCGCTTGGTCATCGAGATTGGCCTTACTGTTCACCACTTTATTGGTGACACCAAAACTGGTCAGCATTTTAGAGGTTTGATTGCAAAGCTCTATTCTGTGGGTCATTACCAAAACTTTTTTATTGTGGTTTTTTAAATACTGACGCACCATTTCTGAGAAAATCACGGTCTTTCCACCTCCTGTTGGCAGTTGGTACAGCAAATGATAATCATCTGGTGCAGTATCGAACTTTTCAAAAATTTGACTTATGGCACCTTGCTGATAATCGTATAATTCTTTGTCGGTCTTTTTCTCTTGAATGGCTTGGTTGGTCTGAGACATATATGTTAATTCCTGTATAGTTTATGAAAATGCAAATTTACAATAGTTTGCACATAAAAAAAGCATCAAAATCAATTGATGCCATATCTGCAATAATGCGCAAGCTTAGTTGATTATGCTACCATCGGCTTTAAATTCAACATCCTTATTCTTCCCCTTTCTCTTAAATTCCACATCATAGAACACTCCTTTGGCTGCGCTGTCAACTTTTTCAACTTCAGTAATGTCTTCATCATCAAATTTTTCCTTAATCACTTTTTTTATAGCTTTCGGCAGGTCATCTTCATCGATACTGGTTTCTGTTTCTACCCAAGAGCCATCAGCATTAAAGTCGGCCCTGTACTTAACACCATCGTTCTTGAAATGTGCTTCGTAATATCCATGAGCATCCGTATGCCAATCCGGATCGTTTTCACCAGGGTATTTAGCCTTAAACGTTTTCTTTACGGCTTCTGGGGCTTGAGCCTTAATACTTTTGCTGCAAGCGAATATTAGCATAATGCAAATCAAATATATCTTTTTCATAGTAATCTTTATTAATTGATAACAAACTTACTTTTTGCACCATTAAGTCTTTAACTGATACGATAGATTTCATAGTCGATTTGCTAAAATCTGAAAAAATTAGCGTTAACATCATTTTTGGATTTCAATAAATAATATTTGTGATACATTTGCGTTGGTTTATTTTTATGCTTTTAATTTTAAAAATGAAATTATCCCTAACTACAATTTTATCCCTTGCTTTTGCAATATCGGTTACTGCTCAGCAAGACACTATTAAAAATTCATTAAAGATTAAAATCCCACAAACGGTTGAAAAAAGTCTATTGATCGAGGAAATTGAAATCCCAATAGAAACTGAAGCTGTTGGCAATGATGAACAGATGATTGATATTAAGGCTGATTATTGGGATACAAGTGTTTATAATCCGTATAGAAATACTGTATCGGAGTTTCCGCTAGAAATAAAATTTGATGACAGCATTTACTCCTCTCCCATTTCGTACAAAAAAGTGATTACATCGCGTTATGGTTGGCGCAGAGGACGTCCGCACAAGGGCATAGATATCGATTTGGTTACTGGGGATTCTGTAGTGGCCATGTTAGATGGCATTGTGCGCTTTGCAAAATATAGCCGAGGACACGGAAAAACTGTGGTAATACGCCACTACAATGGTTTAGAAACCACCTATGCCCATTTGTCTCACATAGCGGTAAAGGCAAACGATACCATTGCTAAAGGGCAATATTTGGGAAAAGGTGGTAATACAGGACGATCTACAGGAAGTCACTTACATTTGTCCACAAGCTACAAAGGGGAATATATACACCCGGAATATCTTTTTAATTTTGATGATTCCAATACAGTACGCTCACAGCATCTTTGGGTGACTCGCAAATGGACCAGACCTAGTTACCATAGTTCAAGAAACTTAGCGAAGCTGACACTTTTTGAAACCAAGGAAGCGGCTTTGGCAAGTCTGGAAAAACAACGAAAAATCTATGTAGTTCGTAAGGGCGATACATTATCTCGAATTTCAAAAAGAAACAGAACAAGCATTGCTGCAATATGCAGAACCAATAAAATTAAGAAAACCTCTACGTTGAGAATTGGTCAAAAATTGATACTTGAATTATAGTTTTTTAGTTGATTTTAAAAGCTTCAATATAAAATCCCTGGATTCCTGTCGCTTAATATGCATTTCGTGCAGATAGGCTTCCGATTTGGTCGCAAATTCTTTTGTGTAAACGATTTTCCAAGGAATGCCATATTTAGTGGACTTGCTTCTCCCGCCATTATGGCGTTTTAGCCTGTCGTCCAAATCCGCACTGTGACCGATATAGTATCGGTCTTTTGATTGTGAATATAAGATATAGGTACAATACATAAGTTGTTGAAAAACAAAAAAGCCCCACTATTGCAAGTGAAGCTTTTCGTGATGGCACTAGGATTCGAACCTAGGACCG
>CAZMDC010000040.1:0-21103 GCA_964565055.1 uncultured Polaribacter sp. | reverse complement strand
CTTTCTGATTTATATCTATAAAATTAGAGATTGTAAACTTAAGCCGTATATAATTCATTGCTTCTGATTTTCCGATAAGAAAAATCCTCGCAACTTTGCTATCTTTGGTTTACAGCAGAAAGTACCTTCGGATTTTCGCGCAATAAAGCATACACCAACTGTTGTAAATAATTGACGTAAAGATGACGTTAACTTGACGTAATCAGTAAATAGGTTTCCAAATTACATTTGCTGAAACAATAAATAACATTTAAAATGGAAACAAGAAATTTAGCAAAAAACTTAAAGAATTTAAGAGCGACTCGCGGAATGTCTCAAGAATATTTAGCTGACGAATCAAGAGTTAGTTTAAGAACTATTCAAAGAATTGAAAATAATGAATCGGAACCAACAGGCGAAACAATTAAAAGAATAGCAATTGCTTTAGACGTTGAATTGAGCGAATTAATTGGTTCAAATACGGTTAGGGAAACAAACGATTTGAAGGCAACTATAATCTTTCTAAAAAAACAGCTTTCTAAAACCAATGAAAAATCGGAAATCAAAACGTTTGAAAAATTTATAAAACTTTTACAGAAGTTAAAAGCAAAGGATTTAAGTACTGAACAGATGAAAGGAATTGAAAGTTACTTAAGATATTTGGAACTTGAAAAAATACCATCTTTTAGTAATGAAATTTACAAGAATAAATTAGCCAAATTCAAAAAGTACTTAAAAAACAATTTAGGTTTTGTTCCTGCAAATATCTACACAACTTGGATAGCAAGTTTTGCAATTGCGTTTGCTGCAGCTTTCTCTGTTCAGAGTGGCATTGACATTAGTATAAAAATCGGAGTAATTTCGATGGCATTACTTCTAATTGGAATTGGAATTATAATGGATTTGAGAATGAAAAGACAGGAGCGAACTTTTAGTTTCTGAAAACAACCAGTTACAACAACGGCTATAATTCATTGCGGTTGAATTCCTAAATGGGATTCACCGCAATTTTACTATCTTTCGGTTTTAGTGGAAAGAATTTTGCGGATTTTTCTGCAACAAAAGCATACACCAACTGTTACCTAACATATAAAGCAAAGTATGAAAAATTTGACACTTGTAATTTTATATATTCTTCTTTTAGGAGTACAAACCACATTTGGACAGAATGAAACAGATATTATAATAGGAAGTAAGTTTGTTATTAACTCTACTATTTTAGATGAAGAAAGAACCTGTTTAATAAGTCTTCCTGATTCATACAATAATTCATCTGAAGTTGATAAAAAATATCCAGTTATCATATTATTGGATGGATATACTCATTTTAAAACAGCATCTGGAATCGTACATTTTATGAGTTCTAATAGGAATCGAAACAATTTAATGCCAGAAAGTATTATTATAGCCATAGAGAATGTTGACCGAGAACGAGATTTTACCGTTACAAAAATTAAAACCAAACGACCGAATACTATGGGAGGTGGAAAGAATTTTTTGAATTTCATTGAGAAAGAACTTGTACCTTATATTGATAAAAAGTATAAAACAGAACCATTTAGAACTCTTGTTGGGCACTCTTTAGGAGGACTACTAACACTAAATTCTTATATGGATAAAAATAGCGTATTTGATGCTTACCTTTCTATAGACCCAAGTATTTGGTGGAATGAGGAGATGATGAAAAACAAAGTTGATTCTATTTCCTCAATATCATTAGATAAAAAATTGTATATCGCTACTGCCAATCAAGGAGAGGCTAATTACAAAAGGAATAAACAAAAACACGACGCTCTCTATACTTTAATAACAAAGAAATCTGATAAACCTCTACATATCGAAATAGAATATTTTGAAAATGAAAACCATCGCTCTGTACCATTAGTAGCTTTATACGAAGGGTTTAAATATATTAATCAAGAGGAATGATTTTAAAGCTGGTAATATCAACAAATACGTGTGGTAATACCCTTCATAATTTATTGCTGGCTTTTTGCCTAACCTTTAACAAGCTCAAGACATGCTTATAAAAGTCCTCGCAGACTTTAATCTGTAAATTATTTGCTAACTTTAGTGTTTGAAACATTTAACCAAACAAAAAAGAGTTGTTTCTAAATGAGTAGTAATGAACAATGCTTAAAGAAAAATAAAATGAACACATATTACCAATGAAAACTATATATATAGCTGGTGGCTGTCTTTGGGGAGTACAAGAATTCTTAAAACATTTACCTGGCGTACTTGAAACGCAAGCAGGTAGAGCTAATGGCACTACCAAATCAACAAAAACAGCTTATGATGGTTATGCAGAATGTGTAAAAACAACTTATGATTCTAAAGAGATATCCATTGAAGATTTGATTCATTATTTGTTAGAAATCATTGATCCTTATAGCATTAATCAACAAGGAAATGATGTAGGAAAGAAATATCGAACTGGAATTTACAGTACTCATAAAGAGATGCTTTTAAGGGCAAAAGATTGTATCATTAAATTAGAACAAGAGTTAAATCTCAAAAATAAAACCACACAAAAAATAGCTATTGAGGTATTGCCTTTAACTAATTTTATACCCAGTGATGCAGAACATCAAGATAGATTAACCTTACACCCAAATGACCATTCGTATTGTCATATTCCTTTAGCAGTATTGCATAAGTATAAAAAATAAGAACATGTTTAGCTAGATTGCTTTATTATATATTCGTTAATTGCAAGAGAAGCAAAAATAAGACTTCCACCAATTAGAATCTTTACAAGATCTGCCTCTTTATTCCATATTACAAGGTTTACCAACAAGCCTAAAGGCACTAATGCATTATTCATAATAGCTAAAGCACCAGTGTTTACTTTAGTAACACCTTTGTTCCATAAAAAATAACCTAACCCAGAAGCTACAGCTCCTAGGTAAAATAGCACACTCCATTGAACTGATGTAGTTGGCATCATTTCTGTATCACCAAAAATAAAATAGGCTATTGATGCTACTAGAAATGCACCAATAAAAAACAAGCCAAAAATAGTATGTTTTGGTGTTTTATCTAATTTGGGTGTTGTTTTTAATAGATGCTTGTATGCAACTTGACCTATAGCAAAACAAAGGTTAGAGCCTTGTACCATTAAAAAACCTAAAAGCACATTTTCACTTATGCTTGAATATTGAATATAAGCAGCTCCTACAACTGCTATTACAGATGTAAGTAAATGCCCTTTATGAAATTGCTTACTTAAAATATCGTTTAGTAAAGTGATATATATTGGTGTTAATACACTAAAAAGCAATACTTCTGGAACCGTTAAAAATAAAAACGACTGAAAGTAAAAACAATACATTAAACCCAATTGTACTGCACCAATAGCAATAAGTTTTAAAATTGATGCTAGCTTAATTGTTTTTAACCTTAAAAAAGGTAAAAATAGTATTGTTGCAATACCAATTCGCATCAAAACTGAAAACCATGCATCAACTTTACCAGAAAGATATACACCAATTAAACTAAATGAAAAAGCCCAAACAACAGTAACACCAATTAAATACCTCATAAATAGCTTCTTAAATAAAAATGAGGTTAAACAACAGATACTAACTTCATCATTTCAAATCTAAAAAAATCTTTACTTAAAAGCTAATGCATATCCTTATCTAAGTAAAGTATTAAAAAACAAAACCTAAAACCTATTTATTTTGATAAAGAGGTTTTTTTATTAACTTTGAGTAAAAGCGTTGTAAAAAAACAAATCAATTATATGAATGATTTTTTAAAACACTGGGGTACTGCAGCATACACAAGCTTAGGTTTTTTCTGGATGGCCTTATGGGCTTTTATTTTAGGATACCTAATAAGCGCTATGATACAGGTTTTTATTACAGAAAAACGCATGCAACAAGTAATGGGAAAAGACAGTAGTAAAAGTGTACTGTTAGGCACATTCTTTGGTTTTATAAGCAGTTCTTGTAGTTTTTCTGCACTTGCTACATCAAAATCATTGTTTCAAAAAGGTGCAAGCTTTGTTTCTTCTATTGCATTTTTATTAGCTTCTACAAACTTAGTGATTGAACTAGGTATTATTATTTCTATTTTCTTAGGATGGCAGTTTGTTGTAGGTGAATATATTGGAGGATTGTTGTTAATTGTTTTTAGTTGGATTTTAATTCGTTTAATAAATCCTAAAAAGCTGATTAAAGAAGCTCGTAATAATCTAGACAACTCTAAAAACAAAGAAGAAGAAAAAAATGAAAAATCATTACAAAACAAATTAAAATCTTCTAAAAACTGGACTAAAGTTGGTAAACAATATGCTATGGAATGGAAAATGGTTTGGAAAGACGTTACCATTGGTTTTACTATTGCAGGCATTGTAGCAGCTTTTGTACCAGATGCTTTTTTTGAAACGTTGTTTATAAATACAGGAAATAGCAATACTTCTTTTACATTTTTAACTTTATTAGAACACGTAATTGTAGGGCCAATTGCTGCGTTTTTAACCTTTATTGGTTCTATGGGTAATATTCCATTAGCTGCTCTACTTTTTGGTAAAGGGGTAAGTTTTGCAGGAGTTATGGCATTTATTTTTAGTGATCTTGTGGTTTTTCCTGTGTTGCGAATCAACGCAAAGTATTATGGCTGGAAAATGTCCTTTTTTATTGTATTCTTATTATTTACATCTCTTATTGCAGCATCACTTTTACTACATTATGGATTTGATTTGTTTAATCTGATACCCAATGAAGCTGCAAAAAGTATTGTAGATAAAAAACACTTTTCAATTGATTATACCTTCTTTTTAAACCTAGTATTTTTAATATTATCTGCAGTATTAATTTACTTTGGCTTCTTTAAAAAAAACGATGTAAAACATCATAAGGAAATGGCGCCAAAAAGTGCTTTACTTGAAAAAGTATTAAAGTGGATTGCTGTAATCTGCTACTTTTGGTTAGCTATTGGAATTATTTTAAATTTTACAATCAAGTAATAAAATACGCTAATTTCAAACCGAAAAACTTTATTGAAGTCTCTCAAAATTTCTAAAAACAAGTTAACTTTTACACTTACCTTTGCTAAAAAATTTATCAATGCAATTCACAGAGTTACCATTAAACAAATCTATACAAAAAGCAGTTGCTGAAGCACGTTTTCACAGGCCAACTTTGGTGCAAGAAAAAACCATCCCTTTGGTTTTGGAGCAAAAAAATGTAATTGTAGCTGCCCAAACAGGTACAGGTAAAACTGCTGCTTTTGCATTACCCATACTAGATTTACTATTTGAAAAACAGGATGCAGAAAAAGGTACAAAAACCATAAAAGCTTTGGTAATTACACCTACTCGTGAATTGGCCATTCAAATATTAGAGAATTTTAAAAGCTTTAGCAAATACACCAACCTAAGAACTACTGCTGTATTTGGAGGGGTTTCTTTAGAGCCTCAAAAGGAAGTTTTAGCAAAAGGTGTAGACGTTTTAGTGGCAACACCTGGTAGATTAATCGATTTGCAACTACAAGGAAATATCGACTTAAGTCATCTAGAAATCTTTGTATTAGATGAAGCAGATTTAATGTTAGACATGGGTTTTATAAACGATGTTAAAAAGATTGAAAAACTCACACCAAAACAAAAACAAACCCTTTTATTTTCTGCAACTATACCAGAAAAGATTGATGAACTTGCAAAAACTGTAATTAAAAACGCAGTAAAAGTTGAAATAAATCCTGAAGAAACCACTGCAAAAAATATTGGGCAGTTATTGTATTATTTGCCTAAAAAAAACAAAACCGATTTGTGTTTGCACTTGTTACGCAACACCATAAATGGTAAGATTATTATTTTTAGACGCACTAAGTTTGGGGTAGATAAACTAGAACAAACACTTCTTAAAAACGGTTACAAAGCCACCAGTATTCATGGTGATAAAAGTCAAGCTATTCGCAACAAGGCTATTGAAGATTTTAAAGATAAAAAAGCTACAATTCTAATTGCTACAGATGTTGCTGCAAGAGGAATTGATATTACCAATGTAGATGCTATTATTAATTTTGATATCCCAAATGTACCAGAAACTTATGTACACAGAATTGGTAGAACTGGTAGAGCAGGAAAATCTGGAATAGCCTTTTCTTTTTGTTCTCCAGATGAAAACAATTACATTAAAGATATCGAAACGTTAATTGAAAAATCAATAAAAGTTATTGATGAGCATCCTTATCCTATCAACAAACCAAAACATAAAAAGAAGCAACCTAATACTGTAAGTAAACATAAGAAGAGTAGAAAATCTGCAGCTTCTAAAAAGAAGAAAAAAAGGTGGTATTAAAAAATTATTAAGATAGATTAATTTCATTTTAAATATTTACTCAAAAAAGCAACCAAAACCAGTTAATATGCCATCTCTATTTAAAAATAATTCTGTAGTTAAATTAAGTTTATTATTAACGTTATTTATTTCTTGTAATACTCAACAAAATAAAGAGAACAAAAATACAGACCCTTTGCAAGGTGTATGGAAGTTAGATGCCTTTTACACCTTAGCAAATGCTGATACCATAGTTAAAGATTACAATAAAATTCAACATAAAATCTATTTAAATGGGCATGTACTTTGGAATACTGATACTGACAAAAATGGTGTAGATTGGAGTGGTTATGGAACCTACACATTTAAGAATGATACTATTATTGAAAAACTAACATCAACATCAAAATCTATGAAAAGTGATGTAAATACGTATGTTATTCCTATTGAGTTTAAAAAAGATGCTTACAAACAAGTAAACACCTATTATAGAAACGACACTGTATTTCGTAATATAGAAATATTTAAAAAAATTAATTAGATGATTTCCATTCGTAAAGCTACTGTTAATGATGTTAAACAATTAGCTATAGTATCTAAAAAAGCTTTTGTTATACCTCATAAGCATGCTATTCCTAAAGAAATAATGGATGTTTATCTTACAGAAAATTTTAGCGAAGAAAACCTTGCAGAAGAAGTTATTCAAGAAAATTACAACTACTATTTACTATTTTACAAAGATGAATTGGCTGGCTTTTCAAAAATCATTTTAAATACTAAAAATGATAATATTAAAGACGATAACGTAACAAAAATGGAACGCTTATATTTACTCCAAGAGTTTTATAACCTAGGGTTAGGTAAGGAACTTATGCAATTTAACGTTCAGTTGTGTAAAAAAAATAATCAAAATGGAATTTGGCTGTATGTTTGGATAAAAAACACAAAAGCCATTCAGTTTTATACTAAAATGGGATTTAATAAAATAGCTAACTATAATTTCCCTGTTTCTGAAACTGAGTCTAGACCTAATCATGTTTTGTATTTAAATATAACATAATTAAATAATAATTTTTGCGCTAAAAGTCAATTGTCCTTAAAACATGGTTTTTTGTTTTTCTTTATCTTTGAGAAAAACAAAATAAAAAATGAAAAAGTTCTTACTTTTAATCTGCTTCCTTAGTATTACTGTATATTCTCAAGTAAACACAGAAATTCATGTTTTTGACATTATACAAAATGGGCTAAATTATAACTTGGTAAATGGCAAAAATATTTCTAATAATGTAGGTTATGATAGTCAACCTTATTTTTACGATAATAACACAGTAATTTTTGCATCCTCGAGAAAAGGAAATACTGATATTAAAATTTTTGACCTTAATCTTGGATATCAAAAATTTATTAGTGCTACTAAAACTGGTGGTGAATATTCTCCACAAAGAATTCCGAATTCAAAAAATATTTCTGCAGTTAGGTTAGATAATGATGGTTTACAACGTTTTTATAAATACAATTATAAAACTGGTTCACATACAGAAATATTGCCAAATTTAAAAGTTGCATATCCTGCTTGGTTTGATAAAAAGACAATTGTAGCTTCTGTAATTGTAAATGATAGTTTACACCTTATCATTTCTGATTTAAACACCAAAACAAATATTACTGTAGCTAAAAATGTTGGACGTTCTGTGCATAAAATTCCAAATTCGGAATTGATGAGTTTTATCAGTAAAGAGAAAGAAAATTATTGGGAGTTGAAATCTGTAAATCCAAAAACAAAAGAAATAAAGACCATTACTTCATTAGGCAATACTGAGGATGTTACTTGGTTGCCAAATGGAATTTTGTTGATTGCAAATGGAAGTTCTATTTATCAGTTTAATCCAAAAAGTGATAAAAGTCCTAGCTTATTTTTCAATTTTACTGATGAAAATATCAATAATATATCTAGAATAGCAGTAAATACTGATGGTTCTAAACTAGCTTTAGTTGCAGAAGTATCACCTGAATATTTAGCTGAGGCTCAATTACAAGGGTATAACAATAGAGATATTGATTCTTTTTTAAAACCTTTTGCAAAAGACGTAAAAGTGTATCGTTATCCAAATACATTAAGCTACGAAGGTTTAGACAAAATGCGTGAAAATTATGCATCGTTTTTTAAACAAACAGAAGATTTGCATTGTAAAATTTTAAAGAGAATAGTTTTTAAAGATAAAGTAATAGACCATGAATTGGTAACTGCAAATGGACGAACTTTTAAAGCGGTTGCTATTTATGAAATAAAAAATGGAAAAATTAGTAAAGTAACTTTTATGTAACTTATTCAAAGTTTTTATTGAAGTATTTTTTTAAGAATAAAACTTGAGCAAAAAGCATTATGCCAAAAAATAAAACAGCATATAAAACTGTATTAGAAACTGTAAATGTTTCTAAAAAACCAGAAAACTGAATTTTTTCTAAAAAAGAAAAATTCAAATCTGGGAAATTAAACATACTTTCTTCATTGTTTTTAAAAGGTATAAATAAAACAGCAACAACAGCTAGTGCTAATAAAATCCAAATAGATTTAGAAATTAGAGGCTTATTAGCATCAATTTTTGAAAATTGATGATTTTCTTCAACTATTTTTTGCATTAAATTGCTTGTAAAACCTAAAGAAGGACCTTCTTTATCTATTTCTTTTACATACTTTTTTGCAAAAGCATCTAACTCTTTAATATGTTTATTTTCTCCCATAATTGGCTATCATTTCTGGTTCAACATTTTCTTTTACAATAGTTAATAGTTTTTTTCTGGCTCTGTGTAACTTTACTTTTAAATTAGCTTCAGATAAGCTTGTTACTTCTATAATTTCTTTTAAAGATAACTCATCATAATAAAACATCCAAAGGATTGCTCGTTCATCTTCAGCGAGTTTTAAAAGACAAGCATCCATTACTTTTGAACGTTCTTTTCTTGCAATTCCTTCTAAAATATGTTCAACACTTTGTATTTGATTAAAGGTAACCTCATTTATTTCAAATGTATTTTCATGTTTTTTATTCTTTTTTAAAGTATCTAAAATGGTGTGGTATGCAATTCTATACAACCAAGTAGAGAATTTAGCATCACCTTTAAATTTTGATAAGTTTTTAAAAGCTTTAATAAATGTATCTTGACTCACCTCTTCTGCTTCTTCTCTACTCTTCATCATCTTAAAAGCCAAAGAAAAAACCATATTCTTATACTTATCAACTAAAAATACAAATGCATTTGTATTTCCATTGATGACTTTTTGAATGGCTAGTTGGTCGTTTTTATCAGTCATTTTTAATTAGACACCAAGTTATAAAATAAGGTTACACATTTTATGGTATTTTTTAAATATGAAAAAAAAAATACTATTTCTGTAACCTTTTTTAAAAAGCAATCGTCAAAGCTTCAAGTACAATTGTAAAAACTTAATTTAAACTTTAAATAAAAAAAAATGGAATCAGTAGCAGTATTAATCGTAATTTTTGGAACCTTTTTTGGAATCGCTTATTTATTCTTTTCTACAAGAAATAAAGAACGAATGTCTTTAATTGAGAAAGGTGTAGATGCTAGTATTTTTATGAAAGGGAGAGAAAAAAATGCTGCTCCTTTTTGGAAAGTACTTATTTTAAACCTTGGTTTATTAGCAATGGGTATTGGAGTTGGTGTTTTGTTAGGTGCCTTACTTTCTTATAACTTTGGCTTTAATGGAAGCTATAGTGATAGACCAAGCAACTACATACAAACAGAAACCTTTTATTTGGCATCTATCTTTTTATGTGCAGGTGCATCTTTATTAATTGGTTTTAATATTACCAAAAAGTTAGATAAAGAGTAATTAGAGAATTACTTTTAGTTTAACCACTTCATTTTAATGGAGTGGTTTTTTTATGTTTAAAAAGTCAGTATCTTTAAGCATTGAATTTTTTTAATATTAAATTAAAGAGATTAAAAAATAATTTTAAAACTTAAGAAATATAACTAATGAAAAAAATAACACTATTTTTATTATTATTCTCAACAATTCTAACAGCGCAAACAGATCAAAAGATATACGATATTATTGATGCTGTATCTAAAGACAGAATAAAAGCTGATTTAAAAACATTAACTGAATTTGGTACAAGAAATACCTTTTCTGACACCATTTCTGATACAAGAGGAATTGGGGCAGCAAGAAGATGGATAAAATCTGAGTTCGATAATATTTCTTCTAACTGTAATAATTGTTTAAATGTTTTTTATCAAAAAGATTTAGTAACTACAAAAATGAGTAATAGAGTTCCTCATGATGCTTATATTGTAAATGTAGTTGCTGTACAAAAAGGTACAAAGTACCCAAACAGATACATTATTATGAGTGGAGATATTGACTCTAGAAATAGTGATGGTTCTAACTTTACCAAAGATGCTCCTGGTGCAAATGATAATGCTTCTGGTATGGCTGGTACAATTGAAGCAGCTAGAGTTTTAAGTAAATATAAATTTGAAAGTAGCATTATTTACGTAGGTTTATCTGGTGAAGAACAAGGGCTTTTTGGTGGAGCAGGTTTAGCAAAATATGCTAAAGACAAAGGTTGGGACATTATAGGTATTTTAAATAACGACATGATTGGAAATATTACAGGTGTAGATGGTGTTACAGACAACAGAGCATTTCGTATTTTTTCTGAACCAGTACCAGCTAATGAACCAGAAAGACAAAGAAGAATGCGTAGATTTTATGGTGGTGAAGTTGATGGAGTTTCTAGACAATTGGCAAGATATGTGCATAAAACTACAAAAACATATATGCCAGAAATGAATCCTATGATGATTTATAGGTTAGATAGATTTGGAAGAGGAGGGCATCACAGACCTTTTAATGATTTAGGTTTTGCAGGTATTAGAATAATGGAAGCACATGAAAACTATACACAACAACATCAAGACCTTAGAACGGAAAATGGTATTAAATATGGTGATACTTTTGAACATGTTAATTTTCCTTATGCTAAAAAACTTACTGCTGTAAACGCTATTAACTTAGCGAATCTGGCTTGGGCTCCTGCAGCTCCAAAAGAGGTTGCAATTGGTGGTATTGTAGAAGCATCTGCAAGACTAAAATGGTCTAAAGTTGATGGTGCAAAAGGCTATAAAATCTACTGGAGAGATACTACCTCTCCTACTTGGGATAATTCTAGATATGTAGAAGGAACAGAATTTACTTTAGAAGGCATTGTAATTGACAATTTCTTTTTTGGAGTGGCTGCTGTTGGTAAAGATGGCCATGAAAGTGTAGTAGTATTTCCAAATAAAATCATGAGATAAATGCGTTTTTTAGTATTTTTTGCCTTTGCCTTTTGTATTTCATGCAGCGAAAGTCAAGAATACAAAAAACCAAACTATATCTCTTTCTCAATACAAAAAGACTCTATTTTTGTAATAGTTAAGAATCCAGTTTTAGGAAACTCATTCCTAAGACTGGAAAATCTTAATACCAAAGAAAATAAATATATCGATTTTTTTAAGCCAGATACAATATCTGTTCTACAATTTCATCAGTCTAAGATAGCTACCACCCAAATTGAAAAAAACTATCGTTTTAAACTATTTTACGGTAATTCTAATTTAAAAAAATACGATACGTTTCACAATTATACTTTACCTTTTTTGAAAGGAAAACGTTATAAAATTTTACAAGGAAATAATACCAAATTTACACATAAAGGCAACTTTTCTAGATTCGCTATCGATTTTAAAATGAATATTGGGCAAACTGTCTGCGCAATGAGAGATGGTTTAGTTATAGCTGTAAAAGAAGATTCTAACAGAGGTGGAAAGCATAAAAACTTTATGGACGATGGTAATTATATTGTAATTGCCCATAAAGATGGGACTTTTGCTCAGTATGTTCATTTAAAAAAAGATGGAGCAATTGTTAAAAAAGGAGATTCTGTAATTGCTGGTCAACAAATTGGGTATTCAGGAAACACAGGTTATAGCACTCAACCACACTTACATTTTGCTGTTTACAAGCCTACAAAAAATGGCTTAGTTTCTATTCCGTTTACTTTAAACACTTTTCCTTCTGGTAAATATACAAAAGGTAAATATGCCAAAAATTAGTAATATTTGTCTATTACTTTAGTATTTAGCATTAAATAAATTAGTTTTTCTCAACCACAGATTTAAGTAAAAAACGCCTTCTTAAGGCTCCTTTCACTTCTTAAAAACAACAATTAAGACTTTAATTATCAGAAAAATACTAGAAAATTATGAATAGAGTAGAAATATGTTAATATACTGTTAATAGAAGTGTTAAATAGTAGTTTTTATTTCTTAAATAAAAGTATTACTATTATATTTATGTATAAAACTATTAAACATGAAAAATACACTAATTATATCGTTATTAATTCTTACCACAGCCGTTTTTGGACAGCGTGAAACAGAAGTTTCATCTTCACTCCAAAACGTTGTATTTAAAAATAACCAATCACCTGAAAAGTTGATTAAAAATGAAGAAACCAAACCAAAGGTTTTTAATTTGTTTACTGATATTAATTTTATTTCTACAGATATAAAAATGAATACAGAAAGAAGGTTTGAGTTACTGCAGCCTTTACAAGAAAACAAAAAAGTAGTTGTACAACTAAATGAAAACCTTAATAATAAGAATTATGATAAAAATATTCATTTAGCAACAGACACCAAACAAAAGTTTGTTGAAAAAATTATATATGATAAATTGATGTTAGAGTTGATGAAAAGTGCAATTCAGAATGAAGCTTTTGAGTATGGTGATAAAAACTTAGCCGTATTTAAAGAGTATGAAGCTCTTAAAAACAAACTTATAGTCAATTATTCTGTAAATAATGATTTAGATGTACAAATTGGTAAAAGTTTATATCCATATTTAAATAAAATTCTAAAAACAGAATTAGATAAAACCCTAGAGAATAGTCTTAATTTATTAGTTATTAACTTTTAATGTTAGATAGTTCCCTAGACTTTGACATTTTAGTTGAGAGATTTTCTTTCTAGCTAAAATGTCTTTTTTTAGTGATAAAAAAAGCCTCAATTTAAAATTGAGGCTTTTTTTTTTATAATCCATTAATAAAGTTTCCATAAGGATCTTTAAATTGAGTTCCTTCTGCAAAACGATATTTACTTAATTTCTTAAACTCTACTAAGGCCCATAACACAAACTCTTTTACAAAATAAGCATCAGCTTTATTCATATTTGGTTGATGTTGCTGCAGAAAATCATCTAAAGGTTTAATTTTATCTAACTCTTGTTTATACGCTTCTTCAGAGTAATCATCTAACAATTCAAAATCTTCATCAGCATTAAAGAACCAAGAAATGATATCATCATAAGGAGTTTCTGCATCTTGCTTTTCTAGCTTCTTAATTTCTGGAAAATAAGTTGGAAACAAGGTTTTGATAGCTCTTCTTATTAATGTTTCTGCAACTACTTGTGCACCTTCTTGTTCACCTTCGTAAACCAATTCTACTTTACCTGTAATTGCAGGAATTATTCCATCAAAATCATTTAAACGAATCATGGTTTCTGAATCTCCAGATAAAATGGCTCTTCTTTCTGCAGTACTTAATAAATTCTCAAAAGCAGAAATACTTAAACGTGCACTTACACCACTTTTAGCATCTATATATTCGCTATCTCTAGCTTCAAAAACAATTTGTTCTAACAAGTCTTTTGCCAATTCTGGAACTTGAATAAACTCTTTTTGTACGTTTTTTGCTTCTTGTTGTGTAATAGTTTTTGCAGTTTCAATATCCTCTGGATAATGAGTTAAAATCTGTGAGCCAATTCTATCTTTTAATGGTGTTACAATACTTCCTCTATTGGTATAATCTTCTGGATTTGCTGTAAAAACAAATTGCATATCTAAAGGCAAACGCAATTTAAAACCGCGAATCTGAATATCTCCTTCTTGTAAAATATTAAACAAAGCAACTTGAATTCTAGCTTGTAAATCTGGCAATTCATTAATTACAAAAATGCATCTATTGGCTCTTGGTATCATTCCATAATGAATTACTCTATCATCTGCATAACTCAACTTTAAATTGGCAGCTTTTATAGGGTCTACATCACCAATAATATCTGCTACAGTAACATCTGGAGTGGCTAGTTTTTCTGCAAAACGCTCATTTCTATGTAACCAAAAAATCGGAGTTTCATCTTCTTTTTCTTTGATCAATTCTATTGCGTATCTTGAAATCGGATTTAAAGGATCATCATTTATTTCAGAACCTTCTACAACAGGTATATATTCATCTAACAAATCTACCATTAATCTCGCTAAACGTGTTTTTGCTTGACCTCTTAAACCTAATAAATTGATGTTATGCTTACTTAAAATTGCTCTTTCAAGCTCTGGAATCACAGTGTTTTCATAACCATGTACACCTTTAAATACGGTTTCTTTACTCATCATCTTACTAATGAGATTTTCTCTCAGTTCGTCTTTTATAGACTTTGATTCATAACCTGCTTTTTTTAACTCTCCTAAAGTTGTAATTTTTTCTAAATTCATCTTTTATCTTATCTCTCTTCTCTTAATTCTTAATTATCCTCTAATCCTTTTTTTTCTGTTTGTTTCATAGTCTTCAAAAATCATTTCACCTAAACCTTTTAAGCCAGTGTAAAATGCTTTTCCTTGGTTTGCTAGAGTAAATGCTTTTACAAATTGCATTAAATATGGGTCTTGTGCAATCATGAAAGTGGTAATTGGTATGTGCAACTTTCTGGCTTGCTGAGCCATTGCATAGCATTTATTTACAATATATTTATCTAAACCATTACTATTTTTATAATATTGGCCATCAGGTAAACGCAAACAACTAGGTTTACCATCTGTAATCATAAATATTTGTTTATTAGTGTTTTTCTTTCTTCGAAGTAAATCCATTGCCAATTGCAAACCAGCAACTGTATTTGTATGATAAGGACCTACTTGCAAATAGGGTAAATCTTTTATTTTAATGGTCCAAGCATCATTACCAAAAACCAAAATATCTAAAGTATCTTTTGGATAACGAGTGGTAATTAACTCAGCTAAAGCCATTGCAACTTTTTTGGCAGGTGTAATTCTATCCTCACCATATAAAATCATTGAATGGCTAATATCTATCATTAGCACAGTACTCATTTGGCTTTTGTGCATTGTATCTTCAACAACCAAATCGTTTTCGGTTAAATTGAAATTATCAATTCCGTTATTAATTTGGGCATTTCTGATGCTTTCAGTAACTGAAACTTTATCTAATGCATCTCCAAATTGATATTCTCTAAAATCTCCTGTATGCTCATCTCCTATTCCTGGTGATTTACTTTTATGATTACCTGAACCACTTCTTTTAATTTTACCAAAAATGTGGTTTAATGCCTGCTGACGAATTGCTCTCTCAGTTTTAGAAGTTATTGTTGTACCTCCTGTTCCATCTGCTTTAATTTCTTCTTTAATATATCCTTTCTTTTTAAGGTCTTCTATAAAATCATCAATAGTGTAATTTTCATCAGTTAGCTTATATTCTTTATCTAAAGAACGCAACCAATCTATGGCTTCATCAAAATCACCAGAAGTATGCGTAATTAATTCTTTAAAAATTTCAAATAATTTTTCGAAAGGAGATTGTTTATCTGCTTCGTAAGTTTTAAAAACAAAACCTTTTCTTTTTTTATCGTTTTTCATCACTATAAAATTACACCTTTAGTTGCTGTCTTTTTTATAAATATTATTGCTTTACTATATATTTTAATTGTTAAAACTTATGTAAACAATTCTATTGTGTTTAAAACTATTAGATATAGGGAGAGAATTTACCTAAACTTTTAAGATATATTTATTAAAAAGCGTAATCTTTTCGATTACGGTTTTTTTATCTTTACATATGGCAAAAATTTTAATTACAGGAGGTACAGGATTAGTGGGCTCAAGATTAACAGAAATGTTAGAAAAGCAAAATCATGAAGTTAGAATTTTAACACGAAGCCCGAAAAAGAAAAATGAATATCATTGGGATATTACTAAACAAACTATAGATAATAAGGTTTTTAGTAATATCGATTTTATTGTGCATTTAGCTGGTGCAGGAATTGCTGATGAACGTTGGTCTGATGAGAGAAAAAAAGTAATTATTGATAGTAGAGTTGAATCTGCAAATTTACTTTTTAACAAAATAAAGACCAAAAAGATTCCTCTTAAAGGATTTATTTCTGCCTCTGGAAGTGGTTATTATGGAGCTGTTACTACACCCAAAATTTTTGAAGAAGGAGACAAACCAGGTAACGATTTTCTAGGAAAAGTTTGTGTAAAATGGGAAGCAGCAGCTCATCAATTTAAACAATTAGATATACCTGTATCTATTTTAAGAACAGGCATAGTACTTTCTAAAACAGGTGGTGCTTTAGAAAAAATGAGAACACCTATTATTGCTCCATTAGGTTCTGGAAAGCAATATATGCCATGGATTCATATTGACGATTTATGTGCAATGTATGTAAAATTAATACAAGAAAATTTAGAAGGTACTTATAATGCTGTTGCTCCAGAACATCATACTAGTAAAAGTTTCTCTAAAGTTTTGGCAAAAAGTATTTCTAGGCCTTTTATTGGTATTAATGTGCCTAGTTTTATGTTAAAATTGGTGTTTGGTGATATGTCTAAAATTCTTTTAGAAGGTAGTAGAGTTTCATCAAAAAAAATCGAAAAGCAACAATTTACTTTTCGATTTCCTATATTATCTAATGCTCTAAAGCAATTGTTTTAAAAAGATGAGGTGATGTTTAAATCTACTTCACTCCAAGTTTTTGATACACCATCTGCACCTTTGTGCAACATTTCACAAACTTTATTTAAAGAAGCTAATGCTTTACCTGCATTCCAATCATTTACATCAATTGTTGCTTGCATGCTAAAATCTTTATCTTTAATTGTATATGTAAATGGTACATCTTTGGTTTCTCCATTCATGGTAATTTTTGCAATACCTGTAGCGTCATCTGTTAACATTAATTTTCCTGAAAGCAATTTTGTATCAGACATTACACCAAAGAAAAACTTTTTAATTTTATAATCTCTACTTGAATCTTTTGTTGCTAAACTACTTACTGGAATTGAAAATTCTGTGTTATGAATTGCTTCTTTTACAGAATCACCTTCACCCCCAGAAAGAACATTAACTTTTTTAAAAGTTCCTCCAACACCTATTTTCTCTGTAGTTTTATATGCAGTAAAATTTATTTTAATTTCAGCATTCATAACAGCAAAGGGAGCTGTAATTTTAGAAACTTCTTCTTGGAGATTTCCTTTTTCTTCTGGTTTATTTTCTTTTGATTTACAAGCTGTAAATACAACAGTAAAAAGTAAAACATAAGAAAATATTTTAAAGTTTTTCATTATTTAAAATTATTTATTTATTTTTAAAATTTCGTTAGCTAACTTAATGTATTCCTTTTTAGCATCATTAGAACTCATACCATTTAATTGCATCCAAGCATTAAGTTTAAAAGCACTTCTTACATCTAAGCCACTGTTTAAAGAAAACTTATTGCCATAATTAGCCTGTTTATAATATGCATAAAATTTAAGCATTACATCTGGTGCTAATGCTTTTTTAAGCTTAGAAATTTCGTTGAAAGCTGTTGTAAAGTTTTGGTCTAAGTCTTTAATAATCTATTTTTTTTCAGCAATTACTTGAATGCCTCCTTTAACTTTATCACCTAAGTTAACATTCAACTCTGTACCTAAAGGTAGGTATAAATCTACTCTAGAGCCAAACTTGATAAAACCTGCATCTGTACCTTGTACAACAGTTTCACCTTCAACAGCATAATTTACGATTCGTTTTGCTAAAGCACCAGCAATTTGTCTGTAGAGAACAGCACCAAACATATTGTTTTCAACAACAATTGTTGTGCGTTCGTTATCTGTAGATGCTTTTGGGTGCCAAGCAACTAAATATTTACCTGGATGATATTTGCTGTATTTTACAATACCACTCATAGCATATCTAGTAACATGTACGTTTATTGGTGACATAAAAATAGAAACCTGTAACCTTTTATCTTTAAAATATTCAGGTTCCTCTACCTCTTCAATAACTACAACTTTACCATCTACTGGTGCTACTATTGTACCATCACTTAAAGCGGTTAAACGTTTTGGATTTCTAAAAAACTGAAGCACAATTACAAGAAAAGCTATCGCTAATACTTGAATAGATTTGGTAATCCATAAAATATCAATAAATTTTTCTGCTAATAGAATTGCTGCAATAACTATAATAAATGTTATTACTATAATTTTATATCCTTCTTTGTGAAATCGAATCATGCTTTAAATAATATAATTAATGTACAAATATACAAAGGGAGCAGCAAACAATAAACTATCTAATCTATCTAAAATTCCTCCATGACCTGGCATAATGTTTCCACTATCTTTTAAACCTGCTTGTCTTTTAAATTTAGATTCTACTAAATCTCCTGTTGTTCCTAAACTTGATACTAAAACAGCAATAATTAACCAATTTAACATTGAAAAATCTAAATTAAATTTACTTATAAATAAAGCTGCTAATAAAGAGAAAACTAATCCTCCAAAAAAACCTTCAATTGTTTTCTTTGGTGATACTGATGGAAATAATTTATGCTTTCCAAAATTTTTACCTATCAAAAATGCAAATGAATCGTTCACCCAAATTATTGATAAAATACTTATCATTAAGTATGGATGAAAACTATTTTCGTAAAAAGGCAGCAATACTAGAAAACACATGGAGAAGATTACATATCTAATTGTGACACCTAGTTTTGATCTTTCGTTTAAAAACTTAATTTCTTTTTTAAAAAATAGTTGATACACCAACAATACAGAAGATAATAATGTAATAATTAAAATACCGAAAGCTGCATAACTATATTGCCTATTTATCAATAAAAATAAAACAACTGGAAAAAAAAGATATGCTGCATAACTTTTTAAAGCAACCATTTTTGAAAATTCCCAAATACATAAAAATCCAAAAAAAGTAATTAATATTATGTATGATTCTTTAGAAAAAAGAATAGCAGACACAAAAATTAATACATAAATAATTCCAGAAAAACTCCTTCTTAAAAGGTTACGCATATCATAAATCTTCAAACAGCAACAAATATAGGTTTTTTGAGTTATTGTTACCATAGTTTAAAAAATTATCATCATTATTTTGAATGTGATAATTTTTTATAGAAGAAATATTTGTAGGTAAATTATTGGCATTGTTGGTTTTAATACCTGTAAGACCTTGCCCAGTATTTTTAACTAATTGGCTTGTTGTTGCATATACTATAAAATTGCTAGAAAATTCTTTAAGCCTTGTACTTTTTAATTGATTTGATGAAAATAAAATATCACCATTATCAGCAATTAAATGTTCACAAGTTGTAAAAACTGGCAATTCTGATGATGGTAATTCAGAAATTTGTATTTCTTTAGTATTTAATAAACTTTTTAAATTACTATTTAAAAGGTGTAAATCTGTCCAATTATTTTCTTTTAATATATTTTCTAAACTTTCTTGAACTTCTTCTTTTTTTACACAGTATAAAAACTTTCCTCCTTTATTTACAAAGTTATGTACAAACAAATCATCAAGAGATAAAACTACCTCTTGATTTTGCAATTCTTTATCTTCTTTAATTGGGATATTAAAAAGTTTTTTTAAGAAATTCATTAACTATTATTCAGATAATTTATCTTCTAAAGATAAATCTTTTTCTTCTTTGGTTTTAACTTCTGTGTCTAATGCTTCAAAAGGTCTTTTACCAAATATTTTTTCTAAATCATCTTTAAAGATAACTTCTTTTTCTAGTAACAGTTCTGCTAAAACAGTTAATTTTTCTTTATGATTTGATAATAATTCTACAGCTCTTTGATATTGAATTTCAATCATTTTAGAAATTTCTTTATCAATCATTTTACCAGTTTCTTCACTATATGGTTTTACAAAGGCATCGTTTCCAGAAGAATCATAATAGGTAATATTTCCAACCTCATCATTTAAACCATATACAGTAACCATAGCTCTTGCTTGTTTGGTTACTTTCTCTAAATCACTTAAAGCACCTGTAGATATTTTATTAAAAATAATTTTTTCTGCTGCTCTTCCTCCTAAAGTAGCACACATTTCATCTAACATTTGCTCAGTTTGCACTATCAATCTTTCTGCTGGTAAATACCAGGCAGCTCCTAAAGATTGACCTCTAGGTACAATTGTAACTTTAACTAATGGTGCAGCATGTTCTAACATCCAACTTACAGTTGCATGACCAGCCTCGTGAAATGCGATTACTTTTTTCTCTTTTGCTGTAATTCTTTTCTTTTTCTTTTCTAAACCTCCAACAATTCTATCAACAGCATCTAAGAAATCTTGGTGGTGAATTGCTTTTTTGCCTTGTCTTGCTGCAATTAAAGCTGCTTCATTACACATATTTGCGATATCTGCACCTGAAAAACCTGGAGTTTGTTGCGCTAAAAATTCAACATTTACATCATCAGACATTTTTAAAGGTTTAATATGAACTTCAAAAATTTCTTGTCTTTCTCTAATATCTGGTAAATCAACATAAATTTGACGATCAAAACGTCCTGCACGCATTAATGCTTTATCTAAAACATCTGCTCTGTTTGTTGCTGCAATAACAATAACGTTTGTATCTGTACCAAAACCATCCATTTCTGTTAAAAGTTGATTTAAAGTATTTTCTCTCTCATCATTACCACCAGTCATGCTATTTTTACCACGAGCTCTTCCAATAG
>CAZMDC010000039.1:0-21565 GCA_964565055.1 uncultured Polaribacter sp. | reverse complement strand
TTTTTTTGTTTAAAAATAAAAAAATAAACAATGCTATGCAAATGAGTAGCTATATGTAAAAGAAAATAATTTTCTGATTATCAGTTTTATACATTTATTCTCTAAGAAGATTCAGTCAACTAACATGTTTGTTTTGTCTAGATAGCTTTTTCTCTCTGTCAGGTTAAACTTTTGCATGGGTGTGTATATGACTTAAATAACTTGAACTATTTTTATTTAATAATAGTAATATATTTATGTTATTAGACTACTATAATTTAGAATATATACTAGATTATTTTTGAGTTGCATCCTTATCCAATAAAAAGTGAATAGAGATGGAAGCTAAAACCTTTAAAGAACCAGACAGAAATAGTGCATTACAAATTATAATTTTAGGTAATTATAAGGTTATAAAGAAAGGGTATTAAAAAACTATTCTAGTACTTGCCTTTAATTCTTTCTCCAGAAAAAAGGTGTAAACAAAATTAAAACAGTAAAGAGTTCTAGCCTACCAATTAACATTAAAAAAGAGCAAAACCATTTTGCAGAAATCGATAAATGTGCAAAATTATCTACAGGGCTTACAGAACCAATTGCTGGCCCAATATTACCTAAAGAAGAGGCTGCAGCACCTAATGCAGATAAAAAGTCTAAGCCCATTAAGGTAAGTGTAACAGATGCCATAATAAAGATAAGCATGTAAATAATAAAGAAAGAAATGATGTTAAAAACAATGGTTTGGTTTACAGATTTACCATCATATCTCACAGGTATAATTGCATTTGGATGCAATGCTTTTTTAAATTCTAAAAAGCTATTTTTTAACATTACAATATGTCTTACTACTTTTACACCACCACTTGTAGAACCTGCAGAACCTCCTGTAAAAAATAAAGCAAAGAAAATACCAGTTGCAAAATAGTTCCACATGGTAAAATCTGCAGAAACAAAACCTGTTGTTGTAACTACAGAGGTAACCATAAAAAAGGAATGTCTTATGGCACTTTCTGTTTTACCATAAATTTCTGGATGGTTAAGCGTAGTTACTAAAGTATCGTCTTTAAAAAAGATAATAATAACAGCTATTAGTATTGAAACACTTAGAATTCCAAAAAAATAATAACGAAATTCTTCACTTTTAATGACTTTTTGAACTTTACCTTTTAAGGCAAAATAGGTAAGTACAAAGTTAGTACCTGCAACAAACATAAAAAAGATAATAATATACTGTATTACAGGAGTACCATTATAAAAGGCAATACTACTATTTTTTGTAGAAAAACCACCAGTACTAACTGTAGACATGGCATGGTTAATTGCATCAAACCAGGTCATTCCAGCTGCTTTTAATAAGAAGAATTCTAAAAATGTTAATAATACATAGATAAGGTATAACCTTTTTGCGGTATCTGTAATTCTAGGATGTAATTTATCTGCAGATGGGCCTGGAGCTTCTGCCATAAACAATTGCATTCCTCCAATTCCTAAAAGCGGTAAAATAGCAATAGTTAATACAATGATACCCATACCACCAATCCAATGTGTGGCACTTCTCCAAAATAAAATACCTTTTGGCATAGCTTCAATATCTGTAAGGATAGATGATCCTGTTGTGGAGTATCCAGAAATGGTTTCAAAAAAAGCATCAGAAACATGTGGAATTGCCCCAGACAATAAGTAGGGGAGCATACCTGTTATAGAGAGTGTTAACCAACCTAAAGTAACAATAAGATACCCTTCTTTTTTTTGAATATTTTTATGTTTTGGTTTATTAAAAAAGAATAGTAGTAAGCCAATAAATACGGTTATTACTCCACCATTTAAAATACCCCAAGCTTCTGGCTCATCAGCAAAAAAACTAAAAGGAAAAGCTACAAACATAAAACAGCCATTTAAAATAGCTGTAATGCCTAAAAAACGATAAATTATTTTAAGATTTAAGGCTGTCATGTTTAAAAAAATAAACGCTCTACTGTACCAATTGCTTCTGGTAAACAAAATACAATTACTTTGTCTCCACTAAGAATTTGCATATCTCCAAAAGACATCAATGCTTTTCCATCTCTAATAATTCCTCCAAAAACGGCTTCTCTTGGAAAGCGTAAATCTTTAATTGGTGCTTTGGTTACTTTTGCATTAGGTTGTACTTCAAACTCAAAAACTTCTGCATCTATATTGTGCAGGTTTGCCAATTCTAAAATTTCTCCTTTCCTAATATGTTTAAAGATATTACTTGCTGCAATTAATTTTTTATTGATTAAAGACTGTATTCCAATAGTTTGAGAAATATCAATATAATCCATATTTTCTACAAGCGCTATTGTCTTTTTTACTCCTTTAGATTTTGCAACAAGACAAGACATAATATTAGTTTCAGAATTTCCTGTAACTGCAATAAAAGCATCTGTTTCTCTAATATTTTCTTCTTCTAAGAGTTCTAAATTTCGTCCATCACCATTAATAACTAAAGTATCGCAAAGTGTTTCTGCTAAAAGCTCTGCTTTTTCTCTGTTTTTTTCTATTAATTTTACTTTAAAATTATCTTCACAAAGGCTTCTGGCAGTTTTTTCACCAATACTACTTCCTCCTAAAATAATTACATTTTTAATGTCGAATTGTTTTTTACCAATAATAGGATACAAATCTTCCATACTATAATTTGGTACAGAAAAATACACTTGGTCATGTATTTGATAAGTAGTATCTCCTCTAGGAATAATGGTTTGAGAAACGTTTTCTCTTTTTATAGCAATAGTGATAAAATCTACATTAGAAAACTTTAGTTTCGCTTCTTTTACTGTTAAATCTACTAATGGCGATTTGTAAGAAAGCTCTGTACCCATCACATTAAATAAACCACTTTCAAAAGCTACAGTATCATTAAAAGAAGATTGATTTAGCAACAATTTAATTTCATTTGCAGCTAATTCTTGAGGAGATATCATAAAATCTAAACCAAATTTAGAAAAATCTACCTCACAATCGTTTAAAAACTCAGGGTTATCTATTCTAGCAATGGTTTTTTTAGCACCTAAAGATTTACCAATAACAGAGATTGTAAAATTTGTGTTTTGGCTATCTGTAACAGCAATTAACAAATCTGCAGAACTTATGCCTATTTCTTTTAATAATTTAATAGAAGTAGCATCTCCTTTTTGAGTAATTACGTCTAAATGATTGTTGATGTAATTCAGCTTTTCACCATCAAAGTCAATGATGTATGTATCTTGAGACTCGTAAGAAAGTAGCTTTGCCAAATGAAAACCAACATCTCCAGCACCAGCTATAATAATCTTCATATAATATATAGATATATAGTGCAAATGTACAAAAGTATGTATAGACTTCTTTAAAAGATTTTCTTTTTTAGAAAATCATTTTAGTATTTTTATAGAAAATTGACGTGTGGAAAAACTAACTATAAAATCTTGGGCTTTAGATGATAGACCTCGTGAAAAGCTATTAGCTAAAGGTAAAACAGCCTTATCTGATGCAGAATTGATTGCAATTTTAATTGGATCTGGTAATAAACAAGAAAGTGCAGTTGCATTAGCTAAAAGGATTTTACAATCTGTTAATGGTAATATAAACGAATTAGCCAAACTCTCAGTAGCAAAATTAACCTTGTTTAAAGGCATAGGAGAAGCAAAAGCAATCTCCATAATTACAGCACTAGAGTTGGGGAAAAGAAGGCAATTAGAACTTGCATTAGAAAAACCAAAAATAAATAGTAGTAAAGCCGTTTTTAATGTAATGCAACCTATAGTAGGTGATTTAGAACATGAAGAGTTTTGGGTACTTTTTTTAAACAATTCTAATAAAGTTCTTGCAAAACATCAAATAAGTAAAGGTGGTTTAACAGCAACCATTGTAGATGTTAGATTGCTGTTTAAAAGCGCACTAGAGTTTGCAGCTGTGGCTATTATTGTATGTCACAATCATCCATCAGGTAAATTACAGCCTAGTAATGCTGATAAAAATTTGACTCAAAAAATTAAAACTGCTGGAGAAACATTAGATATAAAATTACTAGATCATTTAATAGTTACCCAAAAATCTTATTTTAGCTTTGCAGATGAAGGTATTTTGTAAAATTACAAAACCTTTAATCAACTTTACGTAACACAATTTATGATATTAATTTTTACACATAAAATTACTCCTAGAGTTCGCTATATTTTTAAGCATATTTTAACACGAACCCTCTTAATTCCTTTAAAGTTCACTACTAAAATAGAAGAATTTGTAGCACATAATGGTCCTAAATTAACGTATACGAAAACACCTTTAGGAAAAGAGTTTTTTATTAAAAGTAACGAGCTTTTATTTGAACAAGGGGTAAATGATTTAGAGATTAATATAAATAAGTGGGATAATGTTCCATGCTTTTTTGCAACGAATAGTAATTCTGCAATACCTTTTGATATTTTTGCAGCTAGTTTTTATTTAATATCACGTTACGAAGAATATCTACCTCATGTAAAAGATAAGCATGGTAGATATACAGCAGAACAAAGTTTAGCTTACAAAAAAGGTTTTTTAGAAAAGCCTGTGGTAGATATTTGGGCCTATAAATTTTTGGATGCATTAAAAGAAAAGTTTCCAGAATATGATTATAAGAAAAGATCTTACAATTTTATTTCTACTATAGATATAGATAATGCTTTTGCATACAAGCATAAAAGCTTAATAAGAAGTGTTGGTGGTTTTTTTAATGATTTAGTACAATTTAAGCTTTATGAAGTTTGGAATCGTTTAGTTGTAAATTTGAATATAAAAAATGATCCATTTGACACTTTTCAAAAAATATTAAGGTATCAAAAAACACATCAGACAAAAACCATTTTTTTCTTTTTAGTAGGAGATTATACTACTTTTGATACTAACGTTTCTACTGCTAAAAGCAAATACAAATTGCTCATTAAAGAAATGGTAGATTACGCAAAAGTTGGTTTGCATCCTTCTTATTTTTCAATGCAAGATGCAGTACTTTTAAAAAAGGAAAAAGAACGATTAGAAAATATTACAAACACCCCTTTAATACGTTCTAGACAACACTACCTTAGATTTAGTTTACCAGAAACGTATCAACTTTTAATAGACTTAGAAATAGAGGAAGATTATTCTATGGGCTATGCAAGCAATGTGGGTTTTAGAGCAAGCACGTGTACACCTTTTTATTTTTACGACTTAGATTTTGAAATACAAACGCCTTTAAAAATATATCCTTTTGCATTAATGGATACTACTTTAAACGATTATATGCAGCTTACGCCAAAACAATCTTTAGGTAGAATTAGAGATTTAAAAAATGAAGTAAAAGCTGTAAATGGCACTTTTATTACGCTTTTTCATAACGAAAGTTTAAGCGATTATTTACGTTGGAAAGGCTGGAAGCGTTTGTATGAATCTATGTTAAAAATAGCTACATCTTAGATGATAAAATACGTTAAGAGAAACGACTTAGATATCGAAAAGTATAATGTTTGCGTAAAAAACTCTCTGCAATCTAGAGTGTATGGGTTTTCTTGGTATTTAGATATTGTTGCAGATCATTGGGACGCTTTAGTTTTAGATGATTATGATGCTGTAATGCCAATTCCTTGGAGAAGAAAAATGGGCATAAGTTATGTTTATCCTCCTTTTTGGTTGCTAGAATTAGGATTGTTTTCTTTGAGTAAAAATGTTAATACAAAGTTGTTTTTAGACACACTTTTTAAACATTTTAAATTTATAGAAAGTAAATTAAATACTAATTTACCAAAATTAGAAAGTTCTTTTGTAATTGATAAACAAACGCAAGTGTTAGATTTACAAAAAGATATAGATTCACTTTTTGAACATTATAGAAAGGATAGAAAAAAGGATGTAAAAAAGGCTGCAAAAGCAGGTTTAGTGTGTAAATGGAATGAAGTTCCAGAGAAATTAATTCATCTTTTTAAAAATAATGTAGGCAAAAGAACTCCGTTTATTGTAGCTAAAGATTACACTATTTTGTTACAATTAATGCAGACTTGTATAACAAAAGGAGTAGGGGAGTTGTTAACTATTTATACTGTAGAAAAGTGTTTAGTAGCAGCTGGGTTTTTTTTAAAGCACAAAAATTCTGTTACAATTTTAGTTTCTGCTACAGATTTTGATTGCAGAAAAAATGGTGAGAATACGTTTCTAATACATAAGGCTATTGAAAAGTATCAAAAAGATTATAATGTATTTAATTTTGGTGGTTCTTCTATGCCATCAATAGCAGCATATTTTAATAGTTTTGGAGCATCAACTTTAGATTATCAGCAAATAAAATATAATAATTTACCTTTTTGGTTAAAGATTTTTAAAACTTAAGTTTTAAAAATTAAGACAGTTTGTTTTTTACAATATAGATATACCACTGTGTAATTATCTCATTATAATCATTATAGCTTCGTTTAACAGATGCCCCTTTTTTTTGCATACTTAAAAGCATCTGTTTTGTAATGGGTTCATAATTGTTCCAATCCTGTTTTTTTATCAAATTTTCTTTAATAAATACTGGCAAGTAAGGTTTGATTTGGTTTTTAATTTGTTGAATAAATACACTTTGATGCTTTGGTTGTAATGTGTCGTTAAAATACACGTTGTAAGGTTTAAAATATTCGTTTATAAGGATGTCATTAAACAATATTTTATGTTGTTTGTAGTTTTCTGGAACTGTTTTAAAGAAATCTAGTAAGTTTTTATCCCAAAAAGGAAATCTAAAATGATATTCAAAAAACAAGTATTGACTAGCAGAATTAAAGATATATTTTGCAATTCTTTCTTTGATATTATAATCTTCAAAAACAGAAGATGGTATTTTTTGAGTATAAGCATTATCTAATTTTTCTAAACTTGCTTGTATTTCTTTTTCTAGCGTTTTTTGTTGAGGTTTTGTTATGGGATTGTTGTTAAATTTAAGTTTTAACAATAACTCTTTTAACTTTTTGGTTTTTATATTTTTAGGGAGTTTCAGAAACTCACTTCCTCCTAAAATATCACCAGCAAAACCAGGAACAAAAATAGAATCTTCTGGTACTAAATTATCTTTTTTGAAATATTGTAAAGTAAAAAACTCCTGTAAATAGGGCATAGAAGAGTATTTCCCTGCAAAATGTGTGTATTCTTTAAATTGATCTGTAACTAAAAAATTTGCAATTAAATCTTTTGTATATGGTATAAAGTGCCATTTAAAACCTAGTGTTTTTGCTGTCTTTTTAGAATTTTCTATTTCAAAACTATTTTTATTACCATAGGTATAACAAATAACATTTTTGTAGTTGTATTTTTTTAATAGTACAGCAATTAACCTAGAGTCTAACCCTGAGCTTAGAGGTATAACAACCGTTTTATTTTGCAGGCTATTTACAAACCTTTTAAAAGCATTTTCGAATTGATTTATTCCTTGTTTTTTTAAATCTAGATAGTTTATTTTACTTTTAGTTTTTACAGCATAACTAAATAAGAAACTTCGATTTATAATAGTATTATCTTCAAAAACAAGATATTCACTAGCCTGTAATTGATACAAGTTTTTTAATAAAGTTTTGCATCCATGTGTATGATTGGAAGTTTTAAATTCTATTTCTGCAACAACATCAACTTCATTTAATTTGTAGGTTTCTGATAAAAACGCTGCAGAATCGCTTATAACAACAGAGTTATTTTGATAGGTATAAAATAAAGGAAATGTTCTAGAAATGTCACAAGAAATATGTGTAGTTGTTTTATCAGAAAATACAATAGAAAAAATACCATTTAAACTTTGAGTAATGTTTTTAAAAGTTTTTGTTTTTAAAGCATCTGTTAGATATTCAACTGCATTTTTTGCTTCATAAAAAATATTATCAATATAAAAATACCCTTTAAAAGATAAACCCTCTTTTGTATACCATTTATAACCTTTATTGTATTTTAAAAACACTGTCATACTATGAATAAGCAATTTTTTTTCCTTTTGATATGTAAAGTAAGTATAAAAATACTGCAATATTAAATAACATACCTACTCCAGAAAATAGCGCTAGTGCTATAATGATGTTTTTATAAAAATAATATCCAAAGAACAATGCTAAAAATCGTAGTAGTAATAAAAAACTATCTAGAAGAGCCATTGTTTTCTGTTTGTTTAAAATTAGAATTAACGAAGTAAGAGGATTACTTAAAAATGCAAAGAACAACCATGGAATTAAAATTCTTGAATACAAACCAACATCAATCCAATTATCACCAAACACATCACCTAAATAAAATGATATAAAAAATAGTGGTGTAAAAATAAATACACTCAATAGTAATAGATGTTTTGCTGTTTTTTTTACCAACTGATACAAATCACCATCATTATTGTAAACTTTGGTAGCTTTATTAAAAAACACTTGATTTACAGATTGTTGAAAAATGCCAATTGGTGCTTTTGTAAATTTTATTGCTAAGCCATAAATACCCGAACTTGCTAATCCAAAATATTTTGTAATTAACAAAACAGGCAATTCATTAGAAAGGTTGTTGGTAAGGTTTATTAGTGTATTAAAAACAGGAATATCTTTATATTTTTTAGCAAGTGTCATCATTTCTTTGAAAGAAATTTCATGCCCTAAACTCTTTAAGGTTTTCATTGATAGTTTTAGTAAATACAATACTTGTAAAAAATTTCCTAAAAGCATACCAGGAATTAATCCTATTTTTTGAAAAGTACTAAAACCTGTTGCAATTTGAGTAGCACTCATTACAGAAGACTTAACTAGTAACCCTTTAGAAATGTTGTTAAATTTATCAGTTCTGTTATTCCAAAACTCAAAAATTGATATAAAACCAAATAGAAAAACATTTAGAGGTAATAAATAAATAAAATTTGCAAGACTATTAATGTTGAAAAAAGTAAGAATTGGTTCTTTAAAGATTAAAATGATTAACAGCACAAAAAGACAATAACAACTTAAAATAAATATAGAAAAAGCCATAATATTTATAGCATCTTTATTTTTTTTTGGCAATACAATAGCAAACTCATATTGTAAAGTTGCTAAAGGTTTTAAAATTAATGTTACAGATGAAAATAGTATGTAGATTCCAAATAATTCTGTAGAAAATAATCTGGTAAGCACTAAAATAGATAGGTAAATAATTATTTGACTAATGGCAGACCCCGTAATTAAAGTCAAAACATTTTTAACAAACTCTTTTTTTAAAAAAGAAAATAGTTGCATATTACTTACCTAAAATAGTGTATTCAAATATAAAGGAAAATGGCAAAGATAGTACACGTATTTTTTGATTTAGATCACACCCTTTGGGATTTTGAGAAAAATTCTGATTTAACTTTTCAGAAAATATTCAAGAAACAAAATATAGACATCAATTTAGAAGAATTTTTAGCAGTTTATAAACCCTTAAACTTAGAATTTTGGAGATTATATAGAGAGGAAAAAATCACTAAAAGTGAGTTAAGATACCAACGTTTAAAGAAAGCTTTTGATGCTATTCAATTTTCTATTTCAGATGATTTAATTGATGCCTTAGCTATAGATTACATAGATTATTTACCTCATTTTAATCATCTTTTTGATGGGACTTTAAACGTTTTAGAATATTTAAAACCTAAGTATCAGTTGCATATTATTACTAATGGTTTTGAAGAAATTCAAGCCAAAAAAATGACGTCTTCTAATATTATAAATTACTTTAATGCAGTAATTACCTCAGAATCTGTGGGTGTTAAAAAACCAAATGCGAAGGTGTTTGAGTATGCTTTACTAAAAGCGGGAGCTACTAAAGATAATTCTATAATGATTGGAGATAGTATTGAAGCCGATATTTATGGAGCTATAAATATTGGTATGCCAGCAATTTATTGCAATTTTGATAACAAACCTAAAAATGATCCTGCTTATAAGAGTATTACATCGCTTTTAGAATTAAAGCAACATTTGTAAAAATAAACACGTAAATCTGCTAAATATGATACCCTTTGTAGTTGCTTAAATTTGCAGCTTTTTTTTACATTATGCTCAATATTTAGTTGTAAAAAATATTAATTTTTATGGAATGATAGATAATACTTTTTCATCAAGAAATCTTTGAGTTTCAAATAGTTTATCTTTACAATTAGGTTTTAATTTAATTTTTAGTTAAGAATGATAAAAAAAACAATCCTTTTATTAATTTTTTTAGTAAGTAATACGTTATTAAGTCAACAAACAAATTTAGATGCTTATAAATATATTATTGTAGCAGATAAGTTCGATTTTTTAAAGAAACCAGATCAATATCAAACAAGTTCTTTAACTAAATTCTTACTAGAGCAAAAAGGATTTGAAGTTTTTTTAAGTAATGAAAATTTACCAGAAAAATTTTCTAAAAATAGATGTTTAGCTCTATATGCATCAGTAAAAGACGAATCAGGTTTTCTAACTATAAAAAATTATATAGAAATAAAAGATTGTGACAATAAAATAGTCTACACTTCAAGAGTTGGGAAATCAAAAATCAAAAATTATAAAAGAGCTTATCATGAAGCTATTAGAAGTGCTTATGAAACTATGAAAGATTTTGAATTTAGTTTTAATCCTTCTTCAATTTTAGAAAAAAAACCTGTTCATAAAGAAGAAATTATTGCTAAAAATATTCAAGATGAAGTTGTAACGAATACAGATACTGTTCCTAAAGTTATATTAAATTCTGAAATTAAAAATACTCAAAGTACAAATAATAAAAGTTTACAAACTTTGTATGCACAAACCATAGAAAATGGATTTCAGTTGGTAAATACAAAGCCAGAGGTTATTTTTATTTTATTAAAAACGAATATAAAAGACACGTATTTAATTAAAGATAAAAATGGAAGCTTTTATAAAAAAGATACAATTTGGATTGCTGAATATTATTTAGATAATAAGTTAGTCAAAGAAGAATATCAAGTAAAATTTTAATAATCGTACTTATTTTTCCAACGTTTTTTCAAGATATCTTTAAACTGAATTTCTCTAGCATTATTTCCAGGTTCATAAATTTTTGTGCCAGAAATTTCATCTGGTAAAAATTCCTGAGCTTTAAAATTACCTTCATAATCATGAGAATATGCGTAATTTTTACCATAATCTAAATCTTTCATTAGTTTAGTAGGTGCATTTCTTAAGTGTAAAGGCACAGAAAGATCTCCTGTTTGTTTCACCAAACTTTGTGCATCATTTATTGCTAAATAAGAAGCATTGCTTTTGGCAGAATTTGCTAAGTAAACAACACACTGACTTAATATAATTCTAGCCTCAGGAAAACCAATTGTGGTTACTGCCTGAAATGTGTTGTTGGCTAAAATTAAAGCTGTTGGGTTTGCGTTTCCTATATCTTCAGAAGCCAAAATTAAAAGTCTACGAGCTATAAATTTTACATCTTCACCACCTTCAATCATTCTTGCTAACCAATAAACTGCAGCATTAGGATCACTACCTCTTATAGATTTTATAAAAGCAGAAATAATATCATAATGTTGTTCACCAGTTTTATCATATTTCACTGTATTTTTTTGAACTTTTTCTAAAACTAATTTGTTTGTGATGGTAATTTCATCATCTGCAGAAACTAGTAATTCAAAAATGTTCAACAATTTTCTAGCATCTCCACTTGATACTTGCAATAATGCTTCAGTCTGTTGTAATATTATTTTCTTTTTCGATAATATTTCGTCTTTTGCAATTGCTCTTTCTAAAAGTGCTATTAAATCATCTTTATCAAAAGAATTTAAAATATAAACCTGACAACGAGAAAGTAGGGCAGGGATAACTTCAAAACTTGGATTCTCTGTTGTTGCTCCAATTAAAGTTACCCATCCTTTTTCTACAGCACCTAACAAGGAATCTTGTTGAGATTTACTGAACCTATGAATTTCATCAATAAATAAAATAGGATTTTTTGCAGTAAATAAACCACCACTATTTTTTGCTTTATCTATAACTACTCTAACATCTTTTACTCCAGAACTAATTGCACTTAAAGTATAAAATGGTCTTTTAGATGTATTTGCAATAATATTAGCTAAGGTTGTTTTACCTATTCCTGGAGGCCCCCAAAGTATTAACGATGGTATAATTCCTTGTTTGATTAAATTGGTAAGCACACCATTTTTACCTACCAAATGTTGCTGACTAATGTAATCCTCTAGACTTTTAGGTCTAATTCTTTCTGCCAAAGGTTCATTCATCTTGTAAAAATAATAAAGATTTCTGACAGATGTTGTAATTTTAAGTTTTGGTTGAATTTTTGTAATTGTATAACTAATGAAAGATGGTAGTAAATTAGAAATATCAAAATCAATCTTTATTGTACCTGTAGTTTATGTAGTTTTAATCTGGTTTGTATATTGGGTAGAAATTTATTTTAATTACAATTTTAATAAATTTGGTGTATACCCAAGAACTTTGGAAGGATTAAGAGGTGTTGTTTTTACACATTTTATTCATAGTGATACCAACCATCTTTTTAATAATACTATTCCTCTATTTGTTTTATTATGTAGCCTTTATTATTTTTATAGAGATATTGCTTTAAAAATTTTAATTTTTGGAGGTCTTTTAACTGGTTTATTAACTTGGGCTATTGCAAGGCCTTCTTTTCATATTGGTGCAAGTGGCATTGTATATTTACTATTTAGTTTTGTTTTTTTTAGTGGTATAATTAGAAATCATTTTAGATTAGTTGCCTTATCACTAATTATAATATTTTTATACGGAAGTATGATTTGGTATATTTTACCAATAAAAGAAGGTATTTCCTGGGAAGGTCATCTTTCTGGTTTTATAGTTGGTTTAATTTTTTCAATTCTTTTTAGAAAGAAAGGAATTGTTAAAAAACCTTATCAATTTTCTCAAACTGAGTTTGACTCATTTTTTGATGAAGAAGGAAATCTTATAGATTCATATTCACAAAACTCTATCGAAACTAAACTTGATAGTAATAGTAATATAGATTAATTAAACTGCGTAGTTTAAGGAGTTTAAATTATACGCTTCTTTGTCTTATTGCTTCATATAAAAAAACACCACAAGCTACAGATACATTTAAAGATTCAATTTCTCCTAACAATGGAAGTTTAGCTTTGTAATCTGCCATTTTTAAAACAGAAGGGTTTACTCCTCTATGTTCAGACCCCATAATTACTGCTATTGGTTGATTAAAATTGATGTCGTAAATTGAATTTTCTGTTTTTTCTGTTGCAGCAACAGTTTTAATTTCTGCTGCTTGTAATAAAAATAAAGCATCTTTTATATGGTCTACTTTACATATTGGCATTTTAAAAGCTGCACCTGCAGAGGTTTTAATTGTTTCTGCATTTACTGGGGCACTACCATTTTTTTGAATAATAATTCCGTTTACACCTGTACATTCTGCAGTTCTAATAATAGCACCAAAATTTCGAACATCAGAAATTTGATCTAAGATTAAAAAGAAAGGAACTTTATTGTCTTCTAGTGTATTATCAATTAATTTTTCTAAGTCATAAAAATCAATAGGAGAAATTTGAGCTACAGCACCTTGATGATTATTGTTTTTAGACAGTCTATTTAGTTTCTCAACAGGTACAGTACTTGTTGCAATTTTATTTTCTCTTATTAATTTTTCTAATTCAAAGTATAAACTGCCTCTTAATCCTTTTTGTAGGTATATTTTATTTATTGAAGAGCCACTTTCTATGGCTTCAATAATTGCTCTAAGACCAAAAATGTTTGTGTTTTGTTCCATTTTATAAAAAATAAAAAAATAGCAGTAAAACATTTGCTTTACTGCTATTTATAAAGTTTACTATAAGTTATTTATTATAGACAATATACTAATGGTGGTAATTCACCAGCTGCTTGAGAACCAGCTGAACCAGAATTGTATATTTGATTTCCATTAGGTGCAAAGATTTTGAAACCTATTTCTCCATATTGATCACCAGGAAAAGACCATATAATGTCTACAGTACCTGCTGGTGCAGTAATAACTGCAGTTCCAGCAGAACCATCATTAGCTGTACAAGAAGATGTATCACCTAAAAATGTACCAGCTGCTCCACCATAAGGTGAACATAGTCCAAACTCTACAGTAGATTGAGCTCCTGAAGCATTAACAAATGTTGCTGTCATACCTGCTCCACCATTTCCAGTTGTAGTTTGCCATCCATCACCATAAGAATCTGTCATTTCAATTCTATAGTCTCCAGTTTGTACTGGACAAAATCTAAATAAAGTAAGATTAAATGTATCACTACCTAAACTTGAATTTGTGTCAGCTAAACCTACTAGTTTTAATTCTAAAACAAAGTTACCACCCTGAGGAACGTTATCATAGTTACCAGCTACTGTTATTGTACCAGTGTACGAATTTGCTGGAACAGTTAAATTAGATATCGTGTATTGATTTGGAGTTGCTGTTGAGTTTTCTCCAGCTACAACTTCAATAGTTCTAGGTTGACTAGATGCACTACTAACTTCAACTGTTATTTGAGTAGCTGCAGTACCTTCAACCACAACAGGTTGTGTACTCGCACTTCCAACAAAACTCACTAAAGTCTGATCTCCATTGTACGTAACATTTTTTTCTTCTTCACAGCTTGTGAAAAATGTTGCGACTACTAGCGTTAATACTAGTAAAATTTTATTTGTTTTCATGTTCATTTATATTTTGATTAATATCCAGGATTTTGTTGTGCTCTTAAATCAGGATTTCCATTAAATTCAACTAAAGGAATAGGCATTGTAAATCTGTAATCATCTGGAGCTAAAAATTCAGTCATACCAAATACTGATACATCTTTAGGATCTCTACGAGCTCCTTGATTAGCTCTTACACCTAACCTTTTTATATCTTTCCATCTGTGTCCTTCAAATGCAAACTCTACTCTTCTCTCGTTTAAAAGTGCATTGTATGCTTCTTGTTGACTAGAATATGAAGGTAATGTTGTATTTGCATCAAATCTAAGATCTCTTAAAGTTTTAATATCTGCAGCTGCACCAGCTAAATCATTACGTGCAATTTTTGCTTCTACAATTATTAAATGCATTTCAGATGATCTAAATACTTTGTTGTCATTAAGTAAAACTTGACCTGGTTTCCCTGGGTATTTGTTTATTTGTAAAACATCTTCTACTTTATAGTCAACAGCGTTAGTATAATCTGGAGATACAATTGTTGCGTTAGGATCTAATAATACATCATATCTTACATCGTTTGGACTTAGTAAGTTAAATAAGCTACGACCCATTTCGAAATATGGTGTATTTGCTCCAAAAAGTGTTGTACCACCTATCCATCCTGTTGCAGCAACAGTTCCAGAACCTGGTTGATTATCATAAATACCATTAACATCTCTTTGTAATTTAAAGATGATTTCAGTATTATCTGTGTCTCTAAACATTGCAGCATATTGAGCCTGATCTGCTAAAGGATATTTAGCTGTAAGTTTACTTGCTTCAGCCTCTGCAGTAATGTAATCTTGTCTGTAAGCAGCCATTCTTGCACGTAATGCTGTAACAAAATCTTTAGATACAAATATTGGGTTACTTTCATCCTCAATAAGATTAAATGCCTGTGTTAAGTCATTTTCTATTAATTCAAATAGTTCACCATTTGTGTTTCTAGGTAATTTATCTGCAATACTTGGTACAAAATCCATTTTAATTACAGCTAATGCATTATCATCTGTGTAATCTGTAGAAAAGTAACTAACCATTTGGAAATGTGCATATGCTCTTAATGCATAAGCTTGTCCTAAAATATCATTCTTTTCTGCTTCTTCAGCTGCACCATTTGCTTCTACTATTTCAGCAGCTGCAATAACTCTGTTTAATGCATTTAAACGATCATAACCATTAGTCCAAAAAGTAGATGCAGCAGCAGAACCAGCATTTAAGTTAAATAAATAACCTGTAGTTCTACCTTGTCCACCATTTTCAGTTCCTTCAGCTGTTTCATCAGTGTAAAGAACAGACATTGCTACTTCACGAGTCATATCAAATGCTCCGTAAGCGCCAATTAATCCGTCTTTTAAATCAGCTACAGATGTATATGCTACATCTTCTGTAACTCTACCTACCTGTGTAATATCAACTGCGTTTTCACAACTATAAAATAGTGTAAATACTACAGCCATTGTTATTTTTAATATATGTTTCTTCATTTTAATTGTTTTTTAAAATCCTATTTCTAGTCCTATTGAATATGTTCTTGGAGTTGGGTACTCTCTACCACTAAGTCTTGAAGCAGCATCAAAACCTCTAAAAGAAGTAATTGTAAATAAGTTCTCTCCGTTTGCAAAAAGTCTTAAGTTATTTAAGCCTGCTTTCTTAAGGAAGCTTTGTGGGAAGTTATATCCAATAGTAGCAAATCTTAATCTAATATGATCTTTATCTGCTAAGAATCTGTTAGAAGCAAAACTTCCTACGTTACTACCTGCCTGAATTGTTGGTACATCTGTAATTCTATTATCTGGCGTCCATGATCTTAAAAGATCTGCTGATAAGTTAAATTGTGTAATAGAAGTTGGATCCATAAAGTTTGAATAATCAAAATCTAATTGATCTACACCAGTAACCCAATTAAATTGAGTTTGGATAAAGAATCCTTTATAATCTAAATTTAAACCAAAACTACCTTGTGCTTCTGGAGTAGTGTTTAAACCAGACCAAACTCTATCTGTATCTGGATCAGGATTTTCAGTTAAATTTCCATCTCTATCTAAGAACATTTCGTTACCATTTGCTGGGTTAACACCTGCATATCTTACGTCAAATCTTTCAAAAATAGGACCTCCATTTCTACCAATACCTAAAATTTGTACTTCTCCAGTTACTTCATCAACTTCTGCAGGTAAATCTGCTAAGTAGTTTTCATTAAAGTTACCTACTGCGTTTACAGTTAATCTTAAGTCTTTACCTCTAATGATATCATAAGAAAGATCAAAATCAAAACCATTGTTATGTAAACTTCCTGTGTTTGCAGAAATAGAAGTTACAGAAGTTACAGCTGATACTGGTAAACTTTGAAATAAATCTGATGTTTTCTTTCTATAGTAGTCAAAAGAACCTCTTAACCTACTGTTCCAAAGACCAAAATCAACTCCAATGTTTCCTTGAGCAACAGTTTCCCACTTTAATGTATCATTACCTAATTGACTTAAACCAATTGTTGGTTCTCCATTATATCCAACTCCTGTATTAAAAAAGTCAAATGCTAAATCTGGAGAACTGTAATAGTTACCTCCGTTAATTCTCTGGTTACCTGTAGTACCATAAGAACCTCTAACTTTTAATTGATTAAATACAGAGTCTTCCATGAAATCAAACTGATCTAAGTTTACCCTTGCAGAAACAGACCAAAATGTACCCCATCTGTTAGTCGTTGAGAATCTATAAGAAGCATCTCTTCTTACAGTTGCACTTAGACCATATTTAGAATCATAATCATAATCAAGTGTTCCAAAATAAGATAATAAACCTGCATCTATTCTATTTGCAAAAACAGTATCTACAAATAAATCATCATTTGCGTTATCTCCAATAAAACCTGCATCATCTCCAGGGAAGAAAGTTTTAGGATTTAAACCATTAGATGTAAAACCAAAATCTCTTAAGAATGCTTTAAAATATTCTGAGTATAAACCAGCATTTAAAGTATGTTTACCTGACTCGAAACCGTACGTTAAAGAAGCTGTTGTATTAAATGCAGCTCTTCTTCTTGAGTTTTGACTAGAAGACCCTGGGTTGTTAGGATTAAAGTATTGAGCATTAAATCCTTCTGGATCTCTAGTACCAATAAATGATGTTGCTTGATAATCTACACCACTTGTAACACCAGCAACTAAACCATCCATTATTTCATAACTTGCATTTATAGAAGCTACAATCTTTAATTCTTCAACTAAAGATACATCTTTAAATATTTTTTCTTGAATAAAATATGGACTATAACCAAAAATTAAATTATCAACTAACTCTTGAGTTGTTGGCTTTTCTCCTGGTAATAAATATGGTAAAGCTCCATTTGCACCAAAAAATGGGTTTTGGTTAATACCACTTGTACCAACACTTGTAGGTGTATTATTTGTAGAGTAATTTAAAGAAACAGAAGTTCCATATTTAAATTTATCTGTACCACCATTAATGTTGTTTCTTAAGTTAAATCTTTTTAAATCACTTACTCTTAAAATACCTTCTTGTTCAAAATATCCTAAAGAAGTAAATTGAGTTGCGTTTTCACCACCACTTGTTAAACTAAGCGTGTGGTTTTGAGTTTTACCAACTCTTAAAAATTCACCTGCCCAATCTCCATTAGGTAAAGCTGCAATTTGTGCATCAGTAAGTGGACCTCCATTTGCTGGGTATGATACCCCAACACGTGCACCAGCACCTAAACCAATACCTCTTTGTCTTTCTAAAGTAGCATATTGTTGAGAGTTCATTAAGTTATATCTGTCATCAGGAAATTCTGAAAAACTAAAAATACTCTGTAACTTAACTACTAAAGGAGATTTCTTTTGTCCGTTTTTAGTTTTAATTACAATTACACCATTTGCACCTCTACTTCCATAAATAGCAGTTGCACCAGCATCCTTTAATACTGTAATAGATTCTATTTCCTGTTGGTTCAAACTTCTAAAGTTATCCTCATCAATTGGAATACCATCTAAAATAAAAAGTGGCTCTGTGTTACCATTAATAGAGTTAACCCCTCTTAATTGAACTAAAGAATTAGCTCCAGGTTGTCCAGAACTAGTAGAGATATCTAAACCAGGAACTTGTCCAGCTAATGTCTGTACTAAATTTCCGTTTGGTCTATCTGTAATAGTACTAGCATTTAATTGAGTAGATGCTGTTGATGCTTTAGCTTTTGAAGTTAAACTATAACCTGTAACTACAATTTCCTCTAAAACATTTGCATCTTCTTTCATGCTAACGTTTATTACGTTAGCTGAAGAAACTTTCTTTTCTACAGCTTTATACCCTAAATATCTAAATACAAGTATATCACCTGCTTTAGAAGAAATAGAATATTTACCATTAAAATCTGTTTCGGTACCAGTTGTTGTACCTTTAATTACAATACTAACGCCTGGTAAAGGACCAGAGTCATCAGTAACTGTACCTGTCACAGTTTTTTTTTGCGCAAAGGATATTTGCACGACCAACGCTAGCAGTAGCGTTAAAATTCCATTAAACTTTGTCTTCATTGTATAATTATTTGAATTAATTAGTTCCAAAAGTCTTAAATAAAACTTAAAAAAACAATTTTTTAACAATAATTTCTTCAAATTATTTTCATTATTACAATTGTAGTAGATATAATGCAGTACTGTTTTTGTGCTGCTTTCATTTACTGATGAACTTTGTTTTTCATTAAAACCTTCAAATGCAGTTTGTTATTAAGTTATATTAGTAATCTTATTTGTGTTAATTATTTTAAATAACCTTTTGAAAGTTTAATTAATTTCTAAAAATAATTTATCCAACTAATGATTAATTTAGAATTTTTAAAATCAAATTTTTCTGATCCTACTTTTCCAATTGCTGTTGCAATGTTTATTTTATAGTTGCTTGTACTAAATAAATAACCAAAGCCTAAGCTTAAAAGTGAGTTGTTTTTTTTGTTTGATTTAAACTGTCCAAAGTCAAAAAGAGAGTATAAATAGGATGTTTTTGAAGTTAAGTATCTATATTCTGTATTAAAAAAAGTAAACTTCTCTGTGAAAATACTCTGTTCATTAAAGCCTCTTATAGAATTTGCGCCTCCAATACGAAATAACTCATTATTTAGAACTAACCCAGTATCTAGATAACCTGTCTCGTTTTTTATATAAATATTATTTTTTGTATTTATTTCATATATATATGAGGCACTAGCTATTACCTTAAACTGTTGGGTGTTTGTATCGTTTGATTTTCTGTTGCCAAAGCTTGGTTTTATATTTATGAAAAGTTTATTGTTTAAAAACAAATTGTTTGAGGGAATTTTATATTCATAGCTCAGTCCAATAAAATAGTTACTATAACTAATGATATTGTTATCTGCTTCTATTAAATTGTTTGATGATTCTGAACTATAGTTAAGTGCAATCCTATTTTTGTTATTTAAACTATAATTAAAGGAGGTTTCTAATTTTGTGTTAACAAACGAAGAGTCTTGTTTGTAAATAGAAAATACAGCTTCTGGGCTAATTTTAGAATTGAATATGTACGGTTTTTCTATTTTAAATTTAAACTCTTGTCTTTCTAATCCAATGCTATTCCAAAAGAGTTCTAAATTTTCTCCTGAATTTAATATATTACTTAACTTCAAGTCAATATTTCCATTAAATAATATATCTCCATTTTCTTCCGAAGCAAAATTTACTAAAGCATCAAAACTATTGTTCTTTTTTTTCTTTACATATATATATAACAATGTAGAATCTTCTTTAAATAATATTTCTGGTTTTTTTATTTCTTCAACAAAATTTAAATTTTTAGTAAGTTTAGAAATTTCAGATATTTTTTCTTCATTAAAAAAAGCTTTATTGTTTAAACTGTAATAATTTTTTAAAAATGATGTTGGAAATTCTTTATACCCTTTAATGATTGTTTTATTGATAATTCTTTTTTCTGATCTTTTTACATTTAATTTTGCAAAAAGTCTTTTATTTTTAATGGCTATGTTTTCGAGTTTAACCTCAGAAAACACACTTCCTTCTTGAGCCAATTTTTTAGAAATTCCTGACATTAGTTTTTTTAACTCCAGAATTGGTATTTTAATCTTATTTCTAAATGGATTATATTCTTTTACATATATACTAGTCTTATTTTCGATATTTAATTCAATCGTATCTATTTTTTGATTCAAGGAAAAATATGAAATATATGTAGCATTTTTTTTGATAACACTATCATTTGTGAGAAGTAAGTAGCCATTGTTTTTTAAATGTTCAGATATTTTTTCATTTTCTAACAGAACAGATGCGTAATTTTTGTGTTTTTTTTTATAGTTGATTTTAGAGATAATTATGTTTTCAGAATCAATTTTAGATGCTGCAACAAATTTTATTTCTTGTGCAATGTATTCTTGAGTAAATAATAAAAAGATACTTGTTGTAAGAATAAGATTTAGATGATGTTTCAATTTTCTTTTTGTATTAATTTCAAAAGTAACAGAAATCATAGGATTTTGTGATAAAAAAATCATTTAGAAAAAATAACTCACTGATATTTGAATAATTAGAAATTAATTGTACATTTGCGGACTCTTAAAAAAGAGCAGAGTTTAATTATAAACGAAAAACAGTAATAATTTAGTATGCCAACTATTCAACAATTAGTTCGTAAAGGAAGAACCAAAATAACTAAGAAGAGTAAATCGGCTGCTTTGCAGGGAAGCCCTCAAAGACGTGGAGTTTGTACCCGTGTTTATACTACAACACCAAAGAAACCTAATTCAGCAATGCGTAAAGTTGCCAGAGTTAGATTAACAAATGGTAATGAGATAAACGCATACATTCCAGGTGAAGGACATAACCTACAAGAGCACTCGATAGTATTAGTTAGAGGTGGAAGGGTAAAAGATTTAC
>CAZMDC010000038.1:0-22133 GCA_964565055.1 uncultured Polaribacter sp. | reverse complement strand
CAGAAGTAGAAATAGAAACCCCATTACCTACGTTTGCACTTGCAAAAGTAAATACTGGACTTCCACCTAAAGAGACATCATCACCAGCTTCAACTCCAGATAAACTTGCAGTTCCAGAAGCAGAACCAGTAGTTGTATCATCATATTCTTTGTTATTACCTGTTAAACCAGTAATGGTTAATTCTTTAGCAGTAATGTTTGCAGATAAAGTAGGTTGTGTTAAGGTATAATTTCCAGAATCTGTTCCAGAAATTGTATACCCAGAAGTAGAAATAGAAACCCCATTACCTACGTTTGCACTTGCAAAAGTAAATACAGGAGAACCACCTAAACTTACATCATCTGCACCAACAATTCCTTGAAGACTTGCAGTTCCAAAAGCAGAAGCAGTATTTGTTTTATCGTAAACCTTGTTACTTGCTGTAATACCAATAATGGTTAAAGAGATAAGTGGAGTTGTAGTTACATCTATTTTAGTTGAAGAAGTTTGTAAATTAGGGGTGCCTTCATCATCTTCTGCAACCACATAAACGTCATAGGCTATACCAGCTGTTAAACCTGTAACACTAAAGTTATTTGTAAAACCTCCAGAACTTACAGCAGCATTTCCGCTAGTTATTACTGAGCCACCACTAGAAGCTGTACCTGCTTTTACTTGCGCAGATGTTGGTGCAGCAGCTCCATCAGCGACAACTACATAGTAAATTGTACCTGCTTCGTTGATATCTGCAGCCAGAGTAAAACCTGTTTGAGTAATTGAAGAAGAGCTAGGTGTACTATTTTCAAAAGCAGGTGCAATATTATCTATTACAGAAATACTAAATGCTTTTGCAAAGTTGGCCAATCCATCATTAGTATTAATTCTAACACTATATGTTCCTGAGCTAAGAGATCCATTGGTTCTAATAAGGTTTCCATTAATATTAAAGCTACCATTGTTTGTATCTCCTGTTCCACTTACCAAAGTATAAGTATGTGTGTCTCCTCCATTAGCATCAGTTGTGGAAAGTGTAGCTAAATTTTGATTGACACCTGTTGCACTTTGATTTATAGAAGTGGATGTTAAAGAAATATTTGTTGGTGCTGAGTTTGGAGGTGCAGTTGTTGAAAAAGTTTTTGTAGTACCATAACTTCTTCCAGAATTATTAATTGCATAAGATTTAAAAGAATATCCAGAACTTGAATTTAAACTTGTTATAACCTGACTAAAGTTACCTGTACCTGAACCAATAGTAATTTTTGTTACTCCAGAACCTCCAATGGTTGGATTATTATTTGTAGCTGTTAAAGAATATACTATACCTCTTTCACTTACTGATCCACCTCCATCAGAGGTTACGTTTCCACCTAAACTAGCAGAGTTAGAAGTAATTGAATTTGCATTTGTAGTTGTAAGAGTTGCTACTATAATTGTTTTACTTGCTGTATCATCTTCATCTGCTCCAACATTGTTTGCACTATCTGTTAATGAAACTGTTAGTGTAATTGTGCCTACTGCTAAACTACTTAAATCTACACCTGTTATTTGTTGTGTTGCAGAACTTATTGTACCAGAACCTGTAACAGTTCCTGCTCCACCATCACTTGAAAAACTGTAATTGTATGTTGTACCAACTTCTGCTCCAGAAAATGTAAAACTTATGGTAGCTTCATTGTTAATTGTTATTGGGTCTTGGTCTATAGTTACAGAATAACCTGAAGGTGCAGTATTATCAGCAGGAGCTGGAACATTCCAAAGTTGTCCAAAAATTTCATTTTCATTATCAGCAATACCAGCAAAATCAGTATCATCTGCACTCCAAATAATTAATGCCTTTTTAGAGACTGTACTATATGCAACATTAAGATATCCTATAGTTCCTGTAGCATTTCCAGTTCCAGCAATTGTACTTATTCTTTCATCATCTATTCCTTCCTCAACGTTTAAATTGGTTAATCTTTGTAAATATGCTTCTGTATCTCCATCAATTTGCCCACCAGAATCAGATTCACCTTCCCAAACAACTAAATATTCGTTTGCATCTGGTAGGTAAGTTGTAAATGCATCTTGTGCATCAAAATTGGCATTACCTGTAACTTGGTCACTAACTTTATTAATACTACCAACTAAAGATCCAGTATTACCAACTAATTGTGTAAAAATTTCGTTTTTACCTGCTAGAATTCTGTCTCCGTCTGCAACTACTAAAAATTGATTATCTGTTGAATTATATGCTATAGTTGCAACATCTAAATCTTCACCATCTGTTGAGCCAGCATCCATTATTTTAAAATCACTCCCAATTTCTGAACCAGTATTACTTACTCTCTGGCCAAATATGTCTGTGAAGCCATTTACTTGATCTGCATCCCAAACTACTAGAAACTCATTGTTTGTTGAGTTCCAGGCAACTGCTGGATCTCTAGAGTCTGCGTTAGTTGTAGTACCAGCAGTGCTAGAAATTCTAAAATCTGAGCCCAATTCTGAACCTGTACCACTTAATCGTTGTCCATATATTTCTGTTTGATCGTTAGTACCTAAAGGAGCAGATTCATCTGCTTCCCAAACTACTAGAAACTGATTGTTTGTAGCATTATAAGCGATATCTGAACCACCAGCTAAATATGTTGTATTCCCTAAACCACCAACATCACTTATTCTAGTAATTGTACCTAATGTACCAGTGTTACTTACAGATCTTATAAATACCTCTTGTTCATTATCTATCATACCTCCAGAATTTGAATCTGTGGTCCAGGAGATCATAAATAAATTATCAGTAGAGTTATATGCTACACTTGGTTCACTAGCATCAAAATCATCAGCAGGTGATGAGTTTCCGCTAATTAACATTTGAGAGCCTAGTAATGCACCATCTGAAGCCCTAACTCTTCTTGCGTATATTTCATTTTTATTATTATGTACATTATCTCCTTGCCAAATCACTAAAAACTCATCATTTGTGCTGTTATATGCTATGTCTGGATAAAGTGTGTCAAAATCATCATTTCCAGTACCACCCATTGTACTAATTCTAAAATCGTTACCTACTAACGTAGTTACTGGTGCATTAACTGTTAAAGTAAATGCTTGCTGAAAAGTAGTAGTACCATCGTTTACTTGTAACCTAATATTATATGTGCTTTTAGTTGCGAAGTCAAATGTAGCATTTGCTACTAAATCTGTACCTGAAATTGAAAATGATGCGTTATCTGTAGAACCAGATCCTGCAACTAAAGAATACGTAAATGTGTTGAATTGATCTGCATCTACTGTAAAAATATCAGATATTTTAGTACCTGAAGTTATACCATCTTCGATTGTTGGAATTTTGATAAAAATTTCAATTGGAGCAGAATTATTGGTTGTCATATCAAACAACTGACCAAAAATTTCTTCTTCTCCATCAACAAGAGAACCTCTATTGTCTTCTCCTTCATATGCCACTAGAGCTCTACCACTTCCATTTACAGCAATTGCTGGATAACCAGTGTCAAAACTTGGATTTCCTTCTCCACCAGCATTACTTAATCTTAATTGAGAACCTAATAGACTACCACTGTTTGAAATTAACCTACCAAATGTTTCTAATTCTCCATCAGCTAAAGCTTCTCTATCATCTTCACCTGCCCAAACTGCTAAATAGTTATTTGTAGAAGCATTCCATTCTACATCTGGTCTTCTAGCTAAATAATTATCTCTTATTGCAGCAGAACTTTCAGAATCATCTCCCATAAAAGAAATTCTAAAATCGTTTGTACCAATTTGTCCTCCTGTATTGTTTAAACGTTGTCCAAAAATTTCTTGCTCATTATCTACAACAGGTGAAGTGTTATCATCTGAATACCAAACTATTAAATATTCATTATCTGTAGCATTGTAGGCAATATCTGGGTAAGAAGCTGAAAAATTTGTAGAAGTATCACCCATATCAGAAATCACAAAATCGTTACTACCTAGTGCTGCTCCTGTATTACTTATTCTTTGTGCAAATATTTCATTTCCAATAGTATTGCTTTCTGAACCATGCCAAACAACTAAGTACTCATTATTGGTAGAGTTCCATACTACATCTGGCTCAAGAGCTGTATTTCCCATATCAGAAATTACAAAATCATTTGTACCTAGTTCAGCTCCTGTATTACTTAAACGTTGCCCATATATGTCGTATTGAAATAAAGTTGCACCTAAAGATGGGTCATAACCAGCCCAAACAACTAAATATTCATTATTGGTTGCATTCCAAGCTACTTTAGGGTCTGATGAAACTCCATTTGAGTTTCCAATACCATTGGTGTCAGAAATACGAGTATCTGAACCTATTTCTGAACCTGTAGAAGAAAGTCTTTGAAACCAAATTTCGGTTTCGTCATTTACCAAACCACCTGAGTTGGTTTCTCCTGTCCAAGTCACTAAAAATTCATTATTTGTTGCATTGTAAACAATTGCAGGAGCACTTGCTCTATAATCTGATGATCCGCTTGGAGACATGTTAGAAATTCTAAAGTCTGAACCTACTTCTGCACCAGTTGTAGCATTAATAAACTGCCCATATATATCTTGTTCACCATCAACAGGATCTCCTTCCCAAACAACAAGAAAATTTCCTGTAGTAGAGTTATAAGCGACATTTGCTCTGTCTCCATCTGTATCTCCATCTCCATCTGTACCTACGTTTGAGATACGGATATCGTTAGTGCCTACTTCTTGCGAAAGCCCAATAAGAGGAAACGTTAAAATAATTAATAATAAAGTAATTTTTTTCATAGTAAAATAATTTTTAAAGAAAGATTAGTTTTATTTTATTGTAAGATTGTGGCAAACTATAGGAGGATTATATTTAAGTAAGATTAAAAATTTATAATTTTGATTGTTTTTGTTGCCAAAAAGAGAGTTTAAAAATAATTAAATTTTTTTATGTTTACTACTCTCATAAAAATATTTTTTAGAATCTATGTATTTAAAATTTGAAGGTTGTTTAATTATTATTTTAAAATAATGTAATTTCGTTTTATGACTCCTTCTTTAGAACTTCAATTAAAAACACTGCCTTCTTCTCCTGGGGTTTATCAATATTATGATAAAGAAGAAAAATTGATTTACGTTGGTAAAGCAAAAAACTTAAAGAAAAGAGTTTCTTCTTATTTTACAAAAACACATGATAGTGGAAAAACCAGAGTTTTAGTTAAAAATATAAATTCGGTAAAACATATAGTTGTAAATACAGAAACAGACGCACTTTTATTAGAAAATAATCTGATAAAAAAATACAAACCTAAGTACAATGTTTTATTAAAAGATGATAAAACCTATCCTTGGATTTGTATTAAAAAAGAACGTTTTCCAAGAGTTTTTATGACAAGAAGAGTTATTAAAGATGGCTCTGAATATTATGGACCTTATACTTCTGTTAGAACTATAAAAGCATTATTGGAGCTTATAAAAGAGTTGTATACACTTAGAACCTGTAAATACGATTTAAGCCGAGAAAAAATTAATACAGGTAAATACAAAGTTTGTTTAGAATATCATTTAGGTAACTGTTTAGGGCCTTGTGAAGCATTAGAAACAGAAGCACATTACAATAATGCTATTAAAGAGATTAGAAATATAATTAAAGGAAATTTTAAAGAAAGTTTAGAAAGATTAAATTCTTTAATGATGGGCTTTGCAGAGAAAATGGAGTTTGAAAAGGCGCAAAGAATTAAAGAAAAGTTAGATAGGTTAAGCAATTATCAAGCAAAAAGTACAATCGTAAATCCGTCTATAAATAATGTAGATGTGTTTTCTATTATTTCTGATGAAACACATGCTTATGCAAACTTCTTAAAAATTTCTAATGGATCAATCATACAATCTCATACAACAGAAATCAAGAAAAAATTAGAAGAGTCAGACAAGGAGTTATTAGAGCTTTTTATTTTTGAAATAAGACAAAGATACAACTCAACATCGCCAGAAATTTACGTTCCATTTCAAGTAAATATTGGTGAAGAAATTAAAGTTACAATTCCTAAAGTTGGTGATAAAAAAAGAATTGTAGAACTCTCTGAGCGAAATGCAAAATATTACAAGTTAGAGCAATTAAAGCAAATTAAAATTGTAGATCCTGATAGGCATGTAAAACGAATTATGGCTCAAATGAAAGCCGATTTACGTTTAAAAGAAGAGCCAAGACATATAGAATGTTTTGATAATTCTAACATACAAGGTACAAACCCAGTTGCAGCATGTGTAGTTTTTAGAGATGGAAAACCAAGTAAAAAGGAGTATAGGCATTACAATATAAAAACAGTAGTTGGTCCAGATGATTTTGCATCTATGGAAGAAGTAGTGTTTAGAAGGTATAAGAGATTGCTTTCTGAAGGCGAATCTCTTCCACAATTAATTATAGTTGATGGAGGTAAAGGCCAACTATCATCTGCAGTTAAAAGTTTAGAAATTTTAGGTTTACGAGGTAAAATAGCTATTATAGGTATTGCAAAACGCCTTGAGGAAATTTATTATCCAGATGATCCAATACCTTTATATTTAGATAAAAAATCGGAAACTTTAAAAATTACCCAGTTTTTAAGAAACGAAGCTCATAGATTTGGTATTACCTTTCATAGAAATAAACGTAGTAAAAGTGCCATACAAAGTGAGTTAGAACAAATACCAGATGTTGGTAAACAAACGATTACCAATTTATTACGTAAATTTAAATCTGCAAAACGTGTTAAAGAAGCTACTTTTAAAGAGTTAAAAGCAGTTATTGGTAATGCTAGAGCATTAAAAGTTTACAATTATTATCATCAAACAAAAAACGATGAAAACTAAAATATTGCTTCTCTTATTTTTAATACCATTCTTTATTTATGGTCAACAAAAACAACCTAAAGTAGGTCTGGTTTTAAGTGGTGGTGGTGCAAAAGGTTTTGCGCATATTAGTGTTTTAAAAGAAATTGATAAAGCAGGTATTCATTTAGATTATATTGGAGGTACAAGTATGGGTGCAATTATTGGTGGGCTATATGCTGCTGGTTATTCTGCAAATCAAATAGAAGAAATTGTTTTAGAAACAGATTTTTTAACTTTGTTAAGAGACAGAATTCCAAGGAGTTCCGAAACTTTTTTCGAAAAAGAATATGGTGAGAAATCAATTATTACTTTGCCTGTAAACAAAGGTAAAGTTGGGTTTCCAAGAGCCGTTTCAAAAGGGCAAAATGTATTAAATTTATTTTTGGAATTATTTGAGTCTTTAGATGCTAATCAAGACTTTTCTAAATTGGCTACTCCATTTTTTTGTATAGCAACAGATGTAGAAAATGGTAATCCTGTAATTTTAGAGAGCGGTTCTTTACCTATGGCACTAAGAGCAAGTGGTTCTTTTCCATCACTTTTAAATCCTGTAGAAATAGATGGTAAATTACTTGTAGATGGTGGTATTGCTAATAACTTTCCTGTTAGTATTATTAAGGAAAAAGGGATGGATATTGTTATTGGCGTTGATGTTGAAGGGAAACTGTTTCAAAAAGAAAAAATTAACTCAATTGTAGCTCTTTTAAACCAAATTGTAAGCTACCAGATGTATAATAATACAGAAGAGGAAATTAAAAAACTTGATGTATACATTCATCCAGAAATTTATAACTATTCTGTTGTTGATTTCGATAAAAAGATTGAAATTATAGAAAAAGGAAAAACTGAGGCTAAAAAGTATACAGAAGTTTTTAAGCAAATTGCAGCAAAACAAACCTTTAAGCAGAATAGAAAGTCGATAACAATTAATAAAGAAAAAATGCTAATTTCAGATATTGGTATTATAGGCAATGAAAATTATACAAGAGCTTATGTTTTAGGTAAATTAAATATTATTGTTGGAGATAGTTTGTCTAGACAAGATGTATCAGAAAAAATACATTTACTTTCTGCAACGAGAAATTACACTAAAATTTCATACAACTTTATTAAAAAAGTAGATGGTACTTACTTATTGAGTTTTAAGTTAAAGGAGTCTAATGAAAAAGCAAACCTTAAGTTAGGTGTTCATTATGATTTATTGTACAAGTCTGGTATTTTAGTAAATTATAATCATAAAAGATTACTTGGTAAAAACGATTTGTTTTCAATCAACTTAATTTTAGGAGATAATTTGAGATATAATTTGAATTATTTTGTTGATAATGGATTTTATTTAAGTTATGGATTTAGATCTAGTTACGATCATTTTAGAGCCAATTCAAAATTTAATTTGGCTAATACAGAAAGTACAACCATCAACAACATCAATATAAAATATACAGATATTACTAACCAAATGTATTTACAAACTACATTTAACAGAAAGTTTGCGTTAGGTATTGGTGTAGAGCATAAATATTTAAAAGCAAGCACAGAAACTATTATTACTAATAATGATGATACTGTTTTAGAAAATAGTCAGTATTTAAATAGTTTTGGATATTTAAAATTAGATACTTACGATAAAAAGTACTTTGCAACTAAAGGTTATTTTGCAGATTTTAATTTTAAGTGGTACATGACCTCTACAGATTTTAATAACAGCTTTAGGCCTTTTGCACAAACTAAAGGTACACTTGGTTTTGCTACCACTTTTTTTGATAAACTTACATTTCAATTAACAAGTGAAGCTGGTTTTACATTAAACAATCCAGAATCTGATGTTTTTGACTTTTATTTAGGAGGTTATAACCAAAATTATATCAATACTTTTATAAAGATGTATGGTTATGATTTTGCAGATTTATCTAATAATTCTTTTTTAAAATCTGAACTTAACTTTAGGTATCGTTTTGCAGAAAACCATTATGCTACTTTTATTGCTAATTATGCTAAGCTAGATGACAACATCTTTAAAGAAATAGATCTTTTTAATGATGTAAAATCTGGTTACGCAGTTGGTTATAGCTTTAACAGCCTTCTTGGGCCAATAGAACTAAAATACAGCTGGTCACCAGATAATAATCAAAGTTTTTGGTTATTTAACCTGGGTTTTTGGTTCTAATACTTCCTACCCTTTTGTACTTAAATAAAATTCTTCGTAAGTTTCTAATAAACTAGTTAAGCCTTTCATTAAATCTTTTGTTTCTAGTAAAAGACTAAAATATAAGGTAGTATTTTTAGCACTTGTTTCATCTGTTCTAATTCTAGCTACTTGTTTTTCTACAGACTTAGAAACGTTGTTTAAAAGATCTCTTTTTTGAATTAAAAGTGTATTTAAATCATCGAATTTTCTAGTTTTAAAAATAGTACTTATGCTATTTAAAATATCACTCAGCTGATTGTTAATTTCTTTTAAATCTTTTATTTGACCTTTCTTTAAGTTTTTATGATTGTTGTTTACATGCTTATAACTAGCTCTAGAAATATAACTTGTAGATTGTGCAACATCTTGTAAGTAACCCAATACCATAATGTAAAATCTACTAGCTTGTACAGAAGTTTCATCTAAAGATTTAATAAAATAGAAAACACCATCTTTTAGATTATCGATTTCATCGTTTAATTTACCAACGTGTTTATCTGTTTTTCTAAGCTTGTTTAAATCATGTTTTGCTAAATCGTTAACAACATGAGTATATAGTTTATCTATTCTAGAAGCAACTTCAGAAATATGGTCTGCACTTTCATCAATTACACCATTAATGGTAATTGATTCTGCTCTTTCCATATATTGCTGTTTCTTAACTTCTTTAGTTTTATTTCTATGAATTAACGTATTTCTTCCAATTAAAAAAGCAACAAGAGCTAATAAAACAGGAATCATTACCATGTGCCAACTAATTAAATATGCTACTATTGCTGCTGCAATAAAAGCAGTTATTGCAGTTAAAAACCAACCACCAATAACGTTAATTACACCTGCAACTCTATACACAGCACTTTCACGTCCCCAAGCTCTATCAGCTAAAGAAGTACCCATAGCCACCATAAAAGTTACATATGTTGTTGATAAAGGCAATTTCATAGATGTTGCAATAGATATTAAAATACCTGCAACAATTAAGTTTACAGATGCTCTAATCAAATCAAAAGCAGGTAGTTCATAGGTTTTATCTCTAGATAAATCTATAACAGGTTTTTGAAATTTAGAGTTTATAAAGTCTAAAGTATTTTTAGGTAACAAATAGCTAAAACCAGCATTTAAAACCATTGCAAAACGCACTACAACTCTAGATAAAGGGTTGGGTTGAAATTTTTCATGACCATCTCCTTGTCTAGATAAATCTATACCAGTTTTAATAACATTTTGTGCTTTGCTAGAAGTCCATAAAGTAACTACCATAATTACCCCAGCAAATAATAATAACCATACATTTGATGGTACTTTTTTAGCTAAAATACCCATTGAAAATGCGTCTGCAGCAACTCCAGAAACATTCCAAGCTTGGTAAGAATTCCACGCAGCTATTGGTACACCAACAAAGTTTACCAAATCGTTTCCAGAAAAAGCCATAGCTAATGAAAACGTTCCAATTCCAATAATTAATTTTAAAATGTTAATTTTAAAAATTTGAATTAATAATTGAGAAATTATAGACCAAACTATAAAACTACCAGCTATAATTGCTAAAGTATTTCCTTCAATTAAAAACTTTACATCATCGTAAAAAGGAGTTCCTTTCATACCTTTTATTATGATGAAATAAGTTATTGCAGTAATTGCAAACCCACCAAATAAAGCATTAATATATGTAGCTCTTTTTTCGAAATTAAATGAGTAAATAAGTCTTGAAAAAAATTGGACAATAGCACCAATAGAGAATGCAACTACCACAGAAAGTAATATACCATTAATAATTTCTAAGGCTTTTTTATGATTTATATAACTCCAAATATCTGAAAGAGAGTGGCTATCGTTTGCAGAAATTTTTATTAAAGAAATACAAACAGCAGCACCTAAAAGTTCAAAAACAATAGAAACTGTTGTAGATGTTGGCATTCCTAAAGAATTAAATATATCTAGCAATAGTATATCAGTAATCATTACAGCCATAAAAATGAACATAATGTCTTGAAACATAAACATGTTAGGGTTAAAAATCCCTTTTCGTGCAACCTCCATCATTCCACTTGAAGTTACAGCTCCAAAAAACACACCTAAGCTTGCAATAATCATTATATTTCTTACAGAAATAGCTTTTGAGCCTATAGCTGAGTTTAAAAAATTAACAGCGTCATTACTAACACCAACAACTAAATCTACTATAGCTAAAGCAGCTAAAGCAACTAGCATTAAAATATATGGATCTCCCATTTTTTACTTGAATTTAATTTTGCAAAATTAAGAATACAAAATATGATGAATGTTACCTTTATGTTATATTAATATTCATTAAAAATGAATGTCTACCTGCAATCTATAGAGTAGTTGATTTGTTTTAAAACCAATATCTGTATAGCTTAAATCTGTTTGTACTTTTAACTGATGTCCAGAAATAAACTTAGATAATCCTAAAGTATATTGATTTTCTGCTCCTTTACCTGTAATATTTCTATCTAATGTAATATTTGTATATCTAGCAGAAACCTCTAATGTTTTAGAGAGTAAATATCCAGTCTGCAAATTTAAACCATTACCAATTTGTACTTCATCTCCTGTTAAAGAACCATCTGAGTTTTTAGCTAGTGCATCTTTTGCGTTTCTATTAGCATACTCTCCCATAAAAGAAAATCCTTTATGCTTGTACATAGCATCTATGAAAAAAGTTGAAATATTTGTTTGATAAAACCCTACATCATTAAACATATAAGAACCTTGGTTGCTCCTAGTTTTAGAGGCATTATTATTAAAGTCGAAAGCAAATGCAAGCGATAATTTAGGATATTCGTGAAATTGTAAATCACTACCTTTATAATCACCTTTATTTATAAAATCTCCAAAAGGAAATAGCTCTACACGAGTTGTATATTGATATCCACCAAGATTTCCAGTTGTAATATTTCTTCCTTCACCTTGTGCAAGAGAAAAAATTTCTTTAACTAAAAAAGTATCTGTGAGGTTAAATTTATGCCTTATTTGAAAACCCATATCTCTATCAATATTAAATCTACTATTTAGTAAAGATCTGTCTACTTGTTGCATATTAGCAGAAGAAATAACACGTTCTCTATTTCCTGGTAATTTGGTTTGTCCAAACCATAAGACTAAATTTTTAGCGAAATTCCATTTTAGTACAGCATCTAGAATATATCTTGGAGCATTACTAGTAAATTGAGAAGCACCAGATTGGTCTCTATTAGACAAACCTAGTTCTACCTTATATTTTAATTTTGTAGAAAAGGCAAAACCATCAAATTTTAAACGAGATCTTCTAATTAGCATAGAAGTTTCTTGGTTTGATAAACCACTACTTGCATTCCAAGAAGAAGTTGCTAAAGTTTGGAACCTTAAACCAATTTTCATAGTATAAGAACTGTCTTTACCAACTAAGTTAAACAATCCCTTACCAAATTTTGGTGCATTTTCTTTTTGCGCATTTGTTTCTAAGAAATTAAAAATGCACAAAATACTTACTACCGTAAGTAATTTAGAAATTTTCATTTTATTATTAGTTTTGCCAATGCAAAGAACCAATAAATATGTTAAGTTAATGTTAATCAAACATTAAAAAATAAAAAAAACTGCCTTGGCCAAAGGCAGCTAGTCATATAAAATAGTCGGCAAAAACTAATAATTTAAAATGACAATCTATCTTAATAAGATTTCTACAAAGTTGTACTCTATATTTAAATTTAATGTTTTCTCTAAATTAAATAACTGTTAACTATTCTCTCTAATTTAACCTTAATTTATTGTTTCAATAATAAAAGCATAATTTAAAACTAACATTCACTTTACAAAAGGGAGCATACATTTGTAGCGAAAATTATATTTTTAAAATGAAGAAAATTTTATTTATTACTTTACTTTTTTTGGGTCAATTTCTAACCGCTCAAGAAAAAGGTACTATAAAGGGTTTGTTAACTGATAAAGAAACAAATAATGAGCCATTACCATTTGCAAATGTTATTATTAAAGGAACAACTATTGGAACAACTACAGATTTTGATGGACTTTATACTTTAAATGTTCCTGCAGGAAACCATATTGTTAGCTTTAGTTTTTTAGGATATAAAACTATCGAAAAAGCTTTTACTGTTAAAGTAGGAGAAACAATTACTATTAATCAATTAATGTCTGCAGAAGAAGGGGTTGCTTTAGATGATATCATCATAAAAACTACCGCTAAAAAAAATAATGCAAGCGCACTTTTGTTAGAGCAAAAGAAAGCTACTGTAATTAAAGAAAGTATTGGTTCTCAAGAACTAGCAAAACAAGGTGTTAGTGATGCTGCAGGTGCAGTTACAAAAATATCTGGTGTTTCTAAACAAGAAGGTTCAAGTAACGTTTATGTTCGTGGTTTAGGAGATAGATATTTAAATACAACCATGAACGGTTTGTCTTTACCTTCTAATGATGTAAACAAAAAGAACATCGATTTAAACCTTTTTCCATCAGAAGTTATACAAAGTGTTTCTATTAGTAAGGCATATTCACCAGAATTTTATGGAGATTTTGCTGCTGGTAATGTAGATATTGTATCTAGAGAATACAGAGGAGATGGGTTTTTTGATGTTGCTGTTGGTACAGGAGTTAATACAAGAGCTGCAGGAAAAGACTTTAGAAAAACTAAAGGTTCTGGCCAAGTTGGTTTTTATAGAAGATATGAACACAACCCGTTTGCTGTAGTTTTATCTCATGGTGTTGACCCAGAAAATGGTGGAGAGCCAATCAACTTAAACATTGGTTTTAGTGGAGGTAAATCTTTCGATTTTAATGATGATTCACGTTTAAGCTTATATGCAACTGCTTCTTTTAAAAATGGTTATGAGTATAGAGAAGGACCAGCTGTAGATTTTACAAACGTATTTAAAGTAAGATATCCAACAGCTCAGGAATTTGAATACTCTACAGCAACAACTGTTATGGGTAATGCTTTATATAAAATAAATGATGATCATAAATTAAAATACACATCTATGTTCTTAAATAGTTCATCAGATCAAGTGGGTTATTTTGGGGTAAATGGACAAGGTGAAAATAGAGATGCTATTTTAAATACAGATGAAGGTTTCTATCAAATGAACGTTCAATTTAATCAAGATTTAATTTTTGTAAATCAATTAACAGGTGAGCACGACTTTTATAATGCAGAAGACGAGGACCCAACTTTTAAATTAACATGGGGAGTTGGTTATAACAATGTGTTTTCTCACGAACCAGACAGAAGAAGAATGAGTTTAGAGAATTATCAATTTTCTTTAGATAACGATCCTACAACAAATGCCTCTTTTTACAACAATATAGTTTTTGATAATCAAAGATATTTTCAAAAAATTATCGATTCAGAATTTAATGGTAGAATTAATTTAGAGCAAAAAATTTCTGATAGCTTTTCATTAAATTATGGTTTTAATGGAAGAAGAAAAACTCGTGATTTTGAAAATATTCGTTATGGTTATGACTTTTTAACCCCTAATGTTGCAGTTGCAGACCCTAATAATTTAGATGATATCATCAACTTCCAAAATTTTGGAAACGTATACAATACAGAAGTGTTTAAAGCATTAGACCCTGCATTTGGTACTACAAACTTTCCTGGGGCAAATGAAAACACTTATGCTGGTTTGTTAAATGTTTTTGGAGCATCAGTTTCTGGAGTAGTTAATTTAGGAGAGAAATTTACATTTGTACCAGGTTTACGAGTTGAGTCTTTTCAACAAGAAATTAGTTACGACGTAATTAACATCAACCCAAATGACCCTAAATTCAGAAAGGCAGATGAGGTGTTTTTATTACCATCATTAAATGTAAAATATGCACTTGAAGAAAATCAAAATTTACGTTTTACATTCAGTAAAACAGTATCTGTACCAGAATTTAAAGAAGTAGCACCATTTGTTTACGAGGGTGTAACACAAAGAGTAGGTGGTAACCCAGATTTGTTAGATAACCCAACTTTTTCAGAAGTTTTTAATATCGATTTAAAATACGAATGGTTTATTACAAGAGATGAAATACTATCTGTAAGTGCATTTGGAAAGCAAATTAACGATCCTGTAAACTTAGTAATTGCAAGTGATGCAACAGGAGTACAACGTTATTTTAGAACAGGAGATAAAGCAACAATTTTAGGTTTAGAATTAGAGGCCAGAAAAAACTTAATTACAAATGAAGATGATGACACACAATTATCTGCTGGGTTTAACTTAACCTATATGCATACAGAGCAAGATTTATATGCAAATGTAAATGGGCAATCATTTTCTACTTCGTTTAACAGAAGTACAGAGCAATTACAAGGAGCTTCACCATTTTTAGTAAATGCAAACTTAAACTATAGCCCAACAAAATGGGAAAATTTTAAACCAACAGCAACATTAGTTTTCTCTTATTTTGCAGATAGAATTGATGCTTTAGGTTCAGGCCAAGTAGGTAATATTGTAGAAAAATCTGTACCCACTTTAGACTTTGTTTGGAAAAACAATATTGGAGAAAATATAGAAATTAACTTTAGTGCAAGCAATATTTTAGATCCAAGAATAGAAAGAGTAAGAGAAGGCACACCTTTAGGAGATATAGTTTTATCTGGATACAACAGAGGTAGTAACATTAGCTTAGGATTCAATTATAAATTTTAATAATAAACTAAAAAATTAACTTAAACTTTAAAAAAATGAAAAACAAAATTTTAGTAGCAATAACAATTGCTGCAACTCTTTTCGCTTCTTGTGGAGAAGATGGTACATCTGATATTGTTATTAATATAAACGACAATGGAGGAGGAAACACAGGTAATCCAAGTCAAGCTATTAGCTTATCTGGAAGTATTTCAACAAATTTAACTTTAGACGCAGCAAGTACTTATAAACTTACTGGACCAACAGTTGTAGAAGATGGAGCAACTTTAACAATTCCTGCAGGAATGGTAATTGAGGCAGCTGCAACAGGTGCAGATGTATATTTAGCTATAGCTCAAGGAGGTAAAATTATGGCAGAAGGTACTTCTTCTCAGCCTATTATTTTTACATCAGATGCAAATACTCCAAATGCTGGAGATTGGGGAGGTTTAATTCTTTTAGGTAAAGCTCCAGTAAATTCAATTACAGGTAATGCAACTGCAACATCAGAAATAGGTAATTTACCTTATGGAGGTTCAATTGCAGATGATAACTCAGGAGTTTTACGTTATGTAAGAGTAGAATATTCTGGAGGTAAAGCTTCTGGTCAATCAGAAAATAATGGCTTTTCTTTTTACGGAGTTGGTAATGGAACTGTTGTAGAACATATTCAAATGTTTGAAGGTTCTGATGATGGTGTTGAGTTTTTTGGTGGTACTGTAAACGTATCTAACTTATCTGTTGTTAACGCACAAGATGATTCAATTGACTGGACAGAAGGTTATACAGGTACAATTACAGATGCATATGTAAAACATGGTGTAAGTCATGATAAAGGTATTGAAGCAGATGGTTACAATACAGATGTTGGTAACAACTCTAACCCATTATACTTCTCTAAGCCAACAGTTAATAACTTAACTATTATAGGTTTAGGTTCTGGTACAGCAAACGAAGCGATACGTTTAAGAGCAGGTACTCAAGGTATTTTTTCTAATGTAAAATTAGAAGGTTTTGCAGAAGGATTTGACTTAGATGGAGACTCTGATCCAATTACAACAACAGATAATCCAACTGGAGCTGGGGTTTTAAGTGGAGATTTAAAGGTAAACTCTGTAATTTTTGTAGATGTTACTGTTAATATGAAAAATGATACAGGTGAAGATTTTGATGTTGATGATTTCTTAACAATAGACACAACAGCAACAGGAACAGATTATGCAACTTGGGGTGCAGGTTGGACAAGATCTTAATACTCATTAAGTACATATAAAAAAAGCAGGCTTTAAGCCTGCTTTTTTTTATTTTTAAGAAATAGAAATTATGCTTTTTTGTCTTTACAACAAGCCATTGTACAATTTTCTTTACACTCCATTTTTTCGCCTTTCATTTCACTTTTCATCTCACATTTATCTTTACATACCTCTGTACATTTGTGCGTTTTTTTTGCTGAGGTTTCAGAAGCTTTATACATTTCTCCACCAGCAATACCATCTACAAAGGCAATTAAATCTTGCTTAGAGGTTGTATTAGCATCAAATTCTATATTTGCAATACTATCAGTAAAAATAACTTTAGCATTTAACACACCTTCTTTTTTTGATAGTTTAGATTGTATTGTTTTAGCACAACCTATTTCACAAGTCATTCCAGAAATGGCTAAAGCAACTTGTTCTGTTTTAACTTCTTTTTGTTCATTTTTACATCCTGTTATCATAAAACAAGCTATGGCAACTGTGTATAGTATTTTTTGAATTTTCATTAGAAACTATTATTTAATTATTGTACAAATTTATTAATAATTGAAGATGTATCTAAATAAATGTTAGACTTTTGTGCAAAATTTAATCAGATATATGAATAATCACCAAAAAAAATGGTTGTATTTAATAACATTGTCTTTAGTTTGGGGAAGTTCTTTTATTCTGATGAAAAAAGCATTATTAGACATAACACCAGTACAAGTAGGAGCTTTGAGAATACTAATTGCAGGTGTTTTTTTATTATCAATAGGATTTAAAAGTTTAAAACAGATTCAAAAAAAACACTACAAGTATATCTTTTATACTGCCTTATTAGGTACCTTTTTTCCTGTTTTTCTATTTGCTTTTGCAGTAAGTAATATAGATAGTGCAATTGCCTCTATTTTAAACTCATTAACGCCTTTTAACACATTTCTATTTGGGGTTTTTGCATTTGGGGTGTCTTTTAAAAGAATGCAATTAATTGGTATTACCATTGGTTTAATAGGTACAATTGTATTAATTATAGAAGGCGCTAGTTTAAATCCAAATCAAAACTATTGGTTTACATTATTGGTGGTTATTGCTTCTATTGGGTATGCTTTGAATGTAAATATTGTAAAAAAATATTTGAGCGATGTTAGTGCTTTAAGTATTGTTGCTGGTAATTTTTTATTACTGATTGTACCAGCTTTAATAGTATTGTATTTTACTGATTTTTTTAGCACCATAACCTTTTCTGATTCACAAAACAATTCACTAGGTTATTTGGTAGTTTTATCTGTTTTTGGAACTGGTATTGCAAAAGTTATTTATAATAAAATGGTGCACTTAGCATCTCCAATTTTTGCTTCTTCTGTTACATACTTAATTCCTATTGTTGCTGTTTTTTGGGGTGTTTTAGATGGTGAAGAGTTAAGTATTTTACAATTAATTGCTGGTTTAGTGATTTTATTAGGTGTTTATCTGTTAAACAAGGCAAAATAAAAAAGAGCCAAAACAACTAGTTTTGACTCTTTTATAATTTATGGTTGTAAAAAATTATTTAAAATCTTCGTCAGAAACGCCTTCATTTACTTTAATTTCTTTTACTTCAAAATTTAAATCCATTGGTCCCATTTTTTGACCCATAGTATAAGGAAATAATACTCCATTTACAGCTTTGTAGTTACCAAAAGTAGTTGGCACTTTAACTTCACCATTTGGAGTTTTTACTGTTCTAACTTCCTTTGCTTTTAAACCAGTTTTCATATCGTAGAAAACTTCTATATCATTAAATTGAACTACAAAATAGTTTTCACCATCTATTGGCTCAATTCTATCCAATTTTCCTTTTTTGTAAGCCATGTCTGAAAAAGGTAGCATCATAGATTGTGCTTCTTCAATCTGAGCTGGTTGCATATCCATTTTTTGACCTCTAACTTCTTGATAACCTTTAGTTCCATCAAAAACTATCTTTTGTGCAACATTACCCATTGCAGTAATAACTTTTGAAGATTTATTAGGAGCAGCAATTTTATCTGTCATTACTAAAGGCGTACCTTGTATAGTTGCGTTAGAAACAATCATAGTAGTTTTTACAGCTTCTACTTTTTCTTTACCTCCAATAGCTTCAATATATTTATCTACAACATCTGCAGCTGTCATTCCTTCAGGAATTGGCAATGTCATTGCTGGTTTTTCTGTAGGGTTTCCTTCTTTATCAAAATACTTAATTACGTAATCTGATTTTTCAAGATTTTTAAGTACATCAATACCTTTACCTGTAATTACAATTCTAGCTCTATCTCCTCTAAAATATTTAATTGCAGCATTTTGTACATCATCTAAAGTAACAGCTTGTATGTTTTTAATGTAGTTTTCATAAAAATCTTCAGGTAAATTATAACGCTCTATATTTAAAGCAAAATTTGCTACTGTTGTTGGTTTTTGAACGTCCATAACAAAACTACCAATGTATTCTTCTTTAGAGTTTTCTAACTCTTCTGCAGATACTTTTTTATAACGAATTTTGTTAATTTCTCTTTGTAACTCAACTACAGAACTATCTGTTACCATATTTCTAACACTTGCTGTTGCTCTAAACGAACCTGCATATCTATTTTGTCTTAAACTAGAGTAAGAGCCATAAGTATAACCTTTATCTTCTCTTAAGTTCATAAATAAACGTGCAGTTCCTCCACCACCAAGAATATTGTTTGCCATTAAAGCTGCATAGTAATCTTTATCTCCTAGAGTTAAATCTACGTTGTTAATGATAGCAATTTCTGATTGTACAGCATTATCCATATTTACAAAGTTAATTTCTGTAGTTGCAGGATTACTGGTTTCTGGCATAGTGTAAGCAGGAATATTTCCTTTTTCCCAATTAGCAAATAACTCTTTTACTAGAGCTTTAGTTTCTTTAGGATCAATATCTCCTTCAATTACTAAATATGCATTGTTTGGTCTGTAGTAAGTATTATAGTTGCTTACTACGTCTTGTAATGTTATGTTTTTTACACTTTCTTTAGATGTAAATTCTCCAAAAGGATGATTTCTACCATAAGTTAATACACTTTCAACTCTTCTTGCTGCAGCAGTAACACTTTTTTCGTTAGATTTTAAACCATCTAAAGTTACTTGTACTTCCTTGTCAAATTCTTCTTTAGAAAAAACAGGGTTTTTCATTCCATCTGCCATTAATCCTAAAATTTCTGGGAAATATTTGGTTAATGATGATGCAAATGCTCCAGAGCTAAAGAAACTTACGTTTGCTCCGTAAAAATCTACTTTTTCGTTAAACTCATCTTTAGTGATGTTTTTTGTTCCTCTACCTAATAAAGAACCCATCATTGATGAAACTCCAGCAAACTCACCTTCTAAATAAGGTTTGTTATCAATACTTAAATTTGCTGAAACTCTAGGTAATTTATGGTTTTCTACCATAATTACTTTTAAGCCATTATCTAAAGTAAATTTTATTGGTTTACCCAGCTTTACTACAGGATCTGGCCCTGGTTCTGGCATTGTACTTCTATCTATTTGTGCATTAACAGCTACTGTTGTAAGAAAAAGCGCTATTAATGATACTATTTTTGTTTTCATAATGTTGTCTTATTTAAAATGATCTACAATTTTTATTTTGCTTCTGGTAAATATTCTAAAGTTAACCTTTGGTTTGGGTTTAGATATTTCTTAGCAACTTCTCTAATTTCTTCTCTAGTAATAGATCTGTAAATATCAATTTCTGTATTAATTAAGTTGGTATCTCCATACAACACATTGTAACGTGCTAAAGAATTTGCAATACCTTCTACACTTGAATTAGAGTTTACAAAATTGTTTTCGAATTGATTTTGTAGTTTTTGAAAATCTTTTTCTGAAATTAATTCATTTTGTACTTTAACTATTTCTTCATCAATTTCTGCAATAAGATCTTCTAATTTTGTATCACCTTGAGGCAAACCAAATAAAATATACGTTCCATAATCTTCTTGACTGTTATTAATTGCACCAGCCTGTAAAGCCATTTTTTTCTCATCAACTAATTTTTTGTACAAAACAGAACTTCTACCTGTACTTAAATAAGAAGAAATCATATCTAAAACTCTAGAGTCTCTAGTTTTCATAGATGGTGTTCTGTATGCAGCCATAATTGCTGGTATTTGTATGTTTGGGTCATATCCTTTAGCAGTCATTGCTTCTGTAATAGGATCCTCTTTAGGAAAATCTTTAGTAATTTCTGCTCCTCTAGGTATTGGGCCAAAATAATCTTGAATCATTTTTTTAGTAGCAGCTTTATCAATATCACCAGCTACAACTAATGTTGCATTATTTGGAACATAGAATTTTTTATTAAAAGCTAAAAACTCTTCTAAAGTTGCAGCATCTAAATCTTCCATTTTTCCAATAGTAGTTCCTTTATAAGGATGTTTTTTAAACATATTTTCTTTTACATATTCTAAAAATTTAGAGTAAGGCTGGTTATCTACACGTAATCTTTTCTCTTCTTTTACAACTTCGTTCTGAGTATCAACACCATCTTGACCAATAATTGGGTGTAATAAACGCTCAGACTCCATCCAAAGACCTAATTCTAATTTGTTTGATGGAAAAATCTCATAATAATACGTTCTATCGTCTGTGGTATTTGCATTGTTTCTACCACCATTAGAAGAAACAATTTTAAACCATTCTCCTTTTTTAATATTTTTAGTTCCTTCAAACAACAAGTGTTCAAAGAAATGAGCCATACCTGTTCTACCAGGTTGTTCGTCTTTTGCACCTACATGATACATTACAGAAGTAACTACAACTGGTGCTGAGCTATCTTGATGCAAAATTACATGCATTCCATTACTTAAATCGTACTCTTCAAACTCTACTTTTTGTGCATTTGCTGAGAATGCAAACAATACTGCAGAAGCAAGAGATAAAATACTTTTCTTCATTGATTTTTATTTAGTTAATAATTTACATTTGAATTTGACGCAATCTATTGTGTAATGTTACACATCGTAATATAATTGTGAATTACCAAAAATAGTAAAGCTTTGTTAAAAATCATAAATAAAAGTTGCAATTCTGTTTTTTATTTTTGGACGATATTTTTATAAATAAGTAGTGTTGCTCAATTACAAAAAATATGTATATTTGCATCCGCATTTTCAGTAAGTTAAATGCAATAACAAGTATAAATACGCAAAACAAATAGTATGTACGCAATCGTAGAGATAGCAGGGCAGCAGTTTAAAGTAGCAAAA
>CAZMDC010000037.1:0-22318 GCA_964565055.1 uncultured Polaribacter sp. | reverse complement strand
CTTTCTAAATCATCAGAATGAATATATTTAAAAGCTTCTTTTCCTATAAACTCCTCAGGTGGTATTCCTATAACTTTAGAGCTTGAAGGACTCATGTAAATATACTTTCCTTCTATGTCTAAAACAGCAAACAAATCAAAACCTTCTTGAACTAAGGCCTTAAAGCGCTGCTCACTTCTAAGTACTTTTTCTTCTATTTTTTTTCTATCTGTAATATCTTGTACAACACCTCTTCTACCAATTATTTTATTATTGTTATCGTAAATTGGCTTCACTATAACTCTAGCCCAATAATAGTTTTCATTTTCTGTTTTTAATTGAATCTCTTCATCAATTAAAGTTCCAGACTCCATGCAATTTTTTACTGCCTCCTGAATATTAGATTTTAGTTCTTTTAGAATAATTTCTGGTGTTCTATCAATTAAGAATTGTTTTTTATTAGATATATTAAAAATCTCATACAGTTCATCAGAAAAATAGGTTTCATTAGTGTCTGTATATATTTCATAAACACCAATTTTAGCCATCTTACTCGCTTCCTTAAGTAAAAACTCACTAAATTGAGTTTTTTTTAATGAACTTTTAATGCTTTTTTGGCTTTCTTCAAGTTCTTGTTGATAGTTTTTTAATTGCGTAATATCATCTATAGTAATACAGATTCTAAAAGGATCATCTTCACCATTTTTAAATTCTGGTATTGCATTTACCTTTAGCCAATTATGCAAACCTGTTTTAACATTTGTAACACCTAAAATATGATTAAATTCTGGTTTTTTATTTATTAGCGCTTTTTTTGCTGGTGTTTCATCTACCTCTAAAGCTTTTCCATCTGGAGTAACAGTTTTCCAAGAGACATCAAAAATAGATTTCCCTATCATTTCTTTCTCTGTAATTCCTAATATTTCTGAAGTTGATTTATTTATAGAAGTAACAATTCCTTTTGGTGTAGCATAAACTACTCCATGAGACATATTTTTAAAAAGGTTTTGATATTGCTTTTGACTAATTTTAAGTCCAGTATTATATTCTTTTTCAGTAAGATCTCTTTTCTTTAAGAGATAGTAAATAAGAAAAGAGCTAAAAAAAACAAAAAAAACACCTTTATAAGTTTGTATTTCACTTAATGCAGAATTAAGTTTTTCATCATTAAAAAGCTGCAATAATATTTTATCTGAAAATATGATATAAGCTGAACAAATCAAAAAATATATCGTAGCAACTCTTATAGATGTTAACCGTGAATTAGATTTTTTTTTCATAAAAAAGTAAGAAATGAGGACTCATTAAAATTATGAAAAATAAATAACTTTAAGAAAGGGTTAAATAAGTTTTTTCAATAAAAAAACCTTTTAAAGAATTTTTCTTTAAAAGGCTTTAAGTACAGGCGGAGAGACTCGAACTCTCACACCTCGCGGCACTAGATCCTAAGTCTAGCGTGTCTACCAATTCCACCACGCCTGCATTTTGGTTTGCAAATATAAACAATACTTACAAACTGCAAAGTAGTTCATTATTATTTTTATATTTTTGAGTTCAAATAAAAAACAAACTAATGACAACAGTAACTGCATATATAGAAAAAAACAAGGAAAGGTTTTTAAATGAACTAATTAATTTGCTTAAAATCCCATCAATAAGTGCAGATAAAGCTTATAAAAAAGATGTTTTATTAACAGCAGATTTTGTAATACAAAGTCTTAAGGAAGCTGGCTGTGATAAAGTAGAACTTTGTGAAACTCCTGGATATCCAATTATATATGGAGAGAAAATTATTGATAAAAATTTACCTACTGTTTTAGTTTATGGTCATTATGATGTGCAACCAGCAGATCCAATTGACTTATGGTCTTCACCACCTTTTGAACCTGTAATAAAAACAACAGAAATTCATCCAGAAGGTGCTATTTTTGCAAGAGGAGCTTGTGATGACAAAGGGCAAATGTACATGCATGTAAAAGCTTTAGAGTACATGACCAAAACTGGAAATTTACCATGTAATGTAAAGTTCATGATTGAAGGTGAAGAAGAAGTTGGTTCTGAAAGCTTATCTTGGTTTGTACCTAGAAATATAAAAAAACTGGCTAATGATGCTATTTTAATTTCAGACACTGGAATGATAGCCAATGATATCCCTTCAATAACTACTGGTTTAAGAGGCTTAAGTTATGTAGAGGTAGAAGTTACAGGCCCAAATAGAGACTTACATTCTGGCTTATATGGTGGTGCAGTTGCAAATCCTATAAATATTTTAACTAAAATGATTGCTTCTTTGCATGATGAAAATAATCATATTACTATACCAGGTTTTTACGACAACGTAGAAAACTTATCTGATGAAGAAAGAGCAGAAATGGCAAAAGCTCCTTTTTCTAAAGAAGATTATAAAAAATCAATTGGTATTGGCGATGTTTATGGTGAAGAAGGCTATTCTACAAACGAAAGAAATTCTATTAGACCAACCTTAGATGTAAACGGAATTTGGGGAGGTTATACAGGTGAAGGTGCAAAAACAGTTATTGCTTCAAAAGCTTATGCAAAAATTTCAATGCGATTAGTGCCTAATCAAGATTGGAGAGAAATTACACAATTATTCAAAACTCATTTCGAGAGTATTGCCCCAAAAGCTGTAAAAGTTGTTGTAAAACCACATCATGGAGGTCAAGGTTATGTTACTCCAATAGATAATATTGCGTATCAAGCTGCTAGTAAAGCATACGAAACTACTTTTGGCAAAACTCCAATACCACAAAGAAGTGGAGGTAGTATTCCTATTGTTGCCTTATTTGAAGAGCATCTAAAAAGTAAAACTATTTTAATGGGATTTGGCTTAAACTCAGATGCCATTCATTCACCTGATGAGCATTTTGGGGTTTGGAACTACCTAAAAGGCATAGAAACTATTCCTTATTTTTATAAATACTTTACAGAATTATCAACTAAAAAATAATATATCCACTATGAAGTCTAGTCATTTTAAAATTTTTATCTACACTATTTTTAGTGTTATGCTTTTTAACTGCTCAAGTTCTGATAAACCAAAACAGTTTACTATTGCAGAATATGAAGCTGCTGCCAAACATATGGATCGTAGTTTATATGGTATGGTAAAAAATCAAGTTTCTGGAGCAAACTTTTCAAACAGCAAAAAATTAACGTATTACACTACAACTAAAGAAGGCAAGAAGTTTATTGTTGTTAATGCTGATGCTAAAACCAAAAAAGAAGCTTTTGATCATCAAGAGTTAGCAACACTTTTATCAAAAGAATTGGATAGAGAAGTTGAAGCAAGTAACTTACCAATTTACAATGTATCTATTGCTAAAGATTTAAAAACCATAAACTTTTCTGCTGCTAGACAAAGTTATTTATACAATATTGAGAATAATTCACTATTAAAAGACAAATCAGTTAATACATCAGTTAGCAGAAAAGAGCATGTTTCTCCAAATGGAAAACTAGCTGCGTACATAAAGGATTACAATTTATGGGTTCGTAATCTAGAAACCAACAAAAAAACACAACTTACTTTTGATGGTGAGCAAGATTATGGTTATGCCACCAACAATGCTGGTTGGACAAAAAGTGATGGAGCTGTTTTAAAATGGTCTCCAAACTCTGATAAGATTGCAACATTTCAACAAGATGCAAGAGGTGTGGGTATGATGTATTTAACATCAACAAATGTAGGACACCCAAGGTTAGAAGCATGGAAACATCCTTTACCTGGTGATGATAAGGTTTTCACCATAGAAAGAGTCATTATTCACTTAGACAATAGACCAAAAACGGTGCGTTTAAAAATGCAACCAGACTTTCAAAGAGGTTCTACTACAGATCATATTGCAGGAAGAAATAATGTACTCTTAGATGCGCAATGGAATTCTGAAGGTACTAAATTTGCTTTTGTTTCTGGCTCAAGAGATCATAAAGTAGCACATTTACAAATTGCTGATGCAAACTCAGGTGCTGTAAAATCGATTCATAAAGAAGAAGTAGACACCTACTATGAATCTGGGGTAAATAATGAAAACTGGAAAGTTTTATTCGATTCTAACGAATTTATTTGGTACTCAGAAAAAACAAACTGGGGACATATTTATTTATATGATTTGAATTCTGGAAAACTAAAAAATCAAATTACAAGTGGTAACTTTATTGTAAAACAAGTAAGACATATAGATGAAGAAAATAGAGAAATCTATTTTTCTGCAGGTGGGAAAGAAGAAGGCAATCCTTACCACAACTATTATTACAAAATTAATTTTGATGGTTCTAATTTCATCAACTTAACACCATCTAAAGGAACACATACTGTAACTTTTTCTGATGATTATTCAATGTTAGTAGATACGTATTCTACAACCACAAATCCTCCAGTTTCTGTTTTAAGAAATGGAAATGGAGATAAAATTATGGATTTAGAAACTGCTGATATATCAGAATTAAAAGAAAACAACTGGCAAGAACCAATAGAATTTACTGTAAAAGCGAGAGATAATGAAACAGATTTATACGGAATTATGTTCACTCCTTCTCACTATGATGAAAGCAAAAAATATCCTGTTCTAAACTATATTTATCCTGGACCACAATCTGGTTCAGTTGGTAATTATGGTTTTAGACCTGTTTGGAGAGATTTTCAAGCAGTTGCTGAATTAGGTTTTGTGGTTGTTGCTGTAGATGCAATGGGTACTCCAATGCGTTCTAAATCTTTTCATGATGCGTATTATGGAAACATGGGCGATAATGGTTTGCCAGATAATATTACAGCAATCAAACAATTAGCCGAAAAATATAAAGGAATGGATACTGAGCGAGTTGGAATTTGGGGTCATTCAGGAGGTGGTTTTGCTTCTACAAGAGCTGTTTTTGCATATCCAGAATTTTATGATGTCGCTGTTTCTGGTGCTGGAAATCATGACAATCGAAATTACGAAGCAGATTGGGGTGAAAAATGGCAAGGCCTTTTAGTTGATGGAAATATTGAAGGTAAAGCAGATGGAACAACAAATTATGATAACCAAGCAAACCAACTTATTGCTAAAAATTTAAAAGGAAAATTATTGATTACACATGGTTCTATGGATAATAATGTACCTCCATCAAATACAATGTTAGTTGTGGAAGCTTTAATTAAAGCCAATAAAGATTTTGATATGATTTTATTCCCAAATAAAAGACATGGTTATGCAGACATGAATAACTACATGACTCGCAAACGTTGGGATTATTTTGTAACGCATCTTTTAAACGCAAAACCAGCTGAAGGTTTTGAATTATAATAATTAACTAAAAGACATATTTAAATTAGTTGACTTTAACTACAATCTAAAAAAAAACAAGTCAAATAATTATTTAAGTTTAATAGAAAATAATAATAACTTTGCATTAAAAATAAATAGAGATGAATAAAATATTTTTTGGAACATTATTAATGTTGTGTTTTTTTACAGCTAAAGCACAAGAAAACAATAATAATTACGACCATTGGGCAATAGATTTAGGAGCTGGTATACATCAAGCAGGCTCTACACTTAGCCCTGGTTACAGTGTAGCTATGTTTGGACAAGGAAATTTAGGTGTAAGGTACATGTTTAACAATAGGTTTGGACTTCGTTTAGATTTAGGATATAATAGTTTTACAGATGATGATGGTAGCAGGCCTTTTAAATCTAATTATTACAGAGCTTCTTTAGAAGGTATTGTTAACGTTGGTGATGTTTTAAAATTCCATACTTGGACAAACAAATTCAACCTTTTAATGCATGGTGGTATTGGAACAGCTTCATTAAACATTACAGAACCTACAGATAATGGAGGTGATTTAATGACAGCCTTAAACTTTGGTTTAACTCCTCAATACAAATTAACAGATAGAATGTCTTTATTCTTAGATTTTTCTTCTCTTATCCACTTTGGCCAAGAAGATAATTTTGATGGTGGTCAAAACTCAGCCAAAAGAGAATCTAACATTAGCCTTTTTAACACTTCAATTGGTTTGAGTTTTGCTTTAGGTAAAAACAAACAATTAGCAGATTCATTTCAGGAAGAAGAGTTAATTGTTACTGATGAAATTGAAGAAATCAAAAAAAGACTTTCTCAAGCCGAAGAAGAAATTGCTGATCTAAAATCTAAACAAGCTGGTTCTTCTCCTAACAAAGAATTAATAATGACTGAGCTAGATGAAAGATACATTCGTAAAGATGAAGTTGATAATAAGTACGCAAATGTAGTAACTGGCTCTAATGTAGATTTTATTAGACAATTGTTAAATAGTGGTTACATAAACGTATATTTTGATGTAAACAAAACAGATATTCAAAAAGGCTCTTTAAATTCTGTAAATTATTTAAAGCAATTTATGATAGATAACCCAACTGTTACAGCAGATTTAATTGGTTATGCAGACGAAACTGGTTCTGAAACTAAAAATATGGATTTATCTCAAAACAGAGCAAAAAGAGTTTACGATGTTTTAATTGCTGCTGGTATTAGCCCTTCTAGACTTTCTTATTTTGGAGGTGGAGAAGATACATCTGTTACAGAAGAAGCAAGACAATTTGCTAGAAAAGTTACATTTAAAATAAAATAAGCATTAAAATAACTTTAAAAAAAAACAGTTACATATTTTGTAACTGTTTTTTTTTTTGCGCAATAATTAAGCCTTACTTTAAAATATTAGCTTTCTTTATATAATCTACTTTGGGATATTTTTCTCTTAAGAATGCATTTCCAAATTTAGCAATAGAATCTTGCTTTCTCCCTAAACTCTCTCCATAACCATCATAAAATTTTAATATATTCTCCTGTCCATCAATAACTTTAGCAATTACAGGAAACCCTTCAACACCAGAATATGTAAGTTTATCTAATCTGTAATTTTCTTTTAAATTGATAAATAACTGGTTAGACCTTGTCTATACACCTCCTCTTGCAAAAGCAATAGTCATAGAATCATTTTTTCTAAGCACAGGCTCATCTTCAATTCCTCTTTGTTGCCAAGCTTTGTTTATTATAGGTATCATTATGAATTCCAAATTGAGCCACAAAATTAGGCGCAACTCTAAAAATAGCAATATCTATATAGTAATCGTTAGTTATCATTTGATACAATCTGTCTACACCTTTTGGAGACCATTCTCTTACAGCTTCAACATCAAAATTACCCTTAGTAGTTTCAAAGTGTGCTTTAAACGTTTCTGGTGCTTTTTTTTCTAACCATTTTTCTTTAAATTTTTTTAGTAGCACAAGAACTCAATAACACAACAGTCAAAAATAAAAGAATTCTTTTCATAATATATAATAGTTTGATTAAAACAAATGTAAATAAATTTTAACTCTACATTTGTAGAATTAAAATTTTTACTCTATGTTTGTAGAGTAAAAAAATACATAAAATGCAATTATCTAAAACAGAAGAACAATTAATGCAATATTTATGGAAACGTAAAAAAGCATTTTTAAAAGAATTGTTAGAAGATTTTCCAGAACCAAAACCAGCTACAACAACTGTAGCTACTCTTTTAAAAAGGATTGCAGACAAAGGTTTTATAGATTACAAGCTATTTGGTAAATCTAGACAGTATTACCCAATAATTAAAAAAACCGATTATTTTTCGAATCATGTAAATGGGTTGATCAAAAATTTCTTTAATGATTCTGCAAGTCAATTTGCATCATTTTTTACTAAAGAAACAAAACTTACCACAGAAGAATTAGAAGAATTGAAAAAAGTAATCGATAATCAAATTAAAAAACAACAATCATGATTTTATACTTCTTAAAATCTGCAGCTTGTTTAGGGTTGCTTTTGGCTTTTTATCATTTGGTTTTAGAAAAAGAGAAAATGCATAGTTTTAATAGATTTTATCTTTTAGGTAGCATTCTATTTTCTTTTCTAGCTCCTTTATATACTATTTACAAAGAGGTAAAACCTCTTTTTATTGAAAGTTCACCAGTAATTATAGAAACAACCCCAACAAACTTTATTCCAACAGAAACAATTGCTGAGCAACCTATAAACTACACAACTATAATTTTGTTTTGTTATTTAACTATTTCTGCAATTTTACTAATACGTTTTGGTAGAAATTTATATAAAATTATTTCTAAAATACGCAAAAACAAAAAAATAAAACATGAAAAAGCCATTCTAGTTTTAGTTGATGACACAATTCTACCTCACACATTTTGGAACTACATTTTCATCAACAAGAAGCAGTATGAACAAAATGAAATTGAAGACGAATTGTTTACACACGAGCTAACACATGCAACTCAAAAACACACTGCAGATGTATTGATTTTAGAGCTTTTTCAAATTGCATTTTGGATAAATCCTTTATTCATTTTCCTTAAAAAAGCGGTCCAAATCAATCACGAATTTTTAGCAGATGAGAGTGTAATAACCCAACATAAAAATACATTTCAATACCAGCATTTATTATTAAATAAAGCTGCTTGGAAAAACGAATATTACTTGGCCAGTAATTTAAATTATTTAGTAACTAAAAAAAGATTAAAAATGATGACAACACAGAGTTCCCCTGTAAAAATCTTATTTAAAAAGCTGGCGATTATTCCGCTTTTAACAGGGTTTGTATTTCTCTTCGCAGAAAGAGTTGAAGCACAAGAAATTATTGAAGTAGTAGAAGAACCAAAAGAAACTATTGTAGAAGAAAGTAAAAGTATTTCTAAAAAAAACTTTGAAAAATATAAAATTTTAGTTGAAAAAGCTAAAAATTCAGAAATAATTAAACAAAAAGATGTTGCTTGGATGACATCAACATATAGAAAAATGTCAAATGAACAAAGAAAATCTGTAGAAAACATTTTTCATTACATAGTTGCTGACGTTTCATTGAGTAAAAGAAAAGTAAGTGAAAATCAATTAAAAAAATGGCAAAATAAAGATGAATATGCTATTTGGGTTGATGGAAAATCTAAAGAAAACTCAATTTTAGAAAATTATAAAGAATCAGATTTTAGCTATTATTCAGAAAGTTTTGTTCATAAAAATGCTAGAAGTAAAAAATTCCCTCAAAATTACCAAGTTTCTATTTACACCAATAAATACTTTAAAGAAGTAGTAGATAAAAACTCAAAAATAGAAGAATTTGAGGTAATTGAAGAAAAGGTAAATAATTACCAAATTGAAACGATTGAAGAACAAATTTATACCAAAAAAGGTGAAGCCATTAAAACAGGTTTTAAAAAACTAAATGGTAAAAATCATTTTTTCGTTAAACTAAATAACAAAGTAAAGTACTATAATAATGGGGGGGAAATTAGTAGATAAAAATGGAAAGGTACTAAACAATAAAAAAGCGAATGCTAGTTCTGTATTTCCAGATAATTATATCACAAGAACATTTTATAATGGAAAAGTATTCTGTGAGTTTAAAGATGATAAACCCGAACTAAGAAAAGCTAATAGTAAAGCATTAAAAGAACTATTAAATGGGTCTAAAAATATAAAAGAGGTAAAAGAGCAAAATAAGAAAGCAAAAAAATACATTGATGCTCCTTTAGTAGAAAACAACTATTACCCAAGTAATAAAGGTTCTTTACAAAGCATACCTTCTGAAACTATTTCTTTAAATGATATTCGTTCAAAATTAAAGGAACTAAATGGTTTAAAACTTACATACCAAAATACCGATCCAAAATTTAACAAAGATTGGTATATCACTATAGATGGTCAAAAGTATTATTACACTTTTGATAAAAACGAAAGAATTGCTAGGTATTATAAAAATGGCAAATTAGTTGAGTTAGATGTTGTAAAAGAATACAAAAAAAAACATAAAATATTCGAAAGTTTAAAAGCCAAAGGAAAACACTATGTTTTTAAAACCAAAAAAGAGCAAGAAGAAATAGAGAGAGAGTTTTCAGATTTAGGGGGCATGTATTTTAGAATGCCAAGAGCAGATAAGAATAAAGTTCCAAGACCTGAAAACCCTGTAAAACCATATATTAGGCTTAGAAAAGGTGATAAGGTTTGGTACAAAAAATTTGAAAATTTAACAGAAGAAGAAAAATTATTATTACCACCTCCACCTCCAATGCCAAATGCAACAAAAGCAGAAAAGGAAAAAGCAACAAAAGCTTACAAGGCTTGGAAAAATAGGGTTGAAAGTAAAAATGTTGCCAAAATTTTAAGTGTAAAAGATACTATTCCAACAAAAAAAACTGAAACAAAAATTACACTCAAAAATGCAAATACTTTAGAAGAAAAATCTTTTACAAAAATTCTACAAAATTTAACTGAAGAAGAAAAGAAAAAAAATAGAAAAAATGTAACTTATTACTTAAATGGCAAGGTCATCAATCAAAAAGATGTTAAAAAGATTAAAACTAGTACTATAAAGAGTACAAGTGTAAACAGAGAAAGAGATGGTTCTAAATCTATAAAAATTGTTACAAAAATAATTTAGTAATTTCTTAAAAAAATAAATAATATGTATTTAAATAAAACCTCGAGCTTTCGAGGTTTTTTTATGTAACAAATTCAATTTTAAAACGTTGTATTTATACTAAAATACAATAACGTGCTAAAAAAATTCTTTCTTACCTGTTCTGGAGTTGACAAAAACCTAATAAACGAATGTTCTAATGGAGAACAAAATAAATATGCAGGTATTGGAGCTACAGTGTTTTTTACTGCAATAATGGCAACCATTGCAGGTTCTTATGCTTTGTATACTGTTTTTGACAATTTATACACTGCTATTTTCTTTGGGTTAATCTGGGGTTTACTCATCTTTAACCTAGACAGGTTTATAGTTTCTACCATTAAAAAATCTGACTCTAAATGGAAGGAATTCGCACAAGCTGCTCCCAGAATTGTTTTAGCAATTATTATTGCAGTTGTTATTTCTAAACCTTTAGAGTTGAAATTATTTGAAAAAGAAATCAACCAAGTTTTATTGGCAGAAAAAAATCAAATGACTTTGGAGAATAAAACACAAATTGCACAACAGTTTACTCCAGAAATCACCCAATTAAATTCAGAAATTAATAGTTTAAAAACCGAAATTACTACAAAAGAAAATGAAACCAATGCTTTATATAACACCTATATTTCTGAAGCTGAAGGCACAGCAGGAACCAAAAAATTAGGTAAAGGACCTGTTTACGAAGAAAAAAGAGCCAAACATGATGCTTCATTATTGGCTCTAAATCAGCTTAAAAAAACGAATGAAAATAAAATAAAAGAGAAAGAAAGTGCGATTGCTACTTTACTAGAAAATCAAAAATTAGCAGAAACAAAATCACAACCAATTATTTCTAATTTTGATGGGTTAATGGCAAGAATTAAAGCTTTAAATGAATTGCCTTTTTTTACATCTTTCTTTATCTTTTTACTATTTCTAGCTATAGAAACCTCTCCAATTATTGCAAAACTTCTAGCTCCAAAAGGTGAATATGATTTTAAATTAGAAGAAAAATTATCAGCAATAGAAACTTGGGTAAATCAACAGGTTCAACAAAGAGAGCAAATGTTACAGGCAGATATTGCTATAGATAATAGCGTTTATAAAGATATTAGAGCAGATGAAGAACTCTATAAGTACAAGCAAAAAATGGCAAGAGAATTGATGAAATTACAAGCTGATTCTTTCTACAAAAAGCAACAAAAAATGCTGTAAAATAAAAAAAGCGTCCCTTTTAAGGGAAGCTTTCCATTGGTTAACAAAACCAAGACACTTTTTATGAAAGTGCCAAAACAACACAACTTTATCACTCTAACAAAAAGTGATGCACAAATATACATTGTTTTTAAAAACCCTAAAATAAATATCAGTTTTTTTATAACTACCCAATTGTCTATTTGTACATACATTGTATCTTTGCACTCTTATTTAACAAAAGAAATTTACAAATCAAATGCAATTATCAGAACAAGAAGTTGTACGTAGAGAAAAGCTTGCAAAATTAAGAGAGTTGGGTATCAATCCTTATCCAGCAGATTTATTTCCAATAGATTCAAATTCTAAAGAAATAAAACAAGATTTTGCAGAAGATAAAAAGGTGGTTATTGCTGGTAGATTAATGTCTAGAAGAATACAAGGTAAAGCTTCTTTTGCTGAGTTACAAGATGGTGAAGGTAGAATACAAGTGTATTTTAACAGAGATGAAATTTGTACTGGTGAAGATAAAACGTTGTACAATGATGTATATAAAAAATTACTAGATATTGGTGATTTTATAGGAATTACAGGTACGCTTTTCACCACAAAAGTTGGCGAAAAAACAGTAATGGTAAAAGATTTTAAAATTCTTTCTAAAGCTTTAAAACCATTACCTCAGCCAAGAACAGACGAAGATGGAAAAACCTATGATGCATTTTCAGATCCAGAATTACGTTACAGACAACGTTATGTAGATTTGGTGGTAAATCCGCAGGTGAAAGATGTGTTTATAAAAAGAACAAAATTGTTTAATGCAATGCGTTCTTTCTTTAATAATGCAGGTTATTTTGAGGTTGAAACACCAGTTTTACAACCAATTCCTGGTGGTGCAGCTGCAAGACCTTTTGTAACACACCACAACTCTTTAGACATTCCTTTATACATGAGAATTGCGAACGAATTGTATTTAAAACGTTTAATAGTTGGTGGTTTTGATGGTGTGTATGAGTTTTCTAAAAACTTCAGAAATGAAGGTATGGACAGAACTCATAATCCAGAATTTACAGCCATGGAAATCTATGTTTCTTACAAAGATTACAACTGGATGATGGATTTCTGTGAGCAACTTTTAGAGCATTGTGCAACAGCTGTAAATGGAACAACAGAAGCTACTTTTGGTGAGCATAAAATAGACTTTAAAGCGCCTTATAAAAGAATTACCATGCGTGATTCTATTTTAGAGTTTACAGGTTTTGATATATATGATAAAACTGAAGCAGAAATTCGCGAAGCTGCAAAAGGTATGCAGATTGATGTTGATGAAACCATGGGTAAAGGAAAATTAATTGATGAAATTTTTGGAGAAAAATGTGAAGGAAACTACATTCAGCCAACTTTTATTACAGATTATCCAAAAGAAATGTCTCCTTTGTGTAAAGAACACAGAGATAACCCAGAATTAACAGAGCGTTTTGAGTTAATGGTTTGTGGTAAAGAAATTGCAAATGCATATTCTGAGCTGAATGATCCTATTGACCAACGTGAACGTTTTGAACATCAATTAAAATTAGCTGCTAAAGGTGATGATGAAGCTACAGAATTTATAGATCATGATTTCTTAAGAGCTTTAGAGTATGGAATGCCTCCAACATCTGGAATGGGTATTGGAATGGATAGACTTATTATGTTTTTAACCAACAATCAATCTATTCAAGAAGTGTTGTTTTTTCCACAAATGCGTCCTGAAAAGAAAGCACCTTCTGTTGAGTTGAATGATGATGAAAAAGCTGTTTTAGCCATTATTACAAAAGCAGAAAAAATAGATTTAAACGAATTAAAAGCACAATCTGGTTTATCAAACAAAAAATGGGATAAAACAATTAAAGGTTTAACTAAAAAAGATGTTGCAAAAGTTTCTAAGACTGATGAAGGCTTATTTGTAGAAGTTTTATAGTTTTTTAAAAAAAAGATATCAAAAAAAGGAATTGCAGTAATGTAGTTCCTTTTTTTTTATCAAAATTTTGGCTTAAAATATCAAAAGATTCTAATAGTTTTGATAAAACTATAATCATCAATGGAAAATTATAAGAAAATTATTGAAGAAATATATTCAGAAATTATAACTGTTGATGATATTGGGAAAGTTGCCAATTATATTCCAGAATTAGCTACTATTTCTGCTGCTAAATTTGGAGCACATATTACAACTACAAGTAATGAATCTTTTGGCGTTGGCAATTTTAATGAAAAATTCTCTATTCAAAGTATTTCAAAAATACTATCACTAACCTTAGCTTATCATTTAGAAGGAGAATCACTTTGGGAAAGAGTTGATGTAGAGCCATCTGGAAATGCTTTCAATTCTCTACAACAATTAGAAGCAGATTTTGGAAAACCAAGAAATCCTTTTATAAATGCTGGTGCTATAGTGGTTTGCGATGTTTTAATTAGTCATTTAAAAAACCCAAAGAAAGATTTTTTAGCGTTTTGTAGAGAAATCTCAAATAATAAATCGATAAATTATTGTGAAAAAGTAGCACTATCAGAAAAAAAAACTGGATTTAGAAACTATGCTTTGTGTAACTTTATAAAGTCTTTTGATAACATTAAAAATAATGTTGAAGATGTTTTAGATTTCTACTTTTACATGTGTTCATTAGAAATGAGTTGCAAAGAATTATCAGATATTTTTCTTTATTTAACAGAAGATGTTTTTATAAATTATAAAAATAAATTAGTGCTTAACAAAATACAAACCAAAAGAATAAATGCAATACTATTAACTTGTGGTTTTTATGATGAAGCTGGAGAGTTTGCTTTTAGAGTTGGTTTACCAGGCAAAAGTGGTGTTGGTGGAGGCATTGTAGCTGTACAGCCTAATGAATATTGCATTACAGTTTGGAGCCCAAAACTAAATAAAAAAGGAAATTCTTATAAAGGAATGTTGTTTTTAGAAGAATTTACAACTGCAACAACATCCTCTATTTTTTAAATGATTTTAAAAAGTAAATAAAGGCTAATTTCCTTTAAACTTCATTCCTAAATGAACTACTTTCTTTGTTTCAAAGAAAGGTTCATCAAAGAAAGTTGGTAAATCGTAAATTGTAGCTGATGTATATTTTTGAAGCTCTTCTGATAAATCACCACCTTTTAAATATAAGATTCCGTTTTTTAAGTCGTGGTTTTGTTTTTTTGCAATTTTACCTTTGGTCCATCTTACAAAAGTTTCCATTTGAGCAACAGCTCTGCTTACAATAAAATCATAAGTATCTTTAACCTCCTCTACTCTGCCATGAGTAGTTTTTACATTTTCTAAGCCTAAGCCAGCAACAACCTCATCTACAACTTTTATTTTCTTTCCAATAGAATCTACCAAATGAAACTGTGTTTCTGGAAATAAAATTGCTAATGGAATACCAGGAAAACCTCCACCTGTACCAACATCCATTACTTTAGAACCAGGTTTAAAAGCCATAACTTTTGCAATACCCAGAGAATGTAACACATGTCTTAAGTACAGTTCGTCTATATCTTTTCTAGAAACCACGTTTATTTTAACATTCCAATCTTGGTATAATTCTTGGAGTTTAGAGAACTGCTCTATTTGTGTTTCTGATAAGTTTTTGAAGTACTTTAATAATATATCCATCTAAAAAAAATTATACTGCAAAAATAAGGTTTTGAATGCAACAATTATCAATAAAAAGAAACGTTTATATTCGTAATAACTTTAAAATCCATATTTTTACCACTTATTATTTATACATGAAAACAATCACATTTTCGAGAGTAAACAAAGCAACGTTTTTTAGAACATTAAACAAACGTGTAAACTCTTATTTTAAAGAAAACAATATTAGTAGAACTGGTAACTGGAAGTTATACACAAAAGCCATTGTTATGTTTTCGCTTTTTTTAATTCCTTTCATTTTAGTTCTAACAATAGCTATGCCTCAATGGGTTATGGCTTTATTGATGGTTTTAACAGGTGTTGGAATGGCTGGTGTAGGTATGAATGTTATGCATGATGCCAATCACGATTCTTTTTCAAAAAGAAAGTGGGTAAATAAATTAATGGGCAGTAGTATTTATATTTTAGCAGGAAACGTATATAATTGGAAAGTGCAGCATAATGTATTACACCATACTTTTACAAATGTAAAAGATCATGATGAAGATATTGATGCTGGTAGAATTATTCGTTTTTCTTTGCATTCTAAATGGTTAAAAATACATAAAGTTCAAAAATATTATTCTATTTTTTTATATGGTTTATTAACTATTAACTGGGCAATTACAACAGATGTAAAACAAATGCATAGATACTTAAAACGTAAATTATCTTATGGTAAGTTTCCAAACCCAACAACAGAATGGACAAAATTGGTAGTCTCTAAATTAGCGTATTATGCTTTATGGATTGTTTTACCAATACTAGTTTTAGACATTTCTTGGTGGAAAGTATTAATAGGATTTTTTGTGATGCATTACACAGCAGGTATGATTTTAAGCTTAGTATTTCAATTAGCACATATTGTGCCTAATACAGAAATGCCTATTCCAGATAAAAACGGGAATTTAGAACACACTTGGGCTGTACATCAATTGTATACAACAAGTAATTTTGCGCCTAGCAACTGGTTGGTTAATTTTTATACAGGAGGCTTAAACCATCAAGTAGAACATCATATTTTTCCACATATTTCTCATGTTCATTATAGCAAGTTAGCTCAAATTGTAAAAGAAACAGCTGCTGAATTTAATTTACCTTATAACGAATACGAAACTACAAGAAAAGCACTTATAGAGCATTTTAGACACCTAGGAGTTTTAGGAAAAAAACCAGAATTAGCATAACATAAATAATTTTAGAAAATGGCACATCCATTATCAGACAGAATTAACAGTTTACCAGTTTCAGCAACCTTAGCTATGGCTGCAAAAACAAGAGAATTAAGAGCTGAAGGTAAAGACATAATTGGTTTAAGCTTAGGAGAACCAGATTTTAATACTCCAGATTTTATTAAAGATGCTGCAATAGAAGCTATAAACCAAAATTACAATTCATATTCACCTGTTGATGGTTATGTAGAATTAAAAGAAGCGATTTGCGTAAAGTTTAAAAGAGATAATAATTTAGCATATAACTCTAACCAAATTGTAGTTTCTACAGGTGCAAAACAATCTATTGCTAATGTTGCACAAGTACTGTTAAATAAAGGAGATGAAGTTTTACTTCCAGCTCCATATTGGGTAAGTTACTCTGCAATTGCAACATTAAGTGAGGCTACATTTGTAGAAATTCCTTCTTCTATTGATACTGATTTTAAAATAACACCAGCTCAATTAGAAGCAGCAATTACGCCCAAAACAAAAATGATATTTTTTAACTCACCAAATAACCCAAGTGGTTCTATTTACAGTGAGGAAGAGTACAGAGCATTAGCTACTGTTTTGGAAAAACATCCTCAGATTTATGTTTTATCTGATGAAATTTACGAACATATTAATTATGACTGTAAACCATTTAGTTTTGCTGCCATAGAAAGTATGTACGATAGAACAATTACTGTAAATGGTTTGGCAAAAGCATTTGCTATGACTGGTTGGAGAATAGGATATATTGGTGCTCCTGAATGGATTGCAAAAGCTTGTACTAAAATGCAAGGCCAAGTTACTTCTGGAACAAATTGTATAGCTCAAAGAGCAGCAATAACAGCTGTTTTAGCACCAATTACAAAAATACAATATATGGTAGACGAGTTTAAAACTCGAAGAGATATTGTAATTAGTTTACTAAGAGAAATTGATGGTTTTAAAGTAAATGTACCTAAAGGTGCTTTTTATGTTTTTCCAGATGTTTCTGCTTTTTTTGGTAAAACCATAGATGGAGTTCAAATAAAAAATGCAAGCGACTTTTCTTTATTTATATTAGAAAAAGCAAACGTTGCAACAGTAACAGGTGAAGCTTTTGGTGCTCCAGATTGTATTCGATTGTCTTATGCAGCATCTGAATTACAAATTCGAGAAGCTATTAGTAGAATTGCGAAAGCATTAAGCTAAAACACTTTTTAAAATATATTTTATTAGCTTCTCATCTATCCTATTTAGATGAGAAGTTTTTTTATGCAATCATTAAAATAACTGCAAAAGCAAATAAAGAAACTTGTAAAATTGTACCTGTTTCACTTTGTACTTTATTGTGATGATTTTCTACAATAGATTTTATTTTAGATAACGTGGCTCTTTTTGAATGAGATATATTTTCTCTAATTTCTCTTTTATAAGCAGATGTTAAAATTCCTCTTTCGATTGTGTTTGTGTATGTTGTTTTCATAATATTTAATTGATTTGATTACATACTTTAGACGAGCATAAAAAAACTTTGTTACAGAACAATTTTTGAGAAAAGTAGTTGAAAAAACAAAAAAACTAGCATTCATGGTTTACGACAATTAGAAAAAAAAGTGAAAAAAAATTTAATTTTTAATAAAAAAAGAAAACCATCAATACTTAAATTGATGGTTTTATATTAAATAAAATGATTTCTTATAATCATTTTTTAGTTGATAAGAAGCTTATTTGTGGTGTAACTTCTGTAATTGTTTGATATTTTTATAAAATACAAGCCACTACTAAATCCTTTTCTTTGAATTGTATAATTATTATTCCCTATTTCTGCAATTATCACCTGCTTTTTTATTAAAACACCAGCTATATTAAAAATTTCTATTTGCGTAACAGCATTTACTTCTGAATAAAAACGAATTTCTGATGAAGTTTCCATTGGATTTGGATAAAGCAATGTTTCATTTTTTGCAATAATTTCATCGCCAATATTTAATGCATTTTGGGTAAATACAATATTGTTTAGATTCATTTTTTTAGTAACCACATTTTGTCCATCAGAAGACATCGTAAAAATAATATTTACAGCATCTATTAAATCAATAGACTCCTTCAAATTAGATTTAAAATGTGCTAATGGTATTGCAAAGTGTGTACTATTTTCTTTTAATGAAATTGTAGTTCTAAATTGATTTTCCCAATTATCTATTCCTTCTTTTAAAATCGTTATTTCTAAATCTCCTGTTCCAAATGCATCTAATTCTAATACATCAAATTCAGAAAGGTTTACAGATTTAAATCTTGGTGTAAATGCTCTGTAAGCAGCTACATAAGTGCTTGTTTTAGCTTCTAAAGCAATGTTTCTCTCTACACTGTAACCGTTTTCTAAATAACTATTTTCGTTTTGAGAAATGGTGAATTTTTCTACCAAAGTTCCTTCAGAAGAATCGTCTACACCCCAAGGTCCATCAGACATAAACAAATCGTCTGGTGTTTCATTGGTTTCGTTTTCAATTCTAAAACCTATATCAAAAATATTACCTGTTTCTATTATAATTGGATTTAGATAACTCTCGTTTAAAGAAACTGTTGAGTTTACATATTCTGTTGAAGATGATTCTGTTCTTTTAAAACCAGCATCAAAAACAAAGCTTTTACTTTTATTTGTATTGATAACTTCTAGCTCTAATGCTCCATTTTTATATTTCCCTTTTTTTACAAAAACTGGAGGAGGATTAGAATTGTTGTAACTTATTATATTTCTTTTGGAATTGAATAATGCCAAAGCTTCCTCTCCTAAAGTAATTAAATCGTCTATAGTGTTTGTCCAAATTTGAAAATTATAATAGGTTGTATTTTCTTGATATTTATCAATATTCCAATGACTTTCTATCTCAAAGTTATTTGTGTCATCAGTTAATTTACCAGAGAAACTAAGTACAAATTCTTTAGAACCATCGTTATTTTTTATGATTGATTTTATAAATGTTTGCTCATTAATTTCAATTGTGGAAACAGATAAAAGTTCTGCTCCTAAAAGTCGGTCACAAATATATTTGGTGTGTTCATAAACTCCGTTTTCTGTTTTTGTAGCAAGAATAACTGCAGTTGTTTTTCCTTCCTTTATATAATCTACAGAAAAAAGTTCTGTAGCATTTGTGATGGCTACAAGGTCTGCTGGAGAAGATTCTATAGCATAAGCATCTGTAAGAACATCCATTGGTATTAAGTCTAATAAACTAAAATTATCATTTTTTGCAATTAAAGCTTTATATGATTTTGATTTTACAAGTTGTTTTGCTGAAAATTTATCAAACTTATAATTTGTTTTACTTCTTAAATAGTTTCGTTTGTTTATTAAACTAGATAAACGATCATTACTTTCTAAGCCACCATTATTACCTGTAGAAACTTCTGCAACAATTACAGGACATTCTTGCACTCCAGAACACACAGGGTCATCACAATCTACTAAACCATCTCCATCATCATCTTTACCATTACTACAATTTTCTTGAGGTACTGGTGCTGTTGGGCATCTAGCACCATCATTTAAACTACTTGATGGACCAAAAGCAAATAAATTTGACTCTATTAAAGAACCTAAGCTTAAATCTTGAACATTATTTATTACATACACTGTTCCTGTTTGATTTGCAGAAACGTAAAACCTACCTTCAACATCAAAATAAACAGCACCAAAAGTATAGTTTAAGTTTTGTAAAATAGGAACAATACCTAAGCTATAAACAACTCCAGTTTCTGGGTTTATCTTGTATAAAATATTTGTAGTTTTTTCTACAGTATACAGCATTCCATCAACTGCGTTAAACGCCCAATCATGAATATTTATATTGATAGAAAGTGTTAATGTTTTTTTAAATTTACTATAATCTTCTGATGCTGGATTTAAATCTACCAAATACACTGTACTTCCTCCTGGTTTCAAATAATATATTCCATCTTTATTTACATCTCCAACATATCTATTAGAGCTTGGTAATTCTGGAATATAAAATGTTTCTGTTTCAAAGTTTTTACCAATTTTTACTATTGATTTAGCAGGTGAGCTTAATGAGCCCCAGATATAACCATCTGTTGGATTGTAACCTACAGCATTAACACTACCAGGAGTAACATCTTTTTTAACTAAATAAGAACTACCTGATGCTAAATCTAAAGCATACACATCATTTGCCTGAAATAAATATGCATTGTAATCGCAATTAAATGGAGTTTGTTGAGCATATCCAAAAAAACCAATCAAGATTATTAATATTGAAAATATATTTTTTTTAGAAACGTGTAATTTTATATTCATACTACTAAATTTTACACAAAAATAGAGTATACCAAAAAGGCTAATTTATTTATTTGCTTTTACACTTATAAGTATCGATAAACTGAAATTATATTCTGTTAAGCTGCTAATTTATTTTACTACAAAAAAAAATCACACTAAATATTAGTGTGATTTTTTTTAAATTATTTTATTATGATGCTTAATCTACATTATCATGCAAAAAAGAGTTGTTAGATTTAAAGTCGATATTATCTGTATCTTTTTTTAAAGCTGTTTTAACTTTACTAATGGTTGCATTTTTATCTAAATCTACACCCATTCTTTTGTATGCTGGTTGACGCTCAATTTCATCTATATTCTTATTCAAATTTTCATTGAAGTTATAGTTGAATTTTTTCATGCTCTTACGTCTCTCCTCTGCTCTTTTTTGTAACTCACTTATAGTTAAATCTAAAGGAGAAACCTCTTCGCTTAACGTATCGATTTTGTTAATTTCAGATTGTGGTGTTGCAGTTTTAAGTTCTATTTTAATTTCTTCCTCTTGCACTTTACGCTCCATAATTTTAGAGCTTTTACCAATTGTTGGTTCTGCATCAAAATCATCTAAAACATAACGCGTTTCTTTTTTTGCTACAATTTCTGTAGCATCAAAAACCTCAATATCATTTACATTCGGTTGCTCTTCTTCATTTGTAAAATCAAATCTAATTTCTTCATCTTTTGTAATTTCTGTATACTCATTTAAAGGGAATTCGAATAAAGAATTTTGATCTAATTGTTGAGGTTCTTCTTCAATTTTTTGAATTGGCTTTGTTGTATCTGTAATAACAAACTCATCTTCAGAGGCAGTGTCTATTTCTTGAAAATCAACAGGCATATTTGCAATAATTTCGTTTGTTTTTACCAAATCCATTTTTGGTTTTGCCTCTTCAATATCATCCTCTAAAGTATGGACTACTTTTTTTGGCGCTTCTGTTTGGTTATACAATGGAGTATCTAAAGTTGGTTGTTTAGAAATTGTTTTTTCTTCGAAATTATAAGTAGCTCTTTGCTCCTCTTCTAAAGTATGTACAATTTTTTTAACCTCTGTATTTGTAATATTACTCTGTTGATCTGCAGCAAAACCTGTAGCAACTATAGTAACAGAAATTGCTTCACCTAGTTCTTCATCTTCACCAATACCCATAATTATATTGGCATCGTAACCAGCTTCATCCTGAATAAAATCATTTATTTCACCTATTTCATCTAAAGTAACTTCACTAGTTCCAGAGACGATTAACAATAATACATTTTTAGCTCCTGTAATTTTATTATCGTTTAATAAAGGAGAATCTAAAGCTTTAACAATTGCATTTTTTGCTCTATTTTTTCCTTCTTCTTTTGCAGAACCCATAATTGCTGTTCCACTATTTGATAATACTGTTTTTGCATCATGCAAGTCAATATTTTGTTTGTAGTGGTGGGTAATTACTTCTGCAATACCTTTAGAAGCAGTAGATAAAACTTCATCTGCTTTAGAGAAACCAGCTTT
>CAZMDC010000036.1:0-23604 GCA_964565055.1 uncultured Polaribacter sp. | reverse complement strand
ATCTCCTGCATAAGTGCCTGGTATGGTAACGACTTGAGAACCTACAGTTCTATCAGCACCATCAAGAATAGAAATTGATTCTTTCTTACTTGGATTATAAACCAATACCATTGCTTTATCCGTTGCATTTGCATTTCCTTCTGCTGAGTTGTCACCCCAACCAAAAGAAACTTGTCCTGCATTGGTTAAATCAGTTGTACCATTTAAAACACCAGACAAACCACCTCTACTTAATAAAGCCAAAGAATAATCAATCGTGAAGTTAGGTGCAATACCGCCTACTGCATTATTTAACACATAAGACATCGCAGCATTAAATTCCGTTTTCTTGGTTGCAAATGACTTATAACCGATTTTAATAAAATCTTTAGTCGCTTGCAAATACTCCAATGTAATGGTAAATTTATTACGCTGATTCACTTGTCCCTCTGTACGAGGATTTGCCACACTTGCTGGCTTAATTCTGATGTAGTCGATACCTTTCCAACTACCTCCAATAATACTACCTACCTTACCCGATAAGCTTCCTAAAATACCCTGTGGAATTTTTCCCATCTCTATTACAATTTAAAATTAATATTTGTTCGGATTTGGTACGGACTTGATATTGCTTTTAAACTTTGTTTACTCTTCTAATATAACTAAAATAATGCCATTTTGTTACTGTTTTAAGGCTTTACGATGCCTTTGCGTTAGGCTTCTTTCGTTTGCATCAAGTTAAAACAATTACGTATATATGCGACCTTTAAAACTGCCATTTTATCAATGACATTTTGTAACTCTTTTTCTTTTTTACTGATAACTTCAACCGCTTTAATATGTTTTTGCATTATATCCTCTGCATTACAATTTGATTTTAAACTATTTTTAAGCGTTTTTCTGCAATCATCTATAGAGATAAACGGAATAACACTTCCTTTTAAATAATAAGCGTAAAATCCACCTATTTGCAACATCATAGATAAATGAAATAGTGTGTTCTTCTCTTCTTCGGTTGATGTAGTGACTACAAAACAATTAGGACAGGGATTTATTAAAGGTTTCCCACTGTTTAGACCTTTATTAAGTATGAAAAAATGAGGGTTCGAGTAAGTGCGACCAGTTTTGTGTGTTTTTAGTTCAAAAGTTGACATAGCTATCCAATTTAAAATTGCTCGCTACGCTTCGCTACATTATTTTTTTTGAAAAGAATAAAAAGATAGCCATAGTTATTGTGGCGTGGGTAAGGCTGTCAAGGTTTTTGGGTAAAAGTTTTTTGAGTTAAAAAGTTTAATGAAAAAGAAGAAATATTATGAAAAAAGTTTTATTCAAAACCCGTAGGGCTTGACCTTTATAGCCTTTTGCGGCTGGCAGAGGAAGCCACATATATTTGCTGCCTTTTTTTATTTAACACTATGAACATTATGGAAAATCCTTTTGAAATTATTAACGAGAGATTAGAAAGAATTGAAAATTTACTTGAAAACATCTATTCTAATATTGGAAGAAGTGAAACTAATATTATTACTTCTAAAATTATGGATATTGAACAACTTACAAATTATTTAGGTTTATCAAAATCGCATATTTATAAACTAACAAGTAGCCATACTATACCCCATTCAAAAAGAGGAAAAAGGCTTTATTTTGATAAGGAAACTATTAATACTTGGGTTTTGGAAAATAAAATATGGACACAGGATGATATTGAAAAACAAGCATCCGATTATTTAATTAAAAAGGGCAAACACTTTTAGGGGAATTAACACTTAAAAAAATAGGTTTTAATCTTTTACTGAGCGGTGGATGAAGCGTTTGTATGGGTATTGGTTTAAATAGTTGTTTGATAAAACAGCATTTAAATTAATACTTATACAGGACTTTTAGACGATAGCTTATTGCTTTTTTGAGGCACGAGAAAAAGGAATGTGCTATGGCGTAATACTAATTTTCTTAAACCTATTTTTTTATATCCTATTTCTTGGGTGGTGGGGAAAAGTGGTCTTTAATATTTGTTAGCGAAATGAAACAAACAAAGACTTGAGTTAAGGAATACTTGGACTTAATGATGGTTTTGTGCAGTTGAATGAGATAACGAATATTATTTTCAATTATCTTAATCCTTTAATTGTTAGACTGTTTAATGTTTGTTAAAAATGTGGTTATATGTTCGGAAGTGCGCGTTGGCTGTGTGGATATTTTACATAATAGCAGTTATAGCTACCAAAACATAATAACACGCCGTAGGCAACCATTGAAAAGGTTTTTGCTACTATAACTTCTATTATGTAACATAGCTTTGGGTTGTTTTTGTGGCGCAATAGTTGTTTGAGCGTTGGCAATGGCTCTTTGCTTTTTTATTGTACTGATTTCTAAAAATAGCTATTTTTAAATAAAACAAGCAATGTGCCATTATAGCGTTGGCTACAATTATTGTGACATAAAAACAACTATGCAGTGGCGAGGGGAACAACACAAAAGACAGAGGATTTTGAGGTACGAAAAAACTGGGTTTTGGGTTGTGGGGATTTTAAATACTCTAAAAGAGACATAAAAAATTACTGTAATCATTACTACTTTGTCATATAATTTAATGAAACCAATCAATTTTCAAGTTCTTCGTAAGTCTTACCACCTAAACTAATTATAAAATCTTTAAGTCTTATGGTTCTGATTAAGTCAGAATGATATTCATCTTGTTCTGATACATCTTTGAATGTAATTGTGGCACTTATAACTCTATCGTTTTCATCTTTTACAACATTAGAAGTTTCACCTTCACCATAAACACAATCTTCAGACATTAAATAATCAAGCTTTTTTTGAACAAAATCAAGACAAGTTTCATAGCGTAATATTGGACAATTGTGAGTTTTCTTTAATTCTTCATAAGTATCTTCATCATTTACAAATAAGTCCCCTACATAATTAATATCTGCTCCTTTTCTTATAAAAAAATGAAATAAATTTTTGTATGGTGCTTTGTCAATTAATAATGATAAAAAATTTGGAACCCAATCGTCTACAGAAAAATTAAAACTAACATTATCATATATAAATGGATAAAAAATAGTTTTGTAAATCTTATAGTGCTCATTATTGTAACATCCCTCGATTATTTTAGCTAACAATCTCTGTTTATCGCTTTCTTTTAAAAAGGGTCTCTTTAACCAATAGGATGATAAAAAACGATTATAATTACCTTCTTCTAAATGTTTGTATAACTCATATGTATGTTTATAACCTTGAAGCATATATTGTATATTCTAAATGATTCCTTTCAATACCTCATAAATCTTAACCATTGCCAAAGTATCTAACTCGCAATAGTCTAAAAGGTTTTTTCTTGTTACTTCTATATCTTCATTAAAATTTGGGTCTAAAACCATTCTACCCCAAGTATCTAAAGCCATAGTGCCATTACTGACGTTTAAAACTGAATAGCTTATATCTGGACATAATACTGGCAATACTTTTTTAATAGAGCTTGAACCGTGAAAACGATAGTCTATGTAGTCTTTTTTGAAAATCGTCTCTAAATCAAAGGTATGTTCATTAATGTATGTTAGGTAGCTTGTGAACTGTGGTAACCATTCTATTAAGTCTTTATTTCTTCCTATTTCAAAACTTGCGTGCCACGATACAAAAGTTCCTGTACTTCCTGTAAAGTCTTGCATACCTTGTAACATCCCTATTGGCATTTTCATTGCATCCAATAAATACTCAAAATGCGTTAACGTATTGTCTTCTGTAAGTGTGTGAATAGATACTTGAAAGGTTAAATGTTTATGCGGACTTAATCCATCTAATCTTGGGATAGCACTTGCATAGGTTTCATAATCTATAAAATGTAATGGAAACTTTAATTTGTCTAATTCCCTTTTGATGTTTGTAATATTGAGTATTGGTTGTTCTTGTTTTACAGACTCTACTTGGGTTTGCTGATTTACATTCAACTCAAAATCTAAAGGAATATTAATTATCGCTAATTGCTCATTATCTGCTAATAAACCTACTTTTTTTGCTGAAATACGACCTATCTCATAAATACTATACTCTGGAATTGTGGTATTAAAATACCCAAATGCATCACAATGATTAGACCTTGTTTTATGTTTACAAGAACATACTGACTCATTAATAATTTCCTTATTAATAAAATTTGAAGCCGAATTAATTTGATTGACTACACTTGAATATATGCCATCTACATCTTCTGTAACCTCTGTAATTTCTAACAATTCATTAGCTACAATAGCTCCTAGTTTTTTATATTCTTTATTTAAGTGAATAATAGAAACTTTAGAAACTACATAACCACATTCTTTAAGTACATATTTCTGAAAACACGCATCTTCTATTTGTCTATGCTTTCTATCTTTTTTTATTGATGTAGATGATTTTACTTCATAGATATGCCACGTACCATCTGCTAACCGCTCTAATATATCTATACGTGCAAATACATCTTTATTAGTGCTAAATGATGGCTGAAAGTACACACTATGCGTATCTGTTAATGCTTGTTGTGTTTCTGCAGGACTACCGTATTCTGGTAAGTCTAAACCATTTGTAAATAATTGTTTTGCATAGGCTTCAACCTCATAACCCTCTTTAATTAATTTTTCTGCAAATAATGAAAACTCACCTTTAGGATATACTTGAGGTTTATTTTTTAATAACCATATAGATTCTGGACAATCTAAATAATACTTAAAATCTGTTTTGGTGAGTTGGTACATTTATTTTGATTATTTAATTTTATCCAATTCTATTTTCAAGTTATTAAGTTGACTATTTAAAGGTTGTTTTTTGTTAAACTGTTTAGTTCTTTTAATTTGGGCTTCTAATCTATTAATCTGATTATTTAAGTCTTGTATTTTTTGTTCCTTTTCTATAAGTTCTTTTAAGTCCTGTTTAGAAGTTGTTTCAGAATTATTAGAAATTTGAAAACAAAAATCACTAAATACTTTATCTAAACTTTCCTTTAATGTTATGTTATATTTACTTGATGCGCTATCAAACCAATCTGTTTTAAATACCCAATCTACTACAGCATTATTTTCATTAACTGGATGTGCGTGTTTTTGAGATGTATATAACATTACTTCTTCAGCAAATGATATAATAAATATGATATGATAAGGAATAGCTTTTTCAATAATTGGTAGAACACTTTCAATATTCTTCTTTTGTTTTAAGCTTATTTCAAAGATTTGAATTTCTTGTACCTCATCACCTTCTAAATTAATAGTATCAGATGCTAATTTATACTGCCATCTAATTTTATCTACAACATCAACAAATAACTGCTTTTGTTTCGATGTAGCGTAATCGTAAAATGCATTTTTAGGAATGCTTTTATCTTTTTTAGCTTGATGTGGTAATTGAAAAAAGTTCATTTTAACTTATCACTAAAAATGAAATTAATTTAAAATCTTCTATTCCTTTAATTTGACTTTTACCTGAAGCTGTACCACCTGCTTTAAATAGACTTAATACTTCTTTTTCTTCTTCTGTTTCAACAATAGAACCAATACTTTTTTTGAGTAAGTTAGAATATTTAGACATATCTCTGTATGCACTTGTTTCTACCTCAAAAGATTTGCAAACCTCAACTAATGGCTCTCTTTTGTCTTTACATAACATTCTAAAAACATCTAAAGTCTTTTTACCATCAATATGCCCAAATTTCACGTCTCCATTGTCTTTTATGTACACCATATAATATGGATGCAAACGATTCATTTTATCAATATTGATCGAAGTGTTTACATTTTTTAATACATATACTACGCCTTTTTCAAAATAGTCATTAGCTTCTGCAATAGCGTGTAAACCTTCAGGAATGTTTTTTAACTCTCCATACTTCTTTATATAATTGGATAGGTCAATTCTAAAGTCATTTAAACCTAAATCTGTAATACTAACCCCTTCTCTTAAATCTTCTAAATCGACTACTTCTTCTTGCAGTTTCTTTAATTGAATTTTTCTATACTCTAAATCTTTCTCTTCTGCATTTAAATAATTATCATCACCAGTACTTGCCATATTACTGATTAACATTTTGTTTTCTACTCTTGATTTTAGATTGATATAATTATCTAATGTAACATCTGGCCAAAAATTAACCATTGTAATGTTTTCATTGATAGAACCAATTCTATCTATTCTACCAAAACGTTGAATGATTCTTACAGGATTCCAATGAATATCATAATTTACCAAAAAATCACAATCTTGTAAGTTTTGACCTTCTGAAATACAATCTGTTGCTATTAAAATATCTATAGATTCTTTAATATTAGGATGCAATTGCTCTTTGTTTTTAGAACGAGGTGAAAAACACGTTAACAATGTATTTAAGTCTGTTGGAATTTCTTTTGTGGTGCATTTACGTTTACTACCTGTTATTAAGGCTGTATTTAAGCCATAAAACGTTTTAAATTCAGACTTTAAATTATCATATAAATAATTAGCAGTATCCGCAAAAGCTGTAAATATTATTACTTTTTTGTTATCAGGATTTTTAGGATTTTCAATTTTTTCTTTTACGAGAGCCTTTATATCATTTAATTTATAATCTAAACCATCTTTTACCATAGAAATTTCTGATAAAAGCTGTTCTAATATTTCTACATCAGCACTTAAATCTTCTTTCCATTTTCTACCATCCATATCGGCAATATGAACTTTTACTTTTTTACCAATTACATTTTCTTCATCACCCCAATCTGCTTCCCAATCCATATCGCTAGTTACGTTTGCTTGTAAACCTGAAAATGTATTTTCTTCACCTTTTTCTATTGCATCTATAGCGTTGTTGATTTGACCTAAAATATTCTTTACCGTTAATCTAAAAGCATATACTGAACTTTCAATACGTTTTAATAAATTCATACGCATTAAAATTTTCAAACTTGATTCTCTATCTATTTGAGCGAATGTGCTTGAACCTGCTTTTACTTGTTTATCGTATAAATCTGCATACAATTGCACTTTACTTGGTAATATGTAGCTTAATGGTGAATAGACTGAAAGGTTTAATAATGTTAACTTTTCTGCTATCTCAATATAATTAGTACCTGTATGTTTTGTTAATGCACTTTGAATAGAAATTGGTTTATTACGTTTTGGAAACTCGCCAATATCTGATGTATCATAATACGTTGTAATATGTTTTCTTGAACGTGCTATTGTAAGACTATCTAAAATTTCAAAGAAATCGAAATCTAACATTTCTAATAACTTTTCAGTAGTACGCTGTTCTGTTTCAAATTTAGACCAGCTATTAAACGCTAATTGCGCTCTTCTAAAAATAGTATCAACTCCTCTTTCAGTATCTAACTTTTCATCTATTTTTTCAGAAGCACCTTCATAAGCCAATGCTAATTGGTTTTTTAAATCGTTAAACCTATTGTTTACTGGTGTTGCAGACAACATCAACACCTTTGTTTCTATACCTTCTTGTACAATTTTACGCAACAACTTTTGGTATCTGTTTTCTTTACCTACGGATGTATTATTATTCCTAAAATTGTGAGATTCATCAATTACTACTAAACCATAATTACCCCAATTAACATTCTCTAAATTACGACCATTACTCATACCTCTTTCACGAGATAAATCTGTATGAAATAAAACATCATATCTAAATCTATCTTTAGACAACATATTATCCTTATCATTTTGACGATATGTATTCCAATTGGCTTCTAGTTTTTTAGGACAAAGCACTAAAACATCTTTATTCCTTTTCTCATAGTATTTTATAACACCTAATGCTGAAAAGGTTTTACCTAAACCAACACTATCTGCAATGATACAACCGTTATATTTTTCTAGTTTATTAATAGCACCTATTACAGCATCCTTCTGGAAATTATACAGCATAGACCAAACGTGGGTATCTTTAAACCCAATTTCATCATTTGGCAAATTCTCCATTGCAATATCATCTAGAAAATCGTTGAAAATATTATACAGTGTAATGAAGTAAATAAACTCTGGACTATTTTCCTTGTAAGCGTTCTCAAAATATTCTTGCACAAAATTAGTTACATCTTGTAAGTTTTCTTCGTTCTCCCATATCTGATTAAACCATTCTAAATAGGCACTACTTTGTGGAAAATCTACTTTTTGGATAAGTGTTGGAAACCCTTTTTTATGACTTACACCTAAATCTGAAGTTGTAAAACCGTTGATGTTAGAGAATGCTGCACCATTATCTGTATTATCTATATGTATTAAACCATTTAAAGGTGTATTGGCGTTCTTATTAGATTTAAAGGTTACTTTATCTTGTACCCATTGCGAACACTCTTTAGCTATTGCTCTTTGGTTTAACTCATTTTTTAAGCGTAGCTCAAACTCACCACCACATAAATCGGCTTCATTGAATATGTGAGGAATGTAAAATTCTCTAGATTCTTTATTGAGTTTTTCTTTTATAAATGTAGGTGAAGTAAAAATAAATTTTAATTCATCGATACCTTTTAACTCTTTCTTTAAAGCCTCAAATGCATAAATAGAAAATGAAGAAGCTGCAATTGCTAATTTACTTCCTTTTTTTATTTCCGTTTTTAATTCGTCATTTAAACGGTTGGTGATGTTGTCTATAATTTTCATAAAAACTACTTAGTAAGCCCAAACATTAAGAATTGAAGTTACTAATACCTCAGCTCTTTCTTTAATTTCATTTTCGCTCCAATTATCTTTATCTATAAAATAAGTATTTAGCTTTAAAGTAGACTGTTTTGCTATCTCTTGCTTTTTAATTTTATAACTATTATTACTAACTGATGGATTAAGTGCTTCCGTTAGAATTGTTAAATTACCAATACTATGTAAAGCTCTGTTTCTATTTTCTATTTTATGATAAATTCCGTTACTATCCTCTTCTGTCATTACAGCGTGGATTGCTATTTCAAATTCATCTTTAGAAACAAACTTATTCTCTAAAGACCAGTTTTCATACCACTTTTGAGGCATCAAATGCTCCACAGTTAACCCCTCATTTGTAAATTCTATTTTTTCTTGCTTTTTACCTCTTTGGTATTTTTCAATTTCTAATAAAATATTACAAAGGCTTTTAGATTTTCCTTTTTCCTCCCTATATATTGGTCTTTCTAGTAACTTTTCTTTTAAAATGACATCGGTTGGCCATAAATTAGAATCGCCTGTTTTTGATTTTAAATACTCAATAAAAGTTTCTGATGTTTTATTTTGATTTATAAATTTTATAAAATCTAGAAAAACATTATTGTAGTTTTTGGTTGTATAACCACACAAAAACCTTCTAGTAACGTAAGAATCTAAAGCTAAATATATTTTCTCCTTATCTAATATATTAATTTGACTATCACCTTCAATAGCTAACAATAAAGGATAAATTGTTGTAATTCCCATATCTTTTAACCTAGAAGCAAACTTTCCAAATACAGAATTATTAGTTGGTTTCACAATTTTTTTAAAAATTGCACTGTATCTGTTTAACTCTTTTAACTCTTCTTCTATATCTTGAAAAGAAGACCTATTAACTATATAAAATTTATATTGGTAAAATACTTGATCGTACCGTATATCAGTATTTAGTTTTAGTGTTAAATAATCTATGATAAAAAACTGCAAAAAGTTACCATAATAACGCCCTCTACTTGTTTTATCGTGCCATTTAAACTCTGAATTTGCATTATCGAATTCATCCCAGTATTTATCATAAACATCATCTAAGTTAATATCGTATTTATTAGCACGCATAAACACATAATTACGTATTAAATCAGTTTCCGTTAAAGATGCACCACGCCCATTCATAGTCTCAAATATCATTTGAGGGTCATCATTTTGGTCTAAATTTATTTCAACGAATTGAAAATCTCTTTTTAAAGTTAATAGTAATTTAGGTATAATTACCTCTAAAGATTCTGAAGATTCTTGAATTACATTCTCGATTTTTTCGTAAAAGAAAAGATAAGCAGAAAGCATTCTGTATCTTCTTTTAGCTTCATTTTTATAGGTTTTCCAACCGAAACCATACTCATTTAAAATTGGATTAACCAATAACTCTTGTACCTCATCAAATGTATTATCTAGTATTATTTTAAACTCTTCATTGTTGAATTTAGTAGGTTCTAGCTTATGTTTTTGATTTTCATAATCTTTTTGACCATACACTTTATCGTTGAATAATAGCTTTTCTAAATCATTTAATAAATCTTTATCGCCTACGTGTTTTCTGCAGATTTCTCTAAATGCCGTAACAAATAACTGGAACGTTGTTAAACGTTGTTGACCATCAATTACACTATAAGTTGATACAGAGCTTGTAGTTGTAGCTTCTTGGAACAAAACAATAGAACCTGTATAATGTGGATGGTTTTTATTTTTATTAGAGCGTTCGTTAAATTTATTTATAAAATCATCCCAAAGTGGTTGCCATTGGTCGGTTTCATTCCAAACATAATGCCTTTGAAATACAGGTATTCTAAATTTTATTTGTTTGTTAAATAAATCTTCTAATCTTGGTTTTCCTAAATTCATATTTTTTTTTGATTGATTTATTTCAAGCTTACCATATCTAACATTTTTTCATAAGAACTTACTTTACTGAAAAGCACTTCGCCATTTCCTATTTCTTTAAAATGTTCTTCGGCACAATGTATTTTTAATGCTTCTATACCTCTTAAATCTTGTTGCTTATCTGAACCTTTTGTTTCTGCTACAAAGTAAATTTCACGGACTTTTTCTTTTTCAAAAACGATTGCCCAATCAGGACTGTAACGCCCTGTTGGAATTGTGATGTAGAAGTCTTTAGGTAATTTGGCAAATACTGAAACTGCTGAACTGGTGCTTAATGCTTCTGCAAATTCTTTTTCAATATTAGAATCTGATACAATATAATCGTAGATATGTTTTTTAACTTCCTCTGAATTTCTATCTACTGTAATTTCATTGGTAAATACAGTTTTAGAATCGAAACGATCTTCGGTTTTATGAAAGGTAATATTGTTTAAAATTAAACTTGCTTTTACCTCATTTATTAAGCCTCCAGATTTAGCAATAAATTCTTCAGGATTTTTACGTAATAAGGCAAATTTTTGGGGACTTATTTTCTTTAAAACAGCTACAATACTTCTTCGAGTTAGGTTGGTAACATTTACTATTTCACCAACAATATCATATACTGTATCTGTATATAAATCTGCATTTAATTTTTTAGATTCTCTATTAGTTTGTTTAAACCCTTCTTTACTTTGTAATTCTTCTTTACTGCTGTCTTTAAGAAAACCTGTTTTTATTTCGTAAACTCTATCTGAAATGTATAAATCTGCATTTAGCCTAATTACACTATCATTAATCAATTTTTTGGTATCGAATTTTACTTCATAAATAGTTTTAATATTGATTCTTTTCCATAATTCTTGAAATTCTTTTTTATGGAAATTTTTGTTTAGCGTAACTGTAATTTTATCTCTATCATTTTCTGGCTTAATCATTTCACCAGTATAAACAGATTTTAATAATTTGGTAATAGATGCTCTAAAAGGCTCTAAATTTTCAGGTAAGGTTACTGTGTTTTGTTCAATAGCAATTTTACCTTCTTCTGTAATTTTATCATCTTCATCAATAATATCATTTTTGTATAAAATCTTATTCAGCTTTTTAGCTACCTCTTTATCAATACGCATTTCTACACCCATTGCATCTGTAACTACTTTACCCATAAAAAACTCTACTTCTGCCTTTTGTGGTCTATCTTTTAATGTAGCTGCAATTTCTGATTGTAGTCCTTTTGCAAAATCCTCATAACTTTCTGAAGCTATAATGGTTAATTTATTAATGATATGCACAGCATCACCAACCGTATCATAATCTTGACGTACACCATTTTTACCTTCAACACATAAACGCATACCACGCCCTACCTCTTGACGTCTTCTATTTTTACTTGCAGATTCTGTATGTTTTAAAGCACAAATTTGAAATACATTTGGATTGTCCCAACCTTCTTTTAATGCAGAGTGCGAAAAGATAAAACGTGTTGGTTCCTCCATACTTAACAAGCGTTCTTTGTCTTTCATTATTAAATCGTATGCAGAAATATCATCTGAATCTTCTTTACCACGCTTTACGCTTGGGTCTATAAATTTTTTCTTTTTATCTATTGAGAAGTACCCATTGTGAATTTCATCCGCTTTATCTCTATCTAAAAACTCGGCATACGCACTAGGAAAATAGGCTTTACGTGCAGTACCAGGATCTGTATCTTTTAAATAGTCGTTATATTCTTGTTGAAATAAATCTAAAAAATCATTTTTTAATTTGTTGTATTCCTCTTCAAATATTTGGGCATATTCACCTAATACTTGTTCTCCATTTTCATCATATTTACGGTACTTATCTACAGTATCTATAAAAAATAAGGACAGTACTTTTATGTCTTTATTATATAACTCTTTTTCTTTTTGTAGGTGCGATAAAATAGTTTCTCTAATTTGAATACGTCTAAACGCTTTTTCGTCTAAATCGCCCACTGCATCACCAGCTTGTAGCGTTACACCATTTACAGAAATGGTATTAGAAGCGCCATTAATATCTGTAATTAAACAATTTTTGTATTGTGGCATTTCGCCAGATAATTCAAACAGATTTGCACCTTCTTCTAAACGTTCTCTTTTACGTTTTACGCCTGTACCTTGTCTTTTTTCATATTCAATAATGGCTACTGGTGGTTTTCCTGCTTTTATTGCAATTTGCTCTAAATACACATAACCTGTTGTACCTGTTGAGCCTTTTAAGTTAATCCCTTTTACGTGTATTTTTTTTACTAACTTTTTGCCATAAGCATCTAACGCATCTAAACGATACACTTTATTATATTCTCCTTTATGCGTTGCAGAATAACGTATTGTAAACAGGGGATTAAAATCCTGCATACTAGCCAAGGTTTTAACACCATCAACAGATTGTGGCTCGTCTATGATTAGTATAGGATTGGTTTGTGCAATAATATCTATTGGCCTTCTGGATTGGAAACTATCTATTTCTGCATAAATACGTCTTGCATCTTTACCACGTGCGTTAAAGGCTTGGGTATTAATAATCATCACACTAATACGACTATCTGAAGCAAAGTTCTCTATATCTGTAGGCTTGGAAGAATTATAAATAAATGGGTTTATTTTATGCCCATACTTTTCTTGAAAGTGTGTTTGTGTCACTTCAAAAGACTTATACACCCCTTCTCTAATCGCTACACTAGGAACAATAATGATAAATTTAGACCAACCATATTGCTCGTGTAACTCGTACATTGTGCGAATGTAGGTATAGGTTTTACCTGTACCTGTTTCCATTTCTATGGTAAGATTAATTCCTTTTTTTTGAACCGTTGGTTTTTCTAAAGTTTCGCTCTCTCTAATATCATTTTGTTGCTGTACCTTTTGTATGTTTTGTAATAACTGGCTGTCTGTAATTTTTAGTAGCTTATTTCTATACCCAATATTTTCATCTACTTCTTCTGTAAATTGTAAGGTATTGACACCAGCAGCAGCTTGTTTTGCTTTTTGCATTAACTGTTTACTGCGTTCTAATGTAAAGTGACCACCACCTTTTTCTTGACCTTGAAAGCAGTTGATAATTGCATTTACAGCATCTACTTGAAATTGTTGTTCTTTAAACTGTAACTTCATTTTTTAAATGTCTTTTATTTTTTGAAGTACGCTTATAGCATCTTTATCTATTATAGAAAATGCAAACCATTTTTTGCCCAAATCTTTTAGAGATGCCCCAATATGATACACCGTTTTGTTATCTATAATTAAAAACCTATCGTGCGCTTTATCAAACTTTTTTAGGGCAATGTTTGGGTATTGTTGGTTGTACTTTTTAATATCTTGTTGTAATACTTTGGTAATTGTTTTGGTGTATAAAGTAACCGAAACTTCTTTTTTTCTTTTGGCAAATAACAATAATACAGAATCGTCTATATAATTATCTATTAACTGAATAGACGTTTTAGCTTGTCTTACAATATCTGCTACAAAGGTGTACGCATCAAAAGTTTGACCGTTAAAAAACACGCCTTGTTTTATTTTTGGATTGCCAGCTTCTAAAGCCTTGAATATCTGATTGAATTTTTGGTCGTTTTCTAGTTGTTTTATTTCAAAATCGCCCATACGTTGCAATAAGTTACTATGCGCAGCTATTACTTTACGCATTTCTACAAAAGCATTCATAATTTGTATACTGACTTGTATGGCAACTTCAGACCGCAACACTGCCGATAACATAGCTACGCCTTGTTCTGTAAAAGCATACGGTAAATACTTTATATTTTGACCTTGTTTGATGGTATTTTGGTTCAAGGTCACAAATTGTGATCTTGAATTTGAGGTCACCACTTGTGATGACAAGTTTTCATAGTCTTCTTTTGTTAATTGAAACCTAAAAGCTGAAGGAAACCTATCTATATTTCTTTTTACTGCTTGGTTTAACACACGTGTTTCTACTTGATACATACTTGCTAAATCTTTATCTAACATTACTTCTTTACCTCTAATGGTAAAAATTAGATTTTCAATTTCTTGAGTATTGTATGTTATTATTTTGTCTGTCATTACCGTTGTTCCTTATTTAGGATTAAATGTTCCTTAACAAATAAAAACCCTTATTTTTCAATGCTTTACAAACACCAACTATTGTTCCTTAATGCTTTTTAATCTTCCTAAAGCTTACGTACTTAATTACTGAACTGGTGTACTTAAATTTTTAGGTGGTGTACTTAATTTATATAACTGGTGTACTTATATCACTTTCATTTCTGTACTAGGACTTAATTGCTTTAGCAATTGCTTTACGTTTTCTTTGGCAGTATCGTTTTTAAAACTACTGTCTTTACACACAAAACGTAGCGGTTGGTGTTTTGCAATTGCTTTGGCAAAAGCCTCGTCTAAATCTTTATCAAAACAAGCAAGTAAGTAATTGGTATCTACTACAAATACTTCTTTACCTAAAACCGTTTCTTTTTGGGTTTTTAGGGTAAGTGGTAAGCCCCAATCTAATAGTATTTGTGTGAGTAAATCTTCTGAAGTTCTGTCTTCTTTTATATTATCTGCAAACACCTCTAACTGCCCTTGGTTATAGTCTTGTGGTTTGTAATATACATCTTGCATATTACTACTATCTGCTTTAAAGACTTTAAAACCGTAATCTATATCTGCATCAGTTTCTTCTTTTATTTTAGTTGCTGCTCTACGGATACGTTCTTTACCTATTTCACAAATATTGTTATACCCTGCTTTGTAGGCTTCACTTTTCTCGTCTGTGGCTTCTGGTAATTGTGCCAAAATAAATTTACGGTTACCACCATACTTTTTGTTTAATTCAAAAACTGCGTGAGCAGTTGAAGCCGAACCTGAAAAGAAATCCAATACTATATCTTTATTATCCTTAACTGTCGCTGTTTCAATTAGCTTTCTTAATAAGATTATTGGTTTTGGGTAAGAAAACTCAATATCCTCACCCATTAAACTTTCGAAATCTTTACGACCGGAAGTAGTACCACCATAATTCAAAATTGATAATAAATATGTAGTCCTTCTATCATCTGTCGGAATTATTAATCTTGGTTGTCTGTTGCCATCACTTCCCCAGTATATTAAATCTTCTTTTATTAACTTCTTAATATGGTTTTCGTCCCATTTCCATTGCCTTGTAAAAGTAAGACCATTTGGGTTTGTAATAGTATAATAATTATCGTGATTAGTCTTTTCCTTTTCCTTATTAACAGCTAAATTGGCTGTTTGAAATTCCTCTTCTTTACCTTTTAAAGCTTCTCTAACTTTTGTGAATTTAACCTTTGAATAATTTTTAAAAGCACAAATCACATATTCGTGTATTCTTCTTGTACTAGTCGTTTGTTTCAAAGTACCAGATGAACCTTCAGCTTCTTTGTTCCAAATTAGTATTTCAACATTATTTTGTCCATATATTTCTTTGCATATTTTGATTAAATTATGAACTTCATTATTATCAATAGACATAAAAATAACACCATCATCGGTTAATAAGTTGCGTGCTAGTTTAAGGCGAGGGTACATCATAGAAAGCCAATCAGAATGGTAACGCCCTGCTGTTTCTGGGTTGGCTACTAAACGGTTGCCGTACTCGTCTGTTTGGTCGGTTTCCTCTTTATACTCACTACTGTCTTGTGTAAAATTATCTTTATATACAAAATCTTTACCTGTGTTGTACGGTGGATCTATGTATATCATTTTAATTTTACCTAAATAGCTTTCTTGTAAAATTTTAAGCACTTCTAGGTTATCACCTTCTATGTACATATTTTCTGTAGTATCAAAATTTACAGAATCTTCACGTACTGGTCTTAATGTTTTTGTAGTTGGTAAATTGGCGGTTACAATAGCCTCTTTTTTTCCAGGCCACTCTAAACGGTAGCGTTCTTTAGCACCTTCTACTACTTCGTAGTTTAGCTCTTGTTTTAAGAGGTCAAAATCTATAGCTTTACCTTCTGCTGTTTCTGTAACACAGTTAGGAAATAAGGCTGCTATTTTTTCTATATTTTGATTTACTAGGTCTGGTGATGATAGGTCTAATTTGTCTGTTTTCATATACACTGGTACTGTAGGAATATTTGCAATTGCGCGAACAGTAAAAATATAAATATTTTAACAGATTAAAGCTATCACTTTTTTAAAATAACTTTTAATTCTTGTAACCTTACTAAATAGGGCAAGTATGTACTATTACCATTATTCGCTTTAACAGTTGCTAAATGACTTTTTAAAAACTGTGTTACATTAGTTATTTTAGTTGCTTCGTTAAGAAAACAATTATTTTCAGATAAGTCTATTTTATTAAAAAATGATTCTAATTCCTCTATTTGTTCATTCCAATTATCTGTCTGTTTTACTTGAAAAACAAAAGGTTTTTCTAGTTTTTTTTCAGTAGGTTTAGGTTGTGCTTGTGTGGATGTATTGATAGCGCTTTTACTACCTATTGCATTGGTTTTATGCGCTTTTAGTTCGGTTTGTTTAACTTCTTTTTTGGGTACTACTTCAAGTATATTTTTAGTTTCTTGTTTTTTGAATTTACGCCAATCTAACTTTATGAGATAATCTGCAATATCTTTACCTTGTTCCTTGTCTTTGTTTGGCGCTAGTTCTTGCAATAAATCAGAAACTTTAAAAAATGAATTTTCTAATTGTTGTTGAATTTTCTGTGCTTTATTAGACCATAAATTAAATGCTTTACCCTCTTTGGATAGATCTGGAAATAAATACACGTTTCTACCTTTTAATGCTTTACACTTATTTAGGTTTAAACTACTTAGGTTATAGACTGCTAACCACAATAAGTTTTTAGGGTTGTTAGGAAAACCAAAATATAATGTACCATAAATTGCTGTTTTTGGTGCTTCAACTAATGCTACAGGATTTAAAGGATATTTACTTAATAGATGCTCACCGAATAAACAAGAAACTTTAGTTTCGTTTTTATTGTAACCCTTTAGCCAATTAGGGATTTGTTGGTTGCTACGTCTGTAATGCTTTTCTATTATTGAGTGTAAAAAATCTGTGCCTATTGTATGGTTGTGTTTATCAAATTGCTTTACTTGGATTGCTCTTACATTATCATCTATATCAATAAATGGAAATGTTGTAGCATTTTTACGATAGCCTTTTGTGATGGTTCCTAAATGATATTGTGCTATTATTTTTTCAATATCTTCTGACTCAAAAGGGAATGCAATATTGTTTAGTAAATTTTGTATAAATGTATTTTCTTCATACGCTTTTCTTGTTTTATAAAATACATCTTTTGGAATACATACCCTTTTTGGTTTTACTATCGGTTTGATAGTTTGATAGTTAAATTCACTCTTAATCGTATTGTCCTTTGCATATCCATTTTTATAGGGATTTAGATGATAACTGCAATTCATTTCCCGGTCGCATTTGCCATAAATTTCTGGAAGATATTCTTGTGTCTGAACATTAATATACCTTACAAAGCGTTTTTTATGACACGCAGGACATTGGTGTTTTTTACTACCTTTTTCGAATATGTATTTGTATTGGTGCATAAAAAGTTTTTCTTGAAGGGTAACTTTAATAACTTTAGTAACTCTACTTGTTATTTTAGTTACTTTAAGTACTACTTATAAACATCTTTTTTTAATAGGGAAGTTCATTTGTTATAAATGCTGCTAATTTGTTACCTGCAACACGTTCAACTATGATTTTTAAGTTTTTTAGACGTTTAGAGAAATTAACTTTACTAACTGGTCTATAACCATCTTCCGCACAATATTGTCTGTAACGTGGATATATTTCTTTTATGAGAGTGTATTCGTTTGGTGAAATAGTATAATCGTTTTCATCAATAAACATTTTAACGCTATCGGATTGTTTTTTATAGTCTGCAACTGCTTCTTCTGCTGCACTACAATTAGAGAATCCTTTTTGTGCTAACAGTCTATTTAAACCCTCTAAAACCCAATTAAAAACACCTGATAATTCTTTTTCTATAATTTTATTATGTAGGTTTTTATCTTGTTTTTCAGGTGGAATAGTAACATCGAAAGGAATAATTAAAAACCGTCTGAAGTATGCATTTGTCTGTTCTATCTCTTTTGGTAATTCGTTACAATTGAATATCAATTTTGCGTATTGCTTCAACGTGAAAGGCTCACCATAAGGTAAACGTGCTTCTACAGGTTCGCCAGATACTAATTGTTTGAATATTGAACTCTCTAATTTGCCATTAATTTCGGATGCATAATTCACTAACTTGTTGGCTAACTTTGCTCTAAAATATCCGTTTTCGTTGGTAAGACTTTGCAAAGAATAGTTGCTTATATTTTCATCACCTAATAAGGCACTTATTACTTCAAAAAATACAGATTTACCATTAGCTCCTGTTCCGTAAAGTATTAATGCTTTTTCTTCTTTTAACCGATTGCTATTGTGTTTGATAAACACAAAACCTATATATTCTGCCAATACATTTTGACGTTCTATATCTGGTAACACTTCGTTTAAATAGGCTTTAAATAGAGGTGCTTGCGCCTCTGGATTGTATTCAAATGGTAATTGATATGTAATAAAATCATTTGAATTATAAGGTCTTAATTGTGTGCCTTTTGTGTTAATTTCAAATGTTCCGTTTTTTAAGTTTATTAAAACATTATCTGCTGATGTTGGTTTAGCTTCCAAGTAAGCAGTTGCCAAAAATTGTTCGTATAATTCTTTTTTGAATTTATAATACTTTGCAGAAAATAATGGTACACCCATAATTTCTGATGCTTTGCCTAAAAACTTTTGAAATGCTTCTTTGTCGATTTCATTCCAATAGGAACCGTTATACAAATAAATGAAACTATGATTTTTACATAAACCCCAATTATTGTTTTTTGCAATTTTCAATACAGTATCAATTGAAATAATTGAATAGTGTTTGTTTGAAAGTTTAAAATTATCGTGAACACTTGGATTCGCTATTTTTTCAAAATCAATACGTTTGAATTCCTTTAATAATTTCGATAAAATTGTAGTGTGTTTAATTTCTTCTTTTTCAGTTAATTCCTTAATGTGTTGAATAATGGTATTAGGCTCTTCTAAACTCTCAAATTCTGGTTTTAGTGGTACAGCTTTTTTCATAACTTTTTACATTTTAGAATTAATATTTACGTTTGTTAGAAAATGCTGCTTTGTAGTTTTTGTCTAAAAGCTTCTGTACATCGCTCATTCTGTAATAGATTTTTGAACCTATTTGAGAAAATGACACTTTTCCTTCATCTCTCCAGGATTGCGCTGTTCTTTTGCTAATATTCATTAGTTGAAGAAATTCTTGATTGTCGAGAAATGTGTCGTTTGGTGACTTCTGTTTTTCTTCTAGTTTTTTGTTTAGAACATCTAAACGATTTACTAATTCTTTGTACTGTTGTGCACTTAAAATAATTGCTTCCATTGTATGAAATTTTAATGATTATGAAAACAAAGATTGTCAGAAATAGAGGCTCAAAACACTTTAGAAACAAGGGTTTAGAGTAAGGTGCAGAGTGTAGAGTGGCATAAAAAAACAGCTAACCTAAAAGAGATTAACTGTATTATTTGAAGAAAGTTTTTTAATACTGCACTTGAAGTGTAGAGTGTTATTATAGTGTTTTTAATGATATATCAATGTTTTTTGATGTAGTAGGAACTTTTTGAGTTCTTAATTTAGTGCGGTTGTATTGCTCTCCGTTTTCTTGAATAAAACACTTTATAGTTACTGCCCATTGTTGTTGCTTTAAGTTTTCAACAAGTTTTAATTCATTATGCAATTGCTTAATGAAATATGAAAGTTCGCTAATATTACCAGTCCAAACAATAGGTTTTTCGATTTCTTCTCCGCTAAACGCTTTTCTAAAGTGTTTTAATTCTGTGTCAGATGCTATTAATTTTTTGTCTATCAATGACTCTTTTAAATACGTTAGATTTGTGGATTCAAATCTCCATTTTTTATAAGTAAATGAGTTGTGCTTTGATTTTAGTTTAGTCTTTGGCTTTGCAATGACTTCTTGTTTTCTGCCACTACCAATTAAGCCTTTTTTAAAGTCCTGTAATATATTTTCTGATGCTTCTTTAAATAAGTGGAAATGATTTGCGTAATGCTTCCAAACGTGAACAGGATACTTATTCTCGTACTGATTTGGATTGTACTCCATATAGTTTGGAAACCAATATGTATTGTGGTAAATTCTTTTAAACTCTTCAGCTCTTTTTGTTGGCGTATGTGTATTGAATTGATTTAATGATAGTGTTAGGTATTTATTAATTTCAAAGTCATTTAAAGGCTTTATTCTTTCATATATAGCGTTTAAAAATATAGTGTACAACTCGCCAGAAATGAACGTATCAAAATAGGTTGGGTCGAAAGTATAAGTTTCCCAATAGTCATCGCAATTCTTTTTGTACTCTGCTGCTTCAATTGCTACACGCTTTTCTAATTCTTCTACTAATAATAAATCTTTGAAGTTGTCGTATTGAAATTGGTCGTTTATCATTTTATTATTATTTACTTCATCATTAAGTGACTCTAAATATTCTTTTAATTTATCTAAATACTGCATAAAGAAAGATGCTACAAAAGCTGATGAATAATTTGATTTACCAACTTCGTAAATATTAAAATCACCCAACAATAACCTATCCCTTAAAATATTATCATACTCTAAAACCACCTCTTTTGGCTTAGAAAAATTTAAAATATTTTTAAGCCTTTTTACAACAGTCTTTGATGTATCACTATTGAAAAAGTCTTGTATTAATTTAATCTCTTTATTTAATGCTTCCTTTTTGACGTCATCTTCTAATTCATCAAAATCATTTATTGCATTTCTTATTTCAAAATCAATACGTTCATTAAAAAGCTTTTTTTGATGATTTTCAATTTTTTCTATTTGTTCAAACTCTAATTTTAGCTTATATATTTCAGCCCAATGATCTGTTCTTTTATTTCTCCTTAATTCATTAAAAGTTACAGTACAATTCAACCATTTATCTATGTATTCTTTTTTATAGTCGGTTGTAAAAACAATTTCTTGTAAGTAAGTTATTTCTGGCTTTTCAAATATTAAAAAAACGTCATACAATAAAATATCTTGGATATAACTTATTATCGCTGCAAAATATTTATTTAGTGTTGTTGATAATTCTTGTGATTTTAATTTATCAATATTTAATTCATCATTATTTTTTTGTAGACTTTCATCTATTGAAGCCGAAATAAAAGCTAAACCTAATGAAGAAATTTGACTTTGAAGAATTAATGATTCTGTTGGTACAATAATATCTTTTTCTAGTTCCGAGTTTATGATGCCTAATAATTTGTTATAAATTATTTTAGCTTCAATTTTTGATATTTGTTTCTTCTCTTTTTTATCAAAAGGTGTAATCTTATACCCTACAGATATATAACTTTTAACTGATTCAGCAAAAATATTCAAGCTACTGTAACTAGAAAATAATAAATTCTGCGCCTGCTTTAAACTGTCTTCTAATTGAGACTTTCTAATTTTTTCTTTTACAACGATATTATTTAAAATCTTCACTTCTTGAAGTGTGCTTTTAAAACTATCAAAAACAATCTCCTTCATAAACTAATTGATATATTTATCTACTGCATTATCTAACTCACTACTAATAATCTTTGCATACACTTGCGTGATACCAATATCTGAATGGTCCATCAATTTAGAAACGTGCTCTATACGCATACCATTATTTAATGCCCTGGTAGCAAATGTATGTCTGCTTATGTGAAACGATAGATTGAAAGGTAGTTCTAAACGCTTTCCCATTTTTCTTAAATACATATTACTTAAAGCTATTGCTCTACCGGTTATTAAATTTCTATGCTCTTTATCGGTAAAATAGGTTTTATCAATATTTGCAAAAGGGAAAATTATATCTTCTTGCTTCTGGTCTTGTTGTTGGTATTTTTCTAATATCTCAACTGCTTTTTGACCTATTCTAACACTATGCTGTCTATTTGTTTTTCTGATTATCTTTGTTATTCTTCCGTTTTTCTTATCGTAATTCTTCCATTTTAGCTCAAGCATATCGCCAAATCTTAAACCACCTGCAAAGACTGAAAAGATAAACATATCTTTTATAATTTGTGCTTTATCTTTATTTGATACTTCTAAATCCATAAAGTCTTGAAACTGTTCAGCAGATAAATAGCGTTTTGTACTCTTGTCTTTTTTTACTGTGAACTTATTAAAGGGAAATAAATCTAAAGGTATTAAATCTTCTTTTTGTGCTTCCTTAAACATTATCTTCATAATCTTTAAAGAAAAATTTATAGTCGTATTATTATTACCTAATGTAGAACTACAATAGGATGCGAAATCTTTTAAGGTTGTAACTGTAATATCTTCAAACATCAATTCTCTATGACCTACAAACTTTTCAAACTTCTTTAAATAGGTTTTGTAATTCTTATAGGTTGAATATGCTAAAGTGTCTTTTCGCTTTTCGCAAAGATTATCAGAGTAGTCAAAAAAATTCGTTAAAGGTTTACCCTTAATGGCCTCTTTTAGTTTCCTTGCTGTTGTAGATTGGTTTCTTCTTTCTAGGTCTGCAATCTCACCTTTTGCATCTGCTACCTTTTGAGAAATGTAAGCGTTTAGCCTTGTAGAATTACTGTGATTCTTTTTTACTTTTTGCTTATCTTCATCCCATTCATTAGGCTTTAATTTTAGACTTAAAGAAATGAATTTAGTTTTGCGGTCTTTGATAACTCTTAAATAAAGAGGTGCTTCTCCTGCTTTATCTATCTTGTTATTTCTTAAAATTAGTTTTATTGAAGACATAAAGTACTGGTTTTAAAGGTGTGCAAAGCGGTGCAACCGAGTACTAAGGTACAACAATAGGTACAACAAAGCAAGCATTTTACTGCATTTTGTTGCATTATCTTACTTTAGCAAAAACCTGTAAAGCACTGTATTTAAAGGGTTTTAATGTATTTAAGTGTAAATTAGCGAAGTATCTATATAACACCGTGTATAATTCATTGCTGGTTATAGCCTACTTACGAAAGTCCTCGCGG
>CAZMDC010000035.1:0-23917 GCA_964565055.1 uncultured Polaribacter sp. | reverse complement strand
TAAAATTCCTATATTCTTAATATCGTTTTTCGTCAATGTTTTACAACGTGTTTGTGTAAGAAAAGTTGCGTGTTTGAAGCACTGAAATTAGCAAATAAAACACAGATAGAAAGTCCGCGAGGACTTTCCTAAATTTGCTTTTACCAGCATTTTTTTTTACACGGTGTTGGCAGTAGTTTTTTATTTTTCAAATTTATTTAGTTTCGGTAATCTTTCATATTTTTCAAGAAGGTCAATGTATTTATTTTGATATGCTAAATAGTCAAATAAATCTCTACAGATAGTTCCATTCAATTCACATTCTTCAATTTTATATTTTATGAATATTTTCTCCCATTGTTTAGCTCGAATAATTGGGAAATCGTACGATTCTACGTATTTTGAAATATTTACAATTAAATCTTCGTGTACTTCTTCTAATCTCAAAAGATTTTTATGAACTCTTACAATTCCTTCAGGGAAAGTATTTGCTCCTTTTTCATAGAACTTTATTACCCATTCTACTATTTCTTTTTCGTTATTTTTATCTAATTTTTCAAATTCTTGTAATGCTTTTTTTGAAATATTATGATTTGTTTTTAAACCAATAAGATTATAAATGATAAACAGTTTATTTATATTTACATTATAATCTTTAACAAATTTCATATTCTGAAATTTATCCATTTGTTTTTTATTATTCTCTCCTTCTGCAATATCCTGAAATTTAGAGTAAAAATCAAAAAGTTCGTCTATATCTATAGTATTTTTGAAATAACTTTCAGGAACTTTCCCTGATGGAAGTTTTTTATATTTTTCTAATATATCTAAATATTTATTATGAAAACCTAAATAATAAGATATTGTATGATTTTCAATTTCATCTAAAAATTCATCTTCAGGTCTATATTTTACATAAATATCATAATAATGATCCCAATATGTATTTATATAATCATATGATTCCGAGTATTTAGAACAGTCAATTATTATATTTTCCTTAATGTCTTTAATTTTAAATAAATAAGAGTATACGTTTTCTGATGAATCAAAAAAATGTAATTCATTTTCATATTTAAACAGCCATTCAACTATGTTTTTTTCATCATTTGAATTTATTTTGTTAAAATCATTCATTGCTTTTTTAGCAAATTCATAGTTTTCTTTGATTTCAAAAAGATTGTCTAACGCAAAATTTATCTTAGTGAAAAAATCAAAAAATTCAGAATAATTAACTCTGTAATAGACATGGATTTTTGAATAAAGTAATTTTAACTTTTCATATATTTCTTCTAAAATATCTAAATCTATAATATCATTTTCGTTTGCTTTTAAGTCATTTACAATAAATTTGCCTTCTTTTATTAAAAGTTGTAAATCTAATTTATCTATCATAAGTACTACTTTTTTATGATATTTGACTTAATGATATAATTTATTTCCTTTTGTTTTTTAATTTTAAAATTAGAATTATCTAAACTATCAACTTTCTTTTTCATTAAAAGCATTACTTCATCATCTACTTTAAAATATGAATGATTCTTAATTAACCAACATAAATAATCTAAATCATTAATTGTAATAAATTCTATTTTTTTTCCTTTGTGCTTTCCAAAATCAATTATATCATTTTTTGTATATCCCATAACAATCTTAATCTAAGTTCCAATAGACATCTCCCATAGTTTCAGGGTCATCATTGCCAGCTGCATCTATTAGCCAATTTTTATTACTATAAGATGTGTTTGAGTCTCCTGTAAAATCAGAGGTTCTGTTTCTTTTATCAATTTCTTCCCCTAAATTTTTATAATGATATTTAGCATCTAATAGATCTTGGTATTCAGTATCGTTCATTAAATAACCAGTAAATGTAGTCCCATTGAGTTCAATTAGAGAAAATTCATTTTTTTCAGAATCAAATTTTAGGTTTATTTTTTCAAAATTTAACTTAAAGTCTTCTTCATCTAAAAAATCACTTATATAAATTTTTTCCTTTTCTATTTCATATTTAAACATTACGTTATTTACTTTTTTTAACTTAATACTTTTTTCTAAAATAAAAGTTTCCTTAAAAAAAGATGGACATAATACGAACCAACTTAAATTTCTTATTGCCCATTTTATAAAAGGAAAATCTATTTTAAATGGCTTATATATAACTATGCTATCTTCATAAACAGAGCCCAACAGTTGTTGATTCGTGGCTTTTTCATTTTGATAGTTAATGTAGTTTTCTTGATTATATGTTAATCCTGATTGATTTTTGAAATTCTCATTCAGATAATTAATATAATATTCAATAATTTGAGATGTATATTCATTTAATTTATCACTACCTAAATGAAAAAATATAAAAGATTCACTTACAGTTAACTCAACATGACTTAATATTGTTTTTTTACTATTAAAGTCATTTCTTTGGGTATATATTATTTCTAATAATTCTGATATTTTATTTAACCATTTATTTTTAGTTGATTCATCAAATGTTTTTTCCAGAATTTTAATAAGGTTTTCTTTTATTACAGATTTTGTATAAAATCTTTTTGGACAGAATTCTTTTTTATAAAATTTCTTATATCGTTGAATAAAGTTAATTATTAACCTTTTATTTGTTAGAATTCCTTTTTCAATATTGATTTCTAAGGTGAAATCATAATAACTACTATGGTGATAATTATCATGAAACCTAATATATATCGTTTGATTAACCCATTCAGCAAATTTATCTTCCGTAAATACCTTTGAATAAATATCATATTTATTTTTAGGTATTTTTCCTTTTGAAATATATAACTTATTGTTGTTAATAATACAATAATGCTGTTCTGGATTATATTTTCTTTCTAGTAATTTCGATTCCAAACAAGAATTTTCAAAATAAACATCCTTATAAATTAATTTCATTATCTAGTTTTTTTTAATTACTGCCAACGTGTTTGTATAAGATTAGTTGCGTGTTTTAAGCACTAAAGTTAGCAAATAAATCACAGATAGAAAGTCCGCGAGGACTTTCGTAAGTAGGCTAGAACTAGCAATTAATTTTATACGGTGTTAGCCATAGTATTTTATTCAGATTCTAATTTTTCAGATTTGTAAGTTTCATATTCATCTCCATTATAATCTGCTTCAAGCACATATTTTTTAATCATATCTTCGTCAAAATCTAACGAAATACTTGCTCTTGATGCTCTACTGCTGACATAACTTGTGTAAAAAGTAAACGATTCAGAACTTCCTGCTCTTAAAATATCATAGGTAACATACCCATCATCAGATGTTATTTCATTTCCGCTTCTATCTTTATAAGAAACTTTGTATTTTACTTTTGGTATGTCAAAAGTCGAGTTATTTTTTACAATACCTTTTCCTGAAGCTGAACCACCATAACCTGATTTCCAACTCCAATCAACAACTTTAACATCTGTCATAAAATCAATTAATTTGTCTACTGTAAAACTTCTTGATAATAAATAAGCATCTAAATACTTTTCATTAATTTGAACATCAGTTGTGTCGGTTTTTTTAATACAACCTGTTTTAACAGCAAATGAATAAAGTTCATTTTCATTGTGGTCAGTCATTCCTTTACTGTCATTTAATTGTGTGTATGTTTTTAATGAATCTGGAAGTAGATAAAGCTCAATATCTTTTGTAGATTTTTTGCCAAAACCATTCGTAAAATAGTTTGTTGCAGAAACAGAAATTAAACTATCATTTACAAATTTTGATTCTTTAATTTTTATTGAATCAGATTTGTAATAACTATCAAAAGTTGAAATATTAGGATAAGTCTTTTTCATTAAGTCCTCATTTCCTTCTTTTACAGATTTGAAAAATGTCAAAGTTACATTTTCTGAATCTACTAATTTTTGGTCTTTTCCGCAACTTGATAATATAAGTGCTAAAAATAAAATGGTTAGGTAATTGTTTCTCATATTGTTCTGTTTTTCATATTATGGCTAACGTTGTTGTGTAAGGAAAGTTGCGTGGTTTAAGCACTAAAGTTAGTAAATAAAACACGAACCAAGAAAATCCGCGAGGATTTTCGTAAGTAGGCTTTTACCAGCAATTTTTTTTACACGGTGTTGGCAATAGTATTTTTCATTATTATTTCCTTTAGTTTTTGAATATCAGATTCCATTATTTCATTCAGATTAAATATTACTGTTTTTCCATTAGTCTTAATTATTTTCAATTTTTTTTCATTTAGTTCAGTGGTTTTAATTTTTTTGAAGCTTAATGATTTTCCAAAAAAAGAATCAATTCTTATAAAGGCTCCTAAATTATTCCATTGTACAAAATTTTTAAACCAAAATAATTTACTAAAAAATAGAGTTTGTAATAAAAATCCGAATGAACTAATATATTTATAGATTTTTGGATTTTCAACCTGGAAAGGTTCAAATATTCCAATTAAAATAAAAATTAGCGCAAAAATTATTAATGAATTCCAGTAATTACTTTTTTCATAATTGTCAAAGTGTATTTTTTTCATTTTTTTGATATTGATTTAACTAATTTATAAGCATACAAAATTCCGATTAATAACATTATTCCACAAATCCAATATTCCGCTTTTGAGTAATAACTAATTCCGCCAATTATTCCAAAAGTAGTCCATAATAAGTTTGTCAGAATTTCGGTTTTATTCAATTTGTTCATTTTTTGTGTGCGTTCTGTTATATTATTGCCAACGGTCTTGTATATGAAAAGTAGCAGATTTGTATGTGCCATTTTTCAGTTGAAAACAAAGATAGCAGAAAAGAACCAAACTTTTAGTTTAGCTCTTAACTGCTATTTTTTATATACGTTGTTACCCACTGGCTTTATTCCGTTCTGCTTTTCAATTCCGATATTTTCTTAAATGTTCGGATTGAGCGTTGGCAAGACATACTCTTTTGCAATTTTTGATGGCGTGGTGGCTTTGAGCGAATTGCAAATGTGTATGGCTTTTAGTAGGGATTAACTCGCACAACAACTCAATTTAGAAACATCTTTTCCAAACGTAATTGCTGCTAATTTGATTCCTTCTCCAAGTGTCAAGTATGGATAAAAACTTTCAGCCAAATCTTTTACTGTTATACCAAACTTTATAGCCATACTTAATTGTTGGATGAGTTCACCTCCTTCTGGTGCTATTACTCTTGCACCTATTAATTTATCCGTTTCCGTATTGCGAATTAGCTTTATAAATCCTCTGGTATCTTGAGCTGCTAAAGCTCTTGGAACGTGAATTAAATCTAATTTAGATACTTCAAAAGGGATGCCTGATTTTTCGGCTTCTACTTCGTCCATACCTGCTCCTGCAATTTGTGGATCTGTAAATACTACCCAAGGTAACGATGTATAATCCACACTGTTTTTTGATAATGAAAAGGCGTTATTTACTGCTGTACTTCCTTCTTTTGCTGCTGTATAAACAAAAGGTGGTGTGTTTGTTACGTCACCTGCTGCATAAATATTGGAAATATTAGTTTCCATTTTTTCGTTAACTAAAATATGTCCTTTTTCTGTCAGGTTTAAGTCAATATTTTCAAGACTTAATTTAGATGTATTTGGTTTTGTTCCTGTAGCTACAATAATATGGCCTTCTTCAATTATTTGAGTGGTAGAGCCATCAGGACATTTGCAATGAATAATAGTGTTGTCGCCATCTTTTTCAAATTTAATGGCTCTGAAATTTGGAAGGATTTCAATCCCTTCACTTATCATTTGTGCTTCTAAAACATCTGTAATATCGTTGGTTTGACTACGTAATGGTCTATCTGTAAATTCTATGATACGAACTTTTACTCCCAAGCGGTTATATGCCATTGCAATTTCCAATCCAATATATCCAGCTCCCATTATGGTCAAGCTTTTTGGTTTTTCCTCTAAATCGAATAAAGATACATTTGTTAAGTAGCCTACTTTATTTAGTCCTTCAATGTTTGGAATGTTTGTTGTTGCTCCTGTTGCTATAATGATGTTAGTTGCGGTGTATGTGTCTTTTCCATCTACAAGAATGGTTTTATTATCTACAAATTCTGCCCAACCTTTAAGCATTGTTAAGTTTTTGAAATCACTTACCACATCCATATATTTATGTAGTTGTAATGTGGCAACTATTGCTTTCTTGTCTTTTATAATTTGAGTAAAATCAATTTCAACACCTTTTGGTTTAATTCCTTTAAAATTAGAATGTGTAGCGTGATATGCTGTTTCGGCAGCTCTAATCAAATTTTTAGAAGGAACACAGCCAACATTGACACAAGTGCCACCAAAATCTAATCCATCATTTACCATTAATGTTGTTAAGCCAATGCTTTCCGCTTTTATGGCTGCTGAAAATGCTGCTGAACCACCACCAATAACAATTAAATCGAATTTATTCTTTCCATCATAATCTTTGGCATTTGTAACACAGCAATCTTCCTTTTCGATATCCTCAATAACTGAATAATTACCGACATTGTTTACTGCATTAATAACATCTTGATTGCTTAACTTATTGGTGTCATATACAAATTTCCCTTTTCCTGTTTCGTGATTTACAGTACTATTTACGATTCCGTCTTTAACGTTTAAATCTTTTTCGATATGTGATGAACACCCAGAACAAGTCATTCCGTTGATGTTTAAATTTATTGTTTTATTACTCATTTTTTTCTTTATTAATTACTTTATATCCTGTTGAGTTTATTGCTTTTTCTATATCCTCTTTAGTCGTTTTTGTATTATCAAACTCCACTTCTGCGTTTGCCTTTTCATAGGAAGCATTGATATTTACAATACCTTCTAACTCATTAACTGCGTGTTTAACGTGTTCTTCACAAGAGGCACAAGTCATCCCTTTAACATCAAAATTTAATGTTTGAATATTGGATTGATTGACTATAACCACTTCTTTCTTATTATCAGGATAAAAAATATGAGCATAATAAGGGAAAGCAATTGAAACAGTTGCAAACAAAGTAATACCAACTAAAAATCCTTTTGTTTGAAACCATTTTGGTTTTGCATCAACTTCACAACCACAATCATCAGCGTTTTTTGGTTTTAAATAATTATACCAAGCATATCCAATTGCTACAATAGCCAAACCAATTAAATAGGGTCTAAAAGGTTCCATCCAAGATAGGGCAGACGCACTTCCTCCAACGCCAGCTATTAATGCTATAACAGGTGGTATGCAACAAGATGATGCTGCTACAGCAGCAAATAAACCTGTGTATGCTGCATTTTTTGATGTTTTTTCTGTTTTCATTTCTTTATAAATTATGCTGTTTTTCTAATTAATTCGATAGATTTAAAAATGCTACTAAATATCTCTGTTTCATCTTTATTTAATGAATAATAAAGTGTTTGACCATCTCGTCTTGAATTGATTATTCCTGCATCTTTGATTTTACGTATATGTTGTGAGATCGCAGGAACACTCATTTTTAGTATATCTGCTAAATCACAAGGACATAGTTCATTTTCTAAATTCAATAAATAAAGAATTCTCAATCTTACATCGCTTCCTGCAATTGATAAAAGTTTTGTCATTTTTTGAAAACTCCCTTCCATATTATCCAATGCCTCCATACAGTTTTGTAACTGCTTATGGTTGGCTTCCGCTCTTGTACAGGTTATTTCTAATTTCATTTGTGTATATATTTTTATTAAAGTTATTTGCTTTGTTGTACAAACATATAATTAATTATGTATTTAAGCAAATACTTAAATACATAATTACGAATTTTGGGAAAGTTTTAGCTCTTTTGGTTTTTAGAGCGTTGGATTTATGTGTTGGGAAAAACCGAAAGTGCTAAAATATGCGGCTGGTTTTCAGCTTGTGGGTAACGGTCTTGTATAAGATTAGTTGCGTGGTTTTAGCTATTAATTTGCAAGTACAAACCGAATAGAAAATACGCGAGGATTTACGTAAGTTGGCTTGTACCAGCAATTAATTTTATACGTTGTTGGCAGTAGTTTTTTAACTTCCAGCTCCAGCTACTGTTGCAATTATCTGAAGTAAAATTCCAAGTCCAAATCCCCATAACGCAGCGTGACAAGCCATTTTAGCTTTGTTCGGACTATCACTTTTATTACTAAAATAAATAATTGCTCCTGCTAAAGGAATACAAAAAGATAAAACTTGTAATCCTGTGCTTAATTTGTCATTAGGATTTTCTTTTGGGTTCAGTTGTTCTGACATAATTTTAAATTTAATTGATTAGTGTTAATATTTGATTTCCTATATAAATTCCGATTATTGAAACTAAAGACATAGTACCGATTCCACTCATTAATCCAGTTACGAATCTTCTCGTGTTATTACTTTCTATGTTGAAATATGCTTGAATTAATCCGTCAATATAAGTTGGAAGAATGATTATAATTGTCCATAAAAGAGGTATTTTAATTACACCAAAAATGAAAAAAGGTAAAATGAAGTAACCTAAATTTATTCCTGTGCATCTTGAACATAATGGGAATTGTTTGCCTTTCCAAAAAAATGACCTCTCTGGTTTTTGGTGGCAAAATGTAAAATGTAAATTTGCTCCTTTAATTTTTAAGTCTTTTATTTTCTTCATTTGTTATTTATTTCCTAAAGCAAAAATTATAGTTACAACTAACCCTATAATTATACCTAAAACAGAAACTCCACAAGCTTGACTTGATTTTTTGTTATAACCTTCAGCTCTGTACTTTATAAACATAAATAAGCCTATGATTGAGCCTATAACTGTGAAATTTGCAATAAATATCCAAGCCTTGTCTTCAAATGCTAATTCAGCATTTTTTTTGATACTAGATCCTCTCCTTTTTTCAGCTTCTTCTTTATTCTTTTGTTCTTGTTTTCGTTTTTCTTCTTTTTGATTTGAATAAGATGTACTTGTATTTTTGTATGTCGATTGTGATTGACTATGATAATCTTTTTGCTTTTTAGAATAAAAAGAATCATAAAGTCTATCGTATTCACTTTTCTTTAGTTGATTTGTTAAAATTTCATAGGACTCTTGAATTTCTTTAAATCGTTCTTCAAAATATTTGTCTCCGTTATTTTTGTCGGGATGAAATTTTACTGCTAATTTTTTATAAGCCTTTTTTATTTCTTTACTGTCAGCATTTCTACTTATTCCCAAAATTTGGTAATGGTTTTTTATCATACTAATTTGGAAATTTTAGAGAATTTGAAACTCGGAAAAAGACAGAACGCATATCATAAATATCTTCTTGTTTACAAGTTGTAGTTAGCGTATAGATGACGCCATTTTTTATAAACATATAATTATTGTAATATAATGGGTCTTTGTCGATTATTTCTTTCGCTGTATATGACATAAAAAAACCTTTTGTATTGTCTACAAATACAGTTCCTTTTTTTATGATTTTCATATCTGAATATGGCGACATTTTTATCCAAAAATCATCGGATAATGCGAGCATATCATCAATCGAAGCTTTTTCGTTTTGTGGTAGTTTTTTAACAACAAGAACAATAGAATAGCCTTTGTCGTTTACATATTTTAAATCAACATTTTTTCCTACAATTTTTTCTTGACTATAACCTTTTGGGATTTCTATTGAATAGGAATATTTTGGACTTTTATGATATAATTCGAAAGAATTAATATAAGTTGAAAATAATTTGTCTATCTCGTTTTTGTTAGAAGTAATATTAAATGTATATGCAAAGCCATTACTTACGAAAATAGCTTGTTTATTGGAAATGTTACCTGTTGGAATTGTATATTCTAAAGATTTGAAACCGTATATGTAAGGTTCTGAATATTTTATATTATTTGCGTTTAATTCTTTTTTATAGCTGTCTAAAAACTTATTTAAAAATATTTTTTTCTCGAGGTCAGTTTTAAATTCGCTCAAGTCATTTTTTAGGTCTTTGATAGAAAAAGAATATACATTTTCGTTATTTTCTGAATTACAACGATACGTATAATAATTTTCTTGAGAACTGCTAAAGTCTTTCTGAAGTTCACAAGGTGATTCGATTTTGAAAAAGTAGTCAGAGAAAAATTGTTTGTTATCTTTTTCTTCAACGGAATTAGTAAATTCGTTTTTCTGTTCTTCCTTTTTGTTCTTTTGACAAGAAAAAAATATCAGGGAAATTATAAATAGTAATTTTATTTTCATTCAGGTTTTCGTTTTTTTCTCGGTTTCTCAAATTACTGCCAACGTGTTTGTATAAGATTAGTTGCGTTGTTTAAGCACTAAAGTTAGCAAATAATTCACAGATAGAAAGTCCGCGAGGACTTTCGTAAATAGAATAAAACCAGCAATTAATTTTATACGGTGTTGGCATTTCGTTGTTTATTTTTCTATTAATTCGTTCAAACACCATTCCTTCATAAAATCATTAAAATCATCCATTTGTTTTCCAAGAACTCCTAACATTCCTCCAGTCCATTCTGAATATTCTGAAGTTCCATCTATATTATAAAGATTTTGTGGAAAGGTTCTAATTGTGTACATTGGATTTTGTGTGCCAAATTCATTGCCAAGAATTGAAAAATAATTTCCTTTTAGAATAAATTTCACTTTACCTTTATAAGCAAGTTTTACTTCTTTAAAATTTTTATCTTTTAATGCAGAAGATGTTTGTAAAAAAGTTCTGAATATGTCAGCAGGTGCTTTGTCTAAAGGAATTTTTTTTAAGTCGAATATAAGAGTAGAAGTATTGACGTAATATTCATAATGTGTTTCAAAAGAAATTCCTTGGTTTCTACTGTCTTCATTTGTGATATTATTACTTGGCATTTGAAGTGAAATGTAATTGTAACTATACACTGCAATTAGTATGAAAATTATTATTAATATTAGTCTTATAATTTTTTTCATATTATTTAATTATTTTGATTAGTATGTAATCATTTCCTTCATCAAAATCATCCACAGTCAGTTCGGATTTAAAACCATAACTTTCAGGATTGTAACTTGTTGGCGGATTGTCAAATCTCTCGTATTTCCTAACGATACTTGGTTTGTTGTACAAAACAACATAAATAGGATAACCTTTATATTCAGATTCCGATATTTCATAACCAAGTGAAAATGGAATTGTTTTAGTATGTGAAAAGTCATTTCCGTAATCTGCCGAATTTCCTAAATAACTTCCGTAATCTTCCCATCTTCTAAATCTATAATCCATTCCAAGACTTGTTAAATTTCTTAAAACACCATCTTCGAGTTTATATGCTAGAATATGTGGTAATTTTGGGTCTTTTACTTTTGATGTTATAGACACTCTTGCAGTTAAATATTTTGAACCTCTTTCAGCACTTCTATAAAAATATCTTGAACCATAAGAATCAAACGTAAAACTTTTTTTGAATTGAATACTACTGAACTTAAGAGTTAATTCATCTGTTTTTATAATTGATTTTGGTTTTAAAATTTTAAAACCTAATGCTTTTTTTAAATCTGCTTTTCTTTTTTCTTCCTTAAAGTACTTTTCTATCTTTTCAATTTCTTGATTTGATTTTTTCTCATATTCAGAACCTTTGAAGTTTTCTGATATTTTTGAAAAATTGTTCAAGGCAAGTTTCCTTTTTCCTTCATTCAATAATTTTTTAGCATTTAAAAATTGTTTGTCAGGTGTATTTAATAAACTATCAATAGTTTTTGATAGGGATTGAACTTTAGTGTTTAATTCATTGTTTTGCTTTTCTAACTTTTTATATTCAGGATTTTCTTTAATATTAGTATTACAAGAAATCAAAAGCGAAACAATTAGTAATGGTAAAATTTTCTTCATAGTTTTTTCGGTCTTTTTGGTCAATGAATGCCAACGTTGTTGTATATGGTTTGTTGCGTGTTTGAAGCAACTAATTTAGTAAATAAATACCGACCAAGAAAGTCCGCGAGGACTTTCGTAAGTAGGCGAGAAGCTAGCAATAAATTATATACGGTGTTGCAAGTAGTTGTTTTTTCTTTTTCAATTCTGATTTTCAATTCTAATTTTCTTTAAAGACGCTCTTCTCTAATAAAGTTAATTACATCTCTTTTAAAAGCAGAAATATTATGAGTTCCTTTATGTGGAGGAACCATTCTATTGAAATTATTTAAAACTACTTCTGACACTAAATCTATATTATCATAAACTGCATCTAAATTTCCATTTGCTTTATTCGTTACAATTATATCTATAAAAATTGCGAAAGGTACATTTCCATTAGATTTTTCAAGTGTTTTAAATATTAGATTAGAATCTAAAATATTTTCGCCTAATATTTGATAATATCTTTCGCTTCTTTCAGTTAATATTTTTCTCATAACTGATTTATTACTTCTAAATGGAATTTTCAAATCCAAATATAAGCTTGTTATTGTCCTTGTTACATCTCCTGGACTTCCAGGTCCGATATTTAATAATTCATAGTCATCCATATTATCGTTTTTATTTTAAATATTTTTTTTGCATTTCCTGTGTAACTTCATCTACTATTTTATTCATATCGTTTTCAGACATACCTGTGGCAATTAATTGTCCTTTTAAAGCTTTTTTGTAATATTTATTCGAAGATACAAGAGTGTTCTTTATAGATAAACTTTCAAAAGGTGTGTTTTTTAAGGGGGTTTCATCTTTAGTTTTTTGCACTGATTTGTTCATTGCGTCTCTTAAGATTGCTTTAATTTCATCTCTCATTTTTTATTTTTTAGTTTAAATCCAAATCCAGTATATTTTGCTCTGTGGTCAATTTTTATATATGATTTATTAAATGATATATAGTATTTATTTCCCTCGTTATCTTCAGCGTTATAGGAATTATATTTTTCACTTCCATTGTAAAAAGTTTCTTTAAAATTCACTTTTTTAAAAAAGAATAATTTTTTTCTATTTTCAGAAAGTTCAACTTCTACTGTTTTTTCTAAAGTATTATGTATAATTTCAACATCCATTTTAATTGTATCCTCTATATTTCCACCGTCTCTGCTTTCGTCAAGTGCTACTTTATATTTTACTGTAAAGTCAGATTTGTATCTAATTATTGTTTGTGAAAAAATGTTGTTAGATATAATAAATATTAAAATAATTGTAATTTTTTTCATATTTTTTCTTTCTATTTGAGTGGTTTCCGCCAATTACTTGCAACGGTTTTGTGTATGATTAGTGGCGTGTTTAAGCACCTAATTTAGCAAATAAAAACCGAATAGAAAATCCGCGAGGATTTTCGTAAGTAGGCGAGAACTAGCCATTAATTATACACGTTGTTCTCTACAGTTTTTTGTTCCGATTTGTAATTTCTTTCCAAAAATTTAATTCAGTCGGCAATTCTTTTTTCAAATGCTCGTGCCATTTTGACCAACTAAAATATTGACTTGTATGTTGAATAAAATGTAATTCAATATTACGTTCGTTCAATTCAAGTTTTGCTTTTCTTGGATAAGTTCTGCTTATTTTTTTTAACCATCTAAACTCGGTTATATTTATATCTGTTCTGTTTTTATTTACATATTCTTTCAAATAATTAGAAGAACCTGTCCCAATGAAAATACAAATATCAGGTTTTAGGATTTCAGCCACTTTAAAAAAGACTTCCCAACCTGAAAATAAATCGGATTCAGTTGGTCTTCCTTTATTTGTAACCATTGCTCTTTGTACGAAATTATAAAAAGCAAGAGAATTCCATAATTTTGTACTATCAAAAGTGTCATTTCCAATTAGAGTACGATGTAAATTTGAAAACATTTTAGTAGACCAATACATTCGCTGAATTGCTAATTCATTTACTACAATTCTTGTGAATTCTGGTTTATTATGTTTAGCGATTGATTGTTCATTATTTTCGTGATAATGACTTTCTCCAACTAACAATACTTTTTTATTAGAAACTCCATTTTCATATTCTTTTCCAATAAAAGGATACCACTTTAAATTTGGAATTTTATTTAAAATATCTTGTTCTGTTATCATTAAGAGAAAATAATATGATTAGTTTTTGTTTGATTATATTCTATTAATCGTTTTCTAATCTCAATCAAATCTTTTTTTGGTAAAAATCTTGCTGAAACTGAACCACCAATTGCTTTAATCCAAATATCTGAACCAAAAAGATGTTCATTTATTTTTATTTTTCTAATGAATTTAAAAGCAATAGTGTCTGTATCTTTTCCAATATAGTACAAGTTTCTTTTAGTAATTGTAATTGTTTCTTCAATCAAGTTTACTTCGATACTCCAAGGACTCAATAAATGCTCGAATTTTCCATTTACAATGAGAGTTAGGATATTTGATTTTGTACTAATTATTTGTTTCATTAAATATTTTTACATTAATAATTATTACAATTATCTGAATTGACAATTGGTGGTTCAGGAAACTTTTTTGCAAATATGAATTTTCCAGCAAAATACTTTGTAAGATAATAAATCCCAATTGAAACAATTGCAGAAATTGATAAAGCAAAAATGAGTTTCATAGTCCAATCATCATCTAAAACTATAAATTTTTCTCTACCTAATGCAAAATGGTCATATACTTCAAATAATGCTAAAAGAGGCTTTTTAAAAAAATAACTTAATGAACCATAAAACGCAATAAGCCAAGTTGCAAATGCTGATGTTGAAGCATAATAAGGTGAAAAGGTTTCTTTTAAAGATAGCCATTCATAAAATGGTTTCTCGCTCAAATAGTTTAGATTTCTTTTGTTTGAATTGTATATTTTTTCTTGTTCACTGAATAATCTATTTATTTCTTTTCCTCTATTGCTTCTGTTTGAAATTGAGCCATCAACATTTCGTGAAAGGTTTTCCGCATCTGCTGTTGCTCTTAATTGATTAAGGTTGTCGTCTGCAATAATATATTCTTTTCGAGATTGCAAAAATTCAATTTTCTCTTCGTGAGTTAGCCAAAAATCGCTTATTGAATTATTTGGATAATATTTTTTTAGTTTTTTCCACTTAAACCATTTTACTATAGCAAAAATTCCCCAAGCAATAGGAACTAATGGTAGAATTATTAATAATGCAACGATGAATAAACATCCAAGTGAGCCATCAGAATTTTTTTTCGCCATATTTTTAGTTATGTCAGTTTGTTGTTAGTTCGAGTGTTCGTTCAAATTGTAGAGAACGGTCTTGTATATGAAAAGTAGCGGATTTTACGCACTAACTTTTCGGTTTATAACAGACTTTAAATATATGATTTTCAATTTGATTAAGCACTAAACCCGCTATTTTTTATATACGTTGTTGCCAGCTGGCTTTTTTTCAGTTCGTTGTGATTTCAGCGTTGGCGTGAAAGCTCTTTGCAACCGCAGGAACGAGGATTGCAATGTGCTAGAACATTGTATAGAAATTATTTTTCAAATTTGTCAGTTTTCAAAATTGTGTATATATTTGCATACTATAATTAGCGAAGTTTTTATGAAAGTAGTATCCCTTTTTGCAGGTTGTGGCGGTTTAGATTTAGGTTTAGTTCAAGCAGGACATAAAATTGTTCTTGCAACTGACTTTGATAAAGACTGTAAAGTAACTTATGATAATAATTTTGACCACGAATTACTTTTAAAGGACGTAAAAGAGTTAAAAGGTGAAGAATTACCAGATTACGACATACTAACTGGCGGTTTTCCTTGTCAAGGGTTTTCTATAGCAAATTTATATAGAGATGTTAAGGATGAACGAAACGAATTATACCTTGAAATTGTTAGGCTTTTAAATGAAACTAAACCAAAATTCTTTTTAGCAGAAAATGTACCCGGAATTTTAAGTCTTGGAAAAGGTGAAGTAGTAAAGCAAATTATGAAAGAATTTTCTGAAATCGGTCAGGATGATGGTTTTTCGGGTTATGAAGTAAAAAAGTTTAAATTAAATGCAGCTGATTATGGTGTGCCACAAGGACGTAAAAGAGTAATATTTTTTGGTGTATCAAATGAATTTAGTTCGGATACAAGAAAAAAGATTTTCCAAGAGTTTCCGCCTAAAGCAACGCACTCCAATAATTCTAATGATAAATTAGAGCCTTATTTAACTTTAAGAGAAACAATTGGTGATTTGCCTGAACCATATACTAAACAAGGTGAAAAAGTAAAAAATCACTTTGGAACAAAGCATAAAGTTAAAATTAATGGGTATATGGGTAATAGAAAATTATCTTGGGATAAGCCTGGACCAACAATTGTAGGAAGAGGTGGTGGAACAGGTGGACCAGTTATCGCTGTACATCCAAACTGTGAAAGAAGATTTACTGTTAGAGAAACTGCTAGAATTCAATCTTTCCCAGATGATTTTGAATTTTATGGTTCAACCAGTTCTCAATTTAGACAAATAGGAAATGCTGTTGCAGTTGAATTTGCGAGGCATTTAGGTATGGCATTGAAAAAAATTGAGAAAATTGTAAAAAAAGAATTAATCGAAATTAACGCTCAATAATTTATCTGTTTTTTCAACTTGCACTTCGTTCAATATTGCAACTAATTTACTTTCGTTGAAAAAATCATTGAAGTTTTTATCAATACTGTATGTGCAATATTCTATAATTACATCCCTTGACATTCTTATAGAATTTCCTTCCCATCTATTAATTGCAGAAGAAGTCATATCATTCCAATGAAGTCTTAAAGAATCTGAAATACATCTTCTAAAATCATCATTGCTTAAAAGATAAATTTGTAATCGTTTGTAATTTTTAATGTAAATTAAAACATCTTCTTTGAATACTCCTTTAAAAGCGATTTCCCATCTTTCAAAGAATTCTTCTAATTTTCCAATTTGATTAAGGTATTGAAACAACTCACTTAATTGAGCTTTGCTACCACGTCCAATTTCATAATCTGTTTCGTTAAATGAAACTTTTATTTTGCTTCTTCTTTCTCCAAGAGCTAAAAATTTATCGTCTAAAATACCTTTAACGAGCGAAGTAAAATCGAATGCACCAAAATTAATTTCTTTGTTTTCTGGTATAAGAGATTTAATTGAAACCTTATATGATGAATCTTGTCTAGGGTCGTAAAAAATTAAGTCTCCTTTTTCTCTGAAATTAGAGCAAATTTTTAATTGAATTTCAGTTGGGATTTTTTCAATCTCTTCTTGATTTAAAAGTCTATCAATGTTAGGATTGATTTTAGGCAAATCGTCTGAAGTTCTTCCATCTCCCAAAAGAGCTAATCTATTTTCTAAAGCACTTGCTGTATATTTCTCCTTGTAAATTGCAGGATGATTTAGGTAGTTTTTTAAATCGAAAAGAATCAGTTTGGCAAGTTTAGACGTTTCAGAATTATCTTTTTTTTGAGCATCAGTTGCAATATGAAAAATTAATTTTTGCATAGTAGAACTACCATATATTGGAATTCTTTTAATTGCTCTATATTTTTCGTAAACGTTTTGCGGTATTAATGGGTATTTTAATATTTTATCCATTGATTAAATCTGAAATTTTACATTCTAAAGCATTTGCAATTTTCTCAATATTAACCAATGTGATGTTTTTTTCGGCTCGTTCAATCATACCAATGTAAGTTCTATGTAAGTCAGCTTTGTGAGCTAATTCTTCTTGAGAATACCCTTTTTCTTTTCGTAAGTCTCTTACTTTATTTCCGAATTCAATTAGTATTTGTTGCTTTGAGTCCATTGCTACTTAAAGTATGCAAAGCTAACTTTAGTATTCAATTAAAACAACAGACTATAGTATTCAAAATTATTCAGCATAGGAAAGAAAGTAATGTGTGCGATAGCACTCTTTACTTTTGTGCGGTTGGTTTTTTCAGCTTGCTGGCAACCGTGTTTGTATAAGATTAGTTGCGGGTTTGTGTGCGAGGATTTTCCGAAGGAAAATCAGACGTAACAAACACGCAACGACTTTTGATTAAGCCAAAAACCGCAATTAATTTTATACGGTGTTGGGTGTAGTTTTTTCTATTCATAAGTTATTCCAACTATTTCGTGTCTTATTAATGGATTCACATTTTCTTCTCTCCAATTCCAATTTTCAGGCATTGAACTTCGGTAATTTGATAATAGCAAATCTTGTTCTTTCGTTATTCCACGTTGTCCAGCTAATTCGTATATTTTCAACAATTGTTCAAGTTCAGAAATATCCTCATTTTCAATCATTTCAATTAATTCATCAACAATAAATTTCGCAGGAATTACGTGTTCCCAAATTTCAGATTTCCTACCAATTTTTGGGGCAACTTTCCTAATTGTTTGTGCTTGATTTTTATTCAATGACCTAATTAGTTTTACTATAAATTCCTTATCATTATGTTTTATAAACGCTTTCATAAATTCGACAATTAATTCCTTATTATTAAGTGTCAATTTCATTCTTTCAGGTCTGTCTTTATAAAAAGGCATACTTGTCATACAAGCTAAATCTCTTTTTATAGCATAAATAATTTCAGGATTTTTGTTTTCTAAAAACGAGTTTATTTGTCTTTTGAATTCCAAAGTTTTAGGGCTTTTTCGTTTTTCTTCTCTTTTTTTACTCGCTAAACTTTGTTCTTTCATTTTCGGTTTTTCTTAAATTACACCCAACGTTGTTGTATATGGTTTGTTGCGTGTTTTAAGCAACTAATTAGTAAATAATTACCGACAAAGAAAGTCTGCGAGGACTTTCGCAAGTAGGCAAGAAGCTAGCAATAAATTATATACGGTGTTGTAAACAGTTATTTAACTATTCTTACCTTTATTTCTATCTTTCCACTTATTATGACCTTGTTTCGCTGTGAATAATACAGCTACTAAACTAACAGCTCCTTTAATTATTTGTCCTACTAAACTTCCGTTTTTTGAATTACTCATATGTCTTTTATTTATCTATTTCTAATTTAATTTCTGCGTTTTCTATTTCGTTATAACTTGGGATATTTTGAATTGCTTTCAATGATGAACTGGAAATTTGTTTCCAATTATTTTCAGATGTTTCCCATTCGTTAATTTTATAAACTCTTGTGTCGTCATTAATATGCTCCATAAAATCCTTAAAAGGTGCTAATGATTGTATTAAAGATTGAGGCTCATTTAATTCTTGATAAATTGTCAAAATAATTTGTGATGAACGTTGAATGTAAAAAACTTCTTTAATAAACTCCTTTATGTTTTCTTCTTGTGTTTTTTTGTAATTCCAAGCTTTTAACTCTTTAAAAAGAGATTTCCAAAAACCAACTTCTATATTACTTAATCTTTGTTTTGCGCTTTCAATTAGTTGACTTCTTCCTTCGTTCAATGATTTATGTGCAGATAAAAGTGCAATTTCTCGTTTGTTATTGTCAGACATTTGTATAGCATCTAAATAAGCACTATAACCAGCTTGTATTTTTCCTATTCTGTCATTATTAAACTCTTTATGAATATCAGATAGCTTTTTTTCAATAAGTTCAAGTTGACTGCTTAATTGATTTAAAGAGTTCATAACTGCCATATTTTGTAATGATGGCAGTAAATTATTTAACTTTTCAGTATTTGTAATTTCTTTTAATCGAAGTTGTTTAACAATGTTATTTGTTTTTTTATCTTTTACAAAAGCTAAAAATTCATCTGTTCCAACTTTTCTATTTAATAGATATTCTCCGTTTTTAATCTTTTTCAAGATACCTTTAGGAAAAACAACTTCAAAGTTTTTATAATTTTTCCCAGATTTCTCGAAAAACTCTGCGTAAGAAGGTATTTGTTTTAAAAAACCTAAAACTGTTCTATTCGCATTGTTAAAGTTATTCGTGTTTTTTGTTTTAAAATTGTCAAAAATATTTGAATGTGTATTTGTCAAATCGGAATTTGTCAATTTAGCAACATTTGCAGATTTTTGAATTGGTCGATGTATTTTTATTTCTTTCACAGTTTTTTTGGTAATTGTTTACAACGTGTTTGTGTAAGGAACGTTGCGGTTTTGTATGCGAGGATTTTCCGCAGGAAAATCAGATGTAACAAAAGAGCAACGACCAAACGGTTTAACTAAAATAAGCAATGTTTTTTACACGGTGTTGCCACACGTTTTTATTTATTCCGTAACAAATGTTTTTTTCGTATTCTGGATATTCTTTTAGTTCTGGATGATTAAATTCTCCCATTTTTTCCATTCCGATTTTTTTCATAACGTTTTCAGATTTAGAATTTTTCTCCGTACAGGTAGAGATGATATTTTCTAAATTCAGTTCGCTAAATGCAAATTCAAGACATTTTTTAGCTCCTTCCGTTGCGTAACCTTTTCCCCAAGCACTTTTTTTCAGTCGCCAACCAATGTCCACAGCAGGCGTGAAGTCAGTTTTATATTTTTGAAATGCCAAACCAATAAATCCAATAAATTCTCCGTTCTCTAAAATTTCTGTTGCGAAATATGTATGTCCGTTTTTTGAGTAATGATTTTCAAATCGGTCTATTAATTCCGCTGTTTCTTTTTCGGTCAACGGTTTTGGGAAATGTTCCATTACTTCCAAATCCGCATTCATTTTCGCAAATTCGGTCAAATCATTTTTTGTCCAGTTGCGAAATCCAAGTCTTTCAGATTTAAATATATATTCTTTTTTCAATTTTAGTGTGCTTTTCTCAAATGTGTGGCAACGTGTTTGTATATGGTTTGTTGCGTGGTTTAAGCACCTAATTTAGTAAATAATTACCGACCAAGAAAGTCCGCGAGGACTTTCGTAAGTAGGCAAGAAGCCAGCAATAAATTATATACGGTGTTGTGCAATCGCCTTTTTTTGTTTTCAATTTTTTGTTATATAAATCTATTTGGTATATATTAAATTTAAAGAAAGTTGATTTGAAATAGTTGTGTATCTGTATCTACTACCTATTGATAATTTTTTATTAAAAAATGTTTTTTTTATTCCTAAATATCCACCATATCCAAAGGAACTTTGGTTATTTAATTCATATTCTAAAAGAGGAGTTAATTCCATTTGGATATTTCTATCTTTTAAAAGGTTAATTCCAATTCCTATATTTATTGAGTGTTGTTTTAAATTTTTCACATTATTTTCAATTTGTTCATATTGAATAAAACTATAACCGTACACAAAATCAACTGAATTATCTCTAAATCTCCCATCAATATTAACACCATAACCATTTTTATATGATTTGTTATTTGGTTTTGATAGAGCATAAACAGGGCTAATACTTATTTCATCCCAATCAATTAGCATTTTCAATGGTAATAGTATAAGGTCAACTATTAAGTTATCGTCAGAACCTCCATTTTGTTTTCTCGCTCTAGATAAAAGCATTATCTCCTCCATCGTTAGTGGAGTGTAGCTACTTGTAGAAACTGTTCCTGTTCTAGTAGAACTATTAGAATTCGAGCTTATTGAACTTCTCTTACTTTTGCCATCAGAAAATCCACGATTATATCCATCTTTATAAGTATTTTCTCCAATTCTTGGAATTGGAGGAATTGGAGGAATAGGTGGAATACATCCAACGCCTTGTTCGTAACAATAACCTGCCTTATATCCGGTTTTATAACCATTATTAAAATCGCTTTGAGAAAAAATCATGCACGGAAAAATAAAAATTAATAATATTATGGTCTTGTTCATTTTGTTTTTTTTAATTAGTTAGTTTTTTTTAGGTGTTGCACAACGGTCTAGTGTATGATTTCGTTGCGTGTTTAAGCACTAAATTTAGCAAATAAATCACAGATATAAAGACCGCGAGGACTTTCGTAAGTAAGCCTTTATTAGCAATGAATTATACACATTGTTGTGCGTTCGTTTTTTTTCTTTCTTAGTTATTTCCATAACATAAATTACAAGCTTTTAAATTAAAGTCTTCCAAAAATATTTCGTCAAAAATTTTTTCTTCATAATTGTAAGTCCATTTGAAGTATTCAGATAATAAATTAAACGCTTCTTTTTTCAATTCACGATGTTTATTCCAAAATTCTTTTAATCGCTTAAATCCATAATTGTCTATGAATACATTACTTACTTCTTTTAAATAACCTTTTTCTATGCTTTCAGTTATGTATTTTGATATATCTAAATTATCACGATTTACTAAAAAATCATACTTAGACAGATTTTGCATTGTTCTGCTGTTGCAAATAAAATCTCTTCTTTTCAGTAATTCTGCAATATCTATGATGAATTTGTTATGGTCAAATGATTTTTTAGTACTAACGTTTCCTGTAGATTTTTTTTCAATATACCATTGAAATTGACCTTTGTCCGATTGACTTATAAAAATTGGTTCAATACCATATTTTTCTGGAAACGTTTTGTTGAAGTCTGTAGTTAATATTTTGTCATTTATTTCTCCTGCTTCATATCGATAAACTGTGTAATTATTTGTTTCAAACCATTGTCGTATTTCCTCAACAATCAGTTCGTGTTTTTTTGAATCTTCTTCTGCTAACTTAACAACAGGTTCAGGCATATAAAAATTTTTAAACCCTCTATTTAAAGCTTCACATTTATTATCTTTATGATATTTTACATTTCCTTTTATCTCAAGCACATAAGTTCGATTATCTTTCCTTTCAGGTACTTCTCTATGAGTTAATACATACGCTTTGTCTCCACTTAAAATAATTTTTTCTGCAAATAGTTTTTTTAAATCAAGTTGATTAAATAAATAGTACAAATAATCATTATCATAAATATTCGTTTTAAAAAACTGTTTGTCAATTCGGTCAAGGCTTACAATCTCTACTCTTTCAATTAACTGTCGATAAGAATATTCTGTTAAAAATGCCATAAATTATTAAATTTTGTAGAATTTTATTTGGTTGGTCAAATGACGCACAACGTTGTTGTATAAGAAAAGTTGCGTGGTTTAAGCACTAAAGTTAGCAAATAAATCACAGATAGAAAGTCCGCGAGGACTTTCGTAAACTGGCTTTTACCAGCAATTTTTTTTATACGGTGTTGTAAGTAGTGCTTTATATTATTCGTTTTAATTCAGTTAATTCGTTTTCCGATAAAGACTGTTTCCATAACTCATTCACTAACCACAATCCACTATCTTTTATTTTCTGTTTTGGCGAAGATAATCCTAACCAATTTTCACTTGGCTTACAATTCGTACAGTTTGAAACTGTAGAAATTATTCTTGATTCAATTCTTAATCTTTGCTCTTTTTCCAAAACTTCAAAAACTACAAAAGAAAAATTATTGTGAATGTATTCAGACACCTTTTTTTCAATACTTTGCTGTTTCTCAAAATCTATTTGTTCCGAATATTTTTCCTTATTTGCTCTGGTTGTCAAATCTAATTCCCATTGCTTTAAAAAATTGTCATTTTGTGCATTTAACAATGCTCTACCAATATTTTTTCTAAAAATACTTCTGTCTTTATTTTCTTTTACGAAATGTTGTTTTAATCTTGATTGAAGTTGATTATCTCCTGTATGAGTTCCAATTCGTACAATTCTTTTTAAACCATTAAATTTCTCGCCTTTCTCAAACAAAATATAAATTCCGTTTTTCGGGATTTCTTTTTCGTTAAAAGGGAAAGAATACTCTTTTAATTCGTTAAAAATTTCGTGTATTTCATTACAAATTTTGCTCATTAATTATTCTGTTTTGTTAACCATTGCAATTGTTTTCCTATTTTTAAGCCTTTCATTGGGATTTTTACATTACTCAATTCTGGAATTAAAAATTTGCGATATTTTTCTCCCGCTAAAAATGTAAATTCATCTTTTTCTAAATCAGTCAAAGATTTTAATTCATAAATGACTTTTTTCGACCATTCCTTAATTTCGTTTGAACGCATATTATTCAAAGTTTTGTCATAAGGTTCAATTTCGTCTGTTAATTTTAAAAGTCCGTGTTCAGCAGATAGAATATAAATTTCATTCGGATTTAATGATTTTGCATAAGTTAAATTCTTTTTAAAAAGAGAACTTATATAAATATTTTCGGCTGTCGATTTTCTGTCTAATTTTTTACTAACGCACGAAATCAATACTATTTTTTTCATTCAATTCGGGTTTTTTTGGGCATTACTTACAACGGTTAGTATATGAAAAGTAGGCGATTACGAAGCACTAAACTTTCAGTTA
>CAZMDC010000034.1:0-24737 GCA_964565055.1 uncultured Polaribacter sp. | reverse complement strand
TGGTTAGTAGGCTCATCTAATAATAAAATTTCTGGTTCTTGTAATAATAATCTACAAAGTGCAACACGTCTTTTTTCTCCTCCAGAAAGTACTCCTATCTTTTTATCAGAATCTGGAGTTCTAAGTGCATCCATTGCAATTTCTAATTTAGTATCTAATTCCCAAGCATTGGCTGCATCAATTTTATCTTGTAATTCAGCTTGCTGATTCATTAGCTTTTCCATTTTATCAGCATCAGAATACACTTCTTCTAAACCAAACATATCATTGATTTTGTTGTACTCATCTAAAATGGCTACAGTTTCTGCAACACCTTCTTTTACAACTTCTAAAACTGTTTTCTCAGGATCTAATTGAGGCTCTTGCTCTAAATAACCTACTTTATAACCAGGAGAGAAAGTAACATCTCCTTGAAAATTCTTTTCTACACCTGCTATGATTTTTAGTAATGTAGATTTACCTGAACCATTTAAACCTAATATTCCGATTTTTGCTCCGTAAAAAAAACTTAAATATATATCTTTTAGTACTTGTTTTCCTGTAGATTGATAGGTTTTAGAAACCTTATTCATGGAAAAAATTACTTTCTTATCGTCACTCATTTTTTATAATTTTTATTTTCTTAAATCTAAACTGTTAATATAAAATGTAGATATTATACCCTACCTTTTAATGCGTTAAAAACCCATGCAATACAGAAAAATCCAATACCTACTGTAGCAAAACCCCAGCCAGCAACGTCTTCATATCTATAAGCACCCATTAAAATTAATACAACTCCCATTATAATCATTAAAAATGTTGCCCATCCAAGCACCGTATTTTTATTCATCGCCATAAATCATTTAATTAATTAGTTAATCCACAAATATCGATAAATTATTTGTATTTAAAAGTTTAATAAATAGATAAAATCTCTACGTTTATGTAACAACACACCCTTTTGTGAGTCTATTAAGTATGAACAAATTTATAACTTTTATCTATATTTTTTGTTTCTGCATTTCTTTAACAGCTAAAGAGTCAGAATTAAAAGTATCTCCCAACTTGCCTTTGTATTTTACAAATGCAGAAAAAGTAAATGAATTTACTACAAGAATTCCTTTTAAGTTGGTTGATAGACTTATAGTTATAGAAGGTGTTTTAAATGAAAAAAAGGGGAATTTTATAATAGACACAGGGTCTGAAGCTTTAATTCTTAATAAAGTTCATTTTAAAACTTATAGGTTTAATTATTCTAAACAAGGAGAAACTTCTGGTGTAACTGCTGCAGTAGAAAATCCAATAGAAAAAAGAATTAGAAACCTTTCTTTTGATAATTTAAGCTTGTGTAATAAAAATTCTGATGTTATTAATTTATCACATATAGAAAAAAGTAAAAAAATAAAACTTCTTGGTATTATTGGATACTCAATATTGAAAGATTATGAAGTTTTTATTGACTTATACTTGAATCAAATTACTTTAAGTAAAATTAATAATAAAGGCGATAAATTAAGTAAAGAAAGATATTTAGAAACTATTGTAGATACAATAAGTTTTGAATTAAAGAAACATACTATTGTTCTTGAGGCTTTTATTAATAAAGAAAAAGTTACTTTTGGTTTAGATACAGGTGCAGAATTTAACCAACTAAGTTCAAAGATTAGTAGTAGAGTTTTAAAATCTTTCTATCCTAAAAAAAGAATACAATTAGTAGGAGCAAGTTCAAAAAAAATTGAAGTTTTATATGGAAATTTACATAGAGTAAAACTTAATAATAAAAACTATTTTGGCCCAATGAAAACTATAGTTACCAGTCTTAATAACATGAACAAAGCATTTGGCACAAATTTAGATGGAATTTTAGGGCATGATTTTTTTGCACAAAAAAGAGTTATAATCAATTATAAAAAAGAACAACTATATTTTATTAAATACCCATTACATAGATAGTGAATAAAACCATTTTACATATAATTTTAGGAGCATTTTTACTAACTTCTTTTGTAGGATTTTCTCAGGAAAACCCTATTAAAGGATATAAAATTAATGGAGAATATATTGTTTTTACTTTTGACAAAAGAGATTATGAAAAAGGTACCAATCATAAAACAAACAAACGTTTAGATTTTAATGATTTCGATATTAGAAATGTAGTTGTTGCTGGAAATTTTAACAATTGGTCTCTTAGAAAATGGAAAATGAATAAAGTTGATGATAATATTTATCAGCTAAAAAAAAGAATTTCTGATTTTGATGAAGATTTTAATTGGGAATTTAAATTTGTTGTTAATAATAATTTTTGGGCAGAACCATTTGAAAATATAAAAAATATAACACCAGCTGAAACATGGAATGGTTATGGGTTAGAGACCTATAATTTAAAAATTTTACCTGCTTATATTTCTAAAAATGGTAATGCTACTTTTACTTTAAAGGGTTTTAAAAATGCAAAAGAAGTGATATTGAGTGGTTCTTTTAATAGATGGGATGAACACCTTTATAAAATGATAAAAACAGATAATAATAATTGGGAGTTAACTTTAGAGTTACCAGCAAATTATTATGAATATAAGTTTATTGTAGATGGCAAATGGATTGAAGACCCAAGTAATCCTGACAAAATTAAAAACGAATATGGAGAATATAATTCTGTTTTAGACATAAAAAAAGAAGTTGTTTTTTTAGTAGATGATTTTAATAATGCAAAAGAAGTTATTCTAGCTGGTTCTTTTAACAACTGGTCTAGAAGCGATTATAAAATGGTTAAAACCACTAATGGATGGAAGTATTCTACCAAACTTTCTGCAGGCAAATATCATTACAAATTTATAGTCGATGGCACTTGGCAATTAGACCCAAATAACTCTGTAAAAGAATTTGATGATAGTGGAAATATAAACTCTGTAAAAATGGTAAAATAAGTTCTTACTTATAGTTTGGCAGCCAATCTTGCTCCTTGATTTATAGCTCTTTTTGCATCTAATTCACTAGCAAAATCAGCACCACCAATAACGTGTACACTTTTACCTAAATCTAATAAAGGTTGATACAATTCTTTAAAAGGAGTTTGACCAGCACAAATGATAACATTATCTACATCAAGAATTTTTTGTTCTTCATTTTGAGTGTAATGCAATCCCTTGTCATCAATTTTTGTGTAAGAAACCTCTCCAATAAATTGTACTTTTTTCTTTTTTAAAGTAGATCTATGGATCCAACCAGTAGTTTTTCCTAAGTTACCTCCAAACTTCCCTTTACTTCTTTTAAACATAAAAATTTCTCTAGGTGATGTATGAAAATCAGGTTTTATACCTTCTATTCCACTTCTAGCTTCCAAGGTTTTATCAATTCCCCACTCTTTTAACCAAGCATCAATATTTTGTGAAGTTGATTCACCTTCATGAGATAAATATTCAGAAACATCAAAACCAATTCCTCCTGCTCCAATAACTGCAACTCTTTTTCCTACTGGTTTCTTATGCTTTAAAACATCAATATAGCTTAGTACTTTTGAATGCTCTATACCTTCAATTTTTAAAGTTCTTGGTTTAATTCCTGTTGCGATTATTATTTCATCAAAATCAGATGATTCTAAATCTTTTTGAGAGACTTTGGTATTTAATTTTACCTCTACATTGTGTAATTCTATTTGTTTTTGAAAGTAACGAATAGTTTCATAAAACTCTTCTTTACCAGGTATTTGTTTTGCCATATTAAACTGACCCCCAATTTCTGAAGCTGCATCAAATAAGGTTACAGTATGGCCTCTTTGAGCTGCAATTGTTGCAGCTGCAAGACCTGCTGGACCTGCACCAATTACTGAAATTTTCTTTGGATTATCTGTTAAATCATAATTCAATTCTGTTTCATGACAAGCTCTAGGATTAACCAAACAACTTGCAACTTTTCTTTGAAAAACATGGTCTAAACAAGCTTGATTACACCCAATACATGTATTAATTTCATCACTCTTATCCTCTTTAGCTTTATTTACCCATTCAGGATCTGCTAAAAATGGTCTTGCCATAGAAATCATATCTGCATCTCCTTCTGCTAAGATTTGCTCAGCAGTTTCTGGCATATTAATTCTATTAGAAGTTATGAGTGGCACAGATAACTCTTGTTTCATTTTTTTGGTAACCCAAGTAAATGCAGCTCTTGGCACAGCAGTTGAAATTGTTGGTATTCTTGCTTCATGCCAACCTATACCAGTATTTATTATTGTTGCACCTGCCTTTTCAATTTCTTTTCCTAAAGCAACTACTTCTTCCCAAGAACTTCCTCCTTCAACCAAATCTAACATAGAAAGTCTGTAGATAATAATAAAATTTTTACCTACTGCCTCTCTAGTTTGTTTTACCAATTCAATTGGTAAACGCATTCTATTTTCATAAGATCCACCCCAATTATCGGTTCTTTTGTTGGTTCTTTTTGCTATAAACTGATTGATTAAATAACCTTCTGAACCCATTATTTCTACTCCATCATAACCTGCTTCTTTAGAAAGTTTTGCAGAGTTTACAAAATCTTTAATGGTTCTTTTAATTCCAGATTCCCAAAGTTTAAATGGCGTAAAAGGAGTTATTGGCGATTTTATTTTTGATGGAGCAACATTAAAAGGATGATAACCATACCTACCTGCGTGTAAAATTTGCATACAGATTTTACCTCCTTCTGCATGAACTGCATCTGTAATTTTTTTATGGTGTTTTGCATGTTTTTTAGAAGACATTCTTGCAGAAAAAGGTCCTGTCCAACCTTGTATATTTGGAGCAATTCCTCCTGTAACAATTAAACCAATTCCTCCTTTTGCTCTTTCTGCATAATAGGCTGCAATTTTATCTATACCATCTTTTTCTTCTTCTAAACCTGTGTGCATAGAACCCATTAAAATTCTATTTTTTAAGGTTGTAAATCCTAAATCTAATGGTTCAAAAATGTGCTTGTATTTCATAAAGTTCAAGTTTAATTTATTATGCATGCATAATACTTTGCAAGATATGTTTATTTTATGAAATTTAAAAGCCAAAGAAATGTATTCTTTGGCTTTTAAAAACTACTGTCTTTTAAACCGTACTTTTATTACATTGGTACATCTATAATCAATAATTTACTATTTCTTAGAGCTCTAACAAATACGTTATCTGTTTCTGTAATTCCTATGGCGTCTCTTTTTTGTAATGTTTCATCAGCTACAGAAACTTCTCCATCAATTAAGAAAAAATATGCCCCGTTTTTTAACTCATAACTAGTTTGAGTACCTTCATCAAGATCAATCATATAAATATAGCCTTGTTGATGAATTGGCAAGGAACCCTCAACTTGTTTATCTACAGGTGAAACTAGTGTTTGAAATTTATTTTTTCTACCATTTTCATCAAACATTTTTTGATTGTAATAAGGCTTTACGTCTTGGGTTTCTGGAATAATCCATAATTGCAAAAAATTAGTCTCGTCAGTTTTGCTATCATTAAACTCAGAATGTGTTAAACCTCTACCTGCACTCATTACTTGAACTTCTCCAACCTCAATAGAGCGTTGATTAATCATACTATCTTTATGAGATAATGCTCCTGAAATTGGTATTGAAATAATTTCCATATTTTTATGAGGATGTGTTCCAAAGCCCATTTTTGGTTGTACAATGTCGTCATTTAAAACTCTTAACATTCCAAAATTCATTCGCTCAGGATTTTGATAACCTGCAAAACTAAATGTATGGTAAGATTTTAACCAACCATGATCTGCATGCCCTCTTGAATCTGCTTTGTGTATTGTTTTTTTCATAAAATTAAATTTAGTATAAATAACCCATTTTACCTGCTTGAAAATCACGCATTGCCTCTAAAATTTCTGTTTGCGTATTCATAACATAAGGACCATATTGACTTATTTTTTCTTCTATAGGTTCTCCTGATATAATTAACAGCGTACTTTCTTTCTTTGCTTCAAATTGAATTGTATTTCCATCTTGATTGAAAACAATCATTTGATGCGCACCTTTTTCTAGTGTTTCTGACTTGTTTACAGATACTTCTCCATCTAATAAATAAAGTAAAGATTGATGTGTTTCTGGAATATCAACCTCTAACATGCCATCTTTAGAAGCATTTACAGTAAAAACATTTACGTCTGTTTGTGTTTTTATTAATCCTTGTTTGTTTTGTTGATGACCAGCAACAATATTTAGTTGTATTTTTTTGTCATCAGAAAATATTTTGAGAATTTGATTGTCTTCCAAATGTTGATAATTTGGTGGTACCATTTTGTCTTTTGCAGGTAAGTTTAACCATAATTGAATGCCTTCTAAATCGCCTCCTTTTTTTACAAAATCTTTGGTTGGTGCTTCTGCATGAATAATTCCTCTTCCTGCAGTTGTCCATTGAACACCACCTGCTTTTACAACCATTTCATTGCCTAAAGAGTCTCTGTGCAATTGTTCTCCTTTAAATAAAAGTGTAATTGGTTCAAAACCTCTATGAGGATGAGGACCAAGATCGAAAGGATTGTTAAATTCGGAAATTGCATAAGGCCCATAATGATGCAACAACAGAAAAGGATCTACATTTTCAATTCCTTGACTAGGCAATGGTTGACGCAACTTTATTGGCCCCATATTTACTAATGGGCTTGTAACTTTATGCTGAATGGTTTTGTTTATTTTCATGATAACACCAGTATTCGTAATTTTTAAAACTGATTTTTTACAATAGTTAATAGATTTTTCTTATCTAATTTTATCTAATAAAGTGCTTAACATATTTGCTTCATCATCGCTTAAATTTTCTAGAAAGGAAGGGCTTTTATCTTCATCAATAGTTGAAAGTAAATCTAATCCTTGTGTTGTGATTTTTACATATACAACTCTTCTATCATTATCACAACGTTCTCTTTCAATTAAGTTTTTATCACATAATTTATCCATTAAACGAGTTGCGTTTGGCGCTCTTTCAATCATTCTATCTTTTACAATTTGCACTTTAACTCTTTTTTTTGCACCTCTTAATATTCTTAAAATATTATATTGCTGGGGAGAAATACCATAAGGTTTAAAAAACTCATTCTCTTTACTACTCAACCAATTTGAGGTATATTTAATGTTAATTAAAGCCTTTATTTTATTGGTTTTAAAAGTAGATTTTATGTCTTTAGATATATCTCCCATAATAAGTGTATTCAATATATAGTAATTTATGGCAATTAAGATTTATGCTCTTAATTTAAGGTCTTGCATTATTTTATTAAAATCTTCTGTTGTTGGGGTTAAATATATTTTATCATCTACAAACAAAGTTGGATATTTTACAACACCTCCATACAATTCCTTACTATGCTCTCTAGCTTCTGCATCTTTAGATACATCTTTATAAACGTAGTCTTCATCTGTAGAGTTTAAAAAATTTTTAAAGGCAACTGTGTACGAATGTCCTTGTTTACCATATAATATTATTTTCATTTGTATATTTTTTGTGATTTATCTTTTTAAATATAATAAGATAAATAGCTGTTGATTATAAGTTCGAGAGGTCTTTATTTTAATGAATTCTCAAAGGCTTTTACTTGACTTTTAAATTGACTTAACAAGTCTTGGTCTATAATTTCACCTTCTTTAAAATTATCATTAAAACTTGCTAATGAAAAACTAAATAAAGGCTTACCTCCCATTCTTGAAAACTTTGCAATACCAGCATCCAACACAGAACTACCACCTCTAGATCCTGGAGAAGTTGCCATTAATAATAAGGGTTTGTCTCTAAAAACATTAGCATTTACTCTTGAAGCCCAATCATAAATATTCTTAAAAGCTGCTGCATAAGAGCCATTATGTTCTGCTAAAGAGAGGATAAAGCCATCATATTCATCAAATAAGTTTGAGAACTTTTTAACATCATTAGAAAAACCATTTTCTTTCTCTTCATCTTCACTATAAATGGGTACTGAGAAATCTCTTAAATCTATAATATCATAAGCTATATTTTCTAAATTCTCTGCAGCAAAAGTTGCTAGTTTTTTATTAATTGATGTAGAACTTGTACTACCTGCAAATGCTAATATTTTTTTCATTTTGTGATTTATTTTTAATTTATGAAATAGCTGCTATTTTTTTATCAGCTGCTTCAATTTTTGGTTCGCTACCAAACATTAGTTGGTCTAACTCTACAAATTCTACATCTGTAATTCCTAAAAACCCTAAAAAGTGTTTGATATAATTTCCTGCAAAATCTACTTCGCTACCAATTTGTGTACCTCCACTTGCAATTACAACATAAGCTTTTTTATTTTTTAAAAGACCTATTGGACCAGACTCTCCATACTTAAATGTTAAACCTGCTCTTGCTACTAAATCAAAATAAGCTTTTAATGAAGCAGGAACAGAAAAATTATAAATTGGGGCACCAATAACTAAAACATCAGCTTCAATTAACTCGTTTGTTAATTCGTTTGATAATTTTAAAGCTTCATTTTGTTCTGGTGTTCTTTCTCCTTGAGGAAATAAAGCTCCTAAAATAAACTCGTCTATAAAAGGTAAATCAGAATACGTTGTATGTCTAGTTTTTACAGTTGCAGCTTCGTTTTCTTTAACCAATTTTGCAACAACTTTTTCTGCATAATTAGAAGACGTTGAGGCTGTTTTATTACTACTCGAGTTAATATTTAATATTTTCATTTTGTATATCTGTTTGATTTTTATACAAAAGTACAAAATAAAAATTTATTTTCCAAGGAATATACTTTCATGGAAATAAATATTTAATTCATAAAAGTATTTATAACTGTTTCTCCCTTTACCATTTTTGCAACAGGACATTTACCTGCAATTTCTATTAACTTTATTTTCTGCTCTTTTGTTACGTCTTTTTCAAAAAAAATGTTTTCTTCTAACGTTTTTTTAACGCCTTCTTTTGTTAATTCTTCTTTTTGAGAAACAACAACCTTAATTTTACCTAAATCCCAACCTTTTCTATCTGCATACATTCTTAATGTTATAGATACACAACTACCAATTGCAGTTAATAAAAGCTCTACAGGTGTTGGTCCACTATCTCCACCTCCAGAATTAATTGGTTCGTCTATGCTTACAAAATGGCTTCTAATCTTTGCTTCTGCAAAATATTTTTTTTCTGTTAATAGCACTTCTGAAGATTGCTTCATTGGATAAATTATTTTCGATTAATACTCTTTTGTTATAAACTCAAATTTACAAAAATAAAATATGCTTATCAATGCAAATATTTCCAAGGAAATATATTTATCTTAAAAAAAAAGCTTACAAATAATCAATATTTATGGATGTTAAATAAATATAGTTGTAATTCTTTTTAAATATATTTGACAATTGATATTCAAAAATCATTAAATGAAGAAATTATTACCATTGCTACTATTGCTTTCTACTTTTAACTTATTTTCTCAAAAAGAAGCTAACTTTTGGTATTTTGGTGAAAATATAGGTTTAAACTTTAATAGCAATCCTCCTATAAATATAACTGGTTCTTTATCTACAGATGAAGGATCTGCTTCGATTTCAGATAATAATGGTGTTCTACAGTTTTACACAGATGGTACCATTGTTTATAATAGAAATGGAACTATAATGCCTAATGGAACTGGCTTACTAGGAGATTCTTCAAGCGCGCAGTCTGCTATTATTGTACCAAAGCCTAATGATGCTGATATATATTACTTATTTACAGTGGGAAATCAAACTGTTGGAGGTGGTAATGGCGTACACTATTCAGAAATTGACATGCGTTTAAATGGTGGTTTAGGAGATGTTTCAATTAAAAATATTCCTTTAAATGGTTCTGGAAATGCAAGAGAAAAAATTACCTCTGTTATTGCAACAGATTGTAATACATTTTGGGTTATAACATCTGATTTTAATAACTTCTATACATATAGAATAGATAGTACAGGAGTTAACACAAACCCAACACTACCAAATGCAAGTCATACACTTTTAAGTAATTTAAGAGGTTATTTAAAATTATCACCTAATGGTAAAGTTTTAGTAAATGCTAGTGCAAATTCAGGAAGTTACATTTATGATTTTGATCCCCAAACAGGACTAATTTCTAACGAAAGAATTTTAAATCTTAATGGAGAGGGTTATGGAGTTGAGTTCTCTAGAGATAGTAAACAACTTTATATTACCACAGGTACATTTAGTCAAATAAGTGGGGCTACTGGAGAGAGAAATCCAAGGGATGTTGCATCTATTCAAAAATTTAATCTTGATTCAGATACTAATGATGTAGTTGATAATATTAATTCAATAAATTTAAGCAGAGAAACAATATATATTACAAATTCTGGTTATAGAGGTGCTTTACAATTGGCTGGAAATGGTAAAATTTATTATGCGAGAAGTAGAGAAACTTTTTTAGGAGTAATAAATAATCCAGAAAACCCAGGAACAGATGTAGATTTTGTTGAGCAAGGCTTAAGTTTAGATGGTAGAATTTGTACGGAAGGATTACCTCCTTTTATCCAGTCTTTTTTTCTTCCAATAGAAATAACAGATCAAGATACAGGAACTTCAATAAATAATCAAAATTTGCAACTCTGTATAGGAGATTCTAAAATCATTTCTCCTGATGTTTTAACAGGGGTTACTAATGAAAACTATATTTGGTCTTTTGATGATGGAACAACAACTAATATAATATCAAACTCACCTACAGTCAGAGATTTAACCTTAACTAATATTGATTTTAGTGCAGCAGGTGAATACAACCTTAAAATAACACTAACTGATAACTGTGGCAACCCAATAGAATATAATGCAACTTTCAATATCGAAGTTTTTGAGGCTGCTATTGCTACAAAACCAGTAGATATAAATTTCTGTGATACAGATGGAAATGGTTTTAATTCATTTGACTTACAAGCAGAAAAAAATAGTGAAATTTTAAATGGTTTAGATTCAGCTATTTTTGATGTTGTTTATTTTGAATCTTTTGCAGACGCTAATACAGGTGTTAATCCATTACCAAATCCTTACACAAATAAAACAGCATTTAGCTCTGAAACTATTTATGCAAGAGTACAAAATAAAAACGCTCCCAACGCATGTATTGATATTACAGATTTTACTTTAACAACAACACAATTACCAATTCCAAAACAACCAGAACCTTATAGAATTTGTGATGATTTAGATAGTGGTAGTGATACAGATGGAATAATTAAAACCTTTCTTTTAAGCTCTAAAGATAATGAAATATATGATTCTTTAGATGCTACACAGTTTAATATTACCTATCATACAACACAAGTTGGAGCAGAAACAAATGATCCATCTACTGTTGTAGATAAGGATACAAATTATACTGTTACCAATTCTAAAACACTTTTTATTAGAATTGAAAATAAAGATAATACAGGTTGTTTTGATGCAAATGCAACTCTTGATTTAATTGTTGATCCTTTACCTACAATTAATCAAGAAGTAGATCTTTTACAATGTGATGACGATTTAGATAGAGTTTCTACCATCAATTTAACAGAAGCAGAAATAAGTATTTCAAATAATTATGAAAATGAAACTTTTGAATATTTTGCGACAGAAGCAGATGCAATAGCTGGCACACCATTAATTACAGATGAATTACGTTATCCTGTAAATCAAAATGGAGAAGCTTGGGTAAGAGTAATTTCTAATCAAAATTGTTATAGAATATCAAAAATAAATCTAGAAGTTGAAGCTGCAGCTGATGTAGCTTATAACAGAGAGTTTCCTGCTGTTTGCGATGACTTTTTACAAGCAGATGGTACTAATGGCCCTGCAAATAACGATACAGATGGTATAACGAACTTTAATTTTAGTACAGCAAATATTGAAATTTTAGCATTTTTCCCTTCTGCTTTACAACCTGATCTTGAGATTAGATTTTATGAAACAAGAGATGATAGAACTGCTGTTATTAATGAAATTCAAGATATTTCTAATTACAGAAATGTAAATTACCCTTCTGATGTAACAAGGCAAACTATCTACTTTAAAATCACCAATAAAAACAATAATAATTGTAGTGGAACTGGAGAGCTATATCTTAAAACAGATCCAGTACCTGTTGCCTCTAACGTTCCTGATTTAGAACTTTGTGATGATGTATTGGATGGAAGTAATTCAAATGGATTTATTCAGTCTTTTGATTTAGAATCAAAAACATCAGCGATATTAAATGGTCAAAACCCAGCAGATTTTACAGTAACTTATCATCTAACTTCTGCAGATGCTAATGTTGGTACAAACGCACAAAGTTCTCCTTTCACAAATATCCTAAAAGATACACAAACAATATATGTAAGAGTAACAGACAACAATACAGGTTGCTTTACAGATCATACATCATTTAATGTAATTGTTAATCCAGTACCAATAGCAAACTTTGTTAACGATTTAGAAATTTGTGATGATAATTCTGATGGTTCTGCTAGAAATGGTTTTTCACAGTCTATAGATTTAGAATCACAAACTGATGGTATTTTGGGTTCTCAAGATTCAAATATTTATGAAGTAACCTATCACAGATCATTAATAGACGCACAAACAAATAATAATCCTTTAGTATCTCCTTACTCAAATTTACAACCAGGTAGAGAAACTATATATGTACGAATTAATAATACAGATACAGACTGTGTAAACGATATTTCAAATTTTGATGTTATCGTAAACCCAGAGCCTATTATTGTTACTCCAACAAATTTACCTTATTGTGATGATGATTTAGATGGAGATGATAGTAATGGCATTGTGCAAAATATAGACTTAGACAGTAAAATTATAGAAATTTTAGGCACATCTCAAGATCCAGATGATTATAATGTAACATTTCATTTATCACAAAATGATGCTTCAACAGGAACTGCAGCTTTAATATTACCTTATCAAAACTCAAATCCTACAGAAAGAATATATGTGAGGGTTCAAAATAAGCAAACAATGTGTGTTAACGACGATGCCAGTTTTGAGGTAATTGTAAATCCATTGCCAAACTTTACTGTAACTACTCCACAAATTTTATGTTTAAACAACTTGCCTTTTAAAATTAGTGTAGAAAATCCGGTTGATAACTATACCTATGTTTGGACAGATGAAAATGGAAATCTATTAAACCCAAATGGTTCTGTAGATAATATTGATATTTCTAAAGGTGGTAACTACAAAGTAACAGCAACAACTACAGATGGTACAATGTGTTCTAGAGAGGAAAATATTATTGTTAATGAATCTAATGTAGCAACTTTAGAACCTAGTTTTGTTACTATTATAGATGAATCTAATAATCTTGGAAGCACCAACAACCTATCAATTTCAATAGACACAATTGCTAATGATTTAGGGGAAGGAGATTATCAATTTGCAATTTTAAATACAGATAATAATATTAGAATTCCATTTTCTGGTTATCAAAACGAACCTCTTTTTGAAAATTTAGAAGGCGGAATTTATCAAATTATTGTAAATGATAAAAATGGCTGTTCTCCAGATACAAATTTATTAGTTTCTGTAATTCAGTTTCCAAAATTCTTTACACCAAATGGTGATGGTCAAAATGATACTTGGGTTGTAAAAGGTGCTGATAAAACTTTTTACCCAAATGCGAGTATCAATATTTTTAATAGGTTTGGAAAACTTGTAGCACAAATACCTATTGAGAGTGATGGCTGGAATGGAACTTATGATGGAAAATTTTTACCTTCTGATGATTATTGGTACAATATAACACTTGTTCCAGCAGATACAACAAAACCAACCATTAACAAACGAGGAAATTTTTCATTAATAAGAAAATAGAAATTAGCTAATCATTTAAAGAAAAAAGATTTTTTACATTAAACCATAACTTTTATTTTCTATTTCATGATGATAGTATCATTTAAAAAAAAGATATTTTCACTTAATTAAATTATAAATAACCAAAATAAAAAAAGACCAAAGCTAAAATAGTTTTGGTCTTTACTTTTTATAATTAAAAGAAACTTATTTCAATTTCTTTTTAACAGCTACTTCTTTGTAAGCCTCTATAACATCACCTTCTTGAATATCATTGTAGTTTTTAATTTGTAAACCACAATCGTAACCTTTGGCTACTTCTTTAACATCATCTTTAAAACGTTTTAGAGAAGATAATACACCATCGTGAACTACAATTCCATCTCTAATAATTCTAATTTGAGAATCTCTAAATATTTTACCAGACATTACCATACAACCTGCAATGTTACCAACTTTAGAAATTTTATAAACTTCTCTAATTTCTACATTACCAGTAACTTCTTCTTTCATTTCTGGAGACAACATGCCTTCCATTGCATCTTTAAGATCGTTAATTGCATCGTAAATAATAGAATAAGTTCTAATATCAACTTCTTCTCTATCTGCTACAGCTCTTGCATTTCCTTGTGGTCTTACATTAAATCCAACAATAATTGCATCAGAAGCTGTTGCTAATAACACATCACTTTCTGTAATGGCTCCTACACCTTTATGTAAAATATTAACCTGAATTTCTTCTGTAGATAATTTCTGGAAAGAGTTTGTTAATGCTTCTACAGAACCATCTACATCTCCTTTTAAGATAATGTTTAACTCTTTGAAATCTCCAAGTGCAATACGTCTTCCAATCTCGTCTAACGTTAATGTTTTCTGAGTTCTTACAGATTGCTCTCTTTGTAGTTGAGAACGTTTTGTTGCAATTTGTTTTGCTTCTCTTTCGTCTTCAAATACTAAGAATTTATCACCTGCTTGTGGTGCACCATCTAAACCTAAAATTGATACAGGAGTTGATGGACCAGCAACTTTTAATTTTTTACCTTTATCATTAAACATTGCTTTTACTTTACCACTATGTTTACCTGCTAAAATATAATCTCCAACTCGTAAACTACCAGCTTGTACTAAAATAGTGGTTACATAACCCCTACCTTTATCTAGTTGAGCTTCTACAACTGTACCAACTGCATTTTTATTTGGATTTGCTTTTAATTCTAATACCTCTGCTTCTAATAATACTTTTTCTAAAAGTTCATCAACACCTTGTCCTGTTTTTGCTGAAATATCTTGAGATTGGATATTACCACCCCATTCTTCTATCAACAAATTCATTTGAGATAATTGTGTTTTTACATTATCAGGATTTGCATTTGGTTTATCAATCTTGTTTATTGCAAAAATAATTGGTACTCCTGCTGCTTGAGCATGAGAAATTGCTTCTTTAGTTTGTGGCATTACATCATCATCTGCTGCAGCTACAATAATTACTAAATCTGTTACTTGAGCACCTCTAGCACGCATTGCAGTAAAGGCTTCGTGACCTGGTGTATCTAAAAATGCTATTTTTTGATCACCTACATTTACAGAATATGCTCCAATATGTTGCGTAATTCCACCACTTTCACCTTCAATTACGTTTGCATTTCTAATATAATCTAGTAAAGATGTTTTACCATGATCTACGTGACCCATTACTGTAATAATAGGAGCACGAGTTTCTAAATCTTCTGGTTTATCTTCTATTTCTTCTATTGATTCCTCTACTTCTGCACCAACAAATTCTACTTTGTAGTTAAATTCCTCAGCAACAATTACTAATGTTTCAGCGTCTAAACGTTGATTCATTGTAACCATCATTCCTAAAGACATACATGCAGAAATAATATTTGTTACAGGAACATCCATCATTGTTGCAACTTCACTTACTGTAACAAATTCTGTTACTTTTAAGATTTTGTTGTCTAGTTCTTGCGCTTCTAATTCTGCTTCAGATTGTTCTCTTCTAGCATCACGTTTATTTCTACGATATTTAGCACCTTTTCCTTTAGAAGATTTTCCTTGTAATTTCTCAAGAGTTTCTCTTACTTGTTTTTGGATTTCTGCTTCTGTTGGCTCTTCTTTTTTAACAGGAGTTCTACTATTAGCTCTTCCTCTTGGCCCAGTTCCTCTTGGTCTAGTATTGTTAGAACCTCTGTTTCCTGTAGGTCTTCCTACTCCACCTCCACCAGGTTTACTAATTCTTTTACGTTTTTTCTTAGCGTCTGAACCTGTTTTCTTAACCTCAGTTTTTTTCTTTTTAGGTTTTTCAAATTGTTTTAAATCAATTTTTTTACCTGTAAAGTTAGGTCCATCTAATTTTTTATACTGAGTTTTTATTGCTTCAGCATTTTCTGGAGTTACCTCTTCTGCTTTAGCCTCAGATTTTTCTTCTGTTTTTTTAGTTGTTGGCTTAGCTTCAGATTTTGCAGTAGCTTTATCAATTTCTGATATTACTTTTGCTTTTTCTGGCTTCTCAACTTTTTTAGTTTCAACCTTTTCTGTTGTAACTTTTTTAGTTTCAATTGGAGCCTCTACCTTTTCTTGCTTTTCAGCGATTTCAGGAGTAGATTTTTTTGGTGTTTCTGCAACTTTTTCCTCTTTGATAGGTTCTTCTTTTGCAACAACTTCCTCTTTCTCAACAGGCTTTTTACCAACGTTGTCGATATCTATTTTACCAACTTTTTTCAGCTCTAATTTTTCTGCTTTGGCTTTAAGAATTTCTTCTTTCTTCTCTTCCTCTGCTCTTTTCTTTTCTAATTTAGCTTCAAGTTCTAAACGAATCGCTTCTTTCTCTTTACGTTTTTCTTCGCCAACTTCTTTAGATGCTGCTTTTTTATTAGCATCTGTTTCAAAGCCATCTAGTAATACTTGATAGACGTCACCAGAAATTTTAGTTGTTGGTCTTGCTTCTATTTCATGACCATTTTTTGCTAAATATTCTACTGCTCTATCAAGAGAAATGTTTAATTCTCTTAAAACTTTATTAAGCCTCATTGTTTTGCCTACAGACATATATTCTTTTTAACTTTATAATTGTAAAAATATAATTTTTACTTTACTTTTTTACTATGATTAGTCTTCGAATTCTTCTTTAAGAATTCTTTGAACATCAATAATTGTTTCTTCCTCTAAATCAGTTCTTTTAACCAATTCTGCAACACTTGTTTCTAATACACTTCTTGCAGTATCTAAACCAATTTTCTTGAATTCTGTAATAACCCAGTCTTCAATTTCATCAATAAATTCTGTTAACTCTACATCTTCTTCTTCTAAACCTTCTCTTTGAACGTCTATTTCGTAGCCTGTTAACTCACTTGCTAATCTAATATTAACACCACCTCTACCAATTGCTTTAGAAACTTCTTCTGGTTTTAAAAGTACACTTACACGTCCTTTTTTACCATTTTTTTCTTCTTCGTACATGGTAATTTCCATAGAAGTTACTTTTGCAGGGCTTAATGCTCTTGAAATAAATAGTTGCTCGTTTTTAGTGTAATTGATAACATCTATGTTTTCATTACCTAACTCACGAACTATACCATGAATTCTTGAACCTTTTACCCCAACACAAGCTCCAACAGGATCTATTCTATCATCATAAGAATCTACAGCTACTTTTGCTTTTTCTCCTGGAATTCTTGCAACACCTTCTACAGTAATTAAACCATCGAAAACTTCTGGAATTTCTTGTTCAAACAATTTCGTTAAAAATGCAGGTGATGTTCTAGATAAAATTATAGCTGGTTTGTTACCTCTTAATTCTACGGTTTTAATAACACCTCTTACATTGTCTCCTTTTCTAAAGAAGTCTGAACGAATTTGCTCGCTTTTTGGTAAAACGATTTCATTTCCTTCATCATCTAACAAAATAATTGCATTATGACGAATATGATGTACCTCTGCACTAAATAAATCGCCTTCTAAATCTTTAAATTGCTTGAAGATATTTGTGCTATCGTGTTCGTAAATCTTAGAAATTAGGTTTTGTCTTAACGCTAAAATAGCTCTTCTACCTAAATCTATTAATTTTACTTCTTCAGATACGTCTTCACCAATTTCAAAATCTGGCTCAATTTTTCTTGCTTCGCTTAATTCTATTTCTTCATTATCATCTTCAGAAAAACCATCTGCAACAACCACTCTATTTCTCCAAATTTCTAAATCTCCTTTATCTGGGTTTATAATAATATCAAAGTTATCATCAGAACCAAACTTACGTTTTAAGGCAGCTCTAAATACTTCTTCTAAAATAGACATTAATGTTACTCTGTCTATACTTTTAATATCTTTAAATTCTGAAAACGAATCAATTAACGCTATATTTTCCATTACATCTTTACTTAAAATACAATCTTCACTTTTGCTTCTTTAATATCTTTATAGGCTAGTGTTGCTGTTTTTTGTACAGTAACTTTTCCTTTACCTATGGGTTTTGGTTCTCTAGTTTTCCATTGTAAAACAATATTGTCTTCGTCTGCTTCTACTAAAGTACCCTCAAACTTTTCTTCTGCAGTGGTAACTTTTAATATCCTATTGATATTTTTAATATACTGCCTTTTTTCTTTTAGTGGATGAGAAATATCTGGTGTTGAAACTTCTAAAGAAAAATCTTCTTCTTCTCTGTCTAAGTTATGCTCAACGTTTCTGCTAATTCTTATACATTCACTTAAAGGAACTCCTTGATCACCATCTACCAAAACTTGAATCTTATTATTAACAGATATCGATAAATCTATTAAAAACAATGTTTCATTTAACGCTAAAGCTTCATCTACTAAATCTCTTACTTTTTGTTGATCCATTTGTAAAACTTTATGATTTGCTCAAAAAAACATTCTTTTTGAGTATAAAAAGAGGGGACTTTAAGTCCCCTCATTTATCAAATTACTTCTAAATTCGGTGCAAATATACAAATTGTTTGCGATTTAGCAAACTGTATTATATTCATTTTTTTTTGTAACTTTAAATAACTCAATATTTTAAATTAAATTTCATAAAAATGGATAAAATTTTAGTTCCTATTGATTTTTCAAAAAAATCTGAATATGCTTCAAAAATGGCAGCTAGAATTGCTTTAAAATCTGAGAGTATTGTGTATCTTTTACATATGATTGAGCTACCTTCTGGAATTATTGATATGGGTGCTGGAAGCAATTTTAGTATTCCTGAAAGTATGCTATATTTAAGAAAAGTTAAAGATAGAATTTTAGAATTTAAAGAACGTTTTTTTAATAATATTACAGAAGTACATCATGCAATACGTTTTCAAAAACCTTATGAAGGTATTTTAAGTTATGCGAATAAAATTGAGGCTGATTTGATAATTATGGGTTCTAAAGGTCATTCTGATTTTGAAGAAATTTTAATAGGTTCTAATACAGAAAAGGTGGTTAGGACTTCAAAAACACCTGTTATTGTTGTTAAGAAAGATGCTAAAAAATTTCGGATGAAAAACTTAGTTTTTGCCTCTAGTTTTAAAAACGATAATAAAAAAGAAGTATTTATAAAGTTTTTACACTTTGCCAATCATTTTAAAAGTGAAATTCATTTACTAAAAGTTACAACACCTTCTAATTTTGAAAGCACTCACAAGGCAAAAGAAAGTGTAAAAAAATTTATTAAAGAGTTTACACTTCCAAAATACTCTATTAATATTTATAACGATTCTACTATAGAAAATGGAATATTGAATTTTTCTAGGGATATTGATGCAGATTTAATTGCACTTAGTACAAGTGCTAGAAGTGGTTTGGCTCATTTATTTACAGCTAGTGTAACAAAATCATTATCTAAAAAAGCTTTAAAACCAATTTTAACTATTAAAATTTAGCTTTTTATAGATTGCTCAAAAGGAATTCTATTAACAATAGATCTTCCTAATGTTACTTCGTCTGCAAATTCTAGCTCATCACCAACAGAAATACCTCTTGCAATTGTTGAAGTTGTAATATCAAATTTCTCAATTTGTTTATAAATATAAAAATTGGTTGTATCTCCTTCCATTGTAGAACTTAGTGCAAAAATCAATTCTTTTACAATACCTTTTTCTACTTTATTAACCAAAGACTCTATTTGTAAATTTTGAGGTCCAATGCCTTCTATTGGTGAAATTTTACCTCCCAAAACATGATACAAACCATTAAATTGAGATGTACTTTCTATAGCCATTACATCTCTAATATCTTCAACTACACAAACAATTTCTTCATTTCTTCTAGGGCTGTTGCAAATATCACACAAAACAGTATCAGAAATGTTATGACAATTTTCACAAGCTTTCACATCGTTTCTTAAATGCAATAATGCCTCTGATAAGTATTTAGTATTTTCTTTAGGCTGTTTTAGCAAATGCAAAACCAAACGTAAAGCAGTTCTTTTTCCAATTCCTGGTAAACGAGAAACCTCATTTACTGCGTTTTCTAAAATTTTTGATGAAAAATCCATAGCGAACAAAATTACAACTTCTAAAGAAAAAAGAATAGAGAAAAAAGACAAAAGAGTATATTCGTATTTTAGAATTTTACATTCATAATTTACTATGCAACCACTTCATATTTTACTACTAATTATAGGTTATTTTTCTGTTTTAATAACTATATCGTTCGTAACAGGTAAATCTGCAAATAATGCTACATTTTTTAAAGCAAATAATTCATCTCCTTGGTATTTGGTAGCTTTTGGAATGATTGGAGCCTCATTATCTGGAGTCACTTTTATTTCTGTTCCTGGCTGGGTGGAAGCACAAAGTATGAGTTACATGCAAATGGTTTTAGGCTACATTGTTGGCTATGCAGTTATTGGTTTGGTTTTACTCCCTTTATATTATAGCTTAAACTTAACTTCAATTTATACGTATTTACAAGATAGATTTGGTAATTATTCTTACAAAACTGGTGCAAGTTTCTTTTTATTATCAAGAATTATAGGAGCTGCTTTTCGCTTATTTCTTGTAGCCAATGTTTTACAACTATTACTTTTCGATGAGTTTGGAGTTCCATTTTGGGCAACTGTAACTTTAACAATATTATTAATATGGATTTACACTTTTAAAGGTGGAATAAAAACTATTGTTTGGACAGACACCTTACAAACTTTATTCATGTTAATAGCTGTTGGAGTTTGTATTTACACAATTTCTGACGAGTTACAAATAACTAATCTTTTTTCTTATGTTGCAGACAATGAACTCTCAAAAACATTCTTTTTTGATGATTGGAAATCTGGAGATTATTTTTGGAAACGATTTTTTGCAGGTGCTTTTGTTGCAATTGTTATGACTGGTTTAGACCAAGATATGATGCAAAAAAACCTTACTTGTAGAAACCTAAAAGATGCACAAAAAAACATGTTTTGGTTTACAATTGTATTAGTTATTGTAAATTTTTTCTTTTTAGCTTTAGGAGTATTACTAACAGATTACGCACAAAAAAACGGTATAGATGCACATAAAGACGATTTGTTTCCAATTATAGCTACAAAAGGCACATTAGGCTTTGCAACAGCAATTTTCTTTTTACTTGGTTTAATTGCTGCAGCATACTCAAGTGCAGACTCAGCATTAACTTCATTAACAACCTCTTTTAGTATAGATATTTTAGAAATCGATAAGAAAAAAAATAGTACAGATCAAGAAAAAATTAGAAAGAAAATTCATGTGCTATTTTCGTTTATTTTAATTGGTACAATCTTAATTTTTAAATACTTTATTGCAGACGAGAGTGTAATTGCTAAGATTTTTACTTTTGCAAATTACACATATGGCCCATTACTTGGGCTCTATGCTTTTGGATTATTTACTAAACTAAATTTAAAAGATTTTTGGGTTCCATTTATTTGTATTGCATCTCCAATTATAACTTATTTTTTAAACTTGATTTGTTTACAAATTTTTGATTTTAACTTCGGATTTGCACTACTGATTATTAACGGTTTAATAACTTTTCTAGGCCTACTTTTTATAAAAAAAAGATAATTTCTCTAGAAATTTAACAATTCATTATCATTTTTAATTAAAAAACAACAAATATAAAGCGCTGAAGATCAATAATTTAGTGCTTAGACTTTAGAATAAACAAGATTTTTACGAAATTTTACTTTATTAAGAATCATTTAATTGTTAAATTTGTAAGCTTATAAACTGTTATTTAGTTTGTTGCAGACCCCTGTTCAATAAATTTCCCTCATTTAATTTTTATAAGCAAGTATCGTCTAAGTTCCAGTTATCGAAATAAAACTGTACTTAATCGAAAAAAAGAACCCCTTAGACCAAAATTAAATAATTTTGTTCTTGATAATAAAGTTGTTAACCCTATTTAAAACTTTTTTCAATGAAGAAAAAACTACACCCTAAACCGCAAAATTTACTGAATTTCTCAGTGAATAAAAATTTAAAAAATTTTTTCAACGAATCAATTATTGATTTTAAACTAGACACTCTATAAAAGTATTTAGTAAGGTTTTTATGTTGTTTTATTTCACTCAAAATAAAACGACCTTAAAGATCTACATCTAACCAACGATTTTGTCCCTAAGTTCAAAACCTCTAAGTCTTGTTCCTAAGAGAAAAAAAGTTGTAACCCTAATTATAACCTTTTTCACGCCATGAAAAAAATTACACACAACCAAACCCTAACGTTTAACTTTTTAGATTTATTAAAAAGTATAAAATTTAAAAATTTAACAACACTTCTTTTTGTTGTTTTTTTGAATTCAGTTCATTTTCAGACACATGCTCAAGATAACACTGAAAATGACAAAAGAGGGAAAGAAAGCATAAGAAAAAATGGTACCTCTAGTTCAAAAGCTAGTAAGAAAACAAACTTTCAGAGTTTTTCAAGTTTAAATTCTTATACTTCATCAAATAGCACAAATGTATGTTCTCCAGAGAGTTCTCTTTTAATAACACAACAGAGTTCTTGGGGTATTTCTAGATCTACTATTAACAATAGTGGTTCACCTTCTTTTTGTTTAAGTCTGTATGATGATGCTCCAAAAGAAGATGATATTTTTAATACTACACTTACTCCTTTAGCAGACATTAGTTTTAACAACAATAATTACACTAACGCACAAATTATAGATAAAGTTCGTAGAACACTATCTGTAATGAAGCATTCAGATTTTGCTCCAAGCACAGCACCTACTTCTTTAACCTCAAATTTTTATAAAGCAGTAGCTGTAGTAGTTTGGCATTATACAGATAACTTAAGTACAAACAGTTATAATTATTCTTGGACAGGTGCAGATGGCAACACTTATTCTGTTAGTAATATAAAAACTTGGGTTAGCAATGGAACATTACAAGCTTCAGATGCAATTTGGTTAGTTCCAGAAAATAACAGCAGACAACCAGAGGTGTTATTAAATACAAACACATCTTCTGATTGTTGTCCAACTCCACCTTCTATAACTACAAGCACAAACGCAGCAACTTCAAATAATAATGGCGAAATTATTTTGGAGTCTGTTTCTGGAGCACAGTATTATGGAATAAGTTCTTTAGATGCTTCTAGTTATGATGGACCAACAACCATTGCAACTGCAACAGCAATTCCAAATTCATTACCTAGTACTATACTATCAAACGCACCTAAAAATGGAGGCACTTATATTATAAGAGCATTTACAAATATTGATGGGTGTTTTACAGATTATACAATAACTACACCAGGAATTCCACCAATCGATTGTAACAATATAGATGAATGGGATAAAGATGAAAAGTATGATGAAGATGAACTGGTAAAATATGAGGGAAAAGTTTACAAATCATTAAAAGATAATAAAAAAAATAAGCAACCTGATGAAAAACCAGATTATTGGGAGTATCAAGCAGATTGTCTTGTTTGTGAAATAGCAGATAACACTACATCTACAACTACAATTACTGAAAATGAAACTAAAACATTAACTGCATCTCCTGCTGGTGGAACATTTTCTATCGTTTCTGGTGGTGGAACTATTAATGGAAACACCTTTACTCCTGCAGATATAAATGGAGATACAGATGTTACCATTAAATATACAATTGCTGCTAATGGTTCTTGTGCTGAAACTTCTGATGATGTAACTTTTAATGTAAAAGTATTACCAGCTGTAACTGTTTCTCAAACAAATGTTTCTTGTTATGGTTTAGATGATGGATCAATAACTTTTAATTTTGATGATGCTACAACAAGAACTCATATTGAGTTTAGTTTAGATGGTGGTAATAACTATGAAACTAAAGTTTCAGATGATTCAGAAAGTGTTACATATTCTAATTTAGAACCAGGTACATACGATGTTTGGGTAAGATGGGGTAATGGAGAATATCCAAGAGATTTAGGAGCAGATATAACTATAACTGAACCTGCTGAAATTGTTGTGAACAATACAACTACTGGTTTGTCAATTTCAGAAAATCAAACAAAAACATTAAGTGCAACTCCTGCTGGAGGAACTTGGTCAATTGTTTCTGGTGGTGGAACAATTAATGGAAATGAATATGTACCAGGAAATATTAACACAAACACAACAGTTAAAATAAGATATACGATTCCTGCAAATGGAACTTGTAGTGCTGTTTCAGATGATGTAACCTTTACTATTACACCAATTTGTTTAACTGCGAATAATACTACTTCAACTGCAACTATAACCGAAGATGAAGCTAAAACATTAAGTGGCTCTCCTGTTGGAGGAACTTGGTCTATCGTTTCTGGTGGAGGAACTATCAATGGAAATACATATTCTCCAGATGATATCAACACTAACACAACTGTCGTAATTCGTTATACAATTGCTGCTGATGGTTCTTGTGCTGCTACATCTGATGATGTCACATTTACTGTAACTCCTGTTTGTGATGTAGTTGCTGATAATACAACCTCTACTGCTTCAATAACTGAAGGACAAACTAAAACTTTAACTGGTGCTCCAAATGGAG